>CAKZVD010000064.1 GCA_937922085.1 uncultured Tenacibaculum sp. | reverse complement strand
AATCCGCTCGACACCTCTAAAACCTTGTAAGTCTTTTGATTTACAAGGTTTTTACTTTTATAAAAAACCAAGTCATAGATCTAAGCTAACAGTTGTATTAATCTGAATATCATAAATATAATATTTAAAAGTGATTTTTCATTAGATTTGCGAGATCTAGTCTATTTAAACTAATCATTAAAATCAATCAAAAATGTCAAAGTATTATCAAGCATCAGGAAAGTTTTCTCTTTCGTCTTTTATGTATTTTATTTTAACTTCTGCTATTGTTCTTCCAATTTTAGCATTAATATATACTTACCTTGTTTGGTATATTCCTTTTATTTATATCAATTTTTTTATAACAATTGGATTTGGTTTTCTAGTTGCAACTGCAATTAGTTTACTCACAATAAAAAAAGGAAAAGTAAGAAATTCTACATTGGCTTTAGTTTTTGGTGTATTAGGGTCTGTAGTTGCTTTATATTTTTCATGGGTGATATGGGTTGATTTAGTTATTAATGCTGGAGAAAGTTATGGTAATTCTAGATTAGGTATAACTACAAGTAATATTAAGTTTTTTCAAGTTCTAGAACTTGCTTTTAACCCAGGTGTTCTTTTTGAATTAATTTCTGAAATTAATGGAATAGGAACTTGGGGGCTTAGAGGAGCTACTGTAAGTGGTACATTTTTAACAGTTATTTGGGGTATTGAATTTTTAATTGTTCTAGTAATTTCAATGTTTGTAACATACATTACTTCTAAATCTCCTTTCTGTGAAATTGATAATAAATGGTTTGAAGAAAAAGAGTTGCCAGCTTTTAATTTTATTGAAAAACCAGAAGAAATGAAAGCGAATCTTGAAAGTTCTAATCAAAATAGCTTCGATGAATTACAACCTATTTCAGATATAAAAACTGAAAGTCATAGTGTATTCACTCTTTATTTTTCTAAAAAGGGGAAAAATTTTCTAACAATAGAAAATAAGCAAGCAAAAGTGAATGATAAAAATGAAACTGAATTTGATAATAATGAGTTTATTGAGTACATATCAATAAGTAGTGAATTAAAAAATAAATTGTTACAAGGAAATTCTAATGAATAATAAGTTAAAAGAGTTTATTAAATTCTTTTAAGCATAAAGAAAGATACTGTTGTTTTGAATCTACTCTACAACTCAAAAACCTTGAAAATCATCAGATCTTCAGGATTTTATTTTAGTTAGAAAATATATTAATTGTTTATAAGGTTACAGGAATATCTTTTTGCGAGTTATACATTTTTATTTCAGTAATATTAGCAGGCATGTTTATACCATTTTTAATAATTCTTTCTTTTACATTCTTAATCACATCACTTTTTATGTCAGTAGCACCACGTTTATATTCGAGTGTTTTTGTCCAAAAAAAGACTCTAAGATCTATAGTACTGACTCCTAAAGAATCTACAGTAACAAAAGATTGATGCTCTTTTGTATTTATAACCCCAGATGTTTTAATTACGGCATCATTAATAACTTTTTTAGCTAATTCTATATCATCGTTATAATCTATTCCAACCTTAAAATCTAAACGATAAAAGCCATCTTCGGTGTAATTATATACAGGTTTTTTAATGATATCACTATTAGGTATGTATACATCTCTACCATCAAAGGTTTTTAATTTTGAATGACGAAATTCCATACTTTTTACTTTTCCAAAAATATCGCCAATCAATACTGTATCATTTATATTAAAAGGCCTGTTAAAAGATAATATAACACCAGAGATAAAATTTTCACCAATATCTTTAAAAGCAAAACCAATAATAATTGCTGATGCACTTGCTGCTGTTAAAATACCAGTAGCTATGTAACCTAAACCAGCAATTTTTAATGAGAAAATAGCAATAAGAATAATGAAACCATATTTTACAGTTTTACTTAAAAAATTAGTCATTAAAGGATCATTTGTTTTAGATGACACCGTTTTTCTGAAAAAATTTGTAATTAAATTAGAGATTAAAAAACCTATTATCATGATTAGAATAGCCAGAATAACCTTTGGAGTTTGATCGACAAGGTTATTCCAATATGTTTCGAGAGAATTTTTAATTTGCTGTAATGTGCTATTCTTATTCATGATATATTATCTTTTAATTAATTTAAGAAGTTGTTTTGTTTAACTAAAAATTATGCAACAAAAACAGATTCTAATTTTTCTGTTGTTTTTTTAGACCATGCGTTTAGCATCCAACTTTTCTTCTCAAGTTCAGCAATAAATCCACCAATCATATCAATAGTACCTTCATCTTTTGCAAGTTCAGCTACATTAATAATTTTAGACATTTGTTGTAAGATAATTTTATGATCCTCTAATATTGATGAAACCATATCGCTATCTGATTGTAATGGAGACTCTTCATTTATATTAGAAACTTTTAGGTATATACTATACTTACTAACTGGATGATATTTTAGTGTTAAAATTCTTTCTGCTATTTCGTCAATTTTCACTCTTGCATCCCCATATAATTCTTCAAATTTATTGTGGAGTTCAAAAAAGTTTTTCCCAGTTACATTCCAGTGAAAATTTCTTAGCTTTTGATAATATATATGGTAATCAGCTAATAATTGATTTAATTCTTTTGCTATTGGTAATGTTTCTTCTGAGTTTATATTTAAGTAATTCATGTTTTTGTATTTAAAAGTTTATAATTGTATGATTCAAGTAAAAAGTGAATTATTACTTACTTTGTGTAAAAGTATTAGGATTAGTGGTTTATTGCATAACTTGCAGCTTTTCCTAACTCTTCTAAAATTTCTATTATTTTATTAATATCCATATGTTTTAATTGTTTGTGCTGTTAATAATTATTTGGTGTTGTTTGTATTACATTTTTAAATCTTCAAAAATGGCTAATTCAGTGTCTCCTATAACTTGATCGTAATATTCAACTACAAAGTCATTTTCTTCATTAAAATATCCAACGCCATTTAATTCGGTACCGTGAATTATGTAATAATTATTTTTTTTAGACTTAATAGCTTTGTTTGATTCATCGTTTTTACTAATTAAAAGTCCATCTTCATTGGCTGAGAAATTATATTTTTTCCCTTTATATTTATAGTATTTTATTTTTATTGAATCATCATAAAAAGGGTCGTTATCATTGTCAATCATGATTGTTTTTGTAACAGTTACAGGTGATTTTATTCTAGCTTGGTTTAGTTGATGCTTTTGATTAGGGTTCATTTTAGTGTATTTCACTTTTTTAGTTTCTACTTTAACCTTTGTAGTATAAAGCTCCCCTTTATTGTTTACTTTTATTTCCTTCTTTACTTTAGAAGTAATCATTTTGTCTGATTGAGCGTAAAAATTTGTTCCTGTTAATATTAGTATACCTATTATTAGATTTTTCATTGTATAAAGTTTTTAATGATTAATAATTTTATTTGTTTTGCTTGGTACAAAATTAGATTGATTTTAAAAGCTTCTTTTGTTCATTTCGTTTTAATGTTAGCTCATTTACATAAAGAAAATGATCAATAAAATGGTACTTAGCTAGAGAAAGAGTGTGTTATATTTTTTTTACCCTACCTCTTAAAAGAGAAAAGAGAAAAAGGATTATAAAAATTAAAAATAGAATTTTAGCAATACCAGTTGCAGCTCCTGCAATACCTGTAAAACCTAAAACTCCTGCTATTATTGCTATTATTATAAATGTAATTGACCATCGTAACATATTGTTTAGTTTAAAAGTTAATACTAATTGATGGTACAAAATTACAGGAAGCACTTCTTACATATTTGCTCATTTGAAATGGATGTTAACTCAAATACAAAATTTTGTGTTTTTATGAAATGAGTTAATATCCATTTCAAATGAATCAATACACCTTTAAAAATTACTATAATTTTGATTTGTGCTAACTTTTAAAAATCAAACTATTATGAAGAAAAATGAAGAAAAATTTTTAATCATTAAAAAAAAGACCAAAAATAAGAACAGAAACTATGCTTTTCAAAATACAGAAGCTGATTGTTCCGTTTTACATATTGTAGTTACTACGTTAGCAATAGGGTTTATAGTAGTAGTAGTTTTTGGAGTTCTTATTTAAGAAAATATTTATATGAATTATAGTTTATCTAATAGAGCAAATATCTCTCTCTTGAGAGAAAAATTTGGGTTAAGTTTTAAGTATCCATCTTTATATAAACCTAAACTAAAAATAGATGGAAATAAAGAGCAGTCTCTTTCAGTCATTACAATAGAAGAATCTAATTTAATATCGGAAGGAATTTGGGGAATATTACCTCAAAATTTCGACGGAGATTGGCGTAAGTTTCAGCGATTAAGAAATACGTTACATGTAAATAAAAAGGAAATTTGCAAAAATGTTTTATTTAAAGAAGCATTAGAAAAAAGACGTTGTTTAATTATAGTAACAGGCTTTTATACACATTATTTAAATGATAATAACATTATAAATTATTTAGTAGAAAAAGAAGATGTAACTCCATTTTATATAGCCGGAATTTATAATGTTTTAAAAGATGGATTTATAACATGTACTGTGGTTAATACAAAAACAAAAGGAATGTTAAATTCTGAAAATAGTTTATATGAATTTATGCCATTGCAAATTCCTGAAATCTTCAAGAATATTTGGCTTAATAGAGACGCAAAACTAGATGAAATAAATCATATTATATCTAAACCATATACAGCTAAATTTAAAATTCAAGAAATTATATCTTAATGATAATAACACTTTTTGTAATTTATGTAATAATTATTTTAGGAACTATTTTTAGCGTTCTATTATATGGTAATAGTCCTATAAGATCTTTGAGTTGGGTATTAATTATAATAACAATTCCCATCTTAGGAGTGCTCTTTTATGTTGTTTTAGGAATAAATAGGAGAAAATTTAAGTTTTTTCAATTAAACTTTTCTACAAAAAGAAGTTTATATGATTTTAAACACAAAAGAGAAAAGAATGATAATTTTTCAAATAACGTTGATTCAGAAAAGATTAAAAAACTAGAAGTTTTAATGAGTAAAAGTTCTGGGTTTCCTGCTGTTGAAGGTAACAGAATTAATCTCCTTAAAAATGGAAAAGATACTTTTGAAGAGATTTTTAAAACCCTTGAAATTGCAGAAAAGTTTATACATATTCAATATTATCTTATAGAAGAAGGTGTATTACTGAATAAGTTAATTAATTTGTTTGCACTAAAAATTAATGAAGGTGTAGAGGTAAGGTTACTTTACGATGCACTTGGGAGTAATAATTTGAAAAAAAGAACTATTGAAAAATTAAAGAAAATAGGCGTTGATGTTTTTTCTATTTTACCTTTAAATATGAAAAGTTTATTAACAACAATTAACTATAGAAATCATAGAAAGATAATAATTATAGATGGAATTACTTGTTTTACAGGAGGTGTAAATATTTCAGATAAATATATAGAAGACAGCCCTGATCTTGGTGTCTGGGAAGATATACATCTTAAAGTTAAAGGACCATTAGTAGATCATCTTCATAGAGTTTTTATTAAAGATTTTTATTTTGCTAGTAATAAAGAGTTATTAAATGAAAACAAATATTTACCAAAAAAAAATAAAGTAGGTGAGTCTTTAGCTCAGGTTGTTGTTGGTGGGCCAGATTTAAAATATGTATCTATTCTTTATCAATATACAGCAATGATTGATTGTGCTGAAAAGAGTATTTGTATTGAAAATCCGTATTTTATACCAAACAAAATGTTATTAGAAGCTCTTAAAATGGCAGTATTAAGAGGGGTTGATGTTCAGTTGATTATACCTAAAAAAACCGATAATATTATCGCTAAGTATAGTATGTATGCTAATTTTGAAGATTTATTAAGTGCAGGTGTTACAATAGGTGTTTTACAAGAAGGCTTTTTACATAGTAAATTAATTATAGTTGATGATGAAATTGCTTCTGTAGGTTCGGGTAATTTTGATTATAGAAGTTTTGAGCATAATTACGAAATGAATACCTTAATTTATGATAATGAAATAGCAAAAGAGCTTAGTAATAATTTTAAGAAAAACAGAGTTAATTGTTTAATTTTGGATTATGATTCATTTAAAAAACGATCTTTAAAACAAAAATTATTAGAAGGTTTTGCAAGAATATTTAGCCCTTTATTATAATACTTTTTTTAGGCTACTTTAATATCAGCATTTTGTTTGTTTTTTATAAACTCACTAGGGCTAATGTTGTATTTTTTCTTAAATATTTTAGAAAAATAACTTCTACTACTAAAACCTATAGAATAAACTATTTGCGAAATGTTTAATTCTGTAGAGTTCATTAAATCTCTAGCCTTCTCTAATCGCACATGTCTTATATATTCTGTAACAGTTCTTGTGTATAACAATTTAAAACCTTCTTGAAGTTTGGCTTGTGTTAATCCATTTTCTAAAGCTAAATCTTCAACAGAATAATCTAAAGAAACATTTTTAAGTATTCTTGTAGCAGTTTTTCTAACAATATTAAGCTCTGTTTTAGATAGAGAAGAATTGGGTTTTTTGTTTAATTTAATATCTTTATTGTGCTGTAAAATATGTTCAGATAAAATTTGATAAATAATACCTTCTTTGATTAACATTTTAATCATTCCTTTTTGCTTTACCTTATCAAATTGTTTAATAAGGTTGGCTAATTTTAAATTGTAAGTACCAAAATACGAAAACACGTTTTCATGTTGTTGATCGTGAAATACATTATATAATTTTTGGTTTAAAATTGCACCATCATTTAATCGTTTCTTTAAAAATAAAACCCTACTCACTTGAATTAAATGAATATGTATTTTAACATCTTTTTCGAAGTAACCATAATTATAACCACCATCTTTACTTGTAATAATAACTGATTGAAATTGTTCTAGCTTTCTCTTTTTATTTTCTTTTTCAAATCTATGAAAACAATGTCCTTCAGAAGTATATGTGAAATGTATAGGATTGTACTCAGATGTGTCCATAATTAAAGAAATATTCTCTAAAAAAGTAATGTCATATTCAAGCACACTTGCTCCCCATTCAAATGTTATGAATGTAATTTTTCCTTTGGCATTTTCATTATCTACTTCTAAAACATATTCTCCCCATCTTTCAATTATTGTACCTCCAATTACTTCTTGAATTTGCTTAACAGTACCTTCAGTACTTTTTGCCGTTACATTTATTGTTTTCATTATAGGTGTAAAGTTAGTTAATTTTTTTTTCACCCAAAAGTATATGAGCTAACATCAATTTTATATGAGTTAAGTTGCTATTGGTCTTCTCCTTAATTTTGTATTGTACAATAATAATAACAACAATTAATTAAATAGAACAATAAATATGAAGCATATAAAAATAATATTATTAGGGACTCTCTTATCGGTAACAACTTCTTTAATGGCACAAGATATTTCTAAGAATGCAATAGGTTTTAGACTTGGTGATAATGATGGATTTGGAGCAGAAATTTCTTACCAATATTATTTAGTAGATAATAATAGATTAGAATTTGATTTAGGGTTTAGAAACTCTAAAAACATTGATGCTTTTAAATTAGTCGGTTTATATCAATGGGTTCGGCCAATAGATAAAAATTTTAATTGGTATGTAGGAGCTGGAGGTGGATTAGGGTCTTTTAATACACCTAATAATGATGGTGTTTTTGCTTTAATAGCCGCAGATTTAGGTATTGAATATAATTTTAATATACCATTACTAATTTCGTTAGATATAAGACCAGAACTAGGTTTTAATGATAATTACAACGATGATGTAGATTTAGATATTGCATTAGGTCTTAGATATCAGTTTTAATGCTGTAGTAATTAATTTAAAATTTAAAAGAATGAATAGAGTAATAAAAATAATATTAATAATAACAGGTATAGCTTTCCTTACATTCGGAGGTTATGAACTTATAAAGCCTGAGTCATCAGTAGATATTGGTATCGTTGAATTTGAAACTCAAAATAATAGTAATGCATATATCACATTAGGTATAGGTTTAGCAATATTATTATTAGGCTTATTTGTAAACCAAAAGCAATCATAAGAAGGCTGTTTATAATGGTTACAGAAGATGTTAAAAAGTAGACATCTTAAAAGAAGATACTTACAATATAAAATAATATAATATGTACAATTACACAGAAGAAGTAGCAAGTCAATTAAACGGATTATTAGAAAAAAATTACGATGCAGAAAAAGGATATAAAACAGCAGCAGAAAATGCTAAGAGTAATGTTTTAACGACTTTATTTGAAAGAAAAGCAGAAGAAAGAAAGAGGTTTGGAAATGAGTTAAAATTGGAAATTGAGAGTTTAGGGGTTTTACCAGAAAATGATGGGAGTAACAAAGCGCTAATACACAGGGCTTGGATGGATACAAAAGCTTTTTTCTCCTCTAATGCAGATGAATCAATGTTGGAAGAAGCCATTAGAGGAGAAAAAGCGTCTATAAGTGAATATAATGAAGTTATAAACTCAAAAGAGCATTTCCCTAAATCAACTTCTGATATATTAAAGAATCAAAGAAATATAATTCTAAACGATACTATTTTAATAAAAAAACTAGAGGAAATTCAATAAATAAAAAAACTCTGCAATAATCTTATTGCAGAGTTTTTTTATTTATCACTGAATGACCGTTTGTTGTAAAAGAAAAAGCTTTATTTCCATTTTGTCCAATCATGACAGCTTGAATTAGAGGCTTTACTTTATCATTTTTAGAGCTTAGTTCTACTATGAAATTAGCACCACTTCCACCTGTATCGTCATCTTTTTCAATTACATAATTTATAGTAGCCATAGGAGGAATGCTAATATTTTTTTCTAAATAGTTTCTTACTAAAGTCCCTTGGGTATTAAAATAATCAATTTTAGATATAAAAATAGAATCTGTATAGCTAGTGTTTCTTATACTTAAAGTTGCAGATAATAAAGTTTTATGATTTTGTTCATCAACATAAATATCTGAATAAACAGGAACATATATTACATCTTGAAAACTTTTATCACTTTTCTTAATTTTTCTATCTATTTCAAAAGTTTTTAATTCATCTTTTCCTGTTTTATCAAGATTAGGATCTGGGTTCCCACAAGAAAACATTACTATTATTATATAAAAATAGATTTGTATTGTCGATTTATTCATAACGACAATATCTTGATTTTTTGATGTAATTCAAAAGAATAAACTTTTTTTTTATAAAATATTAATGTTTCTTAATTTTTAAGAAAAAAAAATATAAATATTGAGGGTTGTTTTTCGAGTTGTATTATTGCTTTAATATAACCAGGTTTTCAAATATAACGTTAAGAGTAAACGAGTATTTTTTGCTTTAATTATTATTAAAGCAAAATTAAATATGTTATTAATAATAATTTAATTCTTGTCTCGTTCGTAGGTTAATTAATAAAACCTCTAAAACAAAAAAAAAAATGAAAATCAAACATTTATTATTATTAACACTATTGTTTCTACTCTCTTTTCCTACTTACGCACAATTTAATCCACGACCTAATTGGAAAGATAGCTACAAAGCAAATGGTCTTTGCTTTTGTATTACAGATATAGGGTCAGCTTTTGATCATGGAATTACAAAAAAAACTGTAAAAATTAACGGTAAAGATTTTGGAGTAAAAGAAGTTTGTCTAGCATTACGTAAACATCCAAAATGGGTAGATTTTAGGATTGCAGAAAAGAATAAAGATAAATACGGATATATTCCTTATAACGATATTCAATGCGGAAATGGACCAGCTAATGATGCTCCTGATGAAGCAGGCTGTCCTGGTCGTGTAGATATTGGCTCTAATGGATGTAATATTATTGGGCCTGGATGGGATTTTGATTGGTTATCTAAACAATCTCAATTTCAAGGAAATGGTAATGGAGATACTGATGGAGGATCTGATAATGATGCAGATTTAGGAGAAAAAGATCAACGTGGTACTGGTGGTTCTGGTACTGGTGAAGGTCCAAAATCTACATTAATCTTCCCTACTAAAAACAAAAGATTTGTTGCTCCTGCAACATTTAGAGTTGAAGCTGATGCTACTGATATAGATGGTGTAAAATCAGCAAAACTTAGCATTAATGGGAAAGTAATTAGTACAAAAATGCAAAAGCCTTTTGTGTGGTATCCAAATGATTAAAAAAATGTTCCATATCAAAAATATAATAACCAATCTACTATTTTTATTCAAGTAGATATTGAAGATAATAAAGGAAATGTTACATCTGTAGATTCGTTAGTATATATTTTAAAAGATAATTCAGGAAGTACAAATGCTCCAATAGGGTCAATTATTTCAATTAAACCTGTAAAATCTCCAAGGTTTAATAATACATTTGATTTCTTATCTGTACGTTTTAATGAAAACGGTATTTTGAAAGCCAATCAAGCTGCAGAACGAGAGTGGGAACGATTCACAGTAGAAAAAGGAAATAATGGAAACATTAGATTAAAAGCAAAGAACTTTAATTCAGGATCTAAATACCTTGTAGTTTCTGGAAATACTATTGCTGCAACATCAAATTCAGGAAATGTTCAAGGTTCAGAATTTAAATGGGTTACTGTAAATGGTAATAACAAAACTTTTGGTTTACAAAGTGCTTTAACAGGTAAATATGTTCAAATACCTCAAAACAAAAATAAAAATGTTGCTGTATTAAATGTAAAAGGGGAAGCTCGTGGTGCTTGGGAACTATTTAAATATAATATAATTACAAGTGCACGAAATACTGTTGCTACTGGTAATGATAAAAGAAAAACTTCTAATACAGGTATTCTTATTAATGCAAACCCTGTAAAAAGTGGATTCATTGGATTGAGTAATGCTAATGGTGCTACCTTTTCTATTAGTACTTTAGGTGGTGAACAAATAGAATTAGGAACTGTAATGCATAATTATATTGATGTTTCCAATCTGTCTTCAGGAGTTTATATCGTTCAATTTAAGAAGAATGGTAAAGAACAAGTAGAGAAAGTAATTATTAAGTAAGTAACATATTTAAAACATAGAATAAAAAACCGTTCAAATTGAACGGTTTTTTTAATGCTGTCTGGTCTCCCTATCATATTATTGGTTCTGTTGTATTATTAAAGTATTTCTACCAATAAACTATTTTGCTTTTAATTGCTATGTCTTTATAATTTAATGATTACTATTTTTCTTTTTAAGATAATATATGAAGTTACATTAAATGTAACATAAGTTAATAAAATAGTTTAACGGTCATGTAATCAGTGTTTTGTTTTTTTTTGTTGATGAAACAATTTTGAAGTGTTTTTTTGAATTGAACAAATATCTTTGGAATAATAAAATGATTAAGAAATCTGAAATTTTGTTACATCTAAAGAATTCGTTGGGGGATGAAGTTCTATTTTGCAAAACGTAAGATTTCTTAAACCTTAATAAAGCAAGCCTTATAACTATCGGGGGATTAGTTAAATGGTAATTTAAAGAATAACACAACTTTCGAGTTGTGTTATTACTTTATATAACCAAAATTCTCAAGTTTTAATAAACATCATAAATCTTAAGGTATAAATACTACACCTTTTAAATATTTTAATTAAAAACCATGAAAAAAAGGATGTTGTTAAATGTGTTGTTGATATGTTCTGTTTTTTGTATTTCTTGTAAAGAACAAACAGAAAAAGCAAAAATTTCAATTTCAGAAGTTAAACAAAATACTAAAAAAGAAAAAAGAAAACCAACTTTCAATTATGAGCAACAAAAGCCAGTTAATGGAAAAATGAAGGCAGTAATAGAACTTGGAGCATCAAGTTTTAATTCTTTCATAATTGAAATAGATAAAGAGAAAAATTGGGAGTTAAAAAGTAAAGAATTTGGAAAAAGTTTAATAATTGAAGGTTTAACAAATTCTAAAAAAGTAAACGCTAAGCTTAAAGCATACATACAAAGAATTTTAGATTTTGGAGTAGATATTAAAAACGTACATTTTGTTGTTAGTTCTGGAGCAGATAAAGAACCTGTTACTAAATTGATAAAGAAAGAATTAGAAAATATAGGCTATATTGTTAATACAGTAACAGCAGAAGAAGAAGGTGAGTATGCTCTTAAATCAGTATTACCGAAAGGATTTGAACAAACAACTTTTGTAGTAGATATAGGTTCTGGAAACACTAAAATATCTTACATTGAAGAAGGAAAAATTATTGCAAGAGAAACTTATGGAGCTAAATACTTTCAAAAAGAAATAGAGGATAATAAAGTATATAAAGAAGTAAATAAATTAGCGTTAACAATACCTGTAAAAAAAAGAACTCAATGTTTTATTATAGGTGGGGTTCCTTATAATATGGCTAAATTTTTAAAGAAAGGAAAAGAAAGATTTACATTACTGAATAAAGATGTTTCTAATTATCAGAAATTAGTAGCAAAAAAAGGAAAAAAAATAGCTTCAGGATTAAATATTTTTAAAGCAATTAATGATGGTGCTAAACCAAACTCAGTTATTTTTGATTGGGATGCTAATTTTACAATAGGTTTTATCTTAGATTTGCCATATTAAGTTAGATCATAAAAGAAACATAATGAGATTATTAAAAATTACAATTGTCATGTCTTTAATGTTTTCTTACGCGTGTAAAAAAAACACGAATAAAAAAAATGCAAATCAAAATGTTTCTAAATTCAATTATAATCATGTAAAACCAAATAAAGGTGTTTTAAAAGGAGTGATTGAGTTAGGTACTTCTGGATTTAATTTATTTGTAATCGAAGTAGATTCAAATAAAAATTGGGAATTGAAACAGGTTAGTTATGGTAAAAGTTTAATTTCTGAAGGAATGACTACACCAGATCAAATTTTTCAAAATTTAAAAAAGAACATAAAAAAGATAATTGAATTTGGTGTTGATAATGAAAATATATACACCGTTATTAGTTCAGGAGCTATTAAAGACGAGTTAACAAAATCAATAGCAGATAAATTAAAAGAACAAAAGCATCAATTTGAAGTTGTTTCCTTAAAAGAAGAGTCAGTTTATGGCCTAAAGGCGATTTTACCACAAGATTTTTATAAAAATAGTTTTGTGGTAGATATTGGTTCTGGAAACACTAAAATATCTTTTGCACTTGATAATGACTTTAAAACTGCTGAAACTTTTGGAAGTAAATATCATCAGAAGGGAACAAATGATAAAGAAGTGTCAAAAAAAGTAAAAGAACTAGTTGTATCAATTCCTCAAGAGAAAAGAGAATATTGTTTTATCATGGGGGGGCTTCCATATAAATTGGCTAAACACATGAGGGGAAAAGAAGAAAGGCATACTCAATTATTAATAGATATAAAGGGTTATTCAGAATTAGTAGAGAAAGAAGGAAGAGCAATATCTTCTGGATTAAATATTTACAAATCAATTTTAGAAGAAACAAAATGTAAAAAAGTTCTTTTTGATTGGCATGCTAATTTTGCAATTGGGTATCTTTTAGAAAAATAATTATTATAATAATTAAGACTTAAAAATTAAACTGGCTATAATAAAAATTATTGGATACTCAGTTTTACATGTATATTACCAAATTATTAACGATAGAAGTCATTAAAATTTCAGATATTTGTTTTCTATGCGTATATACCCTATTGAAACAGGTAATTTCAAGTTAGATGGTGGGGCAATGTTTGGTGTAGTTCCTAAAGCTTTATGGCAAAGAACCAATCCTGCAGATGCTAAAAACCTGATTGAAATGTCTATGAGATGTATGTTGATTGAAGATGGAGATAGACTAACTTTAATTGATACTGGACTTGGAAATAAACAATCTGATAAATTTTTTGGCTATTATTATTTATATGGTGATTATTCTTTAGATAAATCACTACATGAATTAGGTTTTCACAAAGATGATATTACTGACGTTTTTTTAACACATTTGCATTTCGATCATTGTGGGGGAGTCATTCAGTATAATAAAGAAAAAACTCTTTTAGAACCAGCATTTAAGAATGCAAAAATCTGGAGTAATAATAGCCATTGGGACTGGGCAATACATCCAAATGCTAGAGAAAAAGCATCTTTTTTAAAAGAAAATATTTTACCTATTCAAGAGAGCGGACAATTGAATTTTTTAGGTTTAAATGCAAAAGAAGAAATAGGTTTTGAGGTGCTGTTTATGGATGGGCACACAGAAAAACAAATGTTACCAAAAATTAAATATCAAGGTAAAACAATTGTTTTTATGGCAGATTTATTACCTACAGCAGGACATTTACCTTTACCTTATGTAATGGGCTATGATACACGACCACTATTAACTTTAAAAGAAAAAGAATCATTCTTAAATGAAGCAGCTGATAACGATTATTATCTGTTTTTAGAGCATGATGCGCATAATGAATTAATAACTGTTAAACATACTGAAAAAGGAGTACGATTAAAAGAGAATTATAATTTTAGAGATATATTTAATTAGATGAAAATGAGTATTATAAGACCTGTTTTTTGCACGGCAATAATAGCAACATTAGCAAGTTGTGCATCAATGCCAAAAGCGAATAAATTAATAGTGCCTGCACCAGAAAATAATGCAGTTAGTATAACAGAAAAGAAAGCTGATTTAACAGAAGTAGAACAAAATAACTGGCAGCATTTAGATTTAGCAACTGATTCTATACCAGGAATGAGTGTGAATAAAGCATACGATTTTTTAAAAGGTAAAAAAGGAATTGAAGTTATTGTTGGTGTTGTTGATAGTGGTACCGATTTAAAGCATGAAGATTTAAAAGATGTTGCATGGGTCAATACAGCTGAAGTTGTTGGTAATGGTGTTGATGATGATAAGAATGGTTATAAGGATGATATTAACGGGTGGAATTTCCTAGGAAAATCATATAAAGAGCATTTAGAATACGAACGTATTTTATTAGATCCTTCTATAGCAGATGCAGCTACTTTAGCAGAGGTGAAGAAATATCAAGAAGAAAAAGTTGTAAGTGCCAAGAAATTAAAGTCTGATTACCAAAATTATTTAGCTGGAGTTCTTTTTTCAGATGATGCATTAAAAAAACATTTTAAGAAAAAGGAGTATTCATTTGAGGAGGTTAGAGCTATAAAAACAGATGATGACGAATTAAAAAAAGCAATTAGTTTTTCTTTAGGGTTTGTTGAAGCTAACGGAAGAACAATGGCTACAATGGAAGAAGAGTTAAGAAAAGTAATAAAAGAATCAGATAAAACAATAAAAGGAGATTTAGATACTACAGATTATAGAGCTGTTGTAGGTGATAATGCTTATGACATTAATGATAAACCAGGATCTGGTGATGGAAACACAGGACATTCTAAAAAAGAAGAGTCACATGGTTCACATGTTGCAGGTATTATAGGAGCAACTAGAAATAATGGAAAAGGAATGAATGGAGTTGCTAATGTGAAAATTATGGCAGTTCGTTCGGTTTCAAGTGGAGATGAGTATGATAAAGATGTGGCTTTAGGTATTCGTTATGCAGTAGATAATGGAGCAAAAGTGATTAATACAAGTTTTGGTAAAGCGTTTTCACCTAAAAAAGAATGGGTATATGATGCAATTAAATATGCTGCTAAAAAAGATGTTTTAATTGTAAATGCAGCAGGTAATGATGGGGCTAATATAGATGTTGTAAAAACATACCCTAATGATGCTCCAGATTTAGTGAATGAAATTTCAAATAACTTTTTAACAGTAGGAGCAATGAGTTCAAACTATAATAAAGAGTTACCTGCAAGTTTTTCAAATTATGGAAAGCAAAATGTAGATGTTTTTGCACCAGGTGTAAGAGTATATTCTACAACACCAGAAGGAGAGTATGGTAAAAAAAGTGGTACTTCTATGGCTTCACCTGCAACAGCAGGAGTTGCGGCATTAGTTCGTTCATATTACCCAGAATTAAGTGCAAGTCAAGTAAAAAGAATATTAATGAATTCTGGAACTCAAATTAACTTACAGGTAATAAAACCGGGTTCTCAATCAGCAGAAAACCCAGAAGGAGATTTAGTTCCTTTTTCAGATTTATCAGTATCTGGTCGTGTAGTAAACGCATACAATGCTTTACGTATGGCAGATAAAATGATTAAAAATAAATAGTAAACAAAACGAAATAAAAAAAGAGCATTTATAAATGCTCTTTTTTTATTAAAACCAATATAAAAATGAGAAAAATTATAAACACATTTATTCTTCTTTTAATGGTTTCTTGCATTTCTTCAGCACAAAAGAAGTCAAATACAAACTATTGGCAGCAGAAAGTAAGTTATACTATGGATATTGATATGGATGTGAATACCTATCAATATAAAGGGAAACAAAAATTAGTATATACAAATAACTCTCCAGATGAACTAGAGAAGGTTTTTTATCATTTATACTTCAATGCTTTTCAACCTAATTCTCAAATGGATGCTCGTTTGCATACCATTGAAGACCCAGATGGTAGAATGATGGATCAAGGGAAAAGTAGAATAGCAAAATTAAGTCCATCTGAGATAGGGTATATTAAAGTAAATAAATTAAAACAGAATGGAACTAAAGTTACTTTTGAAACAATAGGTACTATTCTGGAAGTTAGTTTAGATAAATCAATTAAGCCAGGTGAGACTGTTACTTTTGATATGGAGTTTGAAGCACAAGTTCCTGTACAAATACGTCGTTCAGGAAGAAATAATAAAGAAGGAGTTGCTTTATCAATGACACAATGGTATCCTAAAATGGCTGAGTATGATTTTGAAGGATGGCATACACCACCATACATCGCTAGAGAGTTTCATGGTGTTTGGGGTGATTTTGATGTAACATTACATATCGATAAAAAATATGTGGTAGGTGGTACTGGGAATCTTCAAAATCCTCAAGAAGTTGGACATGGATATGAAGACAAAAAAGAATCATTGAATAAACCTTCAGGAAAGAAATTAACGTGGAAATTTAAAGGAGAGAATATTCATGATTTTACATGGGCAGCTGATCCAGAATATATTCACGATGTTTTTAAAATGAAAAACGGTATAGATTTACATTTTTTATACAAAAAAACATTAGAAGCTAATTACATAGATAACTGGAAGAAGTTACAGCCTAAAACGGCTGAATTAATGAATTATTTTAGCGATAAAATAGGTAAGTATCCTTATAAACAGTATTCTGTAATACAAGGTGGTGATGGTGGTATGGAGTATGCACAGTGTACTCTTATAACAGGTAAAAGAAGTTGGGGCGCATTGTTTGGAGTAACAGCTCATGAATTGGCGCATACTTGGTTTCAGTTTTTATTAGCCACAAATGAAAGTAAACACCCTTGGATGGATGAAGGTTTTACTACCTATATTTCTAATAAAGCATCGAATGAAATTTTAAATCAGAATGTGGAGAACCCACATGCTCGTTCATATAGTGGTTATAATTTTATAGCTAAATCTGGAACAGAGGAACCTCTTACTACGCATGCAGATAGATATGAAACAAATAGAGGGTATGGAATAGGAAGTTATAGTAAAGGAAATGTTTTTTTAAGTCAATTAGAATATATCATTGGAGAAGAAAATGTAGCAAAAACATTGAAAAGGTATTTTAAAGATTTTTCTTTTAAGCACCCTACACCCAATGATATAAAACGTAGTGCTGAAAAAGTATCAGGAATTCATTTAGATTGGTATTTAAATGAATGGACACAAACTACACATGCAATTGATTATGGTGTAAAATTAGTGAAGGATAAAGAGATTACACTAGAAAGAATAGGGGCAATGCCAATGCCAATAGATGTTGAGGTTGTATATACAGATGGAAGTAAAGAAGCGTTTAATATTCCATTAGAAATAATGAGAGGAAATAAAAAAACGAAAGCGACTTTATTAAAAGACTGGGGCTGGGCATACCCAACATATACTTTTAAAGTTTCTAAACCGGTAAAATCAATTCAAATAGATAAAAGTGGTTTAATGGCAGATATTAATCCTTTAAATAATACATTTAATACAGCAGAGTAATTTTAACCATTCAATAACTTAATTTTAATTGAATGAAAATATAGAATGGATTTATTTTTAAGAATTTTAAGGCTAACCTTAAAATTAAAAAAATGAAAAATTTATTGTGTTTAACCCTAGTATTTTTAAGCTTTTCTTTTACTACAAAAAAAGTAAAAGTATTTGAAAATAATACTCGTAATGAGTTTGAAATAGTTATTACTTTAGAAGATCGTAGCGGTAACGAAATACCATTAGATAGATTATCTGGTTATTACGCGCAAAATATTGAAACAAATCAATATTACTATAGTGGAGATGGGTATTATTATGGAAATACAGGAGTAATTTCTAGTTTACCAGCTGGAAGTTATAGAGTTGGAGCTTATGATGGTTATTTTGACGGAGCTTCTTCTGAATTAGTTACAATTACAGATTCTTCTAATGAAACGACAGAAGTAACGTTGTATTATTGGGTTGAATAAAAAAGATTAAGAATAAAGAATAAAGCAGTGAGTTTTCACTGCTTTTTTTCTTTATAAATAATTACTTTTGCGTTAAACTAATAGTGAATCATGTCAGAAGAAAAAAAATCACTCAATTTTATTGAACAAATCATTGAAGATGATTTAGCAAATGGTGCTAAAGTAGAAAACTTACGTTTCCGTTTTCCTCCAGAACCTAATGGTTACTTACACATAGGTCATACAAAAGCAATTGGTATTAGTTTTGGATTAGGAGAAAAATATAATGCACCTGTTAATTTACGTTTTGATGATACGAATCCTGCAAAAGAAGAGCAAGAGTATGTAGATGCTATTAAAAAGGACGTAACTTGGTTAGGGTATGAATGGGAAAATGAATGTTATTCTTCTGATTATTTTCAACAATTGTATGATTGGGCTATTCAACTTATTAAAGATGGAAAAGCATATGTGGATAGTCAATCTTCAGAAGAAATGGCTAAACAAAAAGGAACACCTACAACAACAGGTGTTGCTGGTCCATATAGAGATAGATCTGTAGATGAAAATATTGATTTATTTACCAAAATGAAAAACGGAGAATTTGAAGAAGGATCTCATGTTTTACGAGCAAAAATAGATATGTCATCTCCTAATATGTTATTAAGAGATCCATTAATGTATCGAATACTTAAAAAATCACACCACAGAACAGGAAATGATTGGGTTATTTACCCTATGTATGATTGGACACATGGTGAGAGTGATTATATTGAACAAATATCTCATTCTTTATGCTCATTAGAATTTAAACCTCATAGAGATTTATATAATTGGTTTAGAGATAATGTATATACTTATAGTAAAGAAAATTACCCTTTACCACCTAAGCAGAGAGAGTTCTCTCGTTTAAACTTAAGTTATACCATTATGAGTAAACGTAAGTTACTTAAATTGGTAGAAGAAGGAGTTGTTTCTGGTTGGGATGATCCAAGAATGCCTACAATTTCTGGTTTAAGAAGGAGAGGTTATACACCAGCAGCTATTCGTAATTTTATTGAAACAGTAGGTGTTTCAAAAAGAGAAAACATAATAGATGTTGCTTTATTAGAATTTAAAATTAGAGAAGATCTAAACAAAAATGCAAATAGGGTAATGGGGGTTTTAGACCCAGTAAAACTAGTTATTACTAATTACCCTGAAAATAAAGAGGAAATATTAATTGCTGAAAATAACCCAGAATTAGAAGATTCAGGGTCTAGAGAAGTTCCTTTTTCTGGTGAATTATATATAGAAAGAGAAGATTTTAGAGAAGAAGCAAACAAAAAGTACTTTAGGTTAAAACTAGGAAAAGAAGTTCGTTTAAAAAACGGATATATCATAAAAGGAGAAAGCTGTATTAAAGATGAAGAAGGGAATATAACAGAAATTCATTGTACTTACGATCCTTTAAGTAAATCAGGTAGTGGAACAGAAGAAAGTAAGCGTAAAGTTAAAGGAACCTTGCATTGGGTATCTATAAAACATGCTGTAGAAGCTGAAGTGAGAGTTTATGATCGTTTGTTTTCAGATGAAGCTCCAGATTCACATAAAGATAAAGATTATATGGAGTTTTTAAATCCAGATTCTTTAAAAACAATAAAAGCTTTTGTAGAACCAAGTTTAAGAAAAGCAAAAATTGGTGAAAGATTTCAATTCCAACGATTAGGATATTTTAATGTAGATGATGATACTAATTTAGAGAAATTAGTTTTCAATAAAATAGTTGGATTAAGGGATACATGGGCAAAAAAGAGCAAATAATATTTTGTTAAAGCAAATTAAATAATTGTGTTTTTTTGTTAAAAAAAATAAAAAAAACACAATTATTTTTTGTTTTTAATGAATTTTTTATAAATTAGTAGTCCCAATATTATAATTAACTATTTTTAATTCCCCTCAAAATGAAAAAACCTCTATGGTTGCTTGTTTGTGTATTTATAGTAAATTTTGCAACCTCACAATCATCACAGTCAAAAACTTGTTCTTCAGAAAAAGTTAAGGCCAATGATCTTAATAGTATTAATAAATGTCAATCAATTAATACTAATGCTAAAACCAAAAATACTTCTCGTCACGTTGTACTAAAATTTAATAATACCAAAGGTAGGTATTTGGTAAAAAGAAGGAAACAGGTTGCTAAAACAATCGAAACTATTAAAGGTAAAGGTTTATTGAATGAAAGTAAAAAATCAAATTTACCAGAATCTTTAAAGGTTAGTAAGATAGAAAAAAAGACATATCAACTTTATGATGTTGATTATGTGCCATTATTTAAATCTTGCGAAAAAGCCCCAGAAAGTGAACAACTAAAATGTTTTAATGTAGTAATAGGAAATCATATTCAAAATAACTTTGAATACCCTGAAGAAGCTGTAGAAAAAGAAATTATTGGGAAAGTTACAGTGAAATTCGTTATTAATGAAGAAGGGAATATTACAGAAGTTAAAGCAAATGATGGTAGTTATGAAGATTCTATTTTAACGAAATACAGTGAAGAATTAATCTCGAAATTACCAAGTTTAAAACCTGCAAAAAAGAGCAATAGAAAAGTGGCTATTTCTTATGAGTTACAGTTAGATTTCTCTCTCTAAAAAACAAATAATATTTATATTAATAGAGTTCATTATAAAATAATTATTTTATAATGAACTCTTGATTTATAGACCAATTAGCTCTCATTTTAAGAACCTCTGGAAGGTAAATAATCTTTTCTGGCTGTATTTTACCAATTAACTTACCAGAATCCCATACATTGTTTTCGTTTTTGTCAACAATAGCTCTTATGATATACTCTTTTGGTTCTAATAAATTAAATTCAATTGTTTTTGATGTTTTAACAATTCTTTTTTGTATTACTTCTTTATCTAATAATAGTTCAATAATAACAGGGCTGTCAACTTCTTTTTTTAAATTTAAAATTATGTTTCCATAATCTTCGGTCTCTTTGGTGTTAAAAGTATAGTTTAAAGTATCTTTAGATGCAATACCATAAAAATCTTCAATAGCATTAGGTAAACCTGTAAAAACGTATCCTTTTTTTGGTTTCTTTTTAAAAATTAAACCAATTTCGTTAATAGAAAGTTTTTTTAATTTAAACTTAACGGCAAGAGTGTCATTATCAACTAAAGTAAACTTTGTAGTGTCAATTTTATGTATCGGGTTATTGGTCGTTATTTTTAAAGTATCTGTTAAATGCAATATATTTTTAATGTTCTTTGAAATAGACAAAGAATCTATTTTCTTCTTTCTTAAAAAAACAGTAGAAGTATCTATAGTGTTCTCATACGTAACTAAGAAATTTAATGAATCTACTTTAATTGGTGTATGCCAATAATTCAAAGTGTCTTTTTCTTTATCAAACATACTAGCCGATTTAAAAGTTTCTGGAACTTTAGAAAGTAATTTGACTTTAATCTTTTTATCACCTATAAAACCGAACTGAATTTTTCCTTTACTTATTTCTTTTCCTCTTTTAAATTTATAAGGCAACTTTTCTTTAAAAAGAGTTATGGAAGAACTTATTAAGCTGTCTTTAGGTAAGGAAATAGTATCTCTAATAAAACCTATTTTATCAATATTTGGATTAAACTTATAATCAGAAGCTTCTTCGTCTATAGCCATAACAAAATATTTACCTTCCTTTATGTTTGTAAATTTGAAGTTTATTGAATCAAAAGTTTTTGTTACATAATCTGGTTTCCTTTTAAAAGGAATAGAATCGTTATAAGTAGAGTCCGCTTTGTATAATAAAACACTGTAATTTTTCGTCAATTCTTTTTTAAATATATCTTTAACAGAACCATTTAAGTTTAAAGAATCAATAAGATTTCCAGTAGAAAAAACATATTTAAAATTTTCTAATGTGTTATTCTCATTATTATCTTTAATTGCATCTCCAAAATTAAAAGTGTAGGTAGTATTCTTTTTTAAGGAATCTAAAATTTTTATGTTAATGTATTTACTTGGTGTACCTTGAGGAGTAATTAAAGGATCTAATTTAAAGGGAGGTGAAATAATTAATTGCTTATTTAAATCTCTTAAAACAACGTATTCGTCGAAGTAAATCCTAATTTCTTTTTGATTAAAATTTAAACTTTTATGATCTGGTTTTGCTACAACCATAATAGGAGCATCCTCATCTTTAGGGCCTCCTTCTGGTCGACCTTTTCTGGCGCAACTTTGAGTAAGTAAAAGACAAGATATAATTAAAAGATAATGATATGAAAATTTCACTAGTTGTTTTTTTGTAATATCAAAAGTAATGAAAACAACTATGTTTTTTGAGTATAAGCCATAGTAAGAATGCTAATTTTAATATTTTTAACTTTTTGTAATTCATTACAGCATGCTTCTAACGTTGCGCCAGATGTAATTACATCATCAATTAATAATACATGCTTGTTTGTTAAATAGTTTGTGTTTGTTAATTTAAATTTTGTATGAATATTGTTAAAACGCTCAAACCTACTTTTTAATGTTTGAGTTTTAGATGATGATGTTCTTATTAATACATTAGGTAAATATTCACAAGTTATCTTTCTTGCTAAAGTTTCACCAAAAACAGTTAGTTGATTATAGCCTCTTTGCTTCATTTTCTCCTTATGTAGTGGAACTGGAAGAATATAATCTACATTTAAAAACTCATCTCTTTTATGTAATTCATGCCCAATCCAATTAGCTAAAAAGACACCTATATCTTCACGGTTTTCATATTTTAACTTATGAATTAACTTTTGGGCACTGTTTTTCTTTCTGTAAAACAGAAAAGAATATCCTTTATAAATAATTGACTTTCCATAAAAAATAGAAGTAATCACATTACTATGAAAATCTAAAATATCAATGATAGGTAAATCGTTTTTACATGAATTACATAATACAGTCTCAGATGAAAACAGGTGTTTATCACAATTTATGCATAA
Source organism: uncultured Tenacibaculum sp. (assembly GCA_937922085.1). Classification (GTDB taxonomy): domain Bacteria; phylum Bacteroidota; class Bacteroidia; order Flavobacteriales; family Flavobacteriaceae; genus Polaribacter. The sequence continues at coordinate 2,817 of CAKZVD010000064.1, read as the reverse complement.
ATTAGGATAAAAAATACTTAAAAGATCTTTAAAAAAATGCATATTTGCTTCAAAACTTTTTACAGCAAAAATACAAAACAACTAAAAATAATTTTTTGGAAAAGAAATTCAATTTTTTAAAGGAAGCAATTTCAACAGTAAAAACTTCAGGAACATTAATTCCTAGTTCACGCTTTTTAGCTGAAAAAATGCTAAAACATATAGATTTTGAAAAAGCAAAACTCATTGTAGAATTAGGTTCAGGTAATGGGGCTATAACAAAACGCATTTTAAGTAAAATGAACCCAAGGACAAAATTAATTTGTTTTGAGATAAATGATACTTTTTATGAAGAGTTATTAAAGATTAATAACTCACAAGTAACTATTTTAAAAGCTTCCGCAGAAGATATAATAGAAGAAATAAACAAGTTAAATTATAAAGAAGCTGATTATATTGTTTCTGGTTTGCCATTATCTATTTTGCCTAAGAAGCTTTCTGAAAGCATTCTAATAGAGTCGCATAAGGTACTTAAAAAAGAAGGCCGCTTTGTACAGTTTCAATACAGTCTAGATTATTACAAAAAATTAAAAAAGATCTTTAATAAGAAAAACGTCTCATTAAATTTTGAACCGATAAACTTTCCTCCTGCTTTTATTTACAGCTGTATAAAAAAATAAGGAGTTTACTTTTTAGAATTTGTACTTTTGCCTTCTATGATTGAAACACGCGAAGCAATATCTGAGAAAGTAGTCTTAATTGGAGTTATAACTCAACATCAAAATGAAGAGAAAGCCCAGGAATATTTAGATGAACTGGATTTTTTAACAATTACTGCTGGTGGAGTACCTGTAAAAAGATTTTTACAAAAATTAGATAAACCAAACCCTAAAACATTTTTAGGAACAGGTAAGTTAGATGATGTTAGAGCCTTTGTAGATAGTCATAATATAGGAACGGCTATTTTTGATGATGAACTTTCGCCAGCGCAATTAAGAAATATTGAAAAAATCCTAGATTGTAAAATCTTAGATAGAACAAATTTAATTTTAGATATTTTTGCTAGTAGAGCACAAACAAGTTCTGCTAAAACTCAGGTAGAATTAGCTCAATACGAATATCTTTTACCTCGTTTAACTAGAATGTGGACACACTTAGATAAACAAAAAGGAGGTATAGGTATGCGAGGGCCTGGTGAAACAGAAATTGAAACAGATCGTAGAATTATTAGAAATAAAATAACGCTGTTAAAAAAGAAACTTCTTACTATTGATAAGCAAATGGCTGTTCAAAGAAAAAACAGAGGAAAACTTGTTCGAGTTGCTTTAGTAGGGTATACAAATGTTGGTAAATCTACATTAATGAACGTAATAAGTAAGAGTGATGTTTTTGCAGAAAACAAACTATTTGCAACATTAGACACTACGGTAAGAAAAGTAGTTATAAAAAACATTCCTTTTTTGTTAACAGATACTGTAGGTTTTATAAGAAAACTACCAACTCAATTGGTAGAATCATTTAAATCAACTTTAGATGAAGTTAGAGAGGCTGATTTATTAATACATGTAGTGGATATTTCTCATCCAAATTTTGAAGATCATATTTCATCTGTTAATAAGATTTTAGATGAAATAGATAGTGCGAATAAGCCTACTTTAATGATTTTTAATAAGATCGATGCATATACACACGAAACAATCGACGAAGATGATTTAATTACAGAAAAAACAAAAGCACATTATACTTTAGACGATTGGAGAAAAACTTGGTTGAACGATTTAAATAAAGAAGTTTGTTTTATTTCTGCTATTGAAAAAAATAATATAGACGAATTTAAAGAAACTGTCTATAAAAATGTATTAGATATTCACACTAAAATTTTCCCGTATAATAATTTTCTATACTAATAAATAGGTGTTTTCAACTTTTTACTATTCAATAAATGTTTTTTAAATTGTTTAAAAACATAATAAAAAGCTAAAATACCAAATTTTGGTATAAGATTTGCATAGTAAATAATTACTAAATATGAAAACAAATCTACTGTTTTAATTTTTTTTTTCTACATTTGTAGTCACATATTGTGTAATGTGAAATGTATTTAACTAAAATTCAAATAGTTTTTGTGTTTAGTTAACGGTTAATTCCCCAACTTATGAATAGAATAATTTATATATTTTTATTAGTTTTTTCTGTTAATATGTATTCGCAAGGTCAGAAAGAGACCTGTGATACTCCAGAAAAGACGATAGATTTAAATAGTATTACTAAATGTACTATTAAGTCGTCTAAAAAAACGAATGATAAAAAAACGAGACAGATATCAGTAAAAATATCTGCACCAAAGAGAAGGTTTTTAAAGAAAAGAAAGAAAGGAGTTGCTTCTGAAGCAAACAATATGAGTGCTTCTGGTATAAGTACTATAGAAAATACTACATCAATTTCTAAATCTGTAAAACTTAAAACTAATTTAGCAGCACTAACAAACACACTATCTAAAGAAGAAGTGAGAAAAGCTAGTAAGTTTAATACAGTCGATATGATTCCTGCGTTTCCTGAATGTAATGGAGAAAAAGGAGGAGATCAATTAGATTGTTTTAATACTGAGATGATTAATCATATTCAAGAGCACTTTAGATATCCAAATGAAGCGCTTCTTAGTAAAATAGAAGGTGAAGTTTGGGTTCGTTTTATCATTGATAAAGATGGTAATGTAACAAATATAAAGGCTTTAGGGCCTAAGGGAGGTAAGATACTTAAAGATGAGGCTATAAGAGTAGTTTCTAATTTACCTAAATTTAAACCATCAGTTAAAGAAGGAAAAACAGTTTCTGTTAA
>CAKZVD010000063.1 GCA_937922085.1 uncultured Tenacibaculum sp. | reverse complement strand
TAGTCTCGACATTGGTTTTAATCATTAGAAAAATAGGTCAGATCATCTTTCTAAGATACTAAAAATCAATGTCTTTTCCTATTAAAAACAAACCTAAATCACTTATTGTCAAAGATTTGTTTTTTTGTCATGTACTTAGATCTTCTTTACACATAGTTTTATATTATTTATTTGAAATTTTAATACTTTTCTGTCATAAATAAGACATTATTTTCTCAATTTAACTTTCGGATTGTAATATGAATTTCCTTTCATAAAAGTTGTTATTTTTCTTTGCTTAATGTAGGAAGTAATATATCATTTAACATTGCAAAGGGTAATTTATCTTCTTGAGAGTTATAAGCACCTCCAGTAAATACAGCAACCATATCTAACTCTGGAAAAATCATAATATATTGGCCTCCATTTCCAGTTGCAGTTTTAGAAACAATAATTTTATTATTTACTTTAAAAGGAATGTTCCACCAAAGATAACCATAATCTATTCCTGTAATTTTCGTTTTTGGTGTAGTAGATTCTTCAATCCAGTTTTTAGAAACAATCTGTTCTCCGTTCCATATTCCTTTATTGAGTATCAATTGTCCAATTTTTGCCATGTCTCTAGAGGTCATATATAACCTTTTTCCAGAGGGTATAATTTCTTTGTTCGAAGTATGTCCCCAATTTATATTATGAATTCCCATAGGTTTAAATAAAAATTCCTCAGCAAATTTGTCAATTGTCATTCCTGAAGCTTGACTTATTATCTCAGCGATTAAAACTACGCCCATTGAACAGTAATTAGAGACTTCTCCTGGATTATTAATCATTGGTAGGTTAAGAGTGTATTGAAGCCAGTCTTTTTTTCTATAAACTCTGTCTTCTTGTCCTTTTGATTTTTTATCCCAATCATTACAATCAAGTCCGCTAGACATTGTTAAGAGGTTTTTAATGGTAATGCTATTTTTTCTTTTATCAAGATTTTTTTTGGGTACTGGGTTTTTAAGATATTTTGATATTGGGTCGTTAATACTTTGAATAAAACCTTTGTCGATTGCAATTCCTAATAAAATAGACCTTATACTTTTTGTGGTAGAACGAAGATCGTGAGGTTTATTTACTGAATGTTCTTTAAAATATTCCTCAATAATGAGTTTACCATTTTTTATTAATAAAACACTGTGTATTTTATTTTTTCTGTTTTTAATTTGGTTAAATGCTTTGTAAATAAGTGTTGTGTCTACATTCTGTGATTTTAGATTTTCTGTTTTCCATTCATCTCCAAGTTCTTTAGGTTGAGAATAACTGTAAGTGCTCTGTCCATAACAAAGCAAATTAACTAGTAATGCTAAAATTGTTAAGACTGCTATGTTTTTTTTCATAATAACAAGATGTAGAGATTAATATAAGAAAGGCAGGGCAGAAGAGAAGCACTAACGTTTCAGTTTATAGCTTACATAAATATAAATGTTTTATTATTCTCTTAAAGGACAAATTATATATTTAACAGAATTTATGAATGAACAATTTGAGTTAATTTAACAATTAAATTGTCTTAAATGATGGTCAAAATGTTTCCATTGTGCAATTGCCCATTCATTAGGTGTTAAATTACCAAAGAATTGGTGAGGTTGTTTAGTACATTGTTCTGGACCATTTTTATAAAACTCTTTAATAAGACGTATCGCTTTATTCTTTTCATTTTCAAAATCTTTTTTATCATTGAAAATAAAATTTTTGCCTGTTGGTGAATTCTTTGGGAATTGTTTTTTATTTACATAATAGGGTCTAAAAAAACTACCTAAAATTCTTCCAATAAACATTCTTTTTTGGAAATTAATATTCAATCCAACTTCAAGAAAAGCATTTAAATGTGCTAACATTTGAGACACATTCATTTTACCCCATTTTCTTTCAGCATTTGGAGTAAGCTTTTCAACCCGTTTTAAAATTGCTTTTACATCGGATTGATTATATAAGTTATTCATAATTTATTTAGGTTCAATTTTATGTATACAATTAATTGTTTACTAAGGTTAGTAAAGGAATTAAAAATAATGAACTTTCTTATTAAGAACTTAGTTAAAATACACCTATTTTTGAGTTAAACATAATACATTTTAAGAAATCCAGACCATAGTAGATGAGCATATTTTCCATTTACTATTAATCTTTTCTAAGGTTATAATATAACCTGCACCACTAGTTGAATTAGATTGATTTGAATAATAAATCATTGCTTTATTTTTTTTATTATTATAGCCTATTCTAGATAAGTTTAGTAGACCTTGTGTTTCTTCTCCAAATTTTTTGTAAAATTTTTTCCAACCGATGTATATAAAATCTTTAAATACTTCTTTTATTTCTTGTTCTTTGAGGATTACTATTTTTTTTTGAGTATAAAAATCATCTTTAATTTTTATAGAAAATTTATTTTTAAGAATAAAATCATTAAAAGTATCTTCATCTAAACATTTTAACCTGTAACTAAAATGACTAAACTTAATGCTTTCTAATTTTTTCTCACCCTGAATGATACCTTGAATTGTAGATTGTTCAGTAATTGCAATTTTTTTAGCTTTATTAAATGAATTTATAATTTTAGATAATATTCTTTTATTCTCATTAATTCTAATAATTGAGTCAGAATTGTTTGTTTTTAAAATATTTGGAGAAGGTTCTTTTTCTACTTTTTTACAACTAAAAATAATTAGAAAGGATATGAATATAAAATAAAAACACTTTTTCATTTGTATGTTGTACAATGATTTCATTAAGTTAAAATCTATAAGGTTTTTTGATAAAGAAACCAAGATAGTAAAAGGGTGATAAATTACAGAAGAAATGAATTATATGTGCTATTAACCTTTGTTATTTGATTCTTTGAATTAATTCTGAAAGACTATCAGCATTCAAATCACTTGTATGTTTTATAATTAAATTACCTTGTACATTGTAAAAATAAGTAGTTGGTAAAGCGGTAATTTCATTAAGACAGTATTCAGATAGTTTTTTAGAACTCTTTAAGAAATTAAAACTATAAGAATTAGAGTTTGAGAAGTCTGTAATTTCTTTTATAGTTTCATCAGAAATCATAATAAATTTTATGTCATTACCAAAACGTTGCTTTACTTCTTCGAAGTATGGAAACTCTTTAAGACAAGGAGTGTACCAAGATGCCCAATAATTAACGACAAGAGGTTTTCCTTGGTATTTAGTTAATTCTATATTATTTCCTTTTAAATCGAATACTTCTAGCTAATTTAAAGATATATTTGGTGACACAATAAACTTATTATAAATAATTACAGCTGTTGTATTTAAAATAATGCATCCTGTTGTAAAACCTTTATAAAATGATTTTTTAATCACAATCATCTTATTCAAAGATTAGTACGAATAATAGTAATACAAATAGTAGTGCTACAAATCTTGTTAATGAGCCTATTAAAAAACTTCTTTTTTATTTAATATATTAAAGTAAAAACTACTATTATCTAAACTTATTTAGATCTTTTGTTAATGTGTTTAATCCAATTTTTGAGAATTAAATTATGATCTTGTAACTTATTTTGTACAAAGGAAAGTCTTTAATATATTTATCACAAGTACGTATAATTAAGTACTCTATATACTAATGCTGGTTTTCAGGATTATAAAGATGATGTTTTAAATGCGTTTTATTCTTCTAAAGCAAGATACTTAATTAAAAGCAAAAGGTTTAAGTTTACCCCAAACCGTTATTGCTTTTATACATTGTAGCTGTTGTACAACTATGAAAATTAGGATTATTGTCCAAATTTAAACATTTATACCTATCTAAAACCAATGCTTATTGATCTTTGATATTGTAATGTTTTTTGAATTTCTATAAAAAGTTAGTTGCGCAACAGCTACCATTGTTACCTATTGGTATTATTCTTTTATTGTCTATTTCATTCTTGTACTTATAGCAATTCTGTTCCAGGCATTTATTGTAGTTGTTGTCATAATGATTGCAATAATAGTCTGATCATTAAATAAATGCTGAGCATTTTGGTATGTTTTATCTGTTAAGCCGTTTTGGTTAATTAATGTTACTTCTTCTGTAATTTTGAGTAGAACTTGTTCTTTGTTTGAAAACAAATCTGATTCCTTCCAAGCATTTAACATATGCAAGCGCTGATGTGTTTCGCCAGCTTTTATAGCCTCTTCAGTATGCATATTAATGCAATAAGCACAACCATTAATTTGGGAAGCACGCATTTTAATTAATGAAATTTGTTGTTTACTTAAAGGTGAATTTTTAAGAAACTCTTCTAAAGCAAACATTCCTTCGTATGCTTTAGGTTCAGATTGATAAATATTTACTCTTTGTTTCATTTTAATCATAAATTTAAATTAGAACAAAAGTAAATACAAGAAAAGCTAATCTTCTTAAACCTGTTTAAGAAATATGCTTAGCTCTAATTTGACTTACATATTCAGGTGTTAAACCAAGAAAGGATGCTATAAGATATTGTGGAATTCGTTGTGCAAATTCAGGATGACGTTTTATAAAATGAAAGTAACGTTCTGCTTTAGATGCCTCATATAAGAATTTGATTCGATATAATGAAGCTCCGTAAGCAATTTGATAAATAATCCTGAAATAACGCTCTATTTTGGGAAACTTAGTTAGTAATTTATCTTGATTCTTTTTTGAAATAGATACTATTTTACAATCCTCTACAGCTTGAATATAAAAAGAACTCTCTTTATTGTGATATAAACTTAATAAATCGGTAATCCACCAATTTTCAATAGCGAATTGAATAGATTGATTTTCTCCTTTGTTGTTTATAAAATACATATTTAAACATCCTTCAATTACAAAAAAGTTGTGATTCGAGATATTTTTAAAGGAATTTAAATTTTGTTTCTTTTTAACTTCAAAGTATTCAAAATACATTCCTATTTGCTGAAACTCATTTTCAGATATTAAAATATATGTTTGTAAATGTTTTAGTAATTTTTCCAAGTTTTTTAATTGTCAATTCAACTTGCTTATAAATATAAGAAACATTACTATCTCGTAGGATAGTTATATTTTTTTTATAGTGTTATCTTTAATTGTTTTTAATCGCAGGGCGATAGCCAAAGGTTCAATTCCCTGAGGGATGCCTCGAAATGAAAAAAATAAAATTCATATAGATAATTCATACCCTTGGTATGAGACAGTTCATGTAATCATTATTATCTATTAGAAATAAAAAAATCTTTCCAAATTGGCATCTCACTGTTCTTTAATAGATCAAATATAAGTTTTAAGACTTCTATTAATTCTTTGGATAGTTCAGAATGATATTGATTATTTTTTTTATTATAAATCGAATACTTCTTTAGTTTAACTAGTAGACAAATAGCTCATATTAATTTCAGAGTATGTTTTTTTAAAAACGTATTATACGATTTACTGTTAATTATTTCGTATAATACTAATTCTATTTTAAAGAGAATCAAAGGGTTTAAACTCTTTGTTAAAGATTTAGCACGAAATTAAAAAAAAAGCATGAGCCCATACCAAATATGAGGTCATGCTTTTTTATAATTTTTTACTCTTTTACTCATTGTCATGAGATGGAGCTAATAATTATTTCTTTTGAATTTAATTTATTACGTTCGTTGTAATATTTAGTTTAGCAGTATTTACTATATCATCAATGGCATCATGGCTATCAAATTTTGAATAGAACACAGCTGTAGATTTGTATTCACCTACTGGTAAATCCTTTATCACTATTACATTAATATTAGCACTTTCCTTTGGTTCAACACCCATTGAAGTAAAATTCCTTCTTGCCGTTATGAAATCTATATTAGAAGTAGGCATTTTATCTTCATAAGTAGTTGCTGATTTAAATCTTAAGACATGATTTCCTACATTTTTCCAAGTAGTAATACCTCGAAAAGATGACGGACTTGATGTTGTAGTAATATCTGACGTAGTTATATCTGTATTTTCTATTTCTACAGGATTTTTTACATCAACAAATACATTTACCCATTTTATTTTATTATTAGCATCATCTCTTAATACAATAATAAATCTTTTTGGATAAGTAAAATCAAAACTAGTTTCTGTAGTAGGATATGGTGTATTTACATCTATAGTAGAAATAGAGGAATCTTGTGTGTAAAAGACATTTTCAGCATCAAATGTAGCAGTTGGTGTTAAATTTGAAAAATCTGTTCCGGTAGGAACAAATAGATAAATTGTTTGACTATTGAATTCATCAACTCGTTTTTCAATGGTAACATCTTCAGTTAATTGTGAGTTTTTACTTGCTTCAAACTTAAAATCAGTGACTGTAAGAGTAGGTGGTGTTGGTATTACTTCTTGTTCAATGTTTACTGTGTAATGTAATAATTCTTCCGATTCATCCAGCACATTTACAATAGAATGTATGTGACTTTGTGTTTCGTAATTTAGTGCGGTATTATTACCTGGTAAAATATTAAATTTACTTAAGTTCAATTCATCTGAAGTTAGGGAAGTAGCAATTTCATTTAACGAAACAGAGTTTGGTATAACAATATCAATCTCACCAAACACTGTCTCTTTATTATCTACAATAGTAGGTTGTTTAATATTTATAGAAATTGGTGTAATACCAAACAAAGGAAAATTAAATAATTTAGCATCTTCAATGTTAATTACATTTTTATTTGGTTCAAGGTTGGTATTATCATTCTCGCTACAGCCTACAAAAGCTGTTATAATTGCAGTAAGAATTAGAATAGCTGTTATACTTTTTTGTATCATTTTTTTCATTTTAAGCGTGTTTGTCCAATAAAAAAATCAAAAATTTTATAATGCAAAATTAGATATTATAAATTGTTTTATTTACCCTGAATCCAGTGAAAAAAGCTGAGAAATGTTTGTTAAGAGAGATAATTTTTACAAACAGTTGAAAGAAATACTCTCTTTAGATTATCTATACAAAAACACTCAAATTTATTATAGAACCAGCTAACAAAAAAGTATGAACTCAATAGTGTTTTTTATTCTTTTTTCGTCTCAAACTTAGGTACAAAATAATTCAAGCAATAAAGCATTATTCCATAAGTGAAAATGAGTGTAGGCATATTTGTATTAAACCCTAGGTCAAATTCTGGAATACCGAATAACTCTCTAAAAGATTTTGTGGCAATTAAAAGCATAAAAACGATTCCATAAGCGAAAACAAAAATAATTGCCATTTTATTTTTAGTAATTCGAATGATTCCATTTTTATTTTCTTCTCTAAAGAAATACCATAAAGCACTAATACTAAATAAGGTTTCTATAAAAATAGCTAAATAAGGGTTAGAAGCATACAATCCAAGGCCAGCTTCTATAGTATCTGCTCCAAAGATGTGATGCATATGACCTGAAAAGAAATCTAAAATAAAGTGACTTGAGACTAAAACCAGACTTACTAAGCCTATTTTAGTACTTTTAAAGAGAAATTTTCCTATTAAAAATACAAGTAATAACCAAAATAACTGAGGCAGTAAATCGTGACTATATACCATATCTACCATCATATTACTTAAAGTAGCATTAAAGGCATCACTAGGATTGGTTGGTTCAAGTCCTAAATAATGGAATAAAAACCACAAAAAATCCTGTAATTGAGAGATAATTAAGAAATACAAAAGAGTTCCTTTCGGAAATTTTTGTTTTGCTATTAATGCGGTTGTAAAATGTCCTGCTAACATAATTCTTGATTTATTTTTATAGTTTTGTTTCTATTCGATAGCAAAAGTAATTATTACTATCGAAACGATAGTAATAATTAAATGAAAATGAATAATAAATTTCGTTCGAGTTGTCCAATCGCTTCAACATTAGATATTGTTGGCGATAAGTGGTCTTTGTTAATTATCCGAGATATGATAATTAAACATAAAAGAACATTCAAAGAAATATCAGATTCAGATGAAAAAATTGCTCCAAGTATTTTGTCAGCTAGACTTAAATTGTTAGAATCTTATAAATTAATTACAAAGAGAAAACTTCCTGAAAATAAAAAAGAGAATATTTACTTGCTTACAAAAAAGGGTATTGGTTTAGCTCCAATAATTATCGAATTCACTTTGTGGGGTAATAATAACCTGAGAGAGTTTAATGATATAGATTTAATTGATGGTCTTGAGAGTGATAAATCAATGATTATTGATATTGTTCAGAATAATTATAGTTCAATGTTGATTCAATTCGGATAGTTGTTCTCCAATGTTATACAATGTGTCTGTTGCACAACAGACAAACAAATAAGATGTGATTATTGTTAATTTTTAATTGATTTCTTATTTTTAGCTATGTAAAGCGTTAAAATATACCAAGAGAAGTTATTTAATAGTTTTCGATTAAGCGATCTGGTACTTACAGATAATTTTTATAGACGATTGAAAGAAATACTTCATTTAGATTTTTTATATTACTAAGTTCAAAGCCTTTGAATAGTATTCTTTAAGGTAGTCTACCTTAAAAATAGTTTACAGTTATAAAATAAGCCTCTTAAAAAGGGGGATTTGAAATCGTTTTTCATTAAATTATAGGGTTGTACGACGGTTACCTTTGTTAGCAATAGTATTTTTGATCTTTTCCATCTTTAGGTATATAAAAACTCGATTTTAATTATTGTATCAAAAAAATCTAATTCTGTCTTTACTGTGAACTCATATTTAATGTTTAATCTCTTTAAAAGGAATAGGTTCACTAGCTGGGGTTGGGTAGAAATAAGAAGGTGATGAAATTACTTCTATTTTTTTTGTTTTTTTATCAATTTGATAATGTTTTATAATACCTTTTCTTAAATAAAATGTATCTGAAGTTTTTATAATAAAAAAGTCTTTTTCTTCAATAATTTCTATTGGATAATATGTTGTTCCAAAGTCTTTGATATATTCTGTTAATTTGGTTTTAACTAATTCAATAATAATAGAGTCTTTTTCATTAGGAATATAAAATTGTGTTGATTTTTGATTTATATTTTTATCAACTAAACTAACATTAAAATTATATACAAGTTTAGATTTTTCTTTGAGTCTCAATGGAGTAAACTTAACTAAGCTAGTGAAATTAATATCAACTTCATTTTTACTAGCTTTGGATTTTATAATATAATCATTGATATTTGGAATAAATTGTTTTTCTTTTAGCATAGCTAAAGCCATATTTATTAATGGCTTATTGTTTTCTGATTTAATATCAAAAAAATGATTGTTTCTTTTGTAACGTTCCTGTAGTGATAGATCTTCGCGATTATCAATTGGTAAGTTATAAGATTCATTAAACCAAATAATTTTATTATTCTTTTTGTTAATAAAGTATTGTTTTACAAATTCTTCAGAGATACTTGTAATCCAAAAATAATCTTCGTTCTCAGAAATAGTATGTTCTATATTAGGGTTACGATCAAGAGATATTTTGTTCGCTATTATACTAATATTTTTTTCGTCTGAAAGAGAAGGAATATAAAATGAATTTTCAGAAGAGTTTAAGGGAGATATTTCTTTAGTAATTATATTAACTGCAAGATCAAAAATCGTTTTTTGATTACTCTTTTTAAACCTAATAAAGCGTCTGTATTTTACAATAAGATCTTTATAATTGCCTAAAATTACAATTTCATAATCATTGAGGTTTAATTTTAAACTTGGATATTTCTCTTTTAAAATTGAAGAAGCTATTTCAATAATTTTATTATTTGATATATTTTCCCCTTTTAAAATTGCGTATAAATTTTCGTGGTAATAGTGCTCAAATGTTATTTGATTAAGGAAGTAAAAAGGGTTAATTCCTTTAAAAAAAATAATTTCTCCTGTTTCTTTATTTACAATAGTTTTACTTAAATAAGGGTGTTCTTTATTAGCAATTAAGTTTTTATTTATATGATAAAGATTATCGAAACAAGAAATTAAGTAATATTCTGTATTTTCAGTAATGGTATATTCAATATCAGATTGATTATTTTTTGATACCAATCTTTTTTTCTTTAAATTTTGAATAACTTTATTTCCTTTCTTTGAAGAAATATAAAACAGCATGTCCTGATTATCAAAAGGGATAATTTCTTTTGTATCTAGACTTACCGTTATATCATAGTGAATACCTTCAGTTTCATTAGAAATATAACGTATAACTCTTTTAAAAATAACTTTTGTAATACCAAATTTATTATTCCAAACTCTGATGTCGAAATCGTTTAGATTTAAAATGATTTCCGGATGTTTTTCTTTTAATATGTTTTTTGCTATCTGAATTAACTCTTTTTTGCTTTTTTTTTTTAATTCTTCTTTTGTATAATCCATCGTTTTTTGAGCATTAAGAGTTAGTATGTTTAAAAGTAAAAACAGTATTATATTGTGCTTAATACGAATCATTTTATATGATATAATGATAGTTTTATTATTTTTTATTTTGTGTTATGATTTTTTCATTTTAATTGTCTTTTTTTTTGAAATAGCGATTTCAATAGACTTGTCATAGCTAATGTTTTTTAATTGTATAAAGTATTCTTTCCAAATTAATGAATCGTAACGTTCAATATTAGAAATGCCATCTTCGTTTTTTGGAGTTCCTGCAATTTCATGCTCAGAAAGCATTATTTCATAATAATTATTGTCTTGAAAAAGAGACAGGTGTGCTGTCGCTTTTTCGGCTTGCCCTATTTCGGGGGATGGTTTATGTGAAAACCTTGTTAATAGTAATGATAATGAGTTATTAAGATTTTCTTTTTTGTTGATATCTAATTTTAGAACATTCATTTTTCCTGTTATTATTTTGTTTGTCGATTTATTTTGAGAATAAGCCGAATTATTTATTAAAAATAAAACAAGAATGATTTTAATTAAACAGAAATAATTAAAATCGACTATCTTCTCTTTAAGATATTATTTGTTGTTCATAACAGTTAATATAAACGGTCTTTTTAATGCCGTTTATACGTGTTGTGGCTGTTGCATAACTATGTAAATTAGGATTATTGTCCAAATTTCAAACATTGAATATTTATATCTATCTAAAAACGAATGCTTATTGAATTTTGATATTGTAATTTTTTTTTGAATTCCTATAAAAAGTTAGTTATGCAACAGCTACTGTTATACTCAATTATATTTTTCTTAATTCAACTCTTCGATTTTGTGCTTTACCTTCTTCGGTTTTATTATCTCCAAAAGGTTTGGTCTGTCCAAATCCTTCACTTTTTAATCTTGATTCTTCAATTCCTTCATCCACAAGTGACATAAGAACAGTTTTAGCTCTGTTTTTTGAGAGTTTCATGTTAAAAGTTTCATCACCTACGTTATCTGTATGTCCCTCAATACTGATTTTTAAATTCGGATTTGCTTTTAACATTTTAGTAATTTCACTAATTGTTTCGTATGAGTCTGCTTTGATTCTTGATTTACCAGTATCGAAATTAATATATAAAGAAATAAAACCTTTAGAGTTTATCTCATTTATAATAGCTTCTGCTGTTATTTTTTCTATAGTTTGTTGAAAGTCTTTATTTTCAACTACTCCTATTGTTCTTGAATTTGAAGAAACTTGAAAGCCTATTTTTTTATTTGATGTTTTAAGGAGATAAAGACTAATAGGATGATTTACGACATCACCTGCATAAAATTCGTGCATATATTTATAAATAGCATTTGGGTTTGCACCCCATTTTTGAGTCAATTCATAGGGTATTTGCCCATCAAAAACCAATTTTGCACCTATGTTTTTTAAATATTCTTTTATACTTTTTTCAAATAAATATTGTTGCCATTCTTTATCTCCTTCCATTTTAATACTCATCCTCTCTACCTTACCTTCAATAACAAAAAAGGAATTTCCGTCAAACAATTCAAGTTTATCAAATTCAAAGGACTCAGATTCATTTTTGTCTATTATCATTCCCTTCGGAGGTGTGATATAAGGATAAGCTCCAATATCAACAGTTGACTCTGGTATGTTATTCCAAGAAAACTTTTTCACATTATTACTTATCGACTCTTTTTCCTTTCCATTATTGTTTGTCGTTGGAATTTCTTCGATAATAGTTTTCTCAGATTGTTTCTCATTCACTTTTTTATCATTTTTACATGAATTCAAAGTTGTGATTACCAATAAGGCACTGATTAAATAGATTCTTTTCATTATATTTTATTGATTTTTGTCTTAGTAATTGTGATTAACGCTTATGTATAAGAATAATTACGGTTTTGTAAGCGAGGGTTTTCCGCAGGGAAATCAGACGTAACAAAAGTGCAACTACCTTTGATTAAGCCTAAAATAACAATTATTTTTATACTTTGTGCCTGTTGCACAAGTTAACAAAAAAATAAGGTTGTAAAAGAGTTAATTTTTAATTGATTTCTTACTTTTAGCTATGTAAAGCGTTAAAATATAACAAGAGAAGTAATTTAATAGTTTTCGATTAAGCGATCTGGTACTTACAGATAATTTTTATAGACGATTGAAAGAAATACTTCATTTAGATTTTTTATATTACTAAGTTAAAAGTCTTTATATATTATTCATTTTTCCAATTAATTTCTTTCGCTATTTCTTCAAACATATAATTTCCAGATTTCAATATTACTCCTTTTTCGTTTATGTAACCGTGTTCAGAACATTCAATTGAATAATGATTGCAATCATTTTTGTGTTTTTTCTTTTCCCAATATTTTTTTTTGCATTTTTTTCCAAATATTGCTTTGTTATTCTTAAATGAAGTAACTATTTCAAATTGAGGTTTTATTATTATTTCCCCTTTTTCATTTGCAAAACCAATTTTATTTTTCTCATTAATTATTCTGATTTTATTTTCTATTAGACTGTCAGGTGAAGGTTCTCCATTTACTGAATTATATACTTGAAAAAGTATGTTTTCATTTGAGTCAATTGCTGACCAACCTTTTTTTCCTTTTATTCCAAAAACAGCAAAATATTTCAAAGAATTTTCTGCGAAAAAAATGTAATGCTTTGAAGTGTCTAATTTTTGTAATATATTTTCTTTTTTATCCACAAGATAATATTGATTTTTAGTTCCATATTTATCTTCAGTCTTAACTTTGAATTTCTTTTGTGAAAAAGAGTTAATTGAAATAAATAATATTAAAAAAAACAGAATTTTTCGTTTCAATATTTTCATTCGATTTTTTATGAATAAAACGTTCTTGTGTGTAAATAGTAATGGACTTCTATTCTCTAAATTTTCAGTTTTACACTTATTTTTATTCATAATTTTAATTACTTATATACATTCTTAGCGAATATTTTATTCTATTTTGTATTGAAAATTACATCTGCATTTACCCAATAAACTTCTCCTTTTTCAACACCTATCCATCCTTTTTTTAAAGGATTATTATATTTTCTAGAAAAGATAAAATATTTTCCATCTGAAGACATATATGGACAATAATAGCGCCAATTACTTTCATAGTTTAATGGTATTTCTTTTGGTTTTGTCCATTCTCCATTATTATTAAACGTTATTTGAAATTTACCTTTTCCATTGGTTATCGCATATCGTTCATCAGGAAAAACATAAGTTATCAATTCTTTTTTCTCTGTTTTAGTATTGATGATAATAGGGGAGGCAAATTTCTCATTTCCTAAATATTGAGCACGATATGTGTTCATTCCTCCTTTATTACTTGGCCTATTTGAACGAAAGTATAAACTTCCATCGGCTGTAACAACAGGATAGGTTTCTATGTATTCTGTGGAAATTGAAAAATTCACTTTAGAGGCTAATTCCCATTTACCATTCACTTTTTTACTCTTATAAATATCTGGAGCTATAGTGTAAAGTTCTTCTCGAGTAACATCACTTTTATAGTGTTTAGGGTCTACACCGAGAAAATACATTGTCTTTCCATCTTTGGTAATTGTAGGGTCGCAAGCAACTGAAACTAAAATGTTGTCGTTATACATTTTAATAGGTGCAATGTTAGACCATTTACCATTAATTAATTCGGAATGGTGAATAACAAAGCTGTTGTTTACAATTCTTGAAAAGAACATTTCTGTATTATCATAATTAAAAACTACATTAAGTTCAATATTGTCAGTATTAACTATTGATGGTGCAAATAATTTTGGAGTTGTAGAAGGAGGTTCTTGATCGAAATATGAGGTAGTATTGTTTGTACAACTAAAAAATATTGCAACAATTAAGAAAATTAATAAAAATTTATTCATTACTATTAAATATTTGCTAAGGTTTTGGTTATATGGTGATTAGTTTTTACCTGAAGTAATTATATACATTTTTAAAAGATTCAATTGTATCAAATTTAATAGTAATTTCAGATAGACGCGTACCTATATAATTTTTGTTTTTGTCAAACTTTATTAAAATATGAAAAAAATGGTTCAGTTTAAATTAAATAGTTTTTTTAGTTTGTACCAAAAACCTGATTTAATTACAGATTTTTTTGATTTCAAAGAGTGAGTAATATTTTTTTCTGGTTGAAGGTAAAACCTTAAAAACTCTTCCTTTTCAATGAAATATTGTCCAAAACCCCATGTTTGGTCAGAAGAAGATATAAGACCAGAGGTTAATTCAGCAATAGAAGCACTAATAATAGCACAACAGACATTTATAACTTTATCTTTTTCATCTGAACGATGTAAAAACCACGATTTGTTTGTTTTTTTTGCTTTCTCTAGTTTATCTTCTAAATTAGGAACAGTCTTAGTTCCATCTTTATATGTATTTAACTTCCACCAAGGGTCATCTGTAGTTTCGGAGTCGAATATTATGTCATAATCAGTTTTTATAACACCAGAAATTCCTTTGATAGAAAAGATGGGAAATTGATTTTTTTTCCATTCAAATATATCTGTTAAATTAACTTCAAGATAAGATTCTTTATTTTTAACTTCATCATAGTTTAAAATATTTACTTGAAGTTTAGTTCTTTCTTTTAGTTGAATTACATTAAGAGAAGAGTTAATGTATTTTTCAGATAAGTTTATTATTTCTCCAAAAGTAATTTTGTTGTTTTCAGTGGGTATTATTCCTATGGTAGAACTCATCGTATTTATTAATGCTTGAATAAATGACAAAGGTTTTGTGTTTTCATTTTTGTCGATTTAAAAATACTTAAATAAGAATAAGAGAGATTATAAATAGGTACAAAAATTTTGGCTAAACCTAAAAAATCACATTAATTTTATTTCACATATAGAACCCTAAATTGATTTTTATTTAAAGGATCTCTATCGACTACTTGAACTGGAGCTTCTTGCCACTGCCATACATTCATTTCTGAATTCTGTGATAATTTAATTTTTCCACGTGTTCCATTTGTAGTTACTTGTGACCAAGATTTGGCAATGCTATTTCGATTGATTCCATTTAAAATCATAATGTTTGCTAAAATATGAATAGCATCATAACCTTCTAAAGCTACAAAAGAAGGTTCTTCTCCTAAATTTTCACGTATTTTATCTAATACATAAAGTCCAAGCGAGTTTAATTTTTCAGGCATATAACGTAAAAAAGGAATTGCCGAACCGTTTGCCTGTAACTCACTCATCCAATTGTTGAACTCAGGTTGTCCTGCAGGAGCTCCAATCAGAATTTTTTCAAGTTTAGAATCGTTTCGTATGGCTTTAACTAAAGATACAGCAGGGTTTGGATATCCTACAAGAAGAAGCAAAGCTGTTACATTATTGTCATTAAGTTTATCGCATAACTCAGTAGGAGTAATTAATTGTGTGTCAAACTCAATAATAGAGCCACCTTGTTTACTAAAATGTTCATGTAAAATGTGTACACCTGCTTTCCAATAAGAACTTGGAGATGTAGCTAAAGCGATATTGGTATGTTTACTTTTTGTAAGAAATTCCGCATAAATTTTCCAGCCTTTCGATTGAACTTGAGGAAGTCGAGCAATCCATTTTGATGGCTTTTCAATTATATTATCTATAACTGCTGATGTACAGAGAAAAGGTACATTTCGTTCATCAGCTTTATTAGCTATAGCTTTAGCAACAACACTATGGTATTCACCAACAATGGTTATTACTCCTAAATCTATTAATTGATCAACTAAATCTGTAGCTTTTTGAGGATTAGCAGCACTATCTCGAACTAGTAATTCAATAGGCCTTCCATTGATACCTCCTTTATTATTCAATTCTGAAACGCTAAATTCAAGACCTGCCAATAGGTGACGACCAGCCTCAACCCAACCTGGATTTGTTATTGGAACTATTGCTCCTATAAGAATTGGATTATCTGTTTTAGGTATCATATTTCAATGTTTGCTAACAAAACTATATATATCATCAAAATATAACTAATTTCAATTATGACTATAAAGACTTTAGAGGTAGGTCATTAACTACATACTAATTTTTGAACATCTATTTTATCAGCCTTTACCATTCTTTTAATTAAGTTGTTGAATCTGGTATCTTTAGTTTGTGATCTATTAATTCTATAGCAAAACTCATCATAATACCTTTGTATATGAAAGTCACTCACCCAAGAATATATAGTCCTAATCCAAGATTTAACTTGATGTATCATAGTATGTAAAGTTATAAAATTCTTACCTCCATCACTTTCTTTTTGAGTTATATTCCAAGCTTTAGCAATAGGTTTGTACCCTCTCCACTTATCAGTCACTACCTGTGCTTGCTTGTCAATATGTTTTATAAAAATATATTGTAATGATTGTGCTGAAAAATCCCTGATTTTTTGAATATAGATTCGTTTTATCTTTCCTTTTTCTGTGAGTTGTAGCGCAGTAACAGCTTTCTTCTTTTTGGAATCATAACTTCTACCTAATTTACCTTGTTCTTGTCCGCCTACTACAAATTCATCAACTTGGACTAAACCATCCATAGGGAAATTTTCACTAGAAGCCATTGCCTCTCTTACTTTATGCATAAAAGTCCTAGCTGTTTTTTCTGTTGTACCTACACGCAAAGCCATCTGACTTGCAGAAATACTTTTAGTGGAATTCGACATCTCAAAACATATAAAAAAGGCTTTTTGAATACCGAAACGTACTCTATGGAATAAAGTGTTCACTGTTGGACTTTCTGTATCGCTACATAAATTACAGGTACGTGAGTAATTTGAACGAACTTGACATTTATTGTGACCACATTTACGACATTTATAATCAGTACCCCATTTATAATGACTTAGATATTCTAAGCATTTTTCGTCTGATTTGAAGCGAGCACCAAACTCTACAATGCTTTGTCCTTTAAATAATTCCATAAAATCCAGTATTTTCAGTAATCTAATATATGAAATTATCTACTGACCTCTACTTTTTTAATTGTAAAAGAAGCGGTTTTAGTTAGTGTATTTCCTTTAATAAGTAATATTAAAACAATCAACTGTCCTAGTACATAATTAATCTGAACATTTTTAACTAAATAATAATAAAAAACAACTCCTAAAACATAAATAAAAACGATTCCTAAAGAAGTATCTTTCGAGGCATAATCGTTTTCGCTAGAAATATACAATACATCGCTATTAGAAACCTCTCTATTTCTTTTAGTAAAATAGTTTACAATCAAATACCCTAATAATAAAGCAAATATTATTGTAAAACATGACTTTGGTATTAATTTATAATAATATTTTATTTCTTCTCCAAACCTGTTATCAACAAATTTAAAAACTATAAAATAAATTATAAAACGTAAAAATTCTACATATATATTACTCTCTTTTTTCTTTTTCATATAAAATTTACTCCCACCATTTTTTTTGTTCTTCTATCCTAGCTTTTTCATCATTATTAAACCAAGCCTTAGAATAATTTAACCAGCCGTATTTAAGATATTTTTTACTAGGAGAAAACTCAGCTGCGCCAATATCAAAATCTTCATTTGCAAATAATACGCGATAATCCCCCCAATTACAAAGCTTCTCCTTTTTTGTTTTATAACTTTTCCAAACACCTACAAAAGCATTGTTTATATATCCGTCGTGGTCAGACTCAACATCATCATACTCAACAAAATCATCATATTTTAAAAACTTTGAATATAGTTTCCCTTTAAAAAAACCACTATGTTTTTGCTTACCATTTTCTTTAAAAATATAATCTGCAATTACAATTCCTTGAGATGTAATTCCTTTACTTTTAAAATAATTATCTACTCCATAATGCATTTCTTTATATTCCTTAATTACTGAAAGAATAATTTCTCCTTCAAAATCACAAATTGTCTTTCTTACCTTAGATTTTCCTTTAACAAAGTATCTTTTAAAGTTTTTCTTATCCTTTTTTACAGAAAGAATTTTAATTTTTATGCGTTGATGGTTTTTCCCAATAATTCCAATAACACTTCTATTTTTCTTTGTATACCATGTCTTAGAAAAATCGAAATTAAGATATTTATTGAGTACATTTTTTTGTATAAGTTTTTCTCCATTTAAATCGAATGAAGACAAATCTCTTTGAGAAAAAGAAGAAAAATGAATTATAAGTAAAAACGCTAATACTCTAATTGAATACATCATAATAAAAAGGTTCAAAGTAAATAAAACTTTGAACCTTTACAACTATATTATTTTTTTGCACCTTTAAGCGATATATTCCTTTGCTTTTTCTAAAGCCTTTGGTATACCTCCTGGATTTTTACCACCAGCAGTTGCAAAGAAATTTTGTCCACCTCCACCACCGTGAATCAATTTCCCTAACTCTCTAACTACTTTACCTGCATCATATCCTTTATCATTCGCTAAGTCTTTAGAAATATAGCAAGTTAACATTGCTTTCTCTTTACTTGGTGCAGATGCTAATAATACAAACAAGTTATCTACTTCTCCTCCTATTTCGAACAGTAAGTTTTTTATACTTCCTGGGTCTAAATCTGCTTTTGTTGCTAAAAAATTAACGCCATTAATTACTTCAATTTTATTTTTTAAATCGCCTTTCATGTTCTTAGCCTTATCTTTCAATAATTGCTCTACTTGCTTTTTCAGTGTAGCATTTTCATCTTGAAGTGCAGTAACCGATTTGGTTACATCCTTTGGATTTTTCAACACCTCTTTAATTGCTGTATAATTACGCTCTACTTCTTCAAAATAATCACCAACAGCTACATTTGTAATCGCTTCTATACGGCGAATACCAGCAGCTACAGCTCCTTCAGATTTTATTTTAAAATACCAAATATCTCCTGTTTGCTTTACGTGTGTACCTCCACATAATTCCATTGACTGACCAAAACGAATAGCTCTTACACTATCTCCATATTTTTCACCAAATAAAGCAATTGCACCTTCATCTATAGCTTGTTGCATTGGTATATTTCTTTTTTCTTCTAAAGAAAGGTTTTCACGAATACGCGCATTTACAAATTCTTCTATTGCTACTAATTGATCTTTATCTACTTTAGAAAAATGAGAAAAATCGAAACGTAAATGTTTCGGGCTTACCAAAGAACCTTTTTGTTCTACATGTGTTCCTAAAATGGTACGTAATGCTTGGTGTAATAAATGCGTTGCAGTATGATTACTTTCAGACAATGCTCTGAATTCTTCATTAACAACAGCTTTAAATGATTCATTTAAATGTTTCGGTAAGTTTTTAGCGTAATGAATAATTACATTATTTTCTTTCTTTGTATTTATAATATGAACCACATCTCCATGAACATCTTCTAAATATCCTTTATCTCCTACTTGCCCTCCACCTTCTGGATAAAAAGGAGTCATATTAAAAACTAACTGAAACTGCTCTCCATCTTTTTTTGTAGTAACTTTTCTATAGCGTGTTAATCTTACATCTACTTTTAATGCATCATAACCTACAAATTCTTCAGTTTCATCCTCTATTAATGTAACCCAATCATCTGTTGCCATTGCAGTTGCAGAACGTCCTCTTTCTTGTTGTTCTTTTAAAGCAACTTCGTATTCTTTTTCATCAAAAGAAAAACCTTGTTCAGATAAAATAAGTGCTGTTAAATCTGGAGGAAAACCAAAAGTATCTTTTAACTCAAAGACTTTACGACCAGAAACTTCTTTTGAATCATTAGCTTTCATAATCGTATCTAAAAGTAATAACCCTTGATCTAGCGTACGTAAAAATGATTGTTCTTCCTCTTTAACAACATTATGTATAAGTGTATCTTGCTTTCTAATTTCTGGAAAAGCATCTCCCATTTGATGAGATAAAGTTTCCGTTAACTTATAAATAAAAGCTTCTTTCTGATTTAAAAAAGTAAATCCGTAACGAATTGCCCTTCTTAAAATTCTACGAATTACATACCCTGCTCCATTATTACTAGGTAGCTGGCCATCTGCAATTGCAAAAGCAACCGCTCTTACATGATCTGCAATTACACGAATAGCTACATCAACCTTTTCATCTTTTCCGTAGGTAATTCCTGTAATAGTTTCTATTTCACGAATTAATGGTGTAAAAACATCTGTATCATAATTAGATTGTACATTCTGTAAAACCATACACAAACGTTCAAAGCCCATTCCTGTATCAATATGTTTCGATGGTAACTCTTCTAATGATTTATCTGCTTTACGATTGAATTGCATGAAAACTAAATTCCATATTTCAACTACTTGCGGATGATCTTCATTAATTAATGTTCTTCCATCTACTTTTGCTTTCTCTTCTTCAGAACGAATATCTACGTGAATTTCAGAACACGGACCACACGGGCCTTGCGCTCCCATTTCCCAAAAATTATCATCTTTATTTCCTTTTAAAATACGATCTTCAGCAATATGTTGTTTCCATAAATCATATGCTTCTTTATCTAATTTAGTTCCATCTTTCTCATCACCTTCAAAAACGGTAACATATAAAATGTCTTTAGGTATTTTATATACTTTAGTTAGTAATTCCCATGCCCAAGCAATCGCTTCTTTTTTAAAGTAATCGCCAAAACTCCAATTCCCTAACATTTCGAACATCGTATGATGGTAAGTATCATATCCTACTTCTTCTAAATCATTGTGTTTACCAGAAACACGTAAACATTTTTGAGAATCTGATATTCGATTATTTTTTGGAATACTATTTCCCAAGAAATATTCTTTAAATGGTGCCATACCCGAATTTGTAAACATTAAGGTTGGGTCATTTTTTAATACCATAGGGGCAGAAGGAACAATTTCATGTTGTTTAGATTTAAAAAATTCTAAAAACTTTGCTCGTATTTCTTGAGATTTCATTCTTTTTTTGTTAAAAATTCCTAATAAATGAGGGAGAAAACACGCAGTAAAAAAACATTTTATAAATTTGTTTCCTAATCAATCATATTTTGTCCCTACAAAGGACACAAAAATACTACATTTCGTCTTATGGCAAAAGTAAAATATTATTATGATCCTGAGACCCTTTCTTATCAACAGATAGAGATGAGAAAAAGGGATAAATTTAAAAATACTGTCATCGGTCTTTTAGGTTTTGGACTTGCTGCATTTTTAGGTTTTTTTATACTTGGTCAATTTTTAGAGTCTCCTAAAGAAAAAGCACAAAAAAGAGAATTGGAGAATTTAAAATTGCATTATGAGCTTTTAGGTAAAAGAATGCAAGAAACTTCTGAAGTTTTGTCTGATTTAGAACAAAGAGACAATTATATTTATAGAACCTACTTTGAAGCAAATCCAATACCCGAAGAACAACGTAAAGCAGGTTATGGTGGTGTTAATCGTTATAAAAATTTAGAGGGGTTCAATAACTCTGAAATGATAAAAGATGTGACTAAAAGACTCGATGTGTTGTCTAAACAAATAGTAGTACAATCAAAATCATTAGATGAAATCGTAACTTTAGCAAAAGAAAAAGAAGAAATGTTAACTTCTATACCAGCTATACAACCTGTAAAAAGGCAAGATTTAACTAGAGTAGCTTCTGGGTATGGTATGCGTATGCACCCTATTTTAAAAATTAGAAAAATGCATAATGGAATGGATTTTACAGCTCCTAAAGGAGCCCCAATTTATGCATCTGGTAATGGTAAAGTAGTAAGAGCAGATAGAAGTGCTACCTTTGGTAAGGTTGTTTATATTGAACATGGATATGGGTATAAAACAATTTATGCACATATGAGTAAAATAGCAACCAAAAAAGGAAACAAAGTAAAACGTGGCGATTTAATTGGTTATGTAGGTAATACAGGAAGATCTGTATCTGCCCATTTACATTATGAAGTTCATAAAAATGGGAGACCTGTAAATCCGATATACTATTATTATGGAGATTTATCTCCTAAAGAATTTTTAGCAATGCAAAAGGCTTCTGAAGAAGCATCACAATCTTTTGATTAAATCTCTTAAAAAAGACAATAATAAATGATAAAAAATAAGTTAAACACCCTTTTTGTAACAGCAGTAATTAGTTTTTCTTTTCAACTAAATGCTCAAGAAGATGTAATTGAAGAAACCGTAATAGAAAGTACAGAAATTGAAAGCACTGAAGATAAAGTGATCAATTTTATGGCGGTTGGTGATATTATGCTAGGTACTACTTTCCCTAACGCTTCTTATTTACCTTCTAAGAAAATATATCCTTTCGCAGATGTTCAAAAGGTTTTTAACAAAGCAGATCTTTTATTTGGAAATTTAGAAGGAACACTTACCGATACAGGTAAAAACGCAAAACATTGTAAAGATCCTTCTAAATGTTATTCTTTTAAAAGTCCAGAATATTTTGGAAATCACTTTCAAAAAGCTGGATTTGATGTTATGAGTATTGCTAATAATCATATTGGTGATTTTGGTAAAATTGGAATTAAGAACACGATTAAAACACTTAATAATTTAGGTATTAAAAACGCTGGGGTTTTGTCGAAACCTATTACTACTTTTGAAAAAGACGGAGTAAAATATGGTTTTGTAGCATTTGCACCTAATAATGATTGTTTAAAAATTAACAATCTAAAAAAAGGAATACAGATCGTTAAAAAAATGAATACTGAAGTAGATGTTGTTATTGTTTCTTTTCATGGAGGCGCTGAAGGAACAAAGCATAAAAACATTACTAGAAAAACAGAATACTTTTATGGCGAAAATAGAGGGAATGTATATTCTTTTGCACATAAAATGATTGATGCTGGTGCAGATCTTATTTTAGGTCATGGTCCACATGTACCAAGAGCTATCGAAGTATACAAAGGGAAATTCATTGCTTATAGTATGGGGAACTTTGCTACCTACAAAAGATTTAGTATGAGCGGATCTAAAGCATATTCTCCTATTTTTGATTTAAAATTAAAAGATAATGGTGATTTTATTTCTGGAAAAATTCATTCAGCAATTCAAACTAAAACTCGATATCCTTTCTTAGATGCTTCAGAAAAAGCATATAAAGAAATTAAAAAATTAACACTACAAGATTTTCCTGAAAATAAAATAAAATTTAGCGGTAACGGAACTATTGAATTAAAATAATATATGCACGTTGATTTACCTCAAAAAAGATATTATAAAATAGGAGAAGTAGCAAAAGCTTTTCAAGTGAATACTTCTTTAATTCGTTTTTGGGAAGGTGAATTCGATATTATTAAGCCTAAAAAAAATGCAAAAGGTAATCGATTGTTTACTCATGAAGATGTTGAAAATTTTAAACTGATTTACAATTTGGTAAAAGAACGAGGTTTTACTTTAGACGGAGCAAAACAAAAACTAAAGCAAAACCCTAGTAAAGTTATTGAAAATCAGGAAATAATTAGTAGATTAGAATCTGTTAAGGCAGAATTAATAAAAATAAAAAATCAATTACAATAACAAAAAAATCAAAAAACATGAAAAAATGGTTAATCCCTCTAATTATCATAGGAGTTTTAGTGTACACTGGATATAATTGGGCAGTTGGGTTTAATAATACAGCTGTAGAATATCAAGAAAATGCAAAAACCAAATGGTCTAATGTAGAAAGTTCTTACCAAAGAAGAAACGATTTAATTGGGAACTTAGTTAAAACGGTACAAGGTGCAGCAGATTTTGAAAAGAGTACTTTAACAGATGTTATTAACGCAAGAGCAAAAGCTACATCAGTAAATATTGATGCAAGCAATTTAACTCCTGAAAATATGGCACAATTCCAAAAGGCACAATCGGGAATGTCTGGTGCCTTATCTAAATTATTAGTTTCTGTAGAAAGATACCCTGATTTAAAAGCAAATCGAAACTTTTTAGAATTACAAAGTCAATTAGAAGGTACAGAAAACAGAATTAATGTTTCTCGTGATCGTTATAATGAATCTGTAAATATTTATAATAAACACATCAAAAAATTCCCTGGTTCTTTTTTAGCTAGGTTATTTAACTTTGATGAAATGACTCGTTATAAAGCAGATCCTGGTTCTGAAAAAGCACCTAATGTAGATTTTAAATTTTAAGAATGTCTAACGTAGAAGATTTTCTTTCCATAGAAGAAGAACAGGAAATCGTTCAAGCTATAAGACAAGCAGAGCGAAATACTTCTGGTGAAATTAGAGTACATATAGAAAGAACAACTTCTCTTTCTCATTACAATCGTACACTAGAAGTATTTCGAATGCTTAAAATGTTCAATACAAAAGAACAAAATGCAGTTTTAATTTATGTTGCTGTTGATGATCATAAATTCGTTATTTATGGTGACAAAGGTATTGATGCTGTAGTTCCAGAAAACTTTTGGGAATCTACTAAAAACACCATACAACAACAATTTAAACAAGGAAACTTTAAACAAGGCATTGTTGCCGGTGTTTTAAAAGCTGGTAAAGAATTACAAGCTCACTTTCCTTGGACTACAAATGATGTTGATGAATTACCAAATGAAGTTTCTAAAGGCTAAATGAAAAAGAAAACACATTACATATTCTCTTTATTTTTGTTTCTTTTTATTGGAACAATAACATCATACGCTCAATTTAGTATTCCTGATAAACCTAAAAAACTAGAAGAGCAAAAAGGTCTTCATGACTATATTGGTTTACTTTCTAAGAGAGAGAGTCTGAATTTAGAAAATAAATTAATTAAATATTCAGATACTACTTCAACACAAATAGTTGTTGCCATTATCAATTCTACCCAAGGAGAAAACATTGCTTATTTAGGTGCTCAATGGCTAACTAAATGGGGGATTGGTCAAAAAGGAAAAGATAATGGAATACTTATTACTCTTGCTAAAGGCGATAAAAAAATTAATATTAATACAGGATATGGAGTTGAACACCTATTAACTGACTACATGTCTCGTAGAATTATTGAAAAAGAAATATTACCTCATTTTAAACAAGGAAATTTCTATCAAGGATTAGATAGTGGTGTTAATGCTATCGCAAAAGTAATGCAGGGAGAATACAAAGGTTCTCGTAAATCAGCAGATACTGGTTTTAACCCTAGCTTTATTATTTTCATTGTAATACTTATTATCTTTTTCATTCTAATTTCTAGATCTAACAGAGGAAATGGTCGTAGACGATACAGAAGAAACTCAGATTCTAGAAATATTTTAGAAACTATTATTTTAAGCAACTCAGGACGTGGTGGCGGTTTTGGAGGTGGCTTTGGTAGTGGTTCTTCATCTGGTGGTTTTGGAGGTGGTGGCTTCGATAGTGGCGGTTTTGGAGGTGGCTTTGGCGGAGGAATGGGCGGCGGCGGCGGCGCAACTGGAGGCTGGTAACTTTTACATACTCATGAACTTTTCATAACATTTAAGAAAACTAAGCCATGTAATTATGCAGATACATAATTACCCATGGCATACAATATAAAAAGAAGGAATTTCTTAAAAAACTCATTATTGGCTACTGGAGGTCTTATTTTAGCCTCAAACTTTATCAGTTGTAGTGATGATGAAAATAAATTAACATCTGTTATACCTTCTAATTTAACAGATCAAAATTTTAATCAAGGAGTAGCAAGTTTCGATCCTACAAATTCTCAAGTTATTATCTGGTCTCGTTACACAACTACTAATCCTTCTGTAAAAATTGTATGGCAATTAGCCAAAGATGCAGATTTCAAGAACCTTGTACGTCAAGGTGAAGTTACTACAGATGCTTCTAGAGATTATACTTTAGCCGTAGAAATTAAAGATTTAGACGAAAATTTAAAATTATTCTATCGCTTTGTAAATATTGAAGATAAATCAACATCTCCTATTGGAGAAACTCTTACGTTTGGTAATAAAACTTCAGAAGTAAAATTAGCAGTTGCTTCTTGTGCAAATTATGCAGCAGGCTACTTTAATGTGTATGAAGCGATGAAAGATTCTGATGCTGATGTTATTGTTCATTTAGGTGATTATATTTATGAATATGGAGAAAACACTTATGGCTCATTTAGAAAACCAGAACCTATTGGAGAAATTATTACACTAGATGATTACAGAACACGCTACCGTCAATATAGATCTGAAACTCAACTAAAGGAATTGCATCAGAAAAAACCTTTTGTTTGTGTTTGGGATGATCATGAAGTAACAAACGATACTTATAAAGATGGTGCTGAAAATCACCAACCAGAAGAAGGTGATTTTCAAGCTAGAAAAACAAACGCGTTACAAGCTTATAGCGAATACTTACCAAATAACACTAATTTAACTGACAATACAATCATTTATAGATCTCTAAAACTTGGGAATTTAGTTGATTTAACCATGTTAGATACACGAGTAGTTGGTAGAGATAAACAATTAGATTATGCGAATTACACTTCTGCTGCTGGATTTGATATTCCTGCATTTCAAAATGATTGGTTAGACCCATCAAGAACAATATTAGGTACGCAACAAAAAGACTGGTTCAAGAATGAAATGGCAAATGCTAGTTCGCAATGGCAAATTATAGGGCAACAAGTATTGATGGGTAAAATGTTGATTCCCGCTGAATTATTAACCGCTTTTGGATCTCCTACATTTCAAACTACATTGGTTGAATTAGTTCAAATTAAAACTAAATTGTTACAAGGTGACACTACATTAACTCCTACAGAAATAGCACGAGTAAAAACAGTAGTTCCCTATAATTTAGACGCCTGGGACGGTTATTTCATGGAAAGAGAAGAAATATTAGCTACTTTTAAAGATAAAAAAGTAGTTGTATTAGCTGGTGACACACACAATGCATGGCAAAGTGATTTAATAACTGCTTCTGGTGACAAGGTAGCTAATGAAGTAGCTACTAGTTCTGTTTCTTCTCCGGGTTTTGAAAGTTTTGTTGGTGCTCAAGGAGCTGTACAATTAGGGCAAGCTTTAGAACTTTTAATTGATGATTTGAAGCATGCAAATTTAGCTGATAGAGGTTTCATGAAATTAACGATCAATACTAGTACTGTTACTACTGATTGGAATTATGTAAATACTGTTACTGAAAAGGTATTTTCTTTATCAACTAAGAAAACACTTACTATATAAAATTTCATAATTTATTACAATTTACAAATTGTATTATTAAAAAAAGCCTCTAACATCAGAGGCTTTTTGTTTATCTTTATTATGATGAAAAAATTAATAGTAAGCTTGTTTATAGTAGCCTTAACAAATTGTTCAAATTATGGAAACTTGAAAGTTGTTGGTTATTTACCTGGAAAACTCGAAGAAGCTTCTGGTATTGAAAAAACAAACAACTCTTCTTTATTATGGATGCACAATGATAGTGGTAATAAAAACGAACTATACGGTTTAAATGAAAGTGGAGTAATAAGAAAAACAGTTACAATAAATGCAAAGAACACTGATTGGGAAGATATTACTTCAGATAATTTTGGAAATCTTTTTATTGCTGATTTTGGTAATAATGCTAACAAACGAAAAAACTTAGTCATCTTAAAAATCAATCATCAAGATTTAATAGATAATAGTTCTATTACTGTAGAAAAAATAAAATTTTCATACCCAAATCAACAAAAGTATCCTCCTAAAAAAGAAAATTATTTTTTTGATGCTGAATCTTTACTCTATATGAATGGCTATTTATATATTTTCACAAAAAGTAGAGTGAAAAATAATTATGGGAAAACAAGTTTATATAAAATACCAGCAATACCAGGAAATCATACTGCAGAATATTTAGGCAGCTTTAATAATTGCAATACCAAAGGTTGTTGGATTACTGCTGCTGCAATATCAGATGATCATAAAAAAGTAGCATTATTAACAGCTGACAAAGTATTAGTTTTTAGCAATTTTACTTCAGATGTTTTTTTTGACGGTTTACTTACTGAATACAATCTTGATCATTTTTCTCAAAAAGAAGGTCTCGATTTTAAAAACAATAAT
This sequence comes from uncultured Tenacibaculum sp., assembly GCA_937922085.1. Taxonomy (GTDB): domain Bacteria; phylum Bacteroidota; class Bacteroidia; order Flavobacteriales; family Flavobacteriaceae; genus Polaribacter. Next base: position 36,376 of record CAKZVD010000063.1, on the reverse strand, counting down.
ACATTATATATTACCGATGAAAGAGCAAATGGTAGTGGAGGTAAATTATATACTTTCTCTTTAAATTAGAACGCAAACAATTATTAAACCTACTATTATTATAATCTTAATTTTGTTTGTTTTTAAAAATCTATAGCAAGATTAACATACCCAAACATACCTGCAATACTTACTCCCATTAAAACAAGTCCTAAAGCTCCATAAAAAACTCTAGTTCCATTTCTTCCTAAAATGCTTACAAGGAATTTAGATTTACTCATCTTGAAGAAAAAATCCCAATTTAAAATACTTGCTAGTAAAGGAAATAAGGCTATGAAGAAAAACAAGATACTAAAAAAAAATTCAAATATAAATACGAATTCATCTTCTTCTAAATCTTATTTTACTTTTTTTAATCATATACTTACAGTCCTTTTTCGTAACTATTATAGCTAAAAACCTACTATATAAAATAAGTGAATACTAAAAAGAAAAAATAGGTAGATTAATCTGTTACATTTTATTCTTTTAATCGTTTAACTAATAACAAACGACTAACTATGAAAAACATTACGCTACTAAAAAAAGTAAATTTATTTATATTAATTCTTGTAGGAATTACTGTTTTAAAACAATTAACTGTCTCTTATTTTATTGACATTCAAAAATTTTCTTACAGTTTGCATCTATTAACTAAAACCGTTTATAACATCATTTTAGCTCTTATTTCCTTTTACATGATTAAAGCTAATGGATTAACTGATTTAGCGGGGCTTTCTAAAGTGAAAACTAAAAAAATAGGCTTAGTACTTATTGGTGGTTTATATCTTATTGTTTTAAATATACTTTTTGCTGATGACATATCTAATTACACAATTACAAATATTGGGATTCTTTTAATTTATTGTGTAAGTATTGGTTTTGCTGAAGAATTAAGTATTCGTGGCTTTTTACAATCTAGTTTAATTAACTACTTTAAAAACCCTAAAAAAGCTATTGTAATTGCTTCATTAATTTTTGGGGTATTACATTTAATCAAATTTAGTAAAGGAATTTACGGAGAATTATCACAGGTCTTATTTGCTACTTTTATTGGTGTTATGTTTGGTACATTACTTATTATTACAAAGCGTATTTACCCTTTAATCATTGCACATGCATTAATTGACTTCTTTGCAGGAATTGATAGTTTAGGAAATGACTTTACTGCAAGCGGTATAACTCCTACCTCTTTAACAAATGCTATTGCATCTGTTCTACTGGTATCACCATGTTTATTTTTTGGATTGTATTTAATGAAGAAGCATATTAAAAAAGTGAAGTATCTTCACTAATGGAAAACAAGTAAAGTAGCATCTGTTTTTAGAAATTAGATATTATCTCTTTTCTCCAGTTTTGCATTAAGTCTATGTATTTTGAGGAATTCTTTTGAGCTGTATTCATTTCAATAAAATGACAAATCATTTGTAAACCATAATCTTTAGCAACAAACTCTAATCCTTTTGGATTTTTATAATACAGCCAACTAAATTTTTGAATATATTCTAACTCTGTTGTTAATTTTTGGTTCCGTTCAAACCAATCGGTAAAAAAATCACACAGATCTTCTATCGTTTTTTGTTTCCAATTATATTTAATACTTGCTTTAATTCCTCCAGGCATAGTGCTTACACCTGCAATAGCATCTTTAAAACTTGTTCTAAACTCTGGTATTTCTCTGTACCAATTAATTATCAAATAAGTAAAATCTTCTATTGTTTCTGTTTTCTCAATCCCTACCCGCATCATATACTTGATTTTTAACAATTTATAAGTGAAATAAATTTAAACAGAAAAAAAAATAAAAATCACAACAAATGCTTTAGCGTCTCTTTTTCAGGTATGAAGCATATTATTTTAATCATGAAAAAACACAAATAAAACTAACCGACTGTTTAATAACCCTTTAAAAAGATCAAGAGATTTTATTTTCATTAAAAAATAAAAAAATATTCAGTTTTTTTCTACGATTCCTTTTTCTTATTTACAGAAAAGAGAGCAATAAAAAAGGGCGATAAAAATTATTTTATCGCCCTTTAGTTATTTTATATTAATCATTCAGTTTTAATACTGCCATAAATGCTTCTTGTGGAATTTCTACATTACCTACTTGGCGCATTCTTTTCTTTCCTTTCTTTTGTTTTTCTAAAAGTTTACGCTTCCTAGAAATATCTCCTCCATAACATTTTGCCGTAACATCTTTACGTAATGCTTTTGTTGTTTCACGAGCAATAATTTTTGCTCCAATCGCAGCTTGTATAGGAATATCAAACTGTTGTCTTGGAATTAATGTTTTTAATTTCTCAACAATCTTTTTTCCTATTGTATAAGCATTGTCTGCATGTAATAATGCCGATAGCGCATCTACAGGTTGTGCATTTAATAAAATATCTACACGAACTAATTTAGAGGTTCTCATTCCTATAGGGCTATAGTCAAAAGAAGCATATCCTTTAGAAACTGTTTTTAATCGATCATAAAAATCGAATACAATTTCTGCTAAAGGCATATCAAAAGTAAGCTCTACTCTTTCTGTAGTTAAATATGTTTGATTTACAATTTCCCCTCTTTTTTCAATACAAAGAGACATTACTTGTCCTACAAAATCTGATTTTGTAATAATAGATGCCTTAATAAAAGGTTCTTCTACTCTATCTAATCGTGATGGATCTGGTAAATCTGTTGGATTATTTAATAATACAATCTCTTCAGGGTTTTTCTTTGTGTATGCATGGTAAGAAACGTTAGGAACCGTAGTAATTACAGTCATATTAAATTCACGCTCTAAACGTTCTTGAATAATTTCCATGTGTAACATTCCTAAAAATCCACAACGAAAACCGAAACCTAATGCTGCAGAACTTTCTGGTTGAAATACTAAAGAAGCATCATTCAATTGCAATTTTTCCATAGAATAACGCAATTCTTCATAATCTTCTGTATCTACTGGATAAATACCTGCAAAAACCATTGGTTTTACATCTTCAAAACCATCAATGGTTTCTAAAGTTGGATTTACAGCATCTGTAATAGTATCTCCTACTTTTACTTCTTTAGCTGTTTTTATTCCTGTAATTAAGTACCCTACATCTCCTGTTTTTACAGATTTTTTTACAACTTGTTCTAATTTTAAAGTTCCTACCTCATCTGCAAAGTATTCATTATTCGTAGCCATGAATTTTATACGTTGCCCTTTTTTAATCTCTCCATTTAAAACACGGAAATAAGTTTCAATTCCTCTGTAAGAATTATAAACTGAATCAAAGATTAATGCTTGAAGAGGCGCTTCAGGATCTCCTTCTGGTGCTGGAATTCTATCAATAATTGCACTTAAAATATTATCTACCCCAAAACCAGTTTTTCCACTTGCATGAATTACATCTTCTGGGTTACAACCTAATAAATCAACAATATCATCTGTAACTTCTTCTGGATTAGCAGAAGGTAAATCTACTTTATTAAGTACAGGAATAATTTCTAAATCATTCTCTAGTGCTAAATATAAATTAGAAATAGTTTGCGCCTGAATACTTTGAGCTGCATCTACAATTAAAAGAGCTCCTTCACAAGCCGCGATAGAACGAGAAACTTCGTACGAGAAATCGACATGCCCAGGAGTATCTATCAAGTTTAAAATAAAAGGCTCTCCATTATGAATATAGTCCATTTGAATAGCATGAGATTTTATGGTAATCCCTCTTTCACGCTCCAAATCCATATTATCTAATAACTGATTTTGTTTTTCACGTTCGGTAACAGCCCCAGTAAAATCTAATAGCCTATCTGCAAGTGTACTTTTCCCATGATCTATATGCGCAATAATGCAAAAATTTCTAATGTTTTTCATACGACGAATTCCTTATATTTAAACAGTTTGCAAAGATACGGTATTTAAAGGCTTTAGCAAATAAAAGTTATTCAACTAATAAAGCAACTTTTTTATTTCTGTTTTGTTTAAACTAAAACAAAATGCTCTCTCGTTATTTCACTTTTTTAAATCTTAAAAAAAACACTTATTTCTTTTGAATTAAAAACTTTTTCATGGTTTAGTTTAGTTTAATTATAATTGATTATTCTTTTCTAGGTTAAAAACAGGATAATCATTAAAAATGCACTCCTTTTCAACCCTTTTTTTTCCTTTTCACCCTTCAAAACTTCCTTCTCACTTACTTTAATTAGTGCTAAAACAAACACTTATTATAATTTTGACCTGAAGTAAAAACTATTAATAAGAAACATTAAACTTAATTTATTATGCTAAAAAAAGCACTACTTATCGTTTCACTTTCTATCTTTATGTACAGCTGTACAGATGATGAAAATAATGAAAATGAAAACCCAACTACAACTGCTACTGTACAGTTATCTAAAAATGCCAATCTTGGAAACATATTAACAGATAGTGAAGGTAAAACACTTTATTATTTTTCACTTGATCATGACGGCCAATCTGTTTCTTGTAATGATGGCTGTTTAAATGCCTGGCCAATATTTTACAATGAGAATATTACTGTTAGTGAAGGTTTGTCTTCTGAAGATTTTAATCGTGTAATGAGACCAGATGGAAGCTTTCAATCTACATACAAAGGTTGGCCTTTATATTATTTTAACAATGATACTAAAGCTGGTGATGTAAATGGTGAAGGTGTAAACAATGTTTGGTTTGTAGCAAAACCTGATTATTCTATAATGATTGCTAATGCCCAACTTATAGGAAAAGATTCTAATGGAGTTGAAACAGAATTAAAAGAAGATTATACCCCTGGAAAAGCACTTACTTTTTATTTTACTGATGCAGAAGGAAATACTTTGTATCGTTTTTTTCAAGATAAAAAAGAAACGAATAACTATACAAAAGCAGATTTTTCTAACAATGCATTATGGCCTATTTATGAAATAGATTTAAACGCAATTCCTTCTACATTAAATAAAGCAGATTTTAAAACTATGACCGTTCATGGTAGAACTCAACTTACATACAAGGGATGGCCTTTATACAAATTTCAGCAAGATTTAAAGCGAGGAGATAATTATGGTGTCGGATTTCCATCAACAAACATATGGCCAATTGTAAACGAAAAAATAGAATTAGCTAATTAAGAACTAATTCAATTGAAATATTTTTTACACTCAGTATAATCTTATTTATACTTTATATAATATTAGCTTTTAAGTTTTAAATAGGGAGGGAACATATTTTTTCTAATTAGTTTTAATATTATTATTTATTCATAAAGTAATTATACTGAGTTTTTAACCTAAAAAAATAATCTTTCTTAAAAGGAGAGAATGCTTATTAACATTAAAAACAATTTCCTTGGAAAATAAAATTATACTATATTTATGAAAACCATAATTTTTAATCCTAATATACAATGAAAAATTCTCTTAAAACATTCCTATTCTTTTCTAGTATTCTATTAGTTAATTGCTCTTCATCTGAAGTACCAGCAGAAGAAACACCAATAGATACTACAGAAAAGGTAACTTACGAAAAAGACGTTAAAAATATTATTAATTCTAGCTGCGCCACAACTGCTTGCCATGATGCTGTTAGCCCTACCGCTGGTTTATCCTTAACAAACTATACGCAAGTTAGAAACGCCACTGAAAATGGGAATTTAATAGGTCGTGTAAATAGTACTTCTAGACCTATGCCAGCAGCAGGAAGAATATCTAGTACAAATAGAGCCATTATTGATAAGTGGAAAGCAGATGGTTATTTAGAAAATTAAAAAACATGAAGAAATTACTTTTTATTTTGCTATTAGTTACTGTACAGTCAGTAATAGCACAAAAATATTTTACCCGAAATGGATTAACTGGCTTTAAAGCTTCTACTGGAGCATTTGAACCTGTGCAAGCTTTAAACAATAGTTCGAGTGCTATTGTTACAAGTGAAGGAAAGATAGCCTCTCAAATTTTTATTGGAGCTTTTAAGTTTAAAGTTGCCTTAATGCAAGAACACTTTAATGAAAATTACATGGATTCTAGTACTTTTCCTAAAGCTACTTTTAAAGGGACTATCACTGATTTTGATCTTAAAAATTTAACAGGAAGTAAAGATGTAACACTTAAAGGTATCTTAACTGTTAAAGGAATTGATAAAGAAATAGAATCTCCTGGAAAAATTTATAAAACAAGTGACAATTCACTTCGTTTAACGGCTACTTTTAAAGTTACTCCACAAGATTTTAAAATAAAAATACCTAGTGTAGTTCGAAGAAAAATAGCCAGAGAAGTAATAATTGATATTGATTATGAACTTAAAGAAAAGAAATAACGTCTTATTTTTTGGGTTTATAGTTTTATTAATAGTTCTATTTTCTGTTTATAAATATATTTACAAACCTCCAAAAAAGACAGAAGAGATTAAAGTTGTTTTTGTAGGAAACACTAAAGATTTTCTATTGAAAATTAATACTGAATCTGACAAATGGATTACAAAAGTTATTCAATTAAAAGGTCGTATTACATCTATAGAAGATGAAGGCCTTTTATTAGACAAAAATACCTTTTGCCAGTTTGAAGATAAATCCTTTTTAACCCAATTAAAAAAAGATCAAATTGTTACCATAAAAGGTGTTGTAATAGGTTTTGATGATCTTTTTAATGAATTAAAATTAAACCAATGCATTATAATAAAACAATAATCTTTAAAATTTTTATTTTAATTTTAATTTTAAATAATACGTCTACGAACGCGCAAGATGATTTACTTGATGAGTTAGATAAAGAAGTTAAACCAAACATTCAGTTTCAACAACCGGCTTTTAAAGCATTAAAAATAGGGAATCTTCAATCTACAAAAATTGCAGATAAAGGAGATTTTTACCTTATCGTATCGCATAGATTTGGTCCACTAAAGGATGGATTTGACACTTTTTTAGGCTTGGATAATGCCAGTACAAAAATTGAACTTTTGTATAGTTTTTGGCAAGGCATTCAGTTTAGTATTAGTAGAGAATCTTTTAGAAAAACCTTTTCTTTTGCTACGAAAGCCTCAATAGCTAGGCAATCGGATAAATTTCCACTAAATTTAGTTGGATATGCTACGATTAATAGAAATACTGAATTAGATCAGAATAGATTTACCAATTTCACATTAAAAGATGCTGATAGATATAGTTATTCTTTACAATTATTGGCTTCTAGACGATTCTCTAAAAACTTTTCTTTTGAACTAGCTCCAACTTTAATTAGAGAAAATTTACAAATACTAGAAGAAACAGGTACTGCTAATCACAATCAATTTGCAATGGGGTTTGGTGGTAGATATAAACTAAGCAAACGTATTAGTTTAAATGCTGAATATGTTCATAATTTTAGTAGAGACACCAATTCAGTACATGATAATCCGTATACATTTGGAATAGATATTGAAACTGGCGGACATGTATTTCAATTATTATTTACCAATGCACAATCATCTAATGAACCTGGTTTTATAAGTAATGCTGGTGGCGATCTTGCTTTTGGATTTAATGTTGTAAGAGTATTTTAAGAAATAAATTTATTCTAATCGTGATTAGAATAAACTACCCCAATTTTATCACGAACTTCATCTAAAATTTTAATTAATTTAAGACTAAAAGAATGTGGTAAAATTGGGCTTTCAATCAATTGCTTATCTAAACACTCCATTACATGAGCTGCTTCAAACTGATAACCAAATCCTAAACCATCATCTACCTTAAATTCTCGTGTTTCTTTATTTTTCTTTACAAAAATAGTTTCATTTAACTCTCTAGAAACTCTTATCGCTCCTTTTTCAAAATGGAATATGGTGTCGTTAAATGAATTACATGTAAAACCTGATTTTAAATATGCTTTTTTTGTACCTTCTTCATATTCAAAAACCATTTCTAAATGTTCATCAGAACCTGTAGGACTCAGTTTTGCTTTAGCTTTAATTTTTTCTGGGACTCCTAAAGTTATTAATGCGGCAAACACAGGATATATTCCTATGTCTAGTAAAGAACCTCCTCCTAATTCTATATTATACAACCTACTTTGAGCATCAAATGGTGCATGAAACATAAAATCTGATTGAATCATTTTTAAATCTCCCAATTCATTTGATTGTATTATTTCAAGTACTTTTTTAAAACTTGGTATAAATCGTGTCCAAAAAGCTTCCATTAAAAAGATCTTTCTTTCTTTAGAAGTCGTTATCATTTTTTCTACTTCTTTTTGATTGATCGCAAAAGCTTTTTCGCATAAAACTGCTTTTTTATACTGTAAACTTAACAAAGTATGCTTGGCGTGGAAAGTATGCGGTGTAGCAATATATACAACATCTACTTTTTCATCCTTCAACATTTCTTCATAACTACCATACGCTTTTTCAAAACCAAACTTTTCTGCAAACTTTGTTGATTTATCTAATTTTCTTGAAGCTGTAGCATACAAGTTTGCATTTTCTAACAAACTTAAATCACTCGAAAATTTTCCTGCAATTTTCCCACACCCTAAAATAGCCCAATTATATTTTTTCATCTATTATATGCTTTTCTGTATTTAGCAAAAACTAGTTATTATTGTAATATAAATTATTAAAAATACAATCTTAAAAATATTGAAATTGATAAACTAATTTTAGTGCTTTTTTATCTTTCCTTAATCTTTATTTAATAACCAAAATAAACTTATAAAACTGTAATTTCACAACAAATTGATAGTCTTTAAAATATGCAAAATCAGTTTACACTTTATAATCTTTTAATTATTATCGGAATTGTTCAAGGTTTTATAACCAGCTTTTTACTACTTATTTCTAAAAAAAACAGGCGCAGTAATCGTTTTTTAGCTTTAGGTATTATTTCTTTCTGTTTTTTAAGTCTTAAAACTCTTTGGCACACTCTTAACTTATGGGAAACACACTTTATAAAATATTTTCCAAATGCAGTTGAAGTAGTTACTGGGCCTTTAATGTATTTTTTTGTTATTTATTTACTTAACAATACTTTTAATTTTAAACGAAAACACTTTATACATTTCTTACCTTTTACCATATCTCAAACTTATGCCTTTGTAGTTTATTTTTTAGCAATTAGCACTACAGATTTAGCCCAAAAAGATGCTTTAGCCAATTTACTACATTTCAATCTTATAAAAAGAATTGAAGACTATTTAGGTTTTCTTTCTTTAATTATCTACATATCTTTAGGGTATTTTAAATTATTAGAATACAAAAAATGGTTAAACAACACTACATCAGACAATACATATCCTAGTTTTAACTGGTTAAAGAATGTATTTTCTCTTTTTGCTATTTTAGGCATTCTAGTATCAATAAACCTTATAGGAAATCCCTTGTTCAACTTAAGAGAACATACACTCATACCTTGGCAATTGTTTAATATCTTTTTAGCTTTTTTAATTTATTATTTAGGTTTCATGGGGTACAAACAGCCTCATTATGAAATTTCAATAACACAAAACAATAACCTCCCTAAAAAAGCTGAACAACTTAATTTAGAACTTTCCAATAAAATTAATAAAGCCATTAAAAAAGCACTAGAAGAAGATAAACTCTTTTTAATGCCTACTCTTTCTATTAAATATTTTTCTAAAAAAATTAATATAAATCAACGTCAAGTATCTCAAATAATCAATACTCAATTTAATAAAAGTTTTAGAGAGTTAATTAATGAATATAGAGTTGAAGAAGTAAAATCTAAATTACAAGAAGCTAATTTAAAACAGTTATCTATTCTTGGAATTGCACTAGAGTGTGGGTTCAACTCTGAAGCTAGTTTTTATAGGATATTCAAAAAACAAGTAGGTATTTCTCCTAAAGAATTTATAAACACCCTTAAAAGTTAATTTATTTACTCTCAAAACACGTTATAAGTGGGCTAACTTAATAAAAAACAGATTCTTTGTACTACAATAAACTTAAGACATAAAAACATGAGTAAAAAAGTTAAGATTCTAATTGTAGTTATTTCTCTAATCATAATAAGCATTCTTATTCCTTATTATAAATTCTTTTATATGCGTGCTGGTAGTTTTAAAGGAACTCCTTTTGAAATATCGAAGACTCAAAATTTTAATACAGATAAAATAAATGCATTAACAAAACACTTAAAAGAAAAATCGGCAACTACAGGGTTATTAGTTTTAAAAGACGGAAAAATAACATATTCATATGGAGACATAAAAGAAGTAAGTTATTTGGCTTCTTGCAGAAAAAGTATTTTAAGTATGTTGTATGGAAAACATGTTGAAAATGGAATCATTGATTTAGAAGAAACTATTGGAGATATTGGTATTGATGAGGATGACGGTTTACTAGAGATAGAAAAAACAGCTACCGTTAATCATATTGTTAATGCACGTTCTGGTGTTTTTCACATTCCTGCTAACGGTGGTTATGATATAGCTAATGTGCTTGAAAGAGGAAGTGTAAAACCAGGTGAATACTTTTTATATAATAATTGGGATTATAATGTAGCGGGTCATATTCTTGAAACCAAAACAGGAAATACAGTATATGAAGAATTAGAAACACAATTAGCAAAACCTTTAGGTTTTCAAGATTGGAATATAAAAAACCAAAGAAGATCTGCAAACAAAGATAAATCTAGGTATTCTGCCTATCATATGTATTTATCTACTAGAGACATGGCTAAAATTGGTCAATTAATGTTAAATAATGGATCATGGAATGGAAAACAATTGGTTTCTAAAGAATGGATACAGAAAACTACCACCACTACCACTCCAAAAGACACCGTAAATAAAAGATATAACTTAACTAATAAAAGCCCTTTCCAATTCTCTTATAGTCATATGTGGTGGTTATTTGAAAACCTTAATAATAATCCTGATGTTAAAGGTGCTTATACAGCTCGCGGTTATGGTGGGCAATATATTACTGTAATACCAAAACGTAATATGGTAATTGCTCACAAAACAAAAATGGACATGTTGTATTATATGGGATTTGGTTACGACACTAGTGAAAATCAGTATTTTACTATTGTAGATAAAATTTTAGATGCAGAAAATTAGGCTTTAACTTATCTCTTTTCTCAAATAAATAAAAAACTTAACTTTGCCTCGTGGTAAAGATAGATAATATAGAACTTCCGGATTTCCCATTATTATTGGCTCCAATGGAAGATGTAAGTGATCCGCCTTTTAGGGCTTTATGTAAAGAAAATGGTGCAGATGTAGTATACACTGAGTTTATTTCTTCTGAAGGCTTAATTCGTGATGCTGCTAAAAGTGTAATTAAATTAGATATTTACGAGAAAGAACGTCCTGTAGGTATTCAAATATTTGGTGCTAATATAGATTCGATGCTTCGTTCTGTAGAAATTGTTGAAAAAACAAAACCAGATATTATAGACATTAATTTTGGTTGCCCTGTTAAAAAAGTAGTTTCTAAAGGTGCAGGAGCTGGTATTTTAAAGGATATTGATTTAATGGTAAAGCTTACTGAAGCAATGGTAAAGCATACTAATTTACCTATTACAGTTAAAACTCGATTAGGTTGGGATGATAGTTCTATTCGTATTGTAGAAGTGGCTGAAAGGTTGCAAGATGTTGGTTGTAAAGCAATTTCTATTCATGGTCGTACTCGTGCCCAAATGTATAAAGGAAATGCTAATTGGAAACCTATTGCAGAGGTAAAGAATAACCCTAGAATGCACATTCCTGTTTTTGGAAATGGAGATGTAAATTCACCTGAAAAAGCAATGGAAATGCGCGATAGTTATGGCTTAGATGGCTGTATGATTGGTCGTGCTGCTATTGGTTATCCTTGGTTTTTTAATGAAATTAAACATTATTTTAAAACTGGCGAATATTTACCAAAACCAAGTATTGCTGAACGTGTACAAGTAGCCAGAAGACATTTACAAATGTCTATTGACTGGAAAGGTGAACGTTTAGGAGTTGTAGAAACTAGAAGGCATTACACCAATTACTTTAAAGGAATTCCACATTTTAAAGAACATAGAATGAAACTAGTTACTTCTGATGATTCTGTAGATGTATTTGCTGCTTTAAATGAAATTGAATCTAAATTTGGTGATAGTATTATTCCTGAGATTCGTTAAATGAGTTATTTCGATCCAAGATAGTAGATTGCTATAAGTTTTTCTATTCCCTATTTACAAAAGGTAAACTTTAACGAGTTTAACTCTTAGTTAGGGTTTTATAATTAAAAACAACTCCATGAAAAAAGGAATCATTATTCTAACAACATTTTTATTCTTTTTTAGTTGTGATAATAACAAAAAAGAAAAGAGTTCTACTATTGTTTCTAAAAATACAATACAAAAATCTTTACTTGAAAATGTTAAGCTTGCCATTAATCCTAAATTTAAAGATTGGGTTTTATTTCAAAATGGTACATATATTATATTTGATGATGTAACAAAAGTTATTAATATTGAAGAAGAAGCTATTAAATTAATGAAAGAGTTTGGACCTGTATCACCTGGTGGCTCTGCCGGTGATTTTAATGTTATCACTTTAAATAAAACCACAGGTTGGATAGTTTCTGGTCATGGATATGGAATGTATACTTATGTAAACCCTAATGAATTAAGTAAAACCTCTCCTAATGATGTTACTATTGGTTTATTTGGTTGTTCAAAAAGAGATAAAGATGCTAAAAAACCAATAATCATTCATATTAATAGTTCAAAGGAATAATTAAAATATAACTTTCTCTTTTCAAAAAACACATTCTCTTATAAATTAAGTATTATCTAAATTTAATATTAGTTTCACCGTACGCCTTAATCAACTACAAATAAACACTTTACCTTTTCTTCTTTTTACACTATTTATGCTTATTTCTATATAAAACACACACAGTAAACACTTTATATTTGTATATATTAATATTAATTGTGACTTTTTAGAAATTAAGGTGTCATAATAGTGTAAGTAAAAATGAGTAAATTGTTACTATTAATAAAGAAACAACTTTTTGATAGTATAAATGAAACATAAAGTAAATCTCGATGTAACGGCGGAGGTCACTAAAAAGAAACATTTACAATATCTCATGAAAGTAATTAGAATAATCCCAATTCAAGAAACTATTTTAACAATTGTTCCTCATTTTTACTTTTTCTTTTAATCTTCTATAAATTCTTTAGAGATTCTACTTCCGGCTATTTTAGAAGCTAAAAACCCTAGAACAATAATAGTTAAAGCAACTATCATTAAATTACTCCAATGAAATTCTACAGGATAAGGTATTCCTGGAGCAATATTAAACCATTTAAATTTTTGTTGTAAAAATATTAAGACAACTCCTAAAAACAAACCAACACCTAATCCTATTAAAACTAACAAAAAACCTTGTAAAACAAATATTTGTTTCACTTCTTTTAAACTAGCTCCTAAGTTTAACAATGTTTTTAAATTTTTCCGTTTATCCATAATCATCATTATAATAGCTCCCACAATATTGAACAATGCAATAACTACTATAAGTGTAAAAATTAAATAAGAAACGAAATTTTCTGTATTAATTACTTTATGAATTAAAGCATTCAGCTCTATTCTTGTTTGTACAATGTAATCTTTTCCTAAAGCATTTTTTAAAACTGTTACCTCTTCATTTGGCTTATCATTATTCCGTAACTTTATTTCAACACCTGTTATTTTTTCTGGTTCATAATTCAATAGTTGTTGAGCTACTTCTAATTCTGTAAACACATATTTACTATGAAAATCTTCTCTACCTCTATAAACACCAATTATTTGAGTTTTAACACTGTTAAATGCATTATTGGGATTTAGATACCCTTTACCTGGCTTAGGTACATAAATTTGCAGCGGATTTACAAACTCTAATCTAGAAAGGTTAGACAATTTAGCCATAATACCTACACCAACTACTGCTGTATTTTTAAATTCTGGATCTATCCAAGAACCTGCCCAAAAAAAAGAAGAATCAATTTTAATGATGTCTTTATAATTCGTATCAACTCCTTTTATATAAGCAGTATGATCTTTATCTTTGTATTTTAGAAAAACACGTTCTTCTACTACTTTAGAAAAAGAAGCAATATTTGTATTTGATAGTAGTTCTTCATCTATTTTAGAAGTATAATTAAACGACTTACCTTTTGCTGTAGTAATTTTAATATCTGGGTCAGATGTATTTAGCAAAGAATAGCTAAAAGTTCGTAAACCAGAAAAACCTGATAGTATAATAAATAATACGATCGCCCCTACTATAACACCGAACATGGCTATTACAGTAATAATATTTATGGCGTTAGTACTATTCTTAGGTCGTAAGTATCTTTTTGCTATGTATAATGGAAAATTCAATCGTTACCAAATTAGTAATGGCAATGTAATAATTATTATTGGTTATCTTTTTTGACGACGAGGTAATATTTTTGGATTTTTAATTGGGTTTTCATCTTCTCCATTTAAAGATTTATCAATCTCTTCAATATAATCTAAACTATCATCTCCAAAGAACAACAACTCTGGCATTCTTCTTAATTGATTTCTAGTTCTTTGCGCCATTTCATAACGAATAGAAGTAGTATTAAATTTTACTCCTTCTATTATTTCTTTTCTTTTTTCTGACGGAAAAACACTTAAGTATACTTTTGCTACTCCTAAATCTGCTGTTACAGATACTTTTGACACAGAAATTAACACTCCTTTCATTCCATCTTGCGCAGCACGTTGTAAAACATCTACTAAGTCTTTCTGTAATACTCCTGCTATCTTTCGCTGTCTGTTCGTTTCTTCCATGCTGCAAATTTACCGATAAATATTGAATTACCTAACTTATAAGCACTCTTGTGTTTATTTAAAACTTAAAGATATTTCAAGGATAACTCCTTTATTAAATTTTTAATAAAGAAATTACACCTTATAAGACCGGCAATATCAGCTCAATTACTTTTTAATATTACTTCAAAGCATCCTACTTCGACTTAACTTAATAAAGCTATCGAAAACTGATATTTAAACACAAAAATTAAAATAGTAGTTATTTATTCAATAGTTTTATGGTGTAAAAATTTTATTCTTAATTGCATAAACTACTAAACCTACCCTATTTCTTACATCTAGCTTCGTAAATAAACTATCTCTATAGCCGTCTATCGTTTTTGGACTTAAAAACATTTTTTCGGCAATTTCTTTATACGTTAATTGCGAACAAGCTAAACGCATAAATTTAAGTTCGTTTTCTTTGAAATTCACACGCCTTCTACCTCCTTTACCAGAAACAGAATCTAAAAGAAGATTTGTTACATTTCTAGTATGATAAAAACCGTTTTCGATAATTTCTAACAAAGCCTTTTCTAATACATCCTTTTGGGCATCTTTTAATAGATAACCAATAGCACCTGCTTTTAGCATTTTTAAGATAGTGCCATCTGCATCTTCTACAGAAAGAGCTAATACATGAACATTCGGATAATTTGCTACAATCCATTCCGTAGTTTCTATTCCATTCATTACTGGCATATTAACATCTACCAGAACAATATCAGGAATGTTCCTGGGTGAAGCTTTAAACTTATCTTGTACTTCTCCCCCATTTTTACACGTGTATAATACTTTGAACTTATCAAACGTATTAACCATGCCTTCAATAGCCTGTGATAATAACGTATGATCGTCTACCACAACAACTGAATACTTCATAGTCGATTGATTGTTAGATTAATAAATAACTGTTGTATAAGGGGATTATACTTTATAAAAATAGTAATAAATATTTAAAATAGTACCATAATTTGGCTTTGATTCTAAATTTACTTCGGCATTTATTAGTTTTGCTCTTGTTTTTATATTCTGCAAACCTATTCCTTTTTTGCTTATATCTTCCGATTTAAAACCTACACCATCATCTTTAGCACTTATTGTAAGTATATTATCTTTAAAGGTTAAAGTAACTTCTAATTTAGAAGCTTTAGCATGTTTTATTGTATTTGAGAAAAATTCTTGTAAAATTCTAAACAAAATCATTTCATGTTTTTTATCAATCTCTCTTTCTACACCTTCAAGAGAAAGAGAAGCTTCTATAAACTTTAATCTATTAAAGCGTTCTATTTCTAATTGTAAGGCTTCTCTTAATTTTATGTTTTTAAGAAATTCTGGGTTTATTAGTTTAGATAAAGCACGAACTTCGTTTAAACTTTTACTTATCGTTTCTGAAACCTCTTCCATATTTTCTGAGGTAGCATATTGTAATTGTATTTTAGCTAATGTTAAAAGTTGACCTATATTATCGTGTAGCTCCCAGCTAATATTACGTAAAGTTTCTTCTCGTATTTCTATTTGTGTTTCTGCTATTTCTGTTTCAAAACGTTTTTTTTCTGTTTCCTTTTCTTGTAACAAATGATTTTTACGCCGTTGAAAAACAGTAAATAATACTATTAAAAAAATAACAATTAGTGCTATTATTATTGTTGATATGATTAATACTTCTCCTCCTTGTTGCATGTTATTAATCCATAAATTATAAATAAATTCATTAACACTGTCAATACCTTTGTAATAAAAAACAACTCTCTATCAAACATATAATTTATTAAATAAAAAAAAGGAATTGAAGGTAAATAAAACACCAAAAAACCAACTGACACCCAAAAAGGTAAAAGTTTTTTATAATTAACAATCTCATCTGAAAGTAATAATTGTTTCAAATATAAGAAAGCATAAATACTGGTATTCAAAGAACCAATAATCATAAAAGTAAAAAAAGATTCTTTTAATGAAAAGAAGAAAAAACATAAATTAAAAATTAATGGCAAAACAATTAATAAATATTTTTTTTTAACCTCTATTATTGAACTGAAACTAAAACTTATTAAATTAAAAGTAAAAAAGATGTATATTAAATATAATAAATAGCTTGATTTTTTCACGCTCAGGTAATATAATCCTACTAATTCAACAATAGCTGTCAAACAAAATATAATCACTAAACTTATAAGAAAGGTAGACCTTACTTTTCTTAAAAAGTTTAATCCAATAAGAGCTGTTGAAAGCTGAATAAAAACAATAATTAAAGGAAAAAAATTTAGCATTTAATACGTTTGATTATGTGTTATTGTAATTCATAAGGAGGTGCTATGTTCGTTACATTTGCAGTACCACTTAACTCATCATGTTCTTTCATCATAGCCTTTACTATCTTTACTTCTTTTTGTTTCCCTTTCATTTTGTAATTATTTACATTGTCATAACGCCATTCATAACCATAGCGTTCTAGCATTTCTTTAAATGTTACTATTTTTCCTACTTTAGAATTTATTAAATCTACCAGTACCTCTTTTCCATTCACCATTGCTGTTGGCATATACATTAAGTTCTCATAGCCTATAAAATCATCTTTATGAGCACTTTCACTTGAATACACTCCTTTTATAAAGCTAATTCCTTTTAGTTTAATTTTCTTTTTTTTAGCTAGTTTTTGCGTGTATTCCATGTAATTTTTCAACTCTTCAAAATTAAATGTATTTACTCTAGTGTCTTCAAAACCTAAACCATTTACTAAAACCTCAAATCGAGTGTTGTCATATTCTTTTAACATACTTACCACTTTTTTATAAGTAAGTAATGTTTCTGGTTTAGTTGGTTCTGGTGTTCTACATAAAAATCTACAAATTCGTTCTCTTAATGTTGGCATAATATTCTTTTTTTTTATTTGGTTACCATTCAAAAATACATGCTAATTTTTTTAAAAAACTACTTTTATTTACAAACACTCAAGTAAATCAAGTTTTTAAGATTAAAAAACAGGAAAAACACCTTTTAGTAGTAAGTGCCTTTCCTGTTCCTTTTTTAGTTTTTTTCGGGTTGTCTTTTTTAAATAGAAATGACAAGGTACTAAACAGTAACTATAAAGAATAACAACACCATAATCTTTCAATATAAAAACTAAAATTACTCCCCATACATTTTTTAAAACTCTTAACTACAGAGAAAAACACCTAAAATAAAACAGCCTATACCACTTCCTTTTTTAGTTTTTATACTACAAATTTAAACAGCTCTTTTTTTGAATTTTGTATTCAATATTTCGAAATATTATTGAAGGTGGAAGCCGAAAAGCCAAATAAAAAAGAGAGTAGGTATTAAAAATTAATTATTATGAGTTTATCAAATTATGATCCTGGACAAGAACTGTCTAGCATTGATTTTTCTGGTATGATTGGGGGACCTCTTAGTGCTATTGTAGATGCACAATCGAAAGCAGCATTATCTACCGTAGATTTTGTAAAAAGTATTGGTTTTACACCAGATACTGAAGATGAAACTACTGGTGAAATTAAACCTGGAGAACCAGTATATGTAAGTTTTAAATATCCTAAAATGGTAGAGCCTTATCAGCCTGCTGTTAAAGGAAAAGCAAAAACAGTTACCATCGATAGTGCTGGTACAAATTATGTAAATGGAGACGTTCTTTCTGTTGATGGAGTAAGTGTTACAGTAACAACTGTAGATGGTAACGGAGGAATAACTCTAATCTCTCCTAATCTAGATGCCGTTGGAATAACAGCAGGTAATAGCCTTGCAGCTACAGGAGGTTCTGGTTCTGGAGCTACTTTTGACATTACTGTTGAAGATATTGCTTCTGTTCCTGCAAAATTTGAAGAAATGCGTTTACAGGTGCCTATTATCACTATGATGCCTATTCCATTTATTAGAGTAGAAGAAGGAAGCATTGATTTCAATGCTAAAATTACTTCTATGGAGTATAAACGTGTTGGAAGTAAATTCAAATTTAGTGCTGGTTTTTCTTCTAATAATAAAAACACTAATAAAAACTATGCTGTAGGTTTAAATTCTCTTAACTACAATGAAAATGTAAATACTATAAAGTTAAAAACGAATGTTTCTTATCAACGTAATACACGACAAGGACATAAGATTGATAAGACTTTTCATTTGGGTGTTAAAGTGAAAGTTACTCAAGATGAGATGCCAGAAGGAATGGAAAAATTATTAGGAATTCTAGAAGATGCTATCGTATCACAACCTACTGAATAAACTAAAAACAAAGAAATGATTGATTTAAAAGACTATTTAAGTTCTTTAGTAATTGGAGTTAATCAAGCAAGAATGATGGCAGACTTAGAGTCTGCCAGAATTGCTGAGATATACGCTAAAGACAAATTATTAAAAACATTTTCGGTTCCTCGTTTTCGAACTCCAGACATAGAACTGAGCATACCTGTAGCAATTGGTAATTTAGAAAGTGAAAACGAGAAGAAATATGAACCAATAGATAACATTCAATTTAATTCTACTACCTATGCTATTTTAAAAGATTTTTCACAAGCAGAAACTTTTAACAGAAAAATTTCTACTGAACTACGAAGTGTTATTGCTAAAGAAACAGAAACTTTAGAGAAAAGAATTAAATCAGACACCAATCAAAAAGATATTGCTCTTCAATCGCTCTCTAAAAACCTTGCAAAAAAATACCTCTCTTTAGTTGATGAAAAAGCTGATTTTGAAAAATTAATTCGTAAAATAAATACTGAACTAACTCCTCATATTCAAGAAAAAAAAGCAATTCATCATAAAACAAAAGTAATTGTACAAGCAAATGAGCTTAGAGAAGTTAAACCTGAAAACATTGTTCAAATTAAAATTAAATTAAGTGAAGATGGAATGGAATGGCATAATGTAGAAACTGGAGATGGAGAAACCACTATGAAATTATTACCTGAATAATTATGAAACCTTCAAAAGTTAATATCGTTAAAGAACTAAATATACAACTCATGCAAATACATGAGTTAGCGAACCTACTTGAAATTAAAAATAGTACAAGTATGGCTTCCTTTAGGAATTGGTTATTTGCAACAGAAGAAATTTTGAAAAAAAACAATCTCCCTCAAGTATCTCAATTATCAACTATAAGAACAGAATTAGCTAATTACATCCCTAAAACAAGAGGAAAAAGAAAAGAAATATTCAATTTTACTTCTCGTTTATTGGCACAAGCTCAAGATGATGTTTGGCAAACATACTTACCATTTTATGAAAAAACACAAAAAGCAAGAGAGCACATACAACAACTTTTAACTATTGTGGCCCAATCAAAAGCTTTTAATTTTGATAGAAACAGTGATTTTACACTTTTTTTAGAAAATATTTGGCACTTCTGTAATGCTCATGAGCAACTTAAAAATATTACACTGCAAATATTGTCTTTTTTAAGTAAATCTGATATTCTTTTAGTAATGGCAGAAGAAATAGATTTAAATGATTTTTAAATCTATTTCTTTAACTTTGCTCTTTATTATATTTTTATGGATAAGATAGAACACATTGGTATTGCTGTAAAAGATATTGAAAAATCTAATGCTCTTTTTGCTTCACTTTTTGGCAAACCTCATTATAAAATGGAAGAAGTAGCTAGTGAAGGTGTAAAAACTTCATTCTTTAAAACGGGGCCAAATAAAATTGAACTATTAGAAGCTACAAAACCTGACAGTCCTATTGCTAAGTTTATAGAAAAAAAAGGAGAAGGTATTCATCACATTGCTTTTGCTGTAGAAGACATTGTAAGCGAAATTAAAAGATTAAAAAAGGAAGGTTTCACTGTTCTTAACGAAACCCCTAAAAAAGGAGCAGATAATAAATTAGTTGCTTTTTTACACCCTAAAACAACAAATGGTGTTTTAATTGAACTTTGTCAAGAAATAGACAATTAACAATTTATTACTTTATTCTTTTTTATTAAAACACAATGGGAATCAACCCATTGTTTCTTTTTTAGACTCTCTCACTAACTCAAATATAAAAAACTAAAAATCAGTTTTTTTATTTTCAATTCAAAAAAAAAAAAAACAAGTAGGGTAAATTAGATCTGAATTGTATTAATACATATCATAAAGAAAAACGATTACAATTAGCTAAAGTTTTTCTTTTCATAAAAGTATTTAATACAATTCAGTAACTCTAATTTTAAATTTATGAGATTTTTTAAATTAATTATTCTATTTACACTTATCGTTGTTTCATGTCAAGAAAATGAAACTCAAATTGAAGAACAACAAACAGATCAATTATCTGAAATAATTGAAGGTGCATCACAAACCTTAGATGATATGGACAACGGAGACAACGGAGACAACGGAGAAGAAACACCAAATGAACCAAAACCGATAGATTGTTCTGTTTTTAATGGTATTATTGAATTTTCTTATGCTAAAAAACAATTTGCAGGTGTACAAACTCTAAGTATAAGAGATATAGACCCTAATTCTGTGAAATGGACTGTAAATGGAGAAGTTGTTACACCTAGAAGGCCTAGGTTTATATTAATTGAAGATCATGTTCAACAATCTGGTACAGTAGAAGTTTGTTATGAAGCTAATTCTGCTACTTGCGGAAAAATATCAGCTTGTAAAACCATTAATTTTGTTAAACAATAACAAAACTTTCTACTATTTTTAAATACCCCCAAGAGATGTAAATTTAATTTGCATCTCTTTTTTATGCATTAATTACGTTCTTAAAACTACTGTTCTAACCATTTTCTAAACTCTGCTGTTGTAGAAGAACTAGTCATCGCTTTTTCTTTATTTCCCGTAATTTTTAATAAAAGTCTATTTTTAAAATGACTTTCTATATTTTCAATAAAGTCTATATTGATAATTTCACTTCTATTGATTTTAAAAAACTTATCTGGATTTAATTGTTGAAATATTGCTCCTAATGTTTGTGATATCGTATGTTTTTTTCCTTTCAAATCTGTAGCAACACAAAAATCACCCGAAGCTACAATTAAACTAATGTCTGAAACATTTAAAAGCTGTATTCCTTTAGTTTTTTTAATCACAAATCTTTTTTTAAAAACTGTATTTTCCTCTTTTAATGCTGTTTTTAAATTAGTTAATGTTTCATGATTTAACTTATTATAAATCCCTTGATTAAATAAAGCTTGATATTTTTCAATAGCTTTATTAAAGTCTGATTTAGAATATGGTTTTAAAATATATGCAATTCCGTTAGTATTAAATGCTTTAAACAGATACTCATCATGTGCCGAACAAAAAATAATGGGAATATCTGTAGAAACATCATCAAATAGATCAAATGAAATTCCATCTAACAATTGAATATCAGAAAGAATAAAATCGTATTTATTTTCTTTTAGTAACTCTTCTCCATCAACGATACTTCTTGCCCAATCGTGTGGAATTTCGTCTTGAAAAAAATTATTCAAATACAACACTAATTTTTGATATGCTGGAATTTCGTCTTCTAAAATTAAAATTTTCATACCTCTAAATTTCTTTACTTAATTTTATAATTGGAATTACTACTTTAAATTCTTTATCAGTATTAATAACACTTATTTCTTTATCAGACAACAACTTATAACGTGTTTTTAAGTTTTCTAAACCTGTACCAAAGGACTCTTTTTTAACAAACAGATTTGATTTTTCGTTAATTACTTTTAACCAATCTTCTTCTACGGTTATTATAGTTTTAATTGGAACTTTATTAGGTTTATTATGTTTTACTACATTTTCTAGTAATGCTTGAATAGCTCCTGTTGGTATGAATTTATTAGAAATATCTATCTTTCTATCAATTTTAAAATTATAATCATCTCCAAACCTAGTTTGAATTAAGAAAATATAATTTTCTGCTAATTGAATTTCTTCAGAAAGTTCCATTACCTCAGCGTCTTTAGTTTTGATCAAATATCTATATATTAGAGACAACCTATTTATATATTCTTTTGCTTTTTCAGAGTCAGAATCAATTAAACTATCTAATGTATTTAAATTATTAAATAAAAAATGAGGATCTATTTGAGAGCGTAGTAATTTTAATTCGTTTTCTTTTTGTTGTTTTTCTATTTTTAAATATTCTGTTTGACCTTCATAAAATTTTTTTATTAATAAAATACCTAAAGGGAAGCCAATTATATCAGTAGCATTATATAAGCCACTTTGTAAAAAGAGTAATAAATTAGGTAGTTTATTCCATTGTTGACCACTACTTAAAAAACCAATAAATTTATCTAAAGAACCAAAAAAGGTTAACACTATAAGACTCAGTATAAAAAAAGTGATATATTTCTTTTTTTTAATGAGATATTTAGGAATAAGAATGTATAAAAACATTAATATAAGTATAATAGAAATGAAAGTTGATACAGGTAAGTCAATCAAATATTCTATTAATTTATTCCTTTCTCTGTAATAATCTATAGAGTTTAAAATTATAGTAGCTCCAAAAAGAATTGCAAGTAATATCCAATCGGATCTATTTAGTTTAGTATTCATTGTTTTTTCTTAAAAAGATTATTAGTTATTAAGTACACAAAAATTAACTTTCTTTACAAATATAATAAGGAAGGCTAAAATGAATTCAGTTATGATTATTTACAATATATTTTTTCATTAAAAATAATCCATATAATAAACAAGGTAAGACAACTAATATGTTTAATACTGCATTAGGTAAAGAAGTCAGAGTTGTATTTATGTTCTCAATATTGAAATTTTGTCCCACACGATCAATTTTAGCAAAAAAATCAATCAAAGCATGAATAATTACTAAAGGATAAATACGTTTGGTAATTAGAAGTAATACTCCAAACATCACACCTATAAAAGCAGCATAAAAAACTTGAGATGATTCTCCATAAACCCCTTTATCAAAACGAATTAAATGTACTATTCCAAAAAATAATGAAGCAATAAAAATTGCCTTTTTAGGGTTTTTAAAATAGTTAACTAAACTAGATTGTAAAAAGCCTCGAATACTCAATTCTTCGGATAACCCAATACTTATACAGTAAATTAGAAGTACACTAACATTAGTAATTGTCGCATTGATTATGTCATCACTAAAAACAATGTTTAATAAAATAAGATATAGACCTCCAATAATTACAAGTCCTATTTTTTTAGGCTTAATTTTTGTTATTCCTGCTAATTCTTTCAATCCATTAATTTTAATCATATAAAAAGAGACAACCGCTAAAATAACATTGTAAATTGTTTTTGTTAATAGGTACGATTCATATGAAATAGTTTGATTTTGGGCTAAATAAAATACGGTCAGTCGTTTTAAAACTACAATGCTGAAAAATAGAAATATAAATAGACTTATGTTTTTAAGTAAGGTGTTACTTTTCATAATGGTGTTATGTTTAATTTTTTATCTTGTTTTTTAATCTTGAAGATTAATCATTATCATCAATTCTATTTTTTTCGTCTTCAGAAGCATTTCTTTTTGTTTTCTTTTTCCCAAATTTAGATCCAAAACTATATACTAATCTTAATTGTACATTTTGACGAGAACCGTTGGCTTCAATATTTGCTTTAATATTATCATAATTTACACGTCCAACAAAACCTCTATTTAAAACCTTGTTTATTCCTAAATTTACTTTTAATCTCTCATTTATAAATTTCTTACCAAATGAAAAACTTAAATCACCTATCCATCCAGAGTTTATTTGTCCTTCTAAAATACCTGACCCAAAAAAACTTGACATTTCTGCATTTACATCCCATGGTAATTTATAACTTGCTTGTGTATACCAACCGTAACTCCATTTAGAAAGTTTTAAAACAGGATTCAATTCATTAGATTGAAATTTATTATAATTAACTATTAAGCCAGAAAACCCTTCTACTCCTTTTATAAAATCTAACGGCCCAAAAAATCTAAAATTCCAATTTTTGCGATCTTGCAAATTAATTGTCGTTCTTGATATTTGTGCAGTAGTATCATCTTGTGAAATAAATAAAAATAAATTATCTTTTGTATCACTGTATCCTATTGTAAAAAAAGGTTGATTATCAAAAGTTAAATTAAATTGATAGTTATTTGTAAATGCAGGGTTTAATGCAGGGTTACCCACTTCTGAAGTTAATGGATCATACAACGTTACAAATGAATTTAAACTATTATAATTAGGCCTTCTTATTCTATAACTATACGCAAGGTTAGCACCTAACTCCTCTGTCAATTTTTTACTTACAGAAAGGCTTGGAAAAAGCTTCGATATTTTACGTTCTCTCGTATCGTTTGTATTTGTTGATGTTCCTTTTGTATCACTATTCTCATACCGAAGTCCTCCAGAAAAAGACCAATCACCTATACTCGCATTTACCTTAGAATAAACAGCAAATATGTTTTCATCTATTAAAAAACGATTACTCGCATTTGTTTGAAAATCAAAATCACCGGTAACATTCTCTGTAAACAATTTTAAATCACTATCTGTATCTACTTTAGAATACTTAGTTCCAAAACTCAATTTTAAATCATCTGATAAAGTTCGAGTATAATCTATTTTTAATGTATTTATAGTGTATTTACTATTTTGCAAATAACGTTGATTTGTAAAAGGAATTGTATTTCCATTTACAGCATAAATATCATTCGTATTCTCATTCTTAAAATTGATATGATTAAAATCGGTAGTTAATTTATGAGATTCTGTTTTAAATTCATAATACGGGTTAATACTAAAGGTATTTCTACTTCTATCAAAAGTGTTTTCAGTAACAAATTTATTAATACTAGTAGGTGAAATAATATCCGTAACACTACTCGCAACTCTATCAGAAATTGTATGATCATAACGAGTACCTAACCCTATTGAGTGTTTTGTATTAAAATAATAATCAATACTACCACCAAACCATGATCGTTTAGGGCTAAATGGCTCTCTAGTTCCTTGATTATATTGTGTATCTCCAACTTTTCTATTTATAAACAAATCATCTCTCCAAGTAGGACTAGAAAAACCTGTATTTAATTGCCAATTTAACTTGTTTTTATAACTTGCTAAAGATGCATTTGTACCATATTCGACTCCTTCATCTTCTCCTACCCAAACACCTACATTTCCATGTGTTCCTAATCGTACATTTTTCTTCAGAATAATATTAATTATTGGTCCAGAACCCTCTGCATCAAACTCAGCGCCAGGTTGTTCTATCAACTCTACTTTAGCTATATTATCAGCTGGTAAATCACGAAGTAAAGTTTCAGTATCCATATAATCAGTGGTTTTTCCATTTATTAAAATTCTCACATCAGATCTACCTGCAAAACTAATTCCATTGTTAGTCACAATAACACCCGGAACTCGCTTAACAACATCTTGTAAATTACTATTTAATAATTCTGATTTTTCTAAATCAACGATTAGTTTCTCCGCAGTTTGTCTTATTACTGGTCTTCTACTCTTTACTACAACTTCATCTAATGATTCGTTTTCTTCTTTAAGGGTAAAATTGAAAACCTTATCACCTGTAAGCTCAAAATAAGCAATCGTTTCTGTTTTAAAACCTAACATTGATACTTCAACTTTATAAAAACCTTTTTTGAGATTTGTAAATGTGTAGTTTCCTTTCTCATCTGAAACAACTCCCTTAGGTGTTGGTGTTTCCTTTTCAAATACAATAATATTTGCAAACGGTAAAGATTCATTTTGTTTGTCTACAATTTTCCCACTTATAT
The DNA here is from genome assembly GCA_937922085.1 of uncultured Tenacibaculum sp. GTDB lineage: Bacteria > Bacteroidota > Bacteroidia > Flavobacteriales > Flavobacteriaceae > Polaribacter. The sequence continues at coordinate 9,889 of CAKZVD010000063.1, read as the reverse complement.
TATGTTGCGCATAACTTATACTTGTATTAATTAAACAACATACTAATAAAAACTTTAATAATTTCATAAGGCGTAATTTTAGTTTTACACTTCAAAATTGAGTTTTTAATACAAAAAGCGAAAGTTGAATCTGTTGAATTGGGATAAAAAACCGTTGAACTGTAATATTAGAAAGCAGAACTTTTAAAGCAATCTATTAACATTTGTTTATAAAACTTAAAGTTAGAACATTTAAATACAGTATGTTATTTTTATTTCTGATTATATAATTACATTTGCACTCTAAAATTAACCAATTAGCCCCCTAACAAATGAATCCTATCCTACTAAAAATATCACTACAAGTATAATTTTTTAGACAATCAATACTTTTTTTAAAAACACATAAAATTATTCCGGATAATTTTATGTAACTGCTAATGTCTTTTTCAGACATTCAAAAGCAATCCTTTTTCTTAACTAATTGTAATGTACAAGTCATTCTACAAAATGTCTTTGTATGCATTCTATATAACTAAATCTAAATTAACTTTAATTAAAATGAAAACTAAAATTACTTTACTAACATTCTTTATGTTATCTCTACTTTTCACAGGTTACTCACAAAATTTAAGACCTCAAAACAGAGTGCTATTAGCTAAAAAAAAGGGAAATACTTTTGAAAAGGTAATGCTTTTTGATTTTGGAAAAAAGAGAAGAAAAAAAACCTTCCTTAAAATACCCAAAGAGTTTAAAGATTACCAATTATTATCTCTTAATAAACTTGCTATGCGAGGTTTTTCTAATGAAATAAATTCGCCAGAAACCATGAGTCTCACAGTCCCCAATCAATCTTCAACTATGACTCTAGAATTGGTTAAGGTTCATATTACAACAGATGATTTTTCGATAGTAGAATTACCTTCTGGAAGAATGATAAAACCAGCACCTATAACTCATTATAGAGGAGTTGTTAAAAACAAAAAAAACTCAAAAGTTGCAGTTTCAATTCAAAATAACGAAGTGTCAGGAATCATCAGTTTAGATAATGTTGTAGGTAATTTGGTTTTAGGTAAACTAAGTAATAGCGAAGAACATATTATATACCGAGACAAAGATATTAGTCATCTAAATAATTTTGTTTGTCAAGTAGATGAATCTTACAAAAAAAACAAACAAAATAAGGAGGAATTAAAAAATAATTCACCAATGAGAAGAGAAGGAAAATGCCCAAAAATTTTCTTTGACATAGCAAATGATGTCGTTTCTGATAAAGGAGGAGTTAACGCAGCATCAGCCTTTGTAGAAGCAATGTTTAATCAGGTTGCTATTTTATATGATAATGAAGGTATAGGCATTAAACTTTCTGGAATCAGAGCTTGGTCTTCTAGAGCTCCATTTAATGATTTGGATAGCTATAGAAGTTACAGAAACAGAAATCAATTTAATGGTGATTTAGGGCATTTTGTTACTTATGATTATTCAGGAGGTGTAGCATGGGTAAGTGGTTTATGTGGTTCATACAGGTATGGCTTATCAGGTATTAATAGAAACTATTCAAACGTACCTCGTTATTCCTGGAACATATCTACAATAGCACATGAACTAGGTCATAATTTTGGATCCGATCATACACATGCTTGTGTTTGGAATGGTAATAATACCGCTATTGATGGTTGTTATCAAACGGAAGGTAATTGTAGAAGACCTGGCGCTCCTTCGGATGGAGGTACCATTATGAGTTATTGCCATTTAAATAGCGTAGGAACTAATTTACGTAAAGGATTTGCTTCACAGCCAGTTAGCATTATAAAAAGGACTATAAATAATGGCTCTTGTGTAGATACATGCTCTACTGATGGTGGTGGTGGCACTGGAGGAGATGAAGTAAGTTGTGCAGGCATACCAGCTTGGTCAGAAAATACTAACTACAAAGCAGGAGATAAAATAGTTTATAATGGTAAGTTATTTGAGAGAACAGGTAATAATGACTGGAATGATTTAGGCACTTGCGGTTCTGATGATTGTTTAGGTATTGATCAATGGTTCGATAATACAAGTTATTCAGAAGGAGATTTAGTAATCTATCAAGGTAATTTGTTTAAAATAGAAAATGGAGATTGGGTTAATCTAGGAGCTTGTGATAACCAAAACTCAGATCCATGTTCTGGCATTGATCCATGGAATGATTATACAAGTTATAGAAATGGAGATAAGGTTGTTTCTTCAGGTAGAGCTTTTGAATTGGTAAATGGAGCATGGTCTGAATTAGCAGTATGTTTAAATCAACCAGGAGCGTCTATAGTTAAACCTATTAACGAAAGAGAATTAAAAACATCTTTATTATTAGTATATCCTAATCCAGTAAAAGAATTTGTAAACTTTCAAATTAAAGGGATCTACAACAAAAATACACTTATAAAAATACTAGACATACAAGGAAAAATCGTTGTTGAAAAAAAGATAGATAAGACATCTCCTTTAGGTACTTTAAAAGGAAATATAGATGTTAGCACTTTATCTAAAGGAGTTCATTTTATTAAAATAAAAAACGGTAAAAAACAGATTACTAAAAAATTCATGATTGAGTAAGAATCCCCCCGAATCAATTAAATCAGAATAAAAATGAAAAATTCCAAACAAATTATTGTATTAAAATTACATTTTTTACTCCTTTTCTTTTTTGTTAACTCTTACATTTCTTACGGACAAGAATTGTATGAATTATCTCAAAAGGAAAATTTGAAAGTAAAAAAATTAGAACGATTAGGTGATAAATATTATCAAACTCATAATAAAGGAAAAGGCAGTGGCTTTAAACTTTACATGAGAAACTTGTACTGGGCAAAAAGAAATCAGGACGTTAATGGACGAGTTATTAGTGATAGAAAAGTGGTAGAAGAATGTGAGAAATTTAAAAAATCATTTAAAAAAACTAATAACTCACCACAAGCTAAAAACTCTAAAGGATGGCAAGAATTAGGACCTTTCAAATGGAGTAGAACTCGAAGTTGGACACCTGGTTTAGGTAGAATTGTATCTATAGCTGTTGAACCAAAACAACAGCAATTAATTTATGCAGGTTCTCCAGGAGGAGGGATTTGGAAATCTTCAAATGCAGGAAGAAATTGGAACCCTTTAGGTGACGACATGTCCAATATGTCTATTTGGTCAATAGCTATAGATCCTACAGATACTAATACGGTATATTTAGGGAATTCTGCAGGGCAAATATTAAGATCAACTAATGGAGGAAATACATGGTCAGAAATTTTAAGAGTAAGTGGTACACCAAGAAGAATTCTTATTAATTCAAACGGGAATACCATTTTTATAGGGTCTTCAAGAGCTTTATATAGATCAACAAATAAAGGAAGGAATTTTACTAATGTATTAAATGCTGTAATAGAAGATGTAGAGTTTAAACCAGGAAATACTAATGTGGTATATGCCTGTGGTAATAACTTTTATAAATCAACAAACGGAGGGGGTAATTTTAGTAGAATTAATAGTGGTTTAAATAGGTCAGAAAGAATGAAAATGGCCGTTACACCAGCCAATCCTAATATTGTTTATTTAGTTCAAAAAAGAGGAAGTTCTTTTGGGTACTTATACAGGTCTACTAATAGTGGAACAAGTTTTAGTACTCGTGCTAGTTCCCAAACTGTTTCAACAAATGATGTGTATTTTACACAAGCATCAAGAGATATGGCTATAACTGTTTCTGACACCAATGCAAATGAGGTGCATTTGGCTGGAATGAATTATTCTAGATCTTTAAATGGAGGAAGTTCTTTTACAACGTTAGCAACATGGAGTAGTCCTGGAGATAGGTCTTATATTCATGCAGATGTAGAGGTGTTACAGTATATAAACGGTACAATCTACGCAGGTAGTGATGGAGGTATATTTAGGAGTAGAGATAAAGGGAATAATATGGCAGATCTAACTCAAGGAGGTTTGGCTGTGCGTCAATATTATAGAATTGGTAATTCAGCTACAGACTCAAATATGATTGTTGGTGGAGCTCAAGATAACGGTACAAATATAATGAGAGGTACTAACAGACAATTCGTAGAGTGGTTAGGAGCAGATGGGATGGAATGTTTTATAGATCATAAAAATAAAAACGTTGTTTATGGAACTGTTCAGTTTGGAAGTTTATATAAGAGTACTGATGGAGGAAATAGTATTGGTAATATTAGTAAACCTGGTAACTTTAGTGGAGAATGGGTGACACCTTTTATGATGGATCCAATTAATAACAATAAAATATATGTAGGTTATAGTAATTTATATAGAAGTGATAGAGGCGGAAGAAGTGGAAGCTGGTCTAATATAACTTCTAGTATAAATATTGGAGGAAATTTAGATGAAATAACGATAGCTAAATCTAACAATAATTACATTTATATTACTGAAGAAGGTAAAATGTGGAGAACTAAAAATGGACAAAGTAGTAATCCTTCATGGACAAGCGTAAGTAGTTTTAGAGGCGATGTTAATTTTATTGCTGTTGATCCTAATAATCCTGAAAGAGTAGCAATAGCCACAACGGGGTCTAGAGTTTATGTATCAACAAATGCAGGAAGTACTTGGAAAAATGTTAAGGGGAATTTACCAAACATAGCTGCTCAATGTTTAGTTTTCGATGATACCAAAGAAAATGGTTTGTATGTAGGAATGCAATCAGGAGTTTATTATACCAGTGATAGTTTAAATTCATGGGTTTCTTTTTCTAAAAATCTTCCAAGTGTGCAAACAACAGATTTAGAAATTCATTACGGAACTAGAAAATTACGTTTAGGAACGTATGGTAGAGGTATTTGGGAAACAGATTTATATAGCAAAGATAATGGAGATGGAGATACAGCAGGAGAAATCAATTTACCTAGTAATTTACTAGCTTCTTTAGATCAAAAAAATGTTACTTTAACATGGATAGATAACTCTAATAACGAAACAGGATTTGCTATTCAACGAAATGACGGAAGTGGTTTCAAAAGGATCAATGTTGTAACTAATTCAACAGAATATATGGATAAAAATTTACCAGAAGGGACTTATACATATCGTGTAAGAGCTTATAATGCTGTTGATTATTCTGATTTTTCAAATGTCGTTAATATAGAGGTTAGTGAAGATACGGGGGGAGATATTAATCCACCAAGTAATTTAGTAGCTTCATTAAAGGAAAAAAATGTTACTTTAACATGGAAGGATAATTCAAATAATGAAACAGGTTTTACTATTCAAAGAAATGATGGAGATGGGTTTAAAAGAATTGATTATGTAAATGACTTAACGGAATATGTAGATAAGAATGTTCCGGATGGAGTATATTCTTATAGAGTTAGAGCTTACGATGCTGCTGATTATTCTGATTTTTCAAATGTGATAGAGGTTAAAGTAACGACTGTTGTTACACCTCCAGATGTTATCGAAGATTGTGATGGTTGTGTGGTGTATGATACGAATAGTGAGGAAACTGGTAATGCAGATCATAGTAAGGAAAAAGCATCAGATGGTGATGTAAATACATATTGGCATTCTAATTGGTATGATGATAATACTTCTCATCCTCATTTTATAGCAATCGATTTAGGGCAGAAAAAAAACTTGGTTGGATTTACATACCAAGGTAGACAATCGGGTACTACTGGCATGGTTAAAGACTATATTTTATTTGGATGGGATGGAGATAAATGGAAACAATTATCAACGGGTTCTTTTCAAAAATCTACTTTAAAACAGATTATAGATTTTGAGGAATTTTCTACCCGTTATATCTATTTTAGAGCATTATCTGAAGTAGACGGTAAAAGATGGGCTTCTGTGGCAGAGGTAACTGTTAAATATACTAACACTCCTAGTATTAGTGATCAAGTACAACCAGAATCAGATCAATCTCAACCTTTATCAAGTATAGAGACGCCTCCTAATGTTGATTTAGAAGATTTTAATGGAATAAAAGTATATCCAATTCCTTTCGAAAATAGTTTGACTATAAAAGGGATTTCGTCAAAAAAACAAATAAGCCAATTAAAATTAATAGGAAATAATGGTATCATGTATCCTTTAAAAACAGAATTAATAAATAATAATTTAGTTTTAAATGTAAATAAAATACCTAAAGGGTTTTACGTGTTACAATTTGAAATGAATAAACAAATTAAAACAATCAAAATTTTTAAAAAATAGAACTTAATATAAATTAAAGCCTCATAATTATTATGGGGCTTTCTTTTATTCTTATACGTTAATTAATTTTAAAAGTAGTGCACTTTAAACTGCATTTCATCTTCATTTAATACATAGAAATCTTTTTTACAATATAAATTGATAAAACCACATAACCATCAATTAATTAATCTTTAACCAAATATTATGAAACAATTTTTCATTTTTTTAACCTTTCTTTTTATAGGGGGGGGCTTCCTACTCGCAATCTAAAATATATAGACCTAGTGAAAAAATAGCACATGCTAAATTAACAGGAAGAACGTTTAAAAAAATTACTCTATTTCAAAAAACAACAAATAAAGGTAGAACTAATATTCCTAGTGAGTTTAAAAATTATTCTACATTTATACTCCAAAAAAAAGCTATGAAAAGTTTTGTGATCTCTTCTCCAGAAGAAATGAGTTTACAAATACCCAGAGCAGATAAACCATTAATTTTAGAATTAGTAAAGGTAAATATTACATCGGATGATTTTTCTATTATAGAAATGCCTTCAGGAAAATTAATAAAACCAGATTATGAAATTTCTCATTATAAAGGTATTGTTAAAGACAATCCAAAATCAATAGCTGCTATAACCATTTTTAATGGTGAAATTTCAGGAATTATAAGTTTACCTAATGATATAGGAAATATGGTTTTAAGTAAACTAGATAATAGTGATGAGCATATACTTTATGAAGATAAAGATATTGATCATTTAGATGATTTTGTTTGTCAAAACAACGAAGAATACAACAATCTCCCTACTAGAAAAAAAATAGAGGATAAAATTACACAATCTAGAAACATAGCTAAATGTCCTGAAATATTTTTTGATATAGGAAACGACATTGTAAGAGATAAAGGAGGAGCACAAGCAGCATCCAGTTTTATACAATCTGTATTTAATCAAGTAGCCATACTTTATGACAATGAGAATATAGAGATTAAATTATCTGGTATTAGAGCATGGACTACTTCTACTCCATTTAGCAACACATTAAATAGCTATAGAGATTATCGCGTAGATAATGGATTTAATGGAGACTTAGCTCATTTTGTAACTTATGACTTCTCTGGAGGACTCGCTTGGGTTGATGGACTGTGTCGTACACGAAATAGTTATGGAGTATCTGGTATTAGAAGTAGTTATGAAAATGTGCCTAGATACTCATGGACCGTAGCAGTTATAGCTCACGAATTGGGTCATAATTTTGGTTCTCATCATACGCATAGATGTACTTGGAATGGAAACAACACTGCTATTGATGGTTGTTATGAGACAACAGGGAATTGTGCAAGACCAGGAATTCCTTCAGATGGAGGAACAATAATGAGCTATTGTCATTTAACTAGTGTAGGTAAAAATTTATCTAAAGGTTTTGGACGTCAACCAGGAAATGTTATTAGAAGAACTATAAGTAACGCTAATTGTGTAGATTCTTGTAATGATGGAGGAAGCGATAATGGTGTTAATTGTTCTGGTGTAGCTAATTGGGCTTCTGGTGTATCCTACTCAGTTGGAGACAGGGTTGTTAATAGAGACCATCTTTTCGAAAGAACATCTTCAGGATGGAAAGACTTAGGTGAATGTAATAGTGACAATGGTGATCCTGGTAACACAGATCTTTGTGATACTGCACCTGCCTTTGTATCTGGTGTTTCCTATCCTTTAGGTGAGATTGTCCTTTTTAGTAATAGTTTATATGAACGTACGAGTGATGGATGGGACTTTATAAGACGTTGTGATACAAGCGCTTCTTTAGACCCGTGTTCAGAAGCAAAACCATGGATAAAAACAATAGAATATAGCTTGGGAGACAAAGTGGTTTATGAAGGTAAAATTTACAAAAAAGAAGAAAAATGGGTAGAAGTTGCATTATGCGCTAACGCTATAGCTTTATTACCTAATATACTACAGGATAATAAAAAAACAAATTTAAATGTGTATCCTAATCCAGCCAAAGGATATATAAGTATCGAATTATATAATGTAAAAAATGAATCAACTTCTATAATTATTAACGATATACAAGGGAAAAATGTTTTAACAAAAATTATAAATACTGTATCTCCTGCTGGTGATATAAAAGAAACTATAGATCTTAAAACTTTAGTTAATGGTGTTTATTTTATTCAACTAATAAACGGGAATTTTCGAATGACTAAAAAAATTAAAGTAATGAATTAAAAAACAAAGGATGTACATCATAATATGTACATCCTTTATTTTTAATAAGTGGGATTAATTTATAATTATATTTTATCAATACGTTTTTTAACTTTTTTCTTAGGTTTTTTCTTTGCTTTGTTCCCTGGAAAAACTAGAGATGTACTCGAAAATGTGGTTCCAAAATTAGCATGCGCATAAAACACTTGGCTAATAGCATCAAAAACCTGATCTTCTGACAACTCTTTTAAAGGGTGAATAAACACAGACCATAAAACATTGTCTGAAATAGCATACTTCACATCTAAAGCTGTATGAAAATTAGCCATTAACGAAGCTTCTTTTAGTTCTTCTGTTAACCTATTACTATCTGCAATTGGCGATATAATTCGCATTCTATTATGTGTTGAATCTGCAATCGCAATAAAAGGAATCTCTTTAATTATAAATCTCCATTGTGGTTTTTGACTTACAATACTATCACTTGCTTTTTCAAATATCTCTCCTAATTTAGTTAAAGTCATATCTTGTGCAGATACCGTAAAATAGAATGATGAGATCAAAATTAGAATTAAAGTATATTTTTTCATAATAGTATGTTTTAAACCTTAGACGTTCTTTTTTAGAATACTTAACAAAAAAAAGCTGTTTGAAAATCAAACAGCTTTTAAATTATATATTTTATAAAGGTTTAATCTCTACCTCCTAAAATTTGTAAAGCCCAATATAAAAGCATTGCTAAAGAACCTAATGCAGCAACTAAATATGTTCTTGCTGCCCATTTTAAAGCATCTTTCGAGCCTGCTAACTCTTCTCTAGAAACAATATTTTTATTTTCTAACCAGGCTAAAGCTCTATTACTTGCATCGTATTCTACTGGTAATGTTACAAAACTAAATAAAGTACCAAGTGCCATAAAAGCTAAACCAGCAATTGCAATGTATAAACCAATTCCTGTACTTCCAGAAGCTGCTCCGAAAGCGATACCCCCTATAATCATCCATTGAGAAAATCTAGAAGAAATACTAACTACAGGTACTAACTTAGAACGCATCTGTAACCATTGATATGCTTGTGCATGTTGTACTGCATGTCCAACTTCATGTGCTGCCACTGCTGCTGCTGCTGCATTTCTCTGATTATAAACCCCTTCACTTAAATTAACTGTCTTATTTTGTGGGTTATAATGATCTGTTAACATCCCTGGTGTAGATATTACTTGAACATCTCTTATTCCATGATCTGCTAACATTTTTTCTGCAATCTCTGCTCCACTCATTCCATTTCTTAAATGAACTTGTGAATATTTTTTAAATTTTCTCTGTAGTGTATTGCTTACTACCCAACTGAATAGAGAAATAACTCCTATAAGTACATAAAATCCTATCATATTTTTTTATAAATTAACTTTCTAATATTTTTTTCTTTGATAAATTTACAACATAAATTATTCCATTTCAATAAATAAAACTAAAAAATGTCAAAATGACAAATAAACCCAACATTTTATTGGTT
>CAKZVD010000062.1 GCA_937922085.1 uncultured Tenacibaculum sp. | reverse complement strand
ATGGTTTTAGAAAAACTCAAATGCTTAATAAATCAATAAAAAAAGCAACAACAGATACCTTAGTATTTATAGATGGAGATTGTATACCACATAAACATTTTGTAAAAGCTTATATAAATAATATTGAAGAAGGAGTAATGTTAAAGGGCAGGAGAGTTATGTTAGGAGAAAAAATTACGAATAAGATTAATAAAACCAAAGAATTAAAATTATTGAACGGAATAGGAGTATTATTGTCTGATTCTTCTAAAAAAAAGGAAACGATCTATTTAGGAAATAGAAGTTTAATAATGACGATGAAAGATAAAGGTTTATTAGGTTGTAATTGGGGAATTCAAAAGAAACATTTAATAGCAATTAACGGTTTTGATGAAGATTATGTGAGAGCAGCAGTTGGTGAAGATACAGATATTGAATGGAGATTGAAACGAAGTGGAATTGGTAGTAAATCAATGAAAAACAAAGCTATAGTGTATCATTTGCATCATGAAAGGGGGTATTCAAAAGAAGGCGTAGCATTAAATAACCAACTTTTGAAAGAGAAGTTACAAGCGGATAATTATTTTTGTTTAAACGGATTAGAAAAGCAATAAAATGAAAATAGGGTTTGATGCTAAAAGAGCTTTTCATAATACTACAGGATTAGGTAATTATAGTAGAGATTTAATACGGATTTTAGCAACTTTTTATTCAAGTAATGAATACGTATTGTATAATACAAAACCTAAAAAAGTAAAAAGATTAAAGCTTCTTAAAAACATGAAAGAAGTTTTACCAAAATCAATATTTTGGAAGAAATTTTCTTCTATCTGGAGGCAAGGTCCAATTACAAAACAAGTTGTAAATGATGAAGTGGCAATTTATCATGGACTATCAGGTGAAATTCCTAGAAATATTCATAAGAAAGGGATAAAAACTGTAGTAACGATTCATGATTTAATTTTTGTTAGATATCCTGAGTTATATTCTTTTTTTGATAGCAAAATATATTTAAAAAAGTTTAAATATGCAGCTAAGAATGCAGATATAATTATAGCTATTAGTGAACAAACGAAATTAGATATTATTAATTTTTTAAAAGTTGAAGCTTCTAAAATAAAAGTTATTTATCAAGGGTGTCATGCTGTTTTTAAAGAAATACCAACAAATGAAGAGAAGAGTTTATTAAAAGAAAAATACAAACTTCCAGAAAAATTTATTTTAAATGTAGGGACCATTGAAGAAAGAAAAAATGTTTTAAGTGCTATTAAAGCTATAAAAGATGTAGATGTTTCTATAGTAATAGTAGGAAGGAAAACAAAATATTTTGATGAAATAAATGAATATATTACTCAAAATAATATGCTTAATAGAGTATTTTTCTTAGAAGGTTTATCATTAAAAGAATTATCAATACTTTATCAATCAGCAAGTATATTTGTATATCCAAGTATATTTGAAGGTTTTGGAATACCTATTATTGAAGCTTTGTATTCTAGAGTACCAGTTATAACTACTAAAGGAGGTGTTTTTCCAGAAGCTGGTGGACCTAATACAGTATATGTAGAAAAAAATGACATAGTTTCTTTTTCTAAGGAAATAGAAGAATTACTGAGTAATGAAACTTTAAGAGAAGAAATAGTAAATAAGGGGTTTGAATTTGTAAAGAAGTTTGAAGATGAAATTATTGCAGATCAAATAATGGGGGTTTATAAATCGATATTATAATGGTTAAAAATAGTACAATTTGTTTTTTTAATTCTACAAAAACATGGGGTGGAGGAGAAAAATGGCATTATGAAATGGCATCTTACCTTCATGAAAAGGGACATAAAGTTTTGGTAATTGTATGTCCTAATAGTGTGTTATCTGAAAAGTTAATGAAAGCAAGCGTTCCTATTGAAGAAATTAAAGTTTCTAAACTCTCTTATTTGAAGTCAAATAAAGTCAAGAAAATAATCTCTTTTTATAAAAAACATAAAGTAGGAACTGTTGTTTTAAATTCTTCTAATGATATGAAATTAGGAGGAAAGGCAGCTAAAAAAGTAGAACTGAGTAGAATTATATATAGAAGAGGAAGTGCTATACCCATTAAAAATTCATTTATTAATAGATATTTTTTTAGAAAAGTACTCACAGAAGTTTTAGCAAATTCTGAAGCAACAAAGAGAACTATTAATGCAAAGAACACTAATTTATTTTCTAAAGAAAAAATTAAGGTAATCCCTAATGGTGTTAATATTAAAGAGTTTGATGAAAAGTCATTCGATAAGTTATACATAAAAGAAAAAAAGGAATTTGTATTAGGTAACCTAGGAAGAATGGTTTATCAAAAGAATCAAGAGTTTTTAATAGATATTGCTTTAGAGCTTAAAAAAAGAAATTTAGATTTTAAAATACTGATTGGGGGAAATGGTAAGTTAGAAAGAGTATTAAAAAACAAGATAGAGAAGTACGGAGTACAAAATAATATAAAACTACTAGGTTTTATAGAGAACCCTAAAAGTTTTATGAATAGTGTAGATGTGTTTTTATTACCATCTAGATGGGAAGGCTTTGGATATGTATTAACAGAAAGTATGTTGTGTAATAAGCCTGTAGTAGCTTTCGATATAAGTAGCAATTCTCAAATTGTTGAATCAGAAAAAAATGGTTTTTTAGTTCCCTTTAATGATGTTGGAGCTTTTTGCGATAAAATAATTTTTTTATATAAAAACCCAGAAGAACTAAAAAGTATGGGAGAAATAGGTCGTAAAAAGATTGAAAATGAGTTTGATAGTGTAGATATACAAGAAAAAGTAAAAAAATACTTAACTACGTAGTTTTTTTCTTTTTTGAATTAATTTTAAATACTTTAATACACTATATTCTGCAATATAAGCACTCCAAACATATCCTTCATATCCATTTAAAAAATTGCCTCTAACTATATATTCTTTTAAAAAAGCATATGGGTATTTGAATAGTAAAGAAAAAAAATTAATCTTTTTGTTTTTTTTCAAATATTCATCAGAAACTAACGAGGCATACCTGTTTTTTTTATAATTAATTTGTTCTATTGTAGTTGCTGTATAATGATAAAAGGAATTTTTAAATTTTCCTTTTTTACCATTATAAACAACCGTTTCATGTACTTTTTTGTCAGAAAATTTCCCTTTTGTTTTATTAAATAACCTTAAGATAGGGGTATTTTTTAAATATCCGTATTTAAAAACCTTTCCAAGATATACATGTTTCCTATTTAGTAAATAGGCATTAAATGGTATTTTTTCTTTAGAAAACTCTAATTGTATTTCATTAATTAAATTATCAGAAAGAACTTCATCGGCATCGATAGATAAAATCCAATTAAAATTACATTTATCTACTAAAAAACGTTTTTGTTCACCATAGCCATTAAACTGTTTAGCATAAACTTTGGTATTGTAGGATTTACAAATTTCAACAGTTTTATCAGTACTGTAAGAGTCAACAATTATAATTTCATCACACCAAGTAAGTTTATCTAAAGTCTTAGCAATATTAAGTTCTTCATTAAAAGTAATAATTGCTGCACTTATTTTATGTTTATGCATTTGATTGTGATTTCTAATAACAAACATACTATAAAATACCTATATTTATTGCCTATTTTTAGTTTGTTTATGGTCAATTATATCTTAGAAGTTTTAGATAAAGGAAAAACAATTTTATACCCTACAGATACTGTTTGGGGAATAGGTTGTGATGCAAGTAATGAAAAAGCAGTAGCTAAAATTTATGAAATAAAACAAAGAGAAGAAAGTAAAAGTTTAATAGTTTTAGTAAGTTCATTAAACATGTTAAAAAAATATGTAAAGGTTCCTAAAAAAGCAATAGAACTTATAAAAGAGACTACGAAACCGACAACTATAATTTATACGAATCCTAAAAATGTAGCAGAGAATATTATAAATAAAAAAGACAATACGTTAGCGATAAGAATTGTTAAAGATGATTTTTGCAGAAAATTGATTAAAAAATTTAGAAAGCCCATTGTATCTACTTCAGCTAATATTAGTGGAGAGGTTACTCCAAAATCATTTTCGGAAATATCGCAACCTATTTTGAGTAGCGTAGATTATGTGGTAAATTTGCGCGAAAATAAAATTTCAACAAAGTCTTCAACAATACTAAAGATAGATGGAGAAGATATAATTGTGATACGAGAATAATTTTTATGCAAGAACAATTTTTTAAAGAAGCACTTTCTAATAATATTTTTGAATATATAACAAAAGCAACTGAAGAATTAAAATTAGAAAGTTATGTAATTGGAGGGTTTGTCCGTGATTTTATTTTAAAACGAGGAACAGCAAAAGATATAGATATTGTAACTGTTGGTAGTGGAATAGATTTGGCAGAGAAAGTTGCTAGTTTATTACCAACAAAACCAAAAGTACAGATTTTTAAGACCTATGGAACGGCTATGTTACGTTACATGGATGTTGAAGTAGAATTTGTTGGAGCAAGAAAGGAATCTTATTCAGAAGACAGCAGAAACCCTGAAGTATCGGAAGGAAACTTACAAGATGACCAAGATCGTCGTGATTTTACTATTAATGCATTAGCTTTAAGTTTAAACGAAGCATCTTTTGGGAAGTTATTAGATCCATTTAATGGAATTGAAGATTTATTAAAGAATAAAATTATCAGAACACCTTTAAATCCTGATATTACTTATTCTGATGATCCACTTAGAATGATGAGAGCTATTCGTTTTGCTACACAATTGAATTTTGAAATAGAAATATCTTCATTAGATGCAATTACAAAGAATGTTCATCGAATTAATATTATTACAAGAGAACGAATTGTAGATGAATTGAATAAAATATTAGCTTCTCCAAAACCCTCTATTGGTTTTTTATTACTAGAAAAAACAAGATTACTTAAAAAAATATTACCTGAATTAATTGATTTAAAAGGAGTAGAGGAAGTAGAAGGTCAAAAACATAAAGATAATTTTTACCATACTTTAGAAGTAGTAGATAATATTTCTGAAAACACAGATGATGTATGGTTACGTTGGGCAGCTTTGTTACATGATATTGGCAAGGCACCTACAAAAAAGTTTCATAAAAAAATAGGTTGGACTTTCCATTCTCATGAATTTGTGGGGGCAAAAATGGTGTATAAGTTATTTAAACGTTTAAAAATGCCTTTAAATAATAAAATGAAGTTTGTTCAAAAAATGGTTTTATTAAGTTCAAGACCTATTGTATTAGCTTCAGAAGTTACAGATTCTGCTGTTCGTCGTTTAGTTTTTGATACGGGAGATGACATTGATAGCTTAATGATTTTATGTGAAGCAGATATTACTACAAAGAATCCTAAAAAATTTAAACGTTACCATAAAAATTTTGAATTAGTACGTTCTAAAATAAAAGAGGTAGAAGAACGAGATAGAGTACGTAATTTTCAACCACCTATTACTGGAGAAGAAATTATGGAAACATTTAATTTAAAACCTTGTAGAGAAATTGGTCAGATAAAAGAAGCTATAAAAGAAGCAATTTTAGAAGGAATTATACCTAATGAACACG
>CAKZVD010000061.1 GCA_937922085.1 uncultured Tenacibaculum sp. | reverse complement strand
TTCAAAAAAAAGTTTTATCATAAGTTTCCCAAATTCTATGATTAAAACTATCATTTTTGTAATGAAAATCTGCTTTTTTTAATTTTTCTTCTAACAATTTTTCAAATTTTAGAGTTTCATTTGTCATTTCTATATTTATAACATAGCAATCTATTTTTTTATCTAAAGTTCCCGAAAGGGATAAGTTTTCAAAATACATTATACTTTTACCTTTTAGTTTTAAAAGAGTATGATCTCTTTGATAACTTGAATATTCTTTAAATTTAATTTCAGTTTTTTAAAAAATACTGTCCTTGTGTGTAGGGAGGTTTATATCAGATAAATCTATTTTGCTAATTATTCTAACAAATGTATAAAGTTTACCAGAGTTAGTAATAATTAAATTAATATTTGAAGATTTGTAATGTATATCTGCTTAAAAAGAAAAGGATTATATAAAATAGTATTAGTATCCAAGTAAAATTAAAAACTACCTTTGTAAAAATAGAATACATGAAAAAAATATCCCTATTATTATTATCTATGCTTTTTTTAGCATGTGATAAAGATGAATTAAACATGAATAATTTATCAGAAACAGATTCTGATATAGTATTAGATTGTAGCTTCAATCTAAAAAACCTTCAGCCTAATAATGATATCATTATTGATTGCTTACTAGATCTAAATGGAGAAACAATTACTTTACCTAATAATATTACCTTAAAGCATCAAGGAGAAGGTAAAATATTTAATGGTAATTTAGTATTTGATACAGGAAAAATAGATGGAGAGCTTTTAAATATAGATTTAAAGATAGAAGGAAATGTTGAATTAAGTAACTCAGAATTTTTCTTTACTCCTGAAAAATGGGATATAACTGAAGGAGAAACTTCTATTGAAATAGCTTTAAAAAATAAGAACAATCTTCAAAGTGCGATTGACCTAACAAAAAAATTAAAAGCAGATACTTTTACTATAGATAAGCTAGATGCATATTTTGAGACTGTTAGAGATAAATGGGCAAATCCCCTTGAAACTAGTGAGCTTGCTATCCATCTTCCTTCAGATTTTCATTTAATAATGACAGAAAATACGTTTTTACGAGTGCAACCTTCGTATTGGCCAAGAGGACATTTATTAAGTGTCTATATAAAAAAGAATGTTAAAGTTACTGGCGGTAATTTAATTGGAGATAGATTTGAACATGATTATACTGATATTATAGATGAGGCAGGAATTTCAAGAGGGACACATGAATTTTCAAGCTTGATTTATGTAGCTGGTTCAAAAGATGTTGTTGTAAAAGATGTAAAGATGAAAAATTCTACTGGAGATGGTTTTGGTTTTGGAGCATCAGCAGGTTTTAGATTTATGCCCGGAAATCCGTTTAATAAAAATATAAGTTTAATAGGATGCACTATTGATGCATCTAGACGAAATAATATTAGTGTGCTTGACGGAGAAGATCTTTTTATAACCAAGTGTACAATTATTAATGCTGGAGATATAAAAGAAAAAGAAGGTTCTAATGGTTGGTTAGGTACAAACCCAAGAGTAGGTATAGATATTGAGCCATTTAGAGGAAGAAAGCCAGATTTATCAGATGCTTTCGAAATAGTAGAAAATACACAAATTAAAGATTGTACGTTTAAAAATAATCAAGTAGCAAGTATTATTGAGTTTTCTGGAAATAATACGAAAATGGAAGGTAATACCTCTGATTTTGGGTTTTTCGCATCATTTAGTACAGGCTCAAAGTTTATAAATAATACATTTATAGGTAACGAAAAAGCCAAAAGATCAGTAGCAATTACTACTGGAGATTTAGTGGTAGATATAAATGGCGTAGATACTCAACTTTCAACAGAAAATGTTGTAAGAGGAAATACAGTAAAAGGATTTAATGTTGGTGTTGAAGCTAGAGGAAATAATGGCCTTGTAGAAGATAATAATTTAGAAATATTATTATATGGTATACAGGTTAAAAAAGCATCAAGGTATAATTTTAAAAATAATATAGTTACTAGCATGTCTCAAAATTCTATAGGTCTTTCAATTGCAAATTCCTTTGCAGAAAATATAACCTTTACAAATGAAAATTATACTAACCCAAGAAAGGCTGTTGAGTTTTTTAATGTTAATACAGAAACTCCTTATAATACTTCATCTATAATTTTTGACGATTGTAAATTTAATTCGATAGAAGGTTTTGATATGTTTTTTAAAAATACACCTAATGTTACTGTAAAAAATTCACAGTTAATTAATACTAAAATAAAGACGGTTGATTGTCTTAACTTTAAAGATATAAATAATACTATACTACCTTAAATATTTTTAAATTTTAATGAAAAAAGGTAAAATACTTTTTTCTAATCGCTATAAATGACATAATTTATAGCGATTTTTTAATTTTCAATTTTTAAAAAACTATAGAAATTTCATTTTACTATATTAGAAGTCTAAAGTTAAGAATCTAAACCAAATGAAACTTAAAACGCTATTATTAATAGTAACACTATTTGTTATTATTAGTTGTAATCAGAAGAAAATTACTTCAGCTAAAATAGAAAAACCTTTAATATCATATGTAAATCCTTTTATAGGTACAGGAGGCCATGGTCATACATATCCGGGAGTAACCATGCCTTTTGGTATGATGCAGTTAAGTCCAGATACTCGTTTAGATGGCTGGGATGGTTGTTCTGGGTATCATTATTCGGACGAATATATATATGGATTTTCGCACACACATTTAAGCGGAACAGGAGTTTCTGATTATGGAGATATTCTATTAATGCCAACGAATAAAGTAACATTTAATAATGGAGGAGATGGAGAAGAAGGGTATAGATCTAAATTTTCTCATAAAAAAGAAGTAGCAGAGGCAGGGTATTATAAAGTACATTTAGAAGATACTAATATTGAGGTAGAGTTAACTACTTCTAAAAGAAGCGGAATTCATAAGTATAAATTTCCTTCAGCAGAAAATCAGGTAGTAATTTTAGATTTAGAGCATAGAGATGAATTATTAAAAGGACTTTTAAATATTGTTTCTGATACTGAATTAAAAGGAGAACGCTCTTCAAAAGCTTGGGCAACCAATCAAAAATTATTCTATTCTATTAAATTTTCTCATCCTTTTGATACTAACTTTCAATATTATGCTCAAAAAAATGCAGAACGTTATGCTTTTAAAATTATAAATCCGAAAAACGAACCTTTTTATATTAAAATAGGAATTTCTCCTGTAGATGAAGATGGAGCAAAGAAAAATTTAGAAGAAGAAATAGGAAAAAAAACATTTGAAGAAGTTAAAAAAGAAGCACAAGATACTTGGGAAAAGCAGTTAAGTAAAATTGTAGTTGAAAGTTCGAATGAAGATTACAAAACGAATTTTTATACTTCAATGTATCATACTAGTATAGCGCCAAATATTTACCAAGATGTTGATGGGCGTTATAGAGGGGTAGATTTGAAAGTACATGAGACAAAAGGTTTTGAATATTATACAGTATTTTCTTTATGGGATACTTATAGAGCTACACATCCTTTATATACCATAATTGAACAAGAACGAACTAATGATTTTGTAAATACTTTTTTAGCAAAATATGACGAAGGAGGCATTATACCTATTTGGGATTTGGCAGGATGTTATACAGGTTGTATGATTGGGTATCATGCGGTACCAGTGATAGCAGATGCCTATTTAAAAGGAATTAAAAATTATGATGTAGAGAAAGCTTTTAAAGCAATGAAACATTCTGCAACTAGAGATAAATTGGGTTTGAAAAGTTATAAAGAACTAGGTTTTATACCTGTAGAAGAAGAAAGTGAGTCTGTTTCTAAAACGTTAGAATATGCTTATGATGATTGGACGATAGCACAAATGGCTAAAGAAATGGGAAAGAAAGAGGATTATAAAATATATACGCAGCGAGCTCAAAATTATAAAAATGTATTTGATCCAGAATCACAATTTATGAGAGGTCGTTTTAGAAACACATGGTTTGCTCCGTTCGATCCTTATGAAGTGAATTTTAATTATACAGAAGCAAATGCTTGGCAGTATAGTAATTATGTACCTCAAGATATTTCTGGTTATATAAAATTGTTAGGAGGAAAAAAACAGTTGGAGAAAAATTTGGATACTTTGTTTAAAGCAGTATCAAATACTTCTGGACGTCATCAAAAAGACATCACAGGTTTAATAGGTCAGTATGCACATGGGAATGAACCAAGTCATCACATGGCATATTTATATAATTTCATTAATAAACCTTATAAAACACAAGAAAAAGTACATCAGATTTTAACGGAACAATACACCAATACTCCAGAAGGGATTTCTGGTAATGAAGATTGTGGACAAATGAGTGCTTGGTATATTTTTAGTTCCTTAGGTTTTTATCCAGTAACACCTGCTTCAAATCAATATATAATAGGAGCTCCTTTATTAGAAAAAGGAACAATTCATTTAGAAGACGGAAAAAAATTTACAGTTGCAACCAATAATTTAAGTACTGTAAATAAGTATGTAGAAAAAGTGTATTTAAATGGAAAAAAATTAGATAGAACGTATATAAATCATAAAGAAATTATAAATGGAGGTACTCTTGAGTTTTATATGACAGATGTACCTAGTGATTGGGGAACTAAAGAAGGAGAAGAGCCAAAAACAGCAATTAAAAATCATTTAATAACTGCAGCACCTTTTATTACAAAAGGAGAAGTAGCTTTTAAGGGAAGTACAGAAGTAACATTAGCTTCTGCAGATAAAGATGCTGTTATTTATTATTCTTTAAATAAAGATTTTATAGCATATACATCACCTTTTAAAATAAAAGAAAAGGCAACTTTAAAAGCATATGCATTAAAAGGAACTATGAAAAGTGCAATAATTAGTACAGATTTTTTTAAAATAGATCCAAACATTACTATTCGATTACAAACCGAATATGCTAATCAATACAATGCTGGTGGAGAAAATGCATTAATAGATGGTATTGTTGGAGCTAGAGATTTTAGAACAGGTACATGGCAAGGATATTTTGATAAAGATGTAATTGCTATTGTAGGTTTAGGGAAAGAGAAATGGGTAGAAATGATATCTGCTAATTTTTTACAAGATCAACGTAGTTGGATATTTTTACCTACAGAAGTAACTTATGCGATTTCTGAAGATGGAAAGAAATATAAAACGGTAGCTAATTTTGACTATGATACTCAAAAGCCAAAAGAAGAAGTAACAATAGAAGAAGCAACAATTCATTTGAAAGGAAGTAGTGTTAGATATGTAAAAGTAATAGCAAAAAAGTTAGGGGTATTACCTAAATGGCACTTAGGATATAAGCATGATGGTAGGTCATGGTTGTTCATAGATGAAATAATGATAAAATAATATTATGAAACGTAGAAAATTCATAGAAAAAACTTCAATTTCTGGTTTAGGTTTGTTTTCTATTTCAACTTTGGTTAGTTGTAATACAACAAATGAAGATAAAAAGGAAGTTAAAAGTGGAGCAATAACCACGAATGTTATTAAGCCAATAGTAATTGCAACATGGAATACGCCAACGGCTGTAAATACGGCTGCTGAAGTATTAAAAAAAGGAGGTTCTGCTTTAGATGCAGTTGAAGAAGGATGTAAGATAGAGGAAGCAAATAGTAAGAACCAAACAGTAGGAATAGGAGGTTTGCCAGATAGGGATGGAGCGGTAACTTTAGATGCCTGCATTATGGATGAGAAAGGGAATTATGGAGCTGTTTTATGTGTAAAAAATATAAAACATGTAATATCCTTAGCAAGAAAAGTAATGGAAGAAACACCTCATGTTATTTTAGTAGGTGAAGGAGCGGAACAATTTGCAGTTTCTCAAGGATTTGAGAGAGAAAATTTGTTAACAGAAGCATCTAAAAAGGCATGGGAAGAATGGAAGGTAAAATCAGAATACAAGCCAATTATTAATATAGAAAACCATGATACTATAGGAATGCTGGCAATAGATAAAAAAGGAAATATTTCTGGAGCTTGTACTACTAGTGGGTTGGCTTATAAAATGAAAGGTAGAGTAGGAGATTCTCCAGTTATAGGAGGTGGTTTATTTATAGATAATGAAGTTGGTGGGGCAGCAGCTACTGGTTTAGGTGAAGAGGTGTTAAAAACGGTAGGTAGTTTTTTAGTGGTAGAATTAATGCGACAAGGAAAATCGCCACAAGAAGCTTGTGAAGAAGCAATAGCAAGAATTGTAAATAGACCAAATAGTAATTATAAAAATTTTCAAGTAGCATATATCGCAGTAAATAAAAAAGGAGAAACTGGAGCATATGCAATTCATGAATGGTTTAGTTATAATTTACACAAGGAAGGAGAAAATAAGAATATAAAATCAGATTTTTATTTAAAGAATTAAATATATATTATGTCAACAACAACCAATAAATCGTATAAGAGTGCTTTTGTTTTTTTAACTATTTTATTTTTCCTCTGGGGATTTATAACCGTTTTAGTAGATTCTCTTGTGCCACGTTTAAAGGATGTTTTTGAACTGTCATATGCTAAAACAGTATTGGTACAATTTGCTTTTTTCTTGGCATTTTTTGTGTTTTCATTACCAGCAGGAAAATTGTTGTCAAAAATAGGGTACAAAAAGGGGATTATTCTAGGATTAATAACTATGGCTGTAGGTTGTTTATTATTTTATCCAGCATCTTCTAGTAGAATGTTTTCTGTTTTCTTAATAGGGTATTTTACATTAGCAGGAGGTATTACAATACTACAAGTAGCAGCGAATCCTTATGTAGCTTTATTAGGAACTGAAGAAGGAGCTTCTAGTAGATTAAATTTATCGCAAGCATTTAACTCACTAGGAACCACAATAGCGCCAATTATTGGAGCATTATTTTTGTTAAGTGATTCTGTAAAAACATCTGAAGAAATAGCTACTTTAAGTGAAATAGAAAAAACGAATTATTATATAGCAGAAGCTGCTACGGTTCAAAAACCATTTTTATTAATAGCAACATTTATAGGGTTCTTAGCTTTGGTTTTCTTTTTTGTGAAATTACCAAAAGTAATGGAGAAAGTACCGGTAGGAGGTTATGCAAAATTGTTGAAAAACAAACTAATGTTAATGGGGGCTTTAGGTATTTTTGTTTATGTAGGAGCTGAAGTTGCCATAGGTAGTTTTTTAGTAAATTATTTTATGGATATGAAATTAGCAGCAGTTGTAGTTGATAATGAAACAATGATGTCTATAGCCAATACTATTGCAAATCTTTTCAATAAAACTTTTTCAGGAAAAGACCCTAAATCATTATTAGGTGTTTTTGTTGTTTTTTATTGGGGAGGAGCAATGATAGGACGTTTTATAGGTGCTTATTTAACAAAAATAGTATCACCAGGAAAAGTATTGGCAATTTTTGCTTCTTTAGCAATGTTAATGATTGTTATTTCTATTAGTACTTCTGGTTTAATTTCTATGTGGTCTATTTTGGCAGTAGGTTTATTTAATTCAATTATGTTTCCAACTATTTTCACATTAAGTTTAGAAGGGTTAGGAGATTTAAAAGCACAAGCATCTGGGTTGTTATGTATGGCAATTGTAGGAGGAGCAGTGATTCCTTTTATTTTCGGATCTTTAATTGATTCTGTAGGGTTTAAATTCGCATTTATTTTAACATTAATTTGTTATGCTTATATCGCATTTTATGGACAAACAAAGAAACATTTAAAAGCTTAAAAGATTTCTTGTATAAATACCATTCAATTATTTTAAGGAAGTTTATTTCAAAAAAAATAAATTAAAAAAGCCAATGATTTATAAATCATTGGCTTTTTTATGAATGATTCTTATTTCACTTCGAATCATTTTAATGTAGCTCATCCTCAAATAAAACACAAACAGTTTTTTTAACATATTTTTAATTATAATATATTTATATTAGTGATTAATTAAAAAAACAACTTAAATATTTTTAAAATGACAAAAAAAATAATGGTTTTGGGGAAACCTTTAACTAACAAACAACAGAAAGAAGTTAAAGGAGGAATAGCACCTTCTTCATGTAGAACAGCTAGAGATTGTGAATATGTTTTTGGAATACATATGAATGCTACAAATGATTATTCTTGTATTCGCTCAAGGGAGTATGGATTAATTTGCGTATCAAATACTTAAAAATAAAATAAATTAGTTAACCATAAATATTAATATCATGACAAATAAAATGAAAAACTTAGGTAGAGTATTATCATCAAAAGAACAAAAAGTAATTAGTGGAGGACATATTGGAGGTATGCCTTGTAGATCAAATAGAGATTGTTGGGATGCAAGTCCGTATTTAGGACCAGGAGATGTATCTTGTCGTTATAGTCCTTTCGGTTTTAGTGGAGGAAATAAAGTATGCGTATTCAATTAAGAAAGTAAAATATATAAGAAAGCCGAAACGTTTAGTTTTGGTTTTTTAGTTGAATAAATTAATTAACCATAAACATTAAAATAAGAATGAAAAATTTAGGTAGAAAACTTTCAGGTAAAGAGCAAAAGGAAATAAAAGGAGGAAATATTGGGAATATTGGAGGAATGTTTTGTAGATCTCATCAGGATTGTTGGAACGCAAGCCCATATTTAGGACCAGGTGATGTGTCTTGTCGTTCTTCAAATGGTAGTGGAGAAGATGGTTACTACAATTTTGGTCAAAGAGGAAATAAAGTATGTGTATTCAATTAAAAAAATAAAACATAAAAGAAAACCGAAATTAAATGTTTCGGTTTTTTACTTTTATTAAACTATTTTATATAGGAAATTTAATGAATTTAAACTCATCATTAAAAACAAAATTTCTATAAAGAAATTCAATCTTATTACTACTATATTCAATAATACATCATTTTGTAATTAACATTATTCTTATATTCATATTAAGATAAAATAATTATGAAATATTACTTCACAGAACAAGAAAGAAAGTACTATAATTATATTTTACTTTTTTTTGTATTGTTTGTTAATTTAACCGCTGAAGCACAGTTTTTTAGAAAGATACTTAAGAAGGTTAAAAAAATAACAGAAAAGACTAAAGTTATTTCTTTTGATGACACAAAAGCTATATCAACATCAATAAAAGATACTTTGTATGGAGTTAATTTTTTTGAAAAAGAAAAGTTAATCTATGAAGATGCAAAACCAATAGAAAGTTTTGTCTTATCTCCAGGGTATTATAAAACAACTATTAGGTCTTATTGTTTAAAAGCTGGAGTATACGGTCCTACTAAAGGAGATGGATATCAAATAGCAAAATTAAAAGGAAACAAATCTAAAATAATAAAATCTATTCTTAATAAATCTGTTAATTATTCAAATATTCCTCAGTCTACAGTTCAAACTTTAATTTGGGGAATAGAAGCAGGAACAAAGTTTTCTGATTATCCTATAGATTTTCAAGAAAAAGTGAGTCCACTTTTAACGAAAAAAGAAAAATTGATGTTGGAAATAAACTTTGATGAAATTAAAGATGAGATAATACCAGATAAAATTAAGTCTTTAACTCAAGTATATTCATCGCTTCGAAAAAAAATGCAAGCAACGCAAATGAAGTATGATGAAATTGAAGAAATAGCAGTAAAGAAAGGAATAGCACCATTAGGTATTGGAAGTAAAGTAATACATAAAGGAATATGGTCTTATATTGGTAATGGTTTCTTTTTAAGGGCTTTTCCCAAAAGATATTCAACTACAGATATTGAAATTTATAGGCCTTCAAAATTTGATGTTATAAAAGATACTAAAGACCGAATAGTAGAAATATCTAATAATAAGATAGCTTTAAAAATTAATTATAATGATATTTTTGGAGAAGGGATATTTGATTATGGAACTGTAAAAGTACCTGTATGGAAAATAAAACAACTTCAAATTTTTGATATTGAAAAAAGTGAAGACACTATTATTGATGTTGATCGGTGGATGTTCAGAGGTTCTTGGAAAGAAATAGATTTAGCTTTAAAAGATAAGAAGTATAAAAATGTAGAATATAATACAGATAAAAGTAAAAAAGGAGGTCCTTTTGTATCTGATCAAACTCATTTTGCTATTAATATAAATAAAGATACTCCTAAATTTGATGAAGTGTATGAGAGATTTAAGAAGATTAAAAAACGTAGAGGACAGTATAAATCAATAGAAGGTTTTTTTAAAGAAGTTGAAGATCTTTCAACTATTCATTCGCCAGAACATTATATTAAAAACGCTGACGCATTGAGTGCAGAAGGTGTTAAAGCAGCTGTCTCATTTAATTATAGTAAGAAAGGAAAGTGGATGAGGAAACATGGTAAATTGATAAGAGATTTTATGGATTATATATTATGTGGTATGGGAGGAGGATGTAGTAATAACGACCCTTTAGAGCCAGATTTATCTTCTAATCTTGCTCAACCAGGAAATACAAATCAACAACGCATTGGTTTAAGTAGGTATAAGAAATAGTAACCTTATATTCAAAGTTGTATTTTTAATGAATAGAATATATTAAGATTTTTCTTAATTATATTAAATGTATTTTAATTAACCATAAATATTAAAATAAAGATGAAGAATTTAGGTAGAAAACTCTCAAATAATGAACAAAAAGAGATAAAAGGAGGACGCTTTGGTCTTGGTAGAATATTTTGTTCAACAGACAGCGATTGTTATCAAGGGCACCCTTTTTTAGGGCCAGGAGATGTAAGATGTGGTTACGGAATTAGAGGAAGAAGAAAATGTATTTTAAACTAATGCACATAATAAAAATAAAACCCGAAACAGAAATGTTTCGGGTTTTATTTTTATTATATGTACAATTTATAATCCTTTTGTATCTTTTAATGTAGATCTATCAAAATTAGTGTTTGAAGTTTTTGTGCCAATAAAATCAGAGCCAGATAAATTAGTGTTTGTAATTTTAGCACTAGTTAAATTAGATCCAGAAAAAATAGCATTTATTGCTTTTCCATTTGAAAATTGAGCTTTTTCAAAATTAGATTTAGTTAAATTGGCTTCATTTAAATTAGCTCTATGTAATTCAGCATTTTCAAAACTAGAATTAGACAAATTGATTCCTGCTAAATAAGCACCAGATAAATTTGTGTTTTTAAAATTACAGTTAGAGAAATCGGCACGAGCATAAATTTTATCTAAATTTGCGGGACTAATTTTTGCTTGAATTAAAAACAATAATAACTGCGTTCTTTCTGGGCTATACATTCTTTCAGAAAGTTTCCCATTTTCTTCGAGTATTCTATATGGGGTTAAACTATGCGATAAAGCAGCTATTCTAGGTATAATATTTTGACCACTAATTCCTTTA
Source organism: uncultured Tenacibaculum sp. (assembly GCA_937922085.1). GTDB lineage: Bacteria > Bacteroidota > Bacteroidia > Flavobacteriales > Flavobacteriaceae > Polaribacter. Next base: position 65,786 of record CAKZVD010000061.1, on the reverse strand, counting down.
CTGTCAATAGCATCAAAAAGACCCGCTATTTGAAAACTATACGAACTTTTACGAGATCCTTCAACTAAAGCATTTTGTGTTTCAATTAATTGATTTTGTTTTACCAAAATATATAAGGTTACTAAAGAAGGTAATATAGAAAACAATAATAAAATTAAGCTTAATAAACGAACACGTACAAACCTTTTAACTAAGGCAGTTAACAAACCAGCAGAGGTATCTGGAGATACTGTTTCTTTAGAATGATATTCAGAAAACCATTTATTAAAACTATTACTTAAAGAAGCACCTGTAAATAATTTCCAAGTCCATGTTAATGTACTTTTTTTGCGCTCTTTTTTACGTTTTTCTTTAGTATTAGCTTTATCCATTTTACTTCGTAAAGCTTCGTTTTCTCTTTTTAATTCTTCTAATTCGTTTTGAAGATTTTCTTCCATAAATAATTCTATTTAAAGATTTGCTTTTATCATTCTGTCGTTACCAAAAAGATCTTTTTTTAAGATTACATCTTTAAAACCTTTCTTTAATAACATATTTTTTGTTTCCTCTCCTAAATATTGATTAATTTCAAAAAATAACAATCCATTTTCATTTAATTGTATTTTTGCTAAATCAGCTATCTTATCATAAAAAATAAGAGGATTTGTGTCTTCAACAAATAACGCTAAATGTGGTTCATTATTTAATACATTATTTTTAATTTCTTTTTTTTCTAGTTCTCTAACATATGGAGGGTTAGAAATAATAACATCAAATTGATGTTGTAAACTTGTAGCTTCTAAGATATCACATTCAATAAAAGTAACCTGAGCATCATTTAATTTTGCGTTTTCTGTAGCTACTTCTATTGCTTTTTTAGAAACATCGATAGCATAAACAGCAAGTGAATTAAGTTCTTTTTTTAAAGAAATAGGAATACAACCAGAACCAGTTCCTATATCTAAAACCTTAATTTTTTCTTTATTATTGTTTAATTCATTTAAGACCCAGTTTACTAGTTCTTCTGTTTCAGGCCTTGGTATTAAAACATGTTTATTTACTTTAAAAGTATAATCGTAAAATAGAGTTTCTCCAAGAATGTATTGTAAAGGTTCTTCTTGTTGTAGTCGATTTGTTATGTTGGTTAAGACATCCAATTTTTTAACGGGAATACTTAAGTCGTCTTTCGTGAAAACATCCATTAATTTTAAACCTAGTTCATGATCGATAACTCTAAAGAAAAAAGCGTCAACTTCAGTTTTAGGGTATAAATCTGATAATTCTTTATTAAAATATATTCTGAAGTCTTTTAGCCTCATAATTTCGTTGTAAAAGTGCTACTTTTGAATTATCAAATTTATAGAAAAACAAATGAAGAATTTAATTTATTTTTTAGGTATATTTTTATTTATTTCTGCATGTTCAGTTAAAAAGAAACCCATTTTTATAAAAGTTGATGATGTAAAGGTTTTATCTATGAAATTAGATACAATACAATTACAAGCAAAGGCCTATTTTAAAAATGAAAATGATATTGGAGGTAAAATAGCAACAGATGAAATAAAAGTAATAGTGAATGGTACAGAAGTGGCTAAAGTTTCTTCAGAAGAGTATCGTGTTCCTGCAAATAAAGAATTTGCTGTTCCTTTAAAAGTAGTAATTCCTACAGCTAAAGTTTTTGAAAATAATAAAGAAGGAATTTTGGGAGGTTTATTAAGCTCTGTATTAAATGAAAGTGTAAAAATTCAATTTAAAGGAGATATAAAATATAAAGTTCTAGGTTTTTCTAATGTATATGCTATAGATAAAACGGAGAATATTAAAATTAAACTTTAAAGTTTCTAAGTTGAAGTAATTATTTAACAAAATCACTGAAATTAATTGAACAACGAAAAATATATGCATCGCTGCCTTGAGTTGGCAAAAAAGGGGATTGGCACTACAAGACCAAATCCTTCAGTAGGTGCAGTAATAGTATGTAACGATAAGATAATAGGAGAAGGGTATACAAATCCTTATGGAGGTTCACACGCAGAAGTAAATGCAATTCAATCTGTAAAAGATATTTCGTTGTTAAAAAAAGCAACAATGTATGTCACCTTGGAACCTTGTTCCCATTATGGAAAAACACCTCCTTGTGCAAATTTGATAGTAAAAAAAGAAATTCCAAATGTAGTTATAGGTACTACAGATACGAATAATTTAGTTGCAGGAAAAGGAGTCGCAATATTAAAAAAAGCAGGATGTAATGTTACTATTGGTGTATTAGAGGAAGAATGTAAAGAACATCATAAACGATTTTTTACTGTTCAAAATAAAAAAAGGCCTTACATTATTTTAAAATGGGCCGAAACTAGAAACGGTTTTATAGCTCCGTTAGAAAAAGAAGAGCAAAAACCTGTTTGGATATCTAATGAATATTCTAAACAATTGGTACATAAATGGAGAGCAGAAGAGCATGCAATTTTAGTAGGTACTAATACAGTTATAGCTGATAACCCTAAATTAAATGTTAGAAGTTGGTTTGGCAATAATCCTATTCGAGTTGTTTTAGATAGAACACTAAGAGTTTCTAGTAAATTGAATGTTTTAGATAGTGAAATAACTACTATTATTATCACTGAAAAAGAAGCAACTAATAAAACAAATTTGACTTTTGAAAAAATAGATTTTTCAAAGAACCTTGTTCAGCAAATATGTGAAGTACTTCAAAAACATAAAATTCAATCTATTATTATTGAAGGAGGAGCAAAAACATTACAAACTTTTATTGATGAAGGTTTATGGGATGAAGCTAGAGTTTTTACAGGAGCAAATGAATTCAATAATGGTATAAAAGCACCTAAAATAGTTTCAAAATTAACTTTCGAAGAACAAATACATAAAGACACTTTAAGAATATATAATAATGATTAAAAATATCATTTTCGATTTTGGTGATGTGTTCATCAATTTAGATAAACAAGCTACTTATAGAGAAATAGCAAAATTAGGAGTTACTGAAGTAAATGAGCAAATGATGCAAGTTTATTATAAGTATGAGATGGGATTAATGACTACAGATGAATTTGTAAGTGTATTTCATGACGAGTTTTCTATTGCTAAAAAAGATTTAATAGATGCGTGGAATGCTATTTTATTAGACTTTCCTTTACATAGACTTCAATTTTTAAAGGAATTGTCAGCTTCTAAAAAATACAGATTGTTTTTGTTGAGTAATACAAATGACTTGCATATTAGCTGGATAAAAAATGAATGGGGGAATGAGTTATACACAGAATTTAAAGAATGTTATGAACAGTTTTATTTATCTCATGAAATTAATTTAAGAAAACCCAATACGAATATTTATGAATTTGTTTTAAATGAAAATGATTTGAAAGCAGAGGAAACATATTTTATAGATGACACAAAAGAAAATACAGATGCAGCTAATTCTTTAGGAATTCACGTGTGGAATATTAATCCGGAAAAAGAAGATGTAGTGAATTTATTAAATCAACAAAATTTTAGTTAATGATTTATTTAGTTTTAAGTATACTTATTTCTAGTAGTTTATATGTAATATTTAAGTTTTTTGAAATTTATAAAATCAATACCTTTCAGGCAATAGTAATAAATTATATAGTTGCTTTTGGTATTGGTTATTTATATTCAGAAGTTAAAATACCGATTAGTAAAATACCAGAGCAATCTTGGTTTTTAGGAGCTAGTGTATTGGGGATTTTATTTATTGCTATTTTTAATGTGATGGCTTTAACCTCTCAAAAAAACGGACTTTCAGTTGCTTCTGTATCTGGAAGAATGTCTGTGGTAATTCCGATAGTTTTCGGAATTTACTTATATAAAGAATCTTTTCATTCAATTAAAATACTAGGGATAATTTTAGCTTTAATAGCGGTTTATTTAACTTCTGTTAAAAGTACAGGTAATAAAAAAATAAAATTATCATATTTATTGTTTCCAATAATTCTTTTTTTAGGTTCTGGTGCTATTGATACTTTATTAAAGTATACAGAAATTAATTATGTAGATCATAACCATGTTTCAATGTTTACTACATCAATTTTTGGTATTGCTTTTATTTTAGGTGTTCCTTTTATTTTATATCAATTAATTAGTAAAAAACAATCATTAAAAATTAGAAATATAGTAGGAGGTATAGCTTTAGGAATACCTAATTATTTTTCTATTGAATTTTTATTGAAGGCATTAAAAACAGAAGGAATAGAAAGTTCTGTTTTATTTACAATTAATAATGTGAGTATTGTGTTATTAAGTACCATTTTTGGGCTTATTTTCTTCAAAGAAAAATTAGAGAATAAAAATTGGATCGGAATTGTAGTGGCAATTGTAAGTATTTTACTAATAACACTCTAATCATAGATCTAAGAGGTTAAATTGTATTTAAATATTCTCTTAATAAAGTATTAGGAGTAATATCAATTTTATTTTTAGCTCTACTTCTTCCTTTTTTTACTGTGTTAATAGTAACACTTAACATTTCGGCAGATTCTTTTAAAGAAAAGTCGTTTTTTACAAGTATACAATGGCGAATGTCTGTTTTAGATAAATTAGGATGCATTTTTTTTAATTTGTGATACAAATCAAGATAGTGAGATTCTATTCTACCTAAAACAACATTTTCTTTTGTGTAACTATCTTCAATAATCACATTTATGTTTTCTTTTACGTTATTTAATTTATCTAAATCTTTAGAGGATAATACTTCATTAAGTTCAGTTTTAATATTTTTTAAAGCTTTAAGTTTTTCTTTCTGAGGAGTTAAAATTTGAAGTTCATTTTCTAATATTTCTGAATTATTTTTTTTAAAGGAAGTGTATTCTTTTTGATTAAACTTTTCTTCTAGATTAGTAGTGTCTTTGGCTAGTGTTTCATCTATTTTGGATTTATAAATTTTAGAAAAAAAAAGTTTTCCTTTCTGAATTTTAAAATATTTATTTTCAGAATGATATAAGAGGTATAATTTCTTATAAAAAAAATAGAATAAGCATAAGATGATTATTAGTAAAAGATATTTATTACTTAAAATTATAAAGTTTGCCCAGTTTTCTTTTTGTATTCCTAAAGAAATTAATAATGCTGTTTCTTTAAGTGATATAGATGTAAAAAGAGATGTTTGAAAGATAAATAGGTTAAGTAGAAACAAATGTTTTATAAAACTAAAAAAAAACATAATAGGGGGAGGTTTTGTTTAAAATTACATAATATATAAAAGAGTTTAAAAAAAACTACTTTATGTAAAAAAATTATAAAGATAATAATATTTGTTTCTTATACACTTAAAAAGGTTTTTTCCCTACTTTAAAATTCATTTTTTTTAAATGTCTACTAAATGTACTCTTAATTATAATGTTAAGCACTCCTAATGTCTTCCTTAAAATTTAAAAAGGATTAATTACTTAGAGTAGTATTGTACAAGTTTATCATACTAAATAATTAACCCTAATTAAAATTTAAAAATGAAGACCAACAAATTAATTAAAACTATAGTATTATTTATAACATGTACTATAACGCTTACTAGTTTAAATGCCCAAACAAATGCAACTAAAAGAAATGCCGCTAATAAGCTATGGGATAACTATGGAGTAAAACAAAGTAACCGCTCTTTACTACCCAATGAAGTACCAGTTAATGGAGTAGGAAACGTTGATGTTAGAACAATTAATCCAGATTACAACACTCTTAAGAATACATTAAATGACATGATTAAGAAAGACGGAGGAATGATTAAATTTAGTAGAAATGCTACTATTAATTTTAATATTCCTATCCGATTAGCTCATGATTATAGTACAAGAAAGCTAACAAGAACAATTGTAATTCAAGGTAAAGGAATAACTTTTAACGGTCAGAATAAGACAACTATTTTTACAGTTGTAGGAAATATTAGAATTGTTATACAGAACGCTACATTTAAAAATGCAAATTTTAATCCAGGTTCTATGAGTAATATAGGGTCGGCAGGGCCTGAAATTCATCGTTACCGCCAAGGAGGTGGAGCAATAGAAATGAATATGACCGCAGTACCTGTATCACCAGGAAGTAAAGTGAAAGATATTTTCGGAGCTTCTTTACGTGTTAGAAAATGTAATTTTATAGATAATAAAGTAAGTCATTTTAAAGGTATTGGTGAAAATTTAAATGGAGCAGGTATTCGTTTAAATAATTATACTACAGGAGAAGTTTTTGGATGTTATTTTAAAAATAATAGAGCAGTAACTGGCGGAGCTATTGGAGGTACTTCAATACGAAAACTAATTATTATTGATAGTTTTTTTGATAAGAATATATCTAATGGTTACATCGATAAAAGATCAGGTTCTTCTGCGTATATGAAAGTAGTAGAAGGAGCAGGAGCTATACGTGTAGATAGAACTATAGAATCTATTGAAATTTATAAATCTATTTTTAAAGGTAATGAAGCCAATACTAAAGTTTCTACAATAGAGGTTTTTAGTCGTCCATTAAAAGTAAATGGTAAAGAAGAATTAAAATTATTCCCAAAAGGAAATACTTTAATAATCGATGATTGTGTTTTTATGGATAATAAGTTCCATAATTTCAGAAATAGCAATATTGCAGGTGGTGTTCAGTTAGATAAACCTGGTTTTTTATCGTGTATTGTTTTTCATGCAGGAGGAGCTAGTGGCTCATTTAAAGGAGGAACTATGAAAATGACTAATACAACTTTTGATAATAATACAGTAGGTCAGGCAAATATTAGAATGATTAATAATTTTAATTTTCAAAAAAATGTATTTGCAAATACTAAATACGTAGGTGGTTTTGGTAATGCTGTTGATATAACTCGTTCTGCCTTATTTCTTCATGATGTATACCAAAAAGGAGTCATTAATGAATCTATTTTTTATAATAATGAACCAAATATTAACAATGCTAAAGCATCAGATATCATGTATTGGTCTTCTAGTGTTACATCTAAAGTTAGTTTAAATAAATCATTGTTTTTAAGAGCTAATAAAAATACAGGTATAGAGCAAGTTAGTACACGTTATGGTAGTGCAACTCGACTTTTTAATGGATCAAATAATCATCAATATATAAAAGGATTAAGTAGTCAAGATTTAAATAAGCTAACGAAAGTATCTAAAAACAGATCTAGATTATCTAACCCTGGGGTTGCATCATGGTATGCAGATAGAACATTTGCAGGAAGAAAAGTGAAGGTTCTTAATTTATGTGCAAATAGTGTAGCTGCAGGAGTTGGAGGTATAGCTAAATGTGGTGTAAGTAGAAAAGAAGTAATTGATAGTTCTATTACAGAAGAATTAAATGATAACAAAATTAAAGTGAATTTATATCCTAATCCTGCAATAGATAAAATAACAGTAGCAGGAGTTCATGTGAATGATGAAATTACTATTATAAACTTAAATGGTCAAGTTGTAATTAAACAGAAAATTAAATCTGAAGACAATGCAGTTATAGATGTTTCAAAATTAAAGTCAAAAGGAACATTTTTTATCCAAGTGAATGGACGTTCATTCAAAAAGTTTTTAAAAAAATAATAGTAAACTAAATTTAGAGAGAAGTAATAAAAATACTTCTCTCAATTTAATAAATCGATAAATATGAGAACATCAATATTAGTAATATTAATTTCATTTTGCAGTCATTTTGTCCAATCTCAATATAGAACAGGAGGAGCTGCTACTTTTTATGGAGGAGTAGACGGAGGAGCAGGAGGAAATTGTTCAATTCTGGTGAAAAAAGGAGATAAAATGCATTGTGCTATTAACGATGTAGATTATAAAAACTCAAGTGCTTGTGGAGCTTATGTTGAAGTAGTTGGACCTAAAGGAAAAGTTGTTTTACAAGTTGTAGATCGTTGCCCTGAATGCCCTAAAAAGAAAGTAGCTGTAAATGTGAAAGGTAAAAAAGTGAATTTACCGGTGCATTTAGATTTAACACAAGAAGCATTTGCTAAAATTGGAAATCCAATAAATGGAGCAGAGGCTATAAAATGGAGGTTTGTAGAGAATCCTAATAAACAACAAAAAATGAAGTATAGATTTAAAAGTGGATCTTCAGTTTATTGGACAGGGATACAGTTTTTTGATACAAAAAATGCTGTTAAAAAAGTAGAGTATTTTTCTAAAAGCACACGTAAATGGGTAGCCATGAAAAGACAACCTTATAATTTCTTTTTAGAAACATCTGGAGTTAAGGTTTCTCCAATAAACATAAGAGTAACTTCTGTTAAAAATCAAGTTGTAGTTTTTAATAATATTAAAATTTCAGGAAATGAAAATGAAGTTTTTTTTACAGGAAAACAATTTGGTGCTAAAAAGAATAAACGATCAACGTCTAATAAAATAGATAAAGAATTGAATTCTTCAGTTGATAATGAAAAATCATTAATTGTTGAAAGTAAATTGATATATCCAAACCCTAGTAAAAACATAGTGTATTTAAATAAAGACAAACCAGTTAAATGGATTTTACTTCAAGGGAATAAGAAAATAAAATCTGGTTTTTCTCAAGAAATTTTATTAGAAGATATTCCTGTTGGGCATTATTTTGTGAAATTTGAAAATAATGATAAAACTCAAATTTTAATAAAAGAATAAATTTCATACTTTATAAGTTCTTTAAAGTGTAGTCTATAATTTATAGATTACACTTTTTTATTATAATAATTTTCAGATAAGAAACGAATATCATACTTTGTGCGGTCAGAAAATAATGAATATGATTGAAGATGTTTATAAAACGATAACAAAACCTTCAGAAGAAACACTGTTTAAAGATAGAAATAGTAAGTTTTTTGGGTATGCTTTTCCTGTACAAACAGAAGAAGATATTAAAATGAGGTTAGAAGAGTTACGAAAATTACATCATACAGCTCGGCATCATTGTTATGCATGGCAGTTAGGAACTGAGAAAATTCGATTTAGAGCAAACGATGATGGAGAACCAAACAACTCCGCAGGTCAGCCAATTTATGGGCAAATACAGGCTTTTGAGGTTACCAATGTTTTAATTGTATCTGTACGTTATTTTGGTGGAACAAAACTAGGAGTAGGAGGTTTAATAAATGCATATCGTACTTCTGCTCAATTAGCTTTAGAAGCATCTAATATTTTAGAAAAAACAATTAATGTTGCCTACACACTCATATTTGGTTACGATATGATGAATAAAGTACAACAGATAATTAAAAAACAAAACCTAAAAATTGTTGATCAAAAATTAGAATTAAATTGTGAGTATGTAATTGCTGTTCGTAAAAAAGAATCAGAAGCTATTTTTACAATGTTTAATAATTTATTTAAAGTAGAAATTAAAGAGAATGAGTAGGTTTCTTAGAATTACTTTTTTATGTTTTATATGTTTGATAATTTATTCTTGTAAAAAGGACGATAAAAAGAGAATAAGTAGAAAGAAGATTGAGTTTTTAATTTGTGATTCAATACATTATTTTGAACAACCAAGATGGTGGGATGACATCAATATTCTAATTGATGATTCAATAATGGATGTTTCAAAATCTGCCGAAGAATACCTTAAATTATGTAGTAGATATCGAAGTCAAAAATTGCATAACGACACTATTTATATGAATAGTTATAGACAATACAGAAAATATCCATTAAAAGCAAAATACTTATACAATAAGATTAAAAAAAGCACTAATTCTGACTTTTTACACTCTTTTAGTGAAGAGGTTTCACATGATTTATCTATAAAAATAAAAGAACAATTGTTTCATTGTGATAAAAATTATCATAACAGTTCTATAGCTATGAATATAGGAAATGATTTTTCTGTTATTTGTAATTATGATAAAGCGATTGCTTATTATAATTTGGGATTAGAACTCAATAAAAAAGGAAAAGAATTAGAGAAAGATTCTACAAAGTTTAGAGGTTATGAAAATAAGAAAAAATGGATTACAGAAGTAATTAATAAAGTTCATAAAAAAACAAAAAATGGTTATAGTCGATTAGATATTGCTAACTGTAGTTTTAGTAATGAAATAGATATGATTTTAGAAAATATAAATGATTATAAAACACCAAAAAGGAAAGAACAAATAAAAGCATTTATAGAGAATAGAAGAGAGAAAGAGATACTAACCGATATATTGGATGAAAATACTGACTATTTCTATAACTCTAAAACAGATTATGAATTTGCTTTGTGTAATTTAATGTATAAAGATGCAAAATCTGTAAATCCTTTGATAATAAATTCAAAAACAATAGCAGATGTAAAGGAAAATTTCAAAAATTTTAATATGCTAGATCATACAAGTTTTGAAATAGGAATTAACGATGTAGGGACTTTAAACGATGAAAGAAATGAATGGTTAATTTCTTTTTGGTCAAGTATTGAAAATTCTCATGGAATAACCGTGATATATCTTAAAGGTTACGAAATAACAGATATTCATAGTGTAGATTGATTTTTCATTAAAGTTAAAAAGAAGAGAAATGGATGTAAAACAGATAAAATCAAATTATTCTCAAATGTATACTGGCGAATTATTAAAATTGGTTAGTGAAATAAAAGATTTAAGAGAAGAAGTAATACCAATACTAAGAGCAGAATTAGAAAAGAGAAATAAAAAAAAACATGTTTTAGAGATTGACGAATACCTATCGAGTAAGAGTACTACAAATAATAAAGGAAGCCTTGAAGATATTATTGATATAGATGCATATGTGAATGCCCGATTGGCAAGTGGAGAGCTAATGGAAAGTATTGTTGATGATTTAAAAAGTAGAGGAGTAGACTTAATGTCTAGAGCTTTAGAAAAATCATTAAAAGAAGAAGATTTGATTGAGAGTATTTCTGAACAAAAATATGCAGGGCAATCTGATGAAGAAATAAAACAAGAATATAGTTTTAATGATAAGGAGATAAATTTCTTAGAAAAGAAAATTGAAGTCTAAAAATAACTTACAAGTAGGCATTTTATCTATAATTGTGGGTGTTTTTTTACTGTTTTTAGGAGTTTTGGGAATGCATTTAAGAATATTAATTTTTGCTGTAGGGGTTATTCTTTTTGGAATAAATAAAATTTTTGTGAGTAACAAACAAAAGAAATCAGTATTATAATTTACTTAAGTTTAAACAGATTTAACTATTTTTTAGCTTAACTCGTTAAAAATGCGTACATTTGCACTCCTTTTTACGAGAACAGATTTTAAAAAGGGTTAGAAAATAAATTAAATAAGTTTAATTTCTCTTTATGTTAGTGTCGTTAATAATCTGGCTAATAAAAAGATACAAAAATTATTTCAGACATGTCTGAAGAAACAAAAACAACAACTCCAGAGGCTACGGAAGCTACTCCAAATGTAAGCCCAGCACAATTTTTAGCAACATTTAACTGGCATAAATACGAAGAAGGTATTGATGAAGTTGATGAATCTAAATTAAAAGAGTTTGAAAAAGCATTAGAAGGAACTGTAGGTTTCGTAAACGAACGTGATGTAATTGAAGGACGTGTAGTTCGTATTACAGATCGTGATGCTATTATTGATATCAACTCTAAATCTGAAGGAGTTATTTCATTAAACGAATTCCGTTATAATCCAAAATTAGCGGTTGACGATACTGTAGAGGTATTAGTTGATAAAAGAGAAGATTCTTCTGGTCAATTAGTATTATCTCACAAAAAAGCTCGTGTAATTAAAGCATGGGATAGAGTTAACAATGCACATGAAACAGGAGAAATCGTTAACGGTTTTGTGAAGTGTAGAACTCGTGGAGGTATGATTGTAGATGTTTTCGGAATCGAAGCATTCTTACCAGGATCTCAAATCGATGTGAAGCCTATCCGTGATTACGATCAGTATGTAGAAAAAACTATGGAATTCAAGGTTGTTAAAATCAATCACGAATTTAAGAATGTAGTTGTATCTCATAAAGCGTTAATTGAAGCTGATTTAGAAGAGCAGAAACGTGAAATCATCGGTCAGTTAGAAAAAGGACAAGTATTAGAAGGTGTTGTTAAAAACGTAACTTCTTATGGTGTATTTGTTGATTTAGGTGGTGTTGATGGATTAGTTCATATTACAGATTTATCTTGGTCTCGTATCAATCACCCAAGTGAGGTTGTTGAATTAGATCAGAAATTAAACGTTGTAATCTTAGACTTTGATGATAACAAGTCAAGAATTCAATTAGGTTTAAAACAATTATCTGCTCACCCATGGGAAGCTTTAAACTCTGAATTAAAAGTTGGAGATAAAGTAAAAGGTAAAGTGGTTGTTTTAGCTGATTATGGTGCGTTTGTAGAGGTAGAAGATGGTGTTGAAGGATTAATTCATGTATCTGAAATGTCTTGGTCTACGCATTTACGTTCGGCTCAAGATTTTGTACAAGTAGGTGATCAAGTAGAAGCTCAAATCTTAACATTAGACCGTGAAGAGCGTAAAATGTCTTTAGGTATGAAGCAATTACATCCAGATCCTTGGACAGATATTACTACTAAGTTCCCTGTTGGATCTCAACATGAAGGTACTGTACGTAACTATACTAACTTCGGTGTATTCGTAGAATTAGAAGAAGGTATTGATGGTTTAGTATATATCTCTGATTTATCTTGGACTAAGAAAGTGAAACATCCATCAGAATTTGTAACTGTAGGTGATAAATTAGCTGTTCAAGTATTAGAATTAGATGTAGAGAACCGTAAGTTAAACTTAGGTCATAAGCAAACTCAAGATAACCCTTGGGATGCACATGAAGCTACTTACGCAATTGGATCTAAATTTACAGGAACAATTACAAATAAAAACGATAAAGGTGCTACTGTAACTTTTGAAGATGGTTTAGAAGCTTTCGCTCCTTCACGATTCTTAGATAAAGAAGATGGTGGTAAATTAGCTAAAGGAGATGCTGCAGAATTTGTAGTAATTGAGTTTAGTAAAGAATATCGTAAAATAGTAGTTTCACATACTTCAATCTTTAGAGAAGAAGAGCAAAGAAATGTGAAAGCTGCAGCTAAAAAAGCACAAGAATCTGAAAAAACAACTTTAGGTGATATTGGTGGTTTAGCTGAATTAAAAAGAAAAATGGAAGGAAAATAATTTTCTTATATCATTCATATAATAAAAACCGTTGCATTTTGCAGCGGTTTTTTTGTTTTATTTTCAAAGAATATACTTTGGTATTATATTTGACGTTTAATGAATCAAACTTAAAAATCTAAAAAATGAAAAAATTTTTATGTATCGTAGCAATTTTAACTTTAGCTTGTAAAGTAAATGCACAAGACGGTAAGTTAAGAGTAGGAGGTAACCTTGGTTTTACAACAAATGGAGGATCTTCTTTTGTAATTGGTGGAGATGTTGATTATTTATTCAATGTTGAGTCAAAATTTAGTGTTGGTGGTGCTACAGGGTTAATATTTATAATTAATGATAGTTTTAATCAAACATTTTTACCTTTAGCAGGTTCTGGTAGATTTCATGCAACTAATAAAATAGATTTAGGATTAGACATGGGATATGCAATAGGTTTAAGTAATTCTGGAAATGGATTTTATTTTAGACCCATGTTTGAATATAAATTAGGAAATGGAATTGCCTTAAGAGCTTCTTATTCAGGAATTGGTTCTGGAGGATATTTGAATGCTGGTGCAATGTTTGATTTATAAAAATATAAATACAATAAATAGCTAAAACCATTACGAAAGTAGTGGTTTTTTTATGCATAAAAATATAACTCTATTAAATTATTAGAACAAGTTAGAATTTATATCTAAATGTTATATTTGTTCACTAACGAACTAAATTAAAAATGAAAAGAATATTATTTATTGTTACCTTCTTACTAGTTGTTTTAAAAATGAATGCACAAGATGGTAAATTAAGAGTTGGTGCTAATATTGGTTTTACAACCAACGGAGGGTCTTCTTTTGTAATTGGAGGAGATGTTGATTATTTATTCAATGTTGAATCAAAATTTAGTGTTGGAGGTGCAACAGGGCTAATTTTTACTACAGATTTTGATTCTGTATTATTTCCATTAGCTTTAGCTGGTAGATTTCATGCAAATAGTAATGTAAGTTTAGGTTTAGATATGGGATATACTATTGCTTTAACAAGAGATGGAAATGGTTTCTACTTTAGACCAATGTTCGAATATAAATTAGGAAATGGAATTGCTTTAAGAGCATCATATTCAGGAATTGGTTCTGGAGGATATTTAAATGCAGGTTTAATGTTTAGGATATAAATTAAAAAAGAAATAGTTAAAGCCATTATGAAAGTAATGGTTTTTTTTATGCATAAAATTTAGATGTTTATATTTGCTCTCAATCAAAAAAGAAAAGATGACATTAATTAAATCGATATCAGGAATCCGAGGAACTATTGGAGGGAGTACAGGTGATAATTTAACACCTATAGATGCAGTTAAATTTGCAGCTGCTTATGGTACGTTTATAAAGAGAAAAAACACAGAAAAAAATAAAATCACAATTATTATTGGTAGAGATGCTCGTATTTCAGGTAAAATGATTAGTGGTTTAGTATCTGATACTTTAATAGGATTAGGAATAGATGTTATTGATTTAGGGTTATCAACAACGCCAACAGTAGAAATAGCTGTTCCTATTGAAAAAGCAGATGGAGGTATTATATTAACAGCTTCTCACAACCCTAAACAATGGAATGCTTTAAAGTTATTAAATGAAAAGGGAGAGTTCTTAAATGGTGAAGATGGAAAAGTTATTTTAGAAATAGCAGATAAAGAAGATTTTAATTTTGCAGATGTAGATGATTTAGGGAAAGTTAAAAAGAAAAAGAACTATATTAAAAAACATATAAAGGAAGTTTTAAAACTTGGTTTAGTAGATAAAAAAGCAATTAAAAAAGCGAAATTTAAAGTAGTTGTAGATGGTGTTAATTCAACAGGAGGAATAGCAATACCTGCTTTATTAAAAGAGTTAGGAGTTAAGTGTATAGAATTGTACTGTGAGCCTAATGGAGAGTTTCCACATAATCCAGAACCTTTAAAAGAAAATTTAACTGATATATCTAAATTAGTAGTAAAAAAGAAAGCAGATTTAGGTATTGTAGTAGATCCAGATGTAGATCGTTTGGCTTTAATTTCTGAAGACGGATCTATGTTTGGTGAAGAGTATACCTTAGTTGCTTGTGCAGATTATGTGTTAGGAAAAAATAAAGGAAGAAATACAGTATCAAATTTATCTTCATCGAGAGCTTTAAGAGACGTTACAGAAGCTCATGGAGGTACTTATACAGCAAGTGCCGTAGGAGAAGTAAATGTTGTACAAATGATGAAGGCTACAAATACAATTATTGGAGGAGAAGGTAATGGAGGAATTATTTATCCAGAATCACATTATGGAAGAGATTCTTTAGTAGGAGTAGCATTGTTTTTATCTCACTTAGCACATAAGAAAATTTCTTGTAAAGAATTAAGAGATAGTT
Organism: uncultured Tenacibaculum sp.; assembly: GCA_937922085.1. Taxonomy (GTDB): domain Bacteria; phylum Bacteroidota; class Bacteroidia; order Flavobacteriales; family Flavobacteriaceae; genus Polaribacter. The sequence goes on along the minus strand of CAKZVD010000061.1, from coordinate 50,346 downwards.
ACCCTAGTTACTTTATGAGTAAAAATAAAATTCAATTAACCCCAAAAATAGATGTAGATAAAATTTTATCTACGATGGCAGAGACTTATAAAAGTGAAGATGTTAATACTATAGATGGAGTAAAAATTGATTTTGCTGATGAGTGGATTCATTTACGAAAATCGAATACTGAACCTATAATTAGAATATATACAGAAGCAAAATCACAGCAAAAAGCAGATGATTTAGCAGAACGATTCATAAAAGAAATAAAAGAAATAATTAAATAAAGAAAAGCCCGCATTAGCGGGTTTTCTTTTATTTATAAAACATACTAAATTAGTAGGATTGTTAAATATGATACAAACAATATGTAGATTAAATAATTTTACAGAAATTCGTTTTTTGATTTAAATATATTTAGATGAACTTGGAGGAATATTTTCAACAATATAGAAAGCATATCGTAGGAATAAATCAGACTTTTAAAACTCCTTATGGAGAGAAAAATTTGATTTATACAGATTGGACTGCTAGTGGCCGTTTATATCACCCAATTGAAGATAAGTTAATAAATGAGTTTGGACCATTTGTAGCAAATACACATACAGAAACATCTACTTCTGGTGCAACTATGACACTTGCATACCATGAAGCAAGAAAGATTATTAAACGTCATGTTAATGCTTCTGAAGATGATGTTTTAATAACGGAAGGTTCAGGAATGACTGGAGTTGTAAATAAATTCCAACGTATTTTAGGATTAAAAATATGTGAAAATTTAAAAGAGTATACACAAGTTCCTGAAAATAAGAAGCCAATAGTATTTGTGAGCCATATGGAACACCATTCTAATCAAACTTCTTGGTTAGAAACAATAGCAGATGTAGAAGTAGTTCCTTGTAATGAAGCTGGTTTGGTTTGTTTAGAGATGTTTGAAAATATTATAAAAAAATATAAAGATCGCCCTATAAAGATCGCTTCTATTATTGCTGGTTCTAATGTAACAGGAATTAAAACTGAATATCATAAGATTGCAGCTTTAATTCATAAGTATAATGGATTATGTTTTGTAGATTTTGCTTGTTCGGCCCCTTATGTAGATATCGATATGCATCCAGCTAATGAAAATGAATATTTAGATGCTATTTTCTTCTCTCCTCACAAGTTTTTGGGAGGGCCTGGAAGCTCAGGGGTTTTAATATTCAACAAAAAATTATATAAAAATGTAATTCCAGATAATCCAGGAGGAGGAACAGTTACATATACCAATCCTTGGGGAGAACATGGATATATAGATGATGTAGAAACACGAGAAGATGGTGGTACCCCTGCTTTCTTACAAACAATAAAAATAGCATTGTCTATTCAGCTAAAGGAAGATATAGGAACTGATAATGTTAAGAAAAGAGAAGATGAAATTAATGAAATACTATTTAGTTGTCTAGAAAAACTTGATGGTGTTCATATTTTAGCTCCTAATCATAAAAATAGATTGAGTATTTTTTCTTTTTACTTTGAAAAATATCATTTTAATTTGGTTGTTAAATTATTGAATGATCGTTTTGGTATTCAAACAAGAGGAGGATGCTCTTGTGCCGGTACTTATGGGCACTTTTTATTAAATGTAGATAGAAAGACATCTAAATCTATAGAGAGTAAAATTTTAGAAGGTTGTAATGTAGAAAAACCTGGTTGGGTAAGATTATCATTACACCCTACAATTACTAGCGAAGAATTAAGTTTTATATGTAGATCTTTAGAAGAATTATCTTCTAATATAGAAGAATGGAGTTTAGATTACAAATATGATGCAATAAAAAATGATTATTCTCATGTTTCTGCGTCTCCTATAGAAAAAGAATTAGTTAAAAAGTGGTTTTCATTATAATATGAGTTTAGTAGATATAGCGTTTTTAGAAGAGAAATATTCAATTATAAAAGAAAATGAAATTCATGGAAAATGGGTTAAAATTGAAGATATAAAGCCATTATATGATAAGTTAGATGAATCAATCTCTAAAGAATTATTAGGAGTATCTGAACAAGGAAGGGAAATCTTTAAATTAAAATTTGGAACAGGGACAAAACGAATTTTAATTTGGAGTCAAATGCATGGTAATGAAAGTACAGGCACCAAAGCTGTTTTTGATTTACTAAACTTTATAAAGCAAAATATTAACGATGATATTGTTAAAACAATTTATACTAATTGTACAATAGAAATAATACCAATGCTAAATCCAGATGGAGCTTTAGCATACACAAGAGTCAATGCTAATAATGTTGATTTAAATAGAGATGCTGTTGATTTAGAAGCTTGTGAGAGTAAGTTGTTAAGAAAAGAATTAGACGATTTTAACCCTCAATTCTGCTTTAATTTACATGATCAACGTACTATTTTTGGAGTTAAAGGAACAAATAAGTCAGCTACAATCTCTTTTTTAGCCCCATCTGAAGAAAAAACAAGAGAAATTACAGAAGGAAGAAAAGAAACTATGAATGTAATAGTTTCTATGAATGAATTATTGCAAAAGATAATACCCAATCATGTAGGTAGATATACAGATGAATTTTATCCTACTGCAACGGGTGATAATTTTCAAAAATTAGGTCATAACACGATATTGATAGAGGCAGGGCATTATCCTAATGATTATGAAAGAGAAGAAGTTAGGAAATTCAACTTCTATGCACTGTTACAAGGTATATATCATATCGCTATTAACACAGAATTTAAAGTTTACAAACCTTATTTTAACATACCGAATAATGTTAAAAGTTTCTTTGATACAATACATCGATTTAAAAATAAAAAAGATGTAGGATTTCTTTATGTTGATAGTGTGATAGGTAATCAATTAATTTCTAAACTAAAGAAGGAAAAAGTAGGAGGTTTAGAAGCACACTTTGGACATGCCGAAATCGTTTTCGAAGATTAAATTTTTATTAAAAATTAAATAAAACAAGGTGTAAACTTGTTATTTAATAATAATTATTAATATTTTTGCACCATACTATGAATAAAATTTAAAAATGAAGAAATTCGTATTAGATGAAATCGATCACCAAATATTAGATATTTTAATCGAGAATGCACGCACACCTTTTACTGATATAGCGAAGAAATTATTAGTTTCTGCTGGTACTATTCATGTTAGGGTAAAAAAAATGGAAGATGAAGGAATTATTCAAGGATCTACTCTAACTTTAGATTATGAGAAGATGGGATATTCTTTTATTGCTCATGTAGGTGTTTTTTTAGAAAAGACCTCTATGACTCAGCATGTAATAGATAACTTACGTTTAATACCAAACGTAACTGTTGCTTATGTAACTGCTGGTAAGTATAATATTTTTTGTAAAGTAAGAGCTAAGAGTACTAATGATGCTAAAGACATTATCTATAAGATAGATGAAGTTCATGGTGTTAGTAGAACAGAAACAATGATTGCTTTAGAAGAAAGTATTAATGACAAGAAAAGAATGATGCATGCAATCTTTCAAGATTTCTAGTATTTAAAGTATTAATGTTTAATAAAAAGAGGAGTGATTTTAAAATCATTCCTCTTTTTTGTTTTTTTTAGAATAACATATTTCAATAGTTTTTAATGAAATTAATTATTGGAATTTTTTTTCTAATTCAGTTTCAAGTTGAGAAAGAGATATTTTATTTTTTATAATTTTACCTTTCTCATCTATAAGCACCATATGTGGTAATGCAGTTACATTATACAATGAAGAAATTCGATTGTAATCATCGTATATGTGATGCCAACTTTCTAAACCGTCTATAAGAATACCGTCTTTCCATTCTGCAACCGAACGATCTTCAGAAACAGAAAGTATATCAAACCCTTTTATAGAATACTGTTCATACATTTTTTTTATTTTGGGCGAAGCAACTCTACATGGAGGACACCAACTAGCCCAAAAATCTATTAAAAATAATTTTTTCCCTTTTATAATATTTTCTAGATAAGTTCTAGAACCTAAAAGATTAATTCCTGAAAATAAAGGAGCTGCTTTTCGTCGAGCAATTTTTTTATTTAATTCAATTGCTTTTAAGTTTTCAATTTTTAAATCTAATTTTTTTAACCCTTTAGTATGCTCAGAAGCAATTAAGTCCTTTCTAAGTTGTATTAATTCTTTAGAAGAGAAATTACCCTGATCTAAAATAATAGCAGGAAGAATATTATCGTTGTTATTAGAAATAAATTGATAAAACTCTTTTTTCTCTTTTTTGTTAATAGAATCTAATTTTTTAAACTAATGTCTTTATAAGAAAATTGCTCATAAAAGACACTTAGTTGTTTTTGTTGCATTCTTTTTTTTCTTTTATAAGAGAAAAACTCTTCATTTAAACTTCCTCCAAGAATCATTGCATCATTAGAATTAATTAAAACAGAATAATTTGTATTCTCTAAAATGAAAGGGTGTTTTTTATCGTTTTTGTTTAATTGTAAATAAAACAACTTCGATTCATTTATTTTTCCTCTCAAGGTAAACGAATGCTGTTCTATTTTTATAGAATCAACCTTGTTTTTATCAGCGTCAATTAAAAACAGATATTTTGCTTCTATTTTTTTTGAACAATGCCCTTTTATAATAAAAGTATTTTGGGCTTTAGAAGCTATTGTTTTCTTTTTTGTTTCCTTAGTACAAGAAAAAAGAAAAGTCATTAAAATAAAATAAAAAAGAGTCTTTAGATGTATGATTTTTTTGTCCATTTAAAGTGTAAAACAGTTAACAAAACTAATGATAAAGTTCCGCAAACCAAAAAACCGATAAAAAGAGGTAAAACAGTTGTAGTAACATAACGACCAATAAATGTAGCTATTGGTACTGCCATAATTGTTGAAATGAATCCATTTATTGCTGCTCCCATACCTGCAATATGACCAATAGGTTGCATAGCCAATGCTCTTAGATTACCAAATAAAAAGCCAATAGAAAAAAATTGTAATCCACAAAAAGTCAATAAAACGTAAACATTAGGATTGTCTTTTCCATAAAATAATATAATATAAGAAAGAGAAATAAGTGTAAAACTTAAAGTAAACGTTTTAACTAAATTGAGCATGCCAAATTTCATTACAAAAGAACCGTTTAAGAAAGTGGCAAAACCTACGCTAATAGCTAAACCAGCAAAAATATAAGGGAATTCTTCTGATAAGTTGTATTGGTTTCTAAAAACATGTTCAGAAGCGCTTAAATACACCATAAAGGAACCTGTAACAAAACCTGAAATTAATGTAAATACAATAGCTTGTTTATGATTAAAAAATTCTTTAGCACTTTTTAGAAATAAATTAAATGTAAAAGAGGTCTTTTTTTCTTCTTTTAAAGTTTCAGGTTGTCTTTTCCATAACCAAAAAATAACGATACAACCATATATTAATTGACTATTAAAAATAAATTTCCAACCGTAAAGATCTAATAATAGTTTACCAATTGCTGGAGCAACTACTGGAACAAGAATAAAAATTACAACTATAAAAGACATAATACGTGCCATATAATCTCCACTAAAACTATCTCTTACCATAGCAATACTGATGGTTCTTGGTGCAGATAAACCTATTCCTTGTAAAACTCTACCAAGAATCATAACTTCTATAGAGGTTGCAGATACACAAATAAAACTTGCGATTACAAAAACAATAAATCCAATATATATAATTGGTTTACGACCAAAACTATCAGATAGAGGACCAAATATTAATTGTCCAAATCCTAAACCTAAAAAAATCATTGTGATTAATAATTGATTGTCTGCAGGGTTTTGTATACCTACAGTAATTCCAATTTGCTTTAAGGCAGGAAGTAAAGCATCTATTGATAAGGCTACGAGTGACATTAAAGATGCCATTAGAGCAATAAACTCTAATTGTGATTGCTTTTTTGATTGCATTATGCAAAAATAGCGCTATAAAAATTCACAATTAGAGTTTATGTTATTATTTAACAATAAGTTTCTTATTGAAAGTTTTAGATTGTTTTTTCCCTTTTATAAAATAAATTCCATTTGAAAGTTTTTTTATAGAAAAAGGATACTCTTTTGTATATGATCCTGAATAGTAAATAACTTCTTTTCCTGAAATATCATAAACAGTTATATCTTCTACTTCTTTATTAAATTTAAAATAACCATATGAAGGATTTGGGTATACATTAAATAAAGAGGTATCATTTATAATATCTTCATTAGACAAAGTAGTTGCAGAGTTTCCGTATATTTTAAATTCTCCGGGCTGTAATAAGATAGTAGCATTTAGATCTGTAACAGTTATTGTATTATTCTCATCTAATAAATTAAACCAAGTACCTGTTTTTTGAAATTTAGGAGTTATGTTTTGAGGTGTAATACCAAAATTACCTAAAATAGTAACATGTTCTAAATCATCAGAAGCAATATCGTTTGATAGGTGAATCGTTTTTAAGCCAGTATTATCTGAAACATCTAAAGTGAAATTAGAAGTTCTAAAAATATCTTCTTGTTTTTTTAATGCGATTAATTTTGACCAAAGTGTATAAATTTCTTTTCTTTCAGGTTCATTAAAATATTCCCAACGAATCGGTTTTTTTCCTGTTCTACCATTAAAATCAATTTCTACATCATATCCTAATTCACCAAATTGCCAAATCATTTTAGGTCCAGGAACCGTAAAGTAAAAAGCTCCGGCAGACGCTATTCTATTTAAAGCAGTATTTTCATCTTTTACATTGTAACTACTATTAGAATTACCGAACTGTATGTTTTTATACATTAAACGTTCTTCATCATGACTTTCCATGTAAGCAATATTGGCAGGTACAGACCAACCTCTTTTTTTATAAGAAATCCAAGAGAAATCAGATTTTCCACTAGTATGAAAGCCCAAAGTAGTTTCATTATAATTTCCATTTAAATTACTCCACATTAAAATACCTTTGCCTTCAGATAAACGATAGTTTACCCATTCAGTTTCTTCTTGATTGGTACCTAAATGTTCGAAAATAACATAGAAATCAGAATCAATTTCCCATTGATAATCTGCATATTTTTTTAAAACTGCAACTCTATCAGCTTGCATAGCATTTGTACAGCTATCATCAGACCCAGAACAGTTTTGAGTAAAACCTTTGGTTAAATCCCAACGAAATCCATCTATTTTAAATTCCTCTATCCAATATTGTGTTGTTCTTTTTACATATTCTTTGGTAGCTTGAGCGCTATGATTAAAATCATTAAACACATTAAAAGAATGTTTAGGATCTTCATTGAAAAAAGGACTATCAGAACTAGCTCTTCCGCCATAATCTCCATTAACAGTATTCCACATTCTATAGTAAGGGTTTTGACCAGTAGCATGATTATATACTACATCTAGAATAACAGCTATTCCTCTTTTATGACATTCATCAATTAATTGTTTAAAAGCTTCTTTTGTACCATAATATTTATCTAAAGCCATATGAAATGAAGGATTGTAGCCCCAAGATTCATTTCCATCAAATTCACTTACAGGCATTAACTCAATAGCATTAATACCTAAGTTTTCTAGATAATCTAATCTGCTTTTTAGTGCATCAAAACTGTGCAATTCGTCAAAATCTCTTAATAATATTTCATAAACTACTAAATCAGTTTTAGCTGGTTCTTTAAAATCTGTTACTTCCCATGTAAAAGGAGTTTCTCCTGTTTTTAAAACAGTAACAGCATGATTAGTTTTACCAGTTGGATATGCAGGTAAATTAGGATATGTTATAGTGTTTATAAATTGATCATTACTCTCAGTTAATACTAAAGTAGAGTATGGGTCTGCAACTCTTAAAGTACCATTAATTAAATATTGATATAAGTGATTTTTTTGTGGTGTTAAACCAGAAATTTCTATCCAAAAACGATCTTTTGTACTATCTTTTTTTAACAAATAAGTGTCATTTGAAGTCCAATCATTAAAATCACCTATAAGATGTACAAAATCTTTACCAGGAGCATACAATACTAAAGTAACTTTTGTGTTGTCAGAAGTATTAAAATTAATTCCATCTTTTAAATTTGTAGGAAGAGTAGCTTCAGTAACAGTTGGAGGAGGAGGAACTTTACCTACTTCAGTTTCCATATCTGTAGATTGTATGCTTCCGTTAAGATTTTTAACTAAAAAGCCAATTTTTCCAATTTCTGTTCTGTTATAAAAAGTAGTAGGAGTAAAGGTTATAGAATAAGTACCATCTGAATTTTTAGTTAATCTTTGTGGAGTTGTTCCAGATTCAGAATTTGTCCAATCACCATTGTTAGGAGCATTTAAACTGTTTAAATCATTGATATCATAAGACCATGCCCATAGGTACAAGGGATTTGTAGTATCCCAAATAGTACTGTCTATATTAGAAAATGTAATAGTAATTTGCGTGTCTGCTTCAAAATTAGAAGGAGTAATAGAAAAAGCTAATGTTTCTTGTGAGAAGCTATTAACTGTAAAATATAAACTCAGTATTAAAAAAAATGTTTTCTTCATTATGTTTATATGAAAAAAGGCTATGTAATAATACATAGCCCTTTTATTTTATAAAAAATTAATTTATAGTATAATTTCCTTTATTAAAATCTACTGTTATAGTAAACGTTCCGTCTCCTGGCGAGGTTACGTTTTTTTCATCATCTCTTACAAGCATTCCGTTATACAACTTACTTTCTCCCCAATCATTATCCCATGATCCTTGCATAGGTAAAAATTTAAATTCATCAGAAGTATTTAATACTTGTGAGATCTCGAAAATACCTTCAGATATTTTTGTGAAAGCTGGTGCGGTAGTATTATCCCAACCGTTTATAGTACCAACAATATATAAGTTTTCTGGTAATTCTTTTAAGTTATAACTTAGTGTATTAAAATCTACAGTTATTATATAGCTACCTGCATTAGTTATTTTAATATTTTGTTCATCTTCTTGTTCTAAAATACCAGTAGTTGTTTTACTTTCTCCCCAATCACCATCCCAAGAACCTGATACAGGTAAAAGTTTAAATTCTGTTCCAGCATCAAAAGCTAAAACTTTTGTAAAAACACCATTGCCAGAAGAGAAAAACTCTTGAGAACTATCTGCATTATTCCAACCATTATGTGAACCTACAGCAAATAAATTATTGATAGCAGATACTTTTATTTTAGAAGTGTTAAAATCAACAATAATTACATAATTTCCGGTATCTGTAATTTTAATATTTTGCTCATCATCTTGTACTAAATCTCCAGAAGTTGTTTTACTTTCTCCCCAATCACCATCCCAAGAGCCAGATACAGGAAGAAATTTGAAATCATCTCCAGCAGAAAATTGTTGTACTTTAACAAAAACACCATCACCATTGTTAAAAAATTGTTGTGTGGTATCTGCGTTATTCCAACCATTATGAGCACCTACTAAAAACAAATTATCTGGAGCTTTAAATTCTGCTACAGTAAAACTTAATGATGGAAAATCTACTTTTATAACATATTTTCCAGCGTTAGTTGTTTTAATATTTTGTTCACCATCTTGCTCTAAAGCGCCAGGAGTAGTTGTACTTTCTCCCCAATCACCATCCCAAGAACCTAATTGTGGTAAAAATTTAAATTCTGAATTAGCAGGAAGTTCTATTTGTAATTCAAAAGCACCATTTCCTTTATCTACAAATGGAGTTGCGGTTGTATTATCCCATCCATTGTGAGAACCTACTAAATAAAATTCATTAATAACAAATATGTCCCAGTTAATAAATTTTGGAGTAGCATCTAAATATATTGTAGTTGTAGCGATCGTTGCTCGTATAGTCCATTTTAAATTAGGATTACTACCAAATTTTTCGCCTATTTCTTCATGTGTCATAGAAAAAGACTCTACAGCTGTAACAGGAAAAGATTCTAAAGGAGTTGTAAAATCTCCTTCTAAAGTATCGAATAATAACTCATAAGTTATAGTACCTGTATTATCGGTTGTTGTTGGCTTTTCCCATGTAAATTCAACTTCATCATTAGGCGTTCCGTAAATATCAGCAGTAATTAATTTATTATTTGTTGGCGTTAATAATTTAAAGTCGTTAATACCATTACTATTAAATCGAGTAACTTCAATATTTGTTTTGCCAGATGTACTTTCAACATCACCATTTGTAGCAATTACTAACCATTGTATTTCAGCTTTTTCTCCATTTGCATAACCAGCAGTTTCTAATGTTTTATCTAAATCAGCAAAAGAAATATTTAAAGAATTATCAATTCCTTCATTATCTGAGTTGTAAGTTTTTAAAGCGGTTTCATCATTTACTTTAAAAAAAGAAACCGAATATTTAGGAACTTTATTAACTCCAGGAGTTGCATTAGTCCATGTAAAAGAGATCATTTTTTCTGGAGTACCAGAATTTAAAGTGTAAGAAACAGCATTTTCAGGAGAAATGATTTTAAATGCTCCTAAAGCTTCCGTATTAGAACTAAATTCTACTTCATCTGTACAACTTAAAGTAATACACATTATGATTATTAAAATACTATATAAAATTTTTTTCATGTCTTCTTAATTTTAAATTCCCGATTTTTTTAAAATAATAGAACCTTCTACAGATTTTATAGATGGATTATCAGTATCAAAAAAATAATACTTAAGTTCTTTTAAATCTCCCATAGTATCTATAGTTTCAAATGTGATACTTGGAATAATTCCAGTTTCAAAATAGCGACCATTTTTGATAGTCTTTAAATCGACAGCACTAGTACTATTACCAACAGGTTCTACATGAACACTAATGTTTTCAGCTCCTGTTAATGCAGGGTTACTTAGTGGAGTAAAACTTTTATTAAAACGTAATAGTAATATATCTTTAGTTGTAGCTGAGGAAGGAAAAGTTCGTACTTCAGCTGCATCAAATTTAAATGGAGAAAAAGGTATTGTTAAATCATCTGTTTGAAACGTAGGAGCTTGATCTCTCAATAAATAACCTATAGAAGTAATAGATCCAGGAGCGGCTTCAACACCAAACATTTCTGCAAATGTATTATATGTTTCTGCTCCATCAGTAATAGGAAATTTTAAAGTGTATTCTGTATCTGAGATTTTATTTAATCTAGCAGCAGCTTTAATATTTGTCCAATCTCCATTTGCTTTTGAATCAGCAGCATTAGAGAAGGCCCAAATATATAAATCTTTACCTACTAAAGAGTTTCCTCCATTATCTGTTGCATTCGTAACATCAAAAGTTAGTGTTACATTTTCATCTATAACAGTATAGTTAGAGGGGGTGCCTGTAACTAAAGGGTCTTGCGCAAAAATTACTGTAGCATAAAATATGCATATATATGTGATTAATTTTTTCATGTTCTTTTAGTTATTGTTTTGCTAAAATATATTCATATCTAACTACATTGTTACCTTTACTATCTGTTCGTTTATATTGCAAAGAGAGTGTAGGAGTAGCATTAGTAATACCATCATATGTAGTTATTAAAAGAGCTACATTCATATTATTTATGTTAGTATTTATACCTTTAGAAGCATTAATCCCTAATTCTTGATTAGCATTATTAACTTCATCGTTTGTAATCCAATCCCAAGTTCCTTCTCCTTCATTTATTATAGAACCCATAGGAGACATTCCTAATTTAGTAGTAATAGTTCCTGCTGTTATATCCATTTCGAAATCTGAAAAAGGCATATTAGAGATTGCATTTGTAATATCTACTTTTGTAGCGAAACCAGGAAAATTTTTCTTTTCTGCATCTAAATCTATTTGATATACTTTTTCTATTTTCCAAGTACCAATTAGTTGTGCGTTTCTATCTGTTTTTTCGCCAAAAGTGCCATTTTCATCAGGGCTACATTTAATAAACAATATTATTAAAAAAGCGAATAAACTATATTTTATAATTTTCATTATTTAAATTTTTAAGTATTAATTACATCCTCCTGTAGGATTTTGAATAAACCCAGTAAAAACTTCTGTAGCAGGAAACTGAAAAAGAATTCCATTACAATTCCAAGGAGCATTCCTTATAGTTAATGAAGTTTCTTTTATACCAATTCGTTTTAAATCATTTACTCTGTTTCCTTCTCCTAACAATTCAATTCTACGTTGGTTTCTTGTTAAATCAATTAATTGTTCTGTAGATATACCTGAAATATTAGATAAGCCAGCTCTTGTTAAAATTTGATTTAAATCCATTTCTGCTTGTGAAATATTACCTGATTCAGCTGCAGATTCAGCTCTAATTAATAAAATTTCTGAGTAATGAATTAATGGTACATGAAAAATGCTTCGATTAAATTTGTTTAAAAAGTATTCTCCATCAATAACATCAATTAAACTCCTTCTTTTATCAGTAGAAGGAATTGAATTAAACACTTCTTGCATTAAACGTGTAGTAACATTACCAATAGTGAAATCACTACGATATCTCCTAAAACCATCTCCTTTACTATTAACAGTAGATTCAGAAATAATACCAAATATTGTTTCAGTATTTGGGTTTTCAGTATTAGTTGTATTGTTAGAAGCGTCTAATGTTCCTGCAAATCTAAAATCATTAGTTCCTTGATATAAGTTTGTATCAAAAGTAGCAGTTGTATTTTGTAATGCTAAATTTGCATATTCATAAGCACTTTGATAATTGGTTTTCCCAGTTTCTAAATCAGGACCAAAACCTCCTTGAAAAAAAACTTTTGCTAATACAGATTGAGCTACAGATTTATTTGCAAAATATTGATTTTTAGAGTTTACAGCTTCTAATAAAGATTCAGCTTCTTTTAAATCGCTAATTATATCAGTATAATTTTCTGCTACACTACCTCTTAATTCTCCTAAAGCATTTGAATAATCTTTTCTATATGGAACACCTAAGTGAGAATTATCTGAAGTAAAACCAGGGGAGTGAGACATGAATCTTGAAATTTCAAAATGCATGTAGCCTCTTAAAAAAAGTGCTTCTCCTCTCATTTCTGCAACTCTAGAACTACTTGAATCTTCCCCAATACTTTGTAAATATTCTGGTTGTAAAAAATTTAAAACAACATTAGCATCTAAAATGATACGATAGAACCCTCTATACATATTATCTCTAATAGTATTGTTAAAGAAAGAAGTGCTTCTATTGTAAATTTCAGTTTCATCTGAATTAATACCAGCTAAACCATTAATATTGTCTCCATTAATTTCTGAAAACAATTGAGCATTACCACCTAAAGGCCAACCTAAATTATTGTAAGCATTATTAAGTAATTCATCAATTTCAGTTAAAGATTGAGGATCATTTATATTTACATTTTCTGGAAGTTCTTCTAAATCACAAGATGTAAAAAAAGTTATAATCAATAACAGCGCTCCTATAAATATTTTGTTCATGTTAAATAGTTTCATAATTAAAAAGTTGCATTGATGTTAAACGTAAACGTTTTTGCTTGTGGTACACTTAAGAAAGATACATTAGGAGATAAGTTTCTATCTCTTTGAAATTGAAAATCTCTTGCAATTTCAGGATCTCCACCAGGATATTTTGTCCAAGTTAATAAATTGGTACCACTAAATGTAAATTTTAAAGATTTGATAAATGTTCCATTCAAATGTTTATCAGGTAAAGAATAATTTAAAGAAATATTCCTCATTCTTAAATAAGATGCATCATATAAAAAACCTGTATGATTATATTGCCAAACACTAGAAAGTCCTTGTATTTGATCATTAGAATAAAATAATCTAGGTTGGTTTGTTATATCTCCAGGATTTCTCCATCTATCATAAATATCAGTTCTAACATTAGATGAATTATTTCCATCAGAAAAAGTACCCAATGCTCTCTTTGCATAACCATCATATATATTACCTCCAATTGTGAAAACAAAGTCAGCAGCTAATCCCCAATTTTTATATTTAAACTTTGTACCAAAACCTCCAGTTGCATCTGGAATTACAGATCCTGCAGAAACTCTATTCTCTAAATCAAAGGTTTTGGTTTCATTACCTTCCTTATCTAAAAATATAGGTAAACCGTCATTAGGGTCAACTCTAGCAAATCGTACTAAATAGTTTGTACCAATTGGTTGTCCTTCAATTACTCTTGTATCATTAAATCCTCCTTCTAATAAGTCGGGACTTACTCCACCTAATGAGATTAATTTATTAGTATTATGAGCAATATTAAAGTTGGTAGACCATGAAAAATTTTCTGTTTGAATGTTTTTCGAGTTAATATTAAATTCGATTCCTTTATTTTCTACTTCAGCAGCATTAACCCATAGTCTTTCTCCGTAACCAGCTGAAGGTACTTGGAAAAGATCTAATAAAACATCTTCAGATCTCTTAATATATCCTGAAAATTCTGTTTCAATTCGATTATTTAGAAAATTCATTTCTAATCCAACATCAAAAGTTCTTGCTGTTTCCCATTTTAAATTTGGGTTTTCAAGACGAATAATTGAACGATAAGGTTGTCCTAAATATACGGTTCCTGAATTTGGAATACTATATGCACCAAAACGAGAATCATTACCTATAGCAGAGTTACCAGTTATACCAAATGAAGTTTTAAGTTTTAAACGGCTAATAAAATTACTTTTTTCTATAAAAGAATCATTAGAAAAGTCGTAAGCTGCTGATGCAGTAGGGAAGAAACCATATCGATTATTTTTTCCAAAACGAGAAGAACCATCAACTCTTGTTAAAACCATTAAATCTAATTTATTATCAAAAGTATATTGTATACGCCCAAAATAAGAAGCAAAAGAAAAAGCAGATTTACCTGTAGCTTCTCTTTCATAATCTTGTGCATTACTATGATATAATGGAAGATCACTATTTACAGAATCTAAATTACTATTACTAGAATCTACAAATTTATAAAACAAACTTTGACTTCTTTGAAATTCAGTACCTAGTAGAAAGTTAAAAGAATTTTTCTCACTAGCTTTCCATAAATAAGAAGCGGTTAAATTAGTGTTGTAATTATTTATAAAGGTAGGAATTGCTGAAGCAAAAGTATTTCTTTCGTTTAAAGGAACTCCATCAATTCGTCCTACTTCTCTAGACTGCCAATAAAATCTTCTAAAATCCATATAATCCATAGAGGCAGTTCCTCTAATATATAAATTTTTGATAGGCTTATAATCAATAGAAACAGAATTAATAGTTCTAATTTCTTCGTTTCTACGAT
This sequence comes from uncultured Tenacibaculum sp., assembly GCA_937922085.1. Classification (GTDB taxonomy): domain Bacteria; phylum Bacteroidota; class Bacteroidia; order Flavobacteriales; family Flavobacteriaceae; genus Polaribacter. Next base: position 35,209 of record CAKZVD010000061.1, on the reverse strand, counting down.
CTCTGTATTGTAATTCTACTAAAGGATTAGGAAATGTATTATCTAAATCTCCATTAGCTTGGTAAGGAGCATAAAAAGGAAGTGTAAAACTTTGAGCATTCCTCCAAGTATCATTAATATTTACTTGCTTATAATTTCCTTTAGATATAGAAGTATTTAATCCTATTTTTAAATTATCAGAAATAGTATAATCAATATTAAATCGACCACTTATTCTTTCATATTCATCATTTACAATAAAAGATTCTGTGTCATCATAAGAAATATTAGTATATAATTTTACTTTTTTATTTCCATATTTCATAGAAAACGCATTTCGAGTAGATACTCCAGTTTTAGTAACTAAATCAACCCAATCAGTATTTGTGTTTAAAGCATCTGTCCAAGAAACATTTCTTGGTAATGTTGCTAACCCTACATTACCGTCATTTTCCCAAGCTTCTTGATAAACTTCTAAAAGCTGATTACTATTTAATATATTTGGTTTAAATGTTGGATTAGAAAATGAAGTACTACTGTTAAAAGAAAAATTTAAACCACTTTTTCCTCTTTTAGTTTTAATTAAAATAACACCATTAGCACCTCTAGAACCATAAATACCAGCAGCAGCAGCATCTTTTAAAATCTCTATACTTTCTATGTCGTTTTGATTTAATGAAGCTAAAGGATTATTGTTTTGTCCATTAGAGTCACCTGCTAAAAAGTAATCTTGTGTAATAGGAATTCCATCGATAACATATAAAGGATCTCCACCAGCAGAAATAGAAGAAATACCACGAATTCTTACTATGTTAGCAGAACCTGCTAAACCAGACCCTTGTATTACTTGTACTCCAGAAGCTTTTCCTTGTAATGCCGCATCTATAGATGGTACAGGAACTTCTTTAATATCGTTTGAGTTAACGATCACAGCATTTCCTAAAATCCTACTCTTTTTTTGAACACCATAACCAACAACTACAACTTCATCTAAAATTTGTGCATCTTCTTCAAGTTGAATGTTGATAGTGGTAGTAGTTGTTTTAATTTCTTGTGTTTTAAAACCAATGAATGAAAAGACAAGTATATCAGTTGGTTTGATATTTTTAATCTCATAATTTCCATTAAAATCAGTTTCAGTCCCTCTTGTTTCCCCTTTTACAACAATTGATACTCCTGGTAACGATTCCCCCGTAGATTTTTCTGTTACAGTACCCTTAATCGTTTGTTGTGAATGTATAATTAAAGAAAAAAGCAATAGAAATAAACTAAATAATTGTTTCGTTTTTTTCATGTGTAAATTCTTAGATAAATAAGTAAATTTGAATTAGTTTTTATTATCAATAATCTTTAGTCTGCGATGTGAAGATAGATATTAAAAGCACGCTCTAGCAACTATAAATGCTACGAAAACGTTTTCGTGTTGATAACTTTCTAACTATAACTTAACGTATTCATAATATCATCTGTTTTTTTTTATCAGTTTTGTAAAATATGAAACCAAAAATTACCATTAAGATAATAGCTAAAGAGTTAGGCGTATCTACATCTACTGTTTCCAAAGCTTTAAGAGATAGTCACGAAATTAGTATAGAAACGAAAGAAAGAATTAAAGCGTATGCAGATTATTATAATTATAGGCCTAATAATTTAGCATTACAATTAAGAAATCAAAAAACAAAAGTTATAGGTATCATATTACCTAAAATAGTACATCATTTTTTCTCTACTGTAATTTCTGGAATTGAAAAGGTAGCAAATGAACGTGGATACAATATTATGGTTTGTTTTTCAAACGAACAGCAACAAAAAGAAATAGAAACCATCAATGTATTAACCAATGGAAGTGTAGATGGTCTTATTGTTTCAATAGCAAAGGAGTCACTTAGAAATAAAGAGTTAAATCATTTTTATAATTTAATAGAAAATGAAGTGCCTTTAGTTTTATTTGATAGAGTTCATAATTCTATTGAATGTGATAGTGTAATTGTTGATGATATTGGAGCAGGATATAAAGCAACTAAACATTTAATTAATATAGGGTGTAAAAACATAGGAATTATTACTACACCAGAGCACGTAACAGTTGGTTTAGATAGGTTACAAGGGTATGAAAGAGCAATTAAGGAAACAGGAATAAAAATAGATAAAAATCTAATTATAAATGTAGATGAAGATGAAGATATATACAGTCAAATACACAAATTATTTGATGAAAAAATAGATGCAGTATTTGCTGTAAATGAAATTTACGCAGCAACAGCTATTAGGATAGCAAAAGAGAAAGGAATGAAAATTCCAGAAGAACTTTCTGTTGTAGGATTTACTGACGGACTGATTTCTAAATATTCTTCTCCTTCTATAACAACAGTAGTACAGCATGGTTTCACTATGGGAGAGCAAGCAGCAGACTTATTAATAGATAGAATAGAAAATGATAAAAAGGAAAGAACACCACAAACAAAAGTGATATCTAGCAATTTAAAAATAAGAGAATCTAGCAAATCATAATTATTTTTTTGTTACTGTAAATAAAAAAAGTATATATTTACAGCATTATAAGACTTATCAATAATCTTTACTGCACAATTAAAGATAAGTCTGAGCGCTTATCGTACTATTAACTAACTATTACGATAATGAACAAGCGTAAATTAAGTTTCTTAGAAATCTGGAACATGAGTTTTGGTTTTTTAGGAATTCAATTTGGAATGGCCTTAACAGGTGGTTTCATGTCTAGAATTTTTCAAACATTAGGAGCTGAAATAGATAAAATTCCTATTTTATGGATTGCTGCACCTTTAACAGGATTGCTAGTACAACCCATAATAGGTTATATGAGTGACCGCACTTGGAGTCCAAGATGGGGAAGAAGGCGCCCTTATTTTTTAATAGGAGCTATCTTAAGTTCTATTGCACTAATTTTTATACCACATTCACCAACTCTTTGGATTGCTGCAGGTTTTTTATGGATTTTAGATGCATCTATTAATATTTCAATGGAACCATTTAGAGCCTTGGTAGCAGATAAGTTACCAGATTCTCAACGCTCATATGGTTTTGTAATACAGACTTTAATAATTGGAGTTGGAACTTGGGTAGCAAGTAGTTTACCTTGGATGGTTTCTAAATTTGGAGCAAGTGATTCAGCACCATCAGGAGTATTACCAGCATCTGTTAAAGTAGCTTTTGCAATTGGAGCAATAATTTTCTTAATAAGTATATTATATACGGTCTTTACTACAAAAGAATATCCACCAGAAGACATGGAAGCTTTTAATGAAGAGAAGAAAAAGAAGAATCGATTCTTTGCAGATATCATAGAAAATGTTTCTGGAATGCCATTAACCATGAAAAAATTGGGAATTATTCAATTTTTTAGCTGGTTTGCTTTCTTTACTATGTGGACACTTGCAAATCCTGCACTTACTGAACATGTATTTAAAACACCAGTTCCTATTGAAAAGGCATATGACATGGCAAATACAGTTCAGGCAGAAGCATATAATGTAGCAAATACAGCTTTTCAAGAATCGTCGAATCAAGTAGGTAAATACATGGGGATATACGGATTATCTTCTATGATTTTTGCATTGTTATTAGTGTTATATACTTCTAAAAGAAGAATTAATAGAAAATATGTACATATGTTTTCTTTAATAGCAGGAGGATTAGGTTTCATTTCTATGTATTTCATTCCATCTCCAGAGTATTTAATTTTATCATTTACATTGATAGGTTTTTCTTGGGGTAGTGTTTTATCAATGCCTTATGCTATGTTGTCAAGTTCTGTAGATCCTAAGAAAATGGGAGTTGTTATGGGAATTTTTAACATGTTCATAGTAATCCCTCAAATTATAGCAGCATTAGGAGGTATTAATTTTATATTTAAACTTTTAGGAAAAGAAACAATAAATGCGATGATAGTTGCTGGCTTAAGTTTAATTATAGCTGGATTATGTAATTTCTTAATTACAAATAAAAAAGCAATCTCTTACCAAACAAACGAAGACATATAAAGAATGAATAAGAAAGGATTCATATTTGATTTAGATGGTGTTATAGTTGATACCGCTAAATATCATTTTTTGGCTTGGAAAAAATTAGCCAATGATTTAGGAATTGATTTTTCTGAAAAACAAAATGAAGAATTAAAAGGAGTTAGCCGTGTAAAATCATTAGAAAAAATTTTAGACTGGGGTAAAACTACAGTGCCTGAAGCAGTTTTTACTGAGCTAATGGCAAAAAAGAATAATGATTATCTGAAGTACATTGAAAAAATGGATCAAGATGAAATTTTAGCAGATGTGCCTAAAGTTCTTGATTTTTTAAAAGATGAGCAGCAACCTTTTGCCTTAGGATCTGCAAGTAAAAATGCAAGAGCAATATTAGAAAAAGTAGCATTGATAGAAGATTTTAAATCTATTGTTGATGGAACAGATGTTAGTAAAGCAAAACCAGATCCAGAAGTGTTTTTAATAGCTGCAAAAGAATTAAAAATTGTTCCAGAAAACTGTATTGTATTCGAAGATTCAGTAGCTGGTGTTCAAGCAGCAAATGCAGCAAATATGATTTCTATAGGTATTGGAGAAAAGGAAACATTAAAAGAAGCGGATTATATTTTTAAAGACTTTACTGAAATATCAACCGCTTTTATAAAAGAATTAATAGAGAAATAAAAAATTTAAGAAACATATAGAGATTAAAAGACAGTAGTTTTTGTCTATCTCTTTTTAGATTAAAAGAAAATGAATCAAAATTATATTATACCTAATGAATGGTCTATCATAGAAGAAGGGTTTGATGTTACAAGAGTAAAATCATCTGAAAGTTTATTTAGTATTGGTAATGGAGCCATGGGACAACGTGCAAATTTTGAAGAAAGTTATTCAGGAGAAACTTTTCAAGGAAGTTATATAGCAGGAGTTTATTATCCAGATAAAACAAGAGTTGGTTGGTGGAAAAATGGATATCCAGAATATTTTGCAAAAGTTTTAAATGCCCCTAATTGGATTGGAATTAACGTTTTTGTTGATGATACAGCATTAGATTTACATACTTGTAAAGAGATTATTGATTTTCGCCGTGAATTAAACATGAAGGAAGGATGGTTATCTAGAAGCTTTACAGCAACATTACAAAATGACGTAACAGTTAAAGTAACAACAAAACGTTTTTTAAGTATAGATTTAGATGAGGTAGGTGCTATTGAATATAATGTAACGCCAGTATCTAAAGACGTAACTATAACTTTTGAACCTTATTTAGATAGTGGAATTCAAAATGAAGATAGTAACTGGGATGATCAATTCTGGAATACCTTGCAAATTGAATCTAAAAATGAACAAGCTTTTATTGAAGCACATACGATGAAAACTAATTTTCATACCTGTACTTTTATGGAATCTCAATTATTTTTAAATTCTGAAAAGCAAAATATCCAACCAAAAGTAAATAAAACAAAAACGAATATATCATTTAGCTATAAAGTAGCTGTAAAAGCAAATGAAAAGTGTACAATACACAAATTTGGTGGGTATGTAGTTGATAGTAATCATGATAAAAATCAATTAATTACAGCTTCTAAAAATGCTTTAAAATTAGCTTCAGATTTAGGGTTTAACTCCTTGTTAGAACAACAAAAAGAAGCTTGGTTAAAAATTTGGGATAAAGCAGATATTACAATTGATGGAGATGTAAAAGCACAACAAGGTATTCGGTTTAATATTATGCAATTAAATCATACTTATTTAGGAAAAGATGCTCGTTTAAATATAGGCCCTAAAGGTTTTACAGGAGAAAAATATGGTGGTAGTACGTATTGGGATACAGAAGCATATTGTTTGCCTTTTTATATGGCAACTAAAAATGAAGAGGTAGCGAAGAGTTTACTTACTTATAGATACAATCAATTAGATAAAGCAATAGAAAATGCAGAGAAACTAGGTTTTTCTAACGGAGCAGCTTTATATCCGATGGTTACTATGAATGGAGAGGAATGCCATAATGAATGGGAAATTACTTTTGAAGAAATTCATAGAAATGGAGCTATTTCATTTGCTATTTATAATTACCATCGTTATACCAATGATTACAGTTATATACCAGAAAAAGGGTTAGAAGTACTTATTGGAATTGCTCGTTTTTGGCATCAACGTTTTACTTTTTCAGAAAGTAAAAGTATGTATGTAATGTTGGGTGTTACAGGGCCTAATGAGTATGAAAATAATATTAATAATAATTGGTACACTAATTATATAGCAAAATGGTGTATAGATTATGCTTTAGAAAACATTGAAATTGTAAAGTCTAAATATAGTTCAGATTTTAAACGAATTTTAGAAAAAACAAAGTTTTCAGAAGAAGAATTAAATAGTTGGAAAAAGGTAGCAAGTAATGTATACTTACCATATTCTAAAGAACAAAAAGTGTTTTTACAGCAAGATGGTTTTTTAGATAAAGAATTAGTTACTGTAGCTAATTTAGATGCTTCACAACGTCCTATAAATCAAAAGTGGAGTTGGGATCGTATTTTACGTTCACCTTATATAAAACAAGCAGATGTTTTACAAGGGTTTTATTTCTTTGAAGATCATTTTACAGAAGAAGAATTAGCACGTCATTTCGATTTTTATGAACCTTTTACTGTACATGAGAGCTCTTTATCACCATGTGTGCACAGTATTCAGGCAGCTAAATTAAATAGAATGGAACAAGCATATACATTCTATTTACGTACTTCTCGATTAGATTTAGATGATTATAACAAAGAGGTAGAAGAAGGGTTACATATTACTTCTATGGCCGGTACTTGGATGAGTATTGTTGAAGGTTTTGGAGGTATGAGAATTCAAAGTAATACATTAAGCTTTGAACCAAGAATACCAAAACAATGGAAAGGATATTCATTTAAAGTGAATTTTAGAAATCAAATTATAAAGGTTTCTGTTTGTCATAATGATGTAAAGTTCGAATTAGAAGGAAATAAAGAGTTAGAAATAATTGTAAACAATTCAAAAGTAACTATACAACCAAATACATTAGTTACAATATAATAAGCTAGTTTATAACACCTCACAGGTTTTTAAAACCTGTGAGGTCTAACATTAAAAGAATAATAACTAGTGTTTTTCTATTTTAAAAACATTTTGCCATGCACTATGTAGCAACATCTAACATTAATTATATGAAAACAAGAATATGGTTATTTACCTGTTTTTTACTTGTAAATAGTTGGACAACTAATGCTCAAAAAGATGATTTTAAAATAAAAAAAATGTCAAAGGCTGTTCTCTATGAAGGTTCTTTAGAAAGAATAGAAAATTTTCCATCAAAAAATATTCAACCAAGAAACGTAGATATTTGGTTACCTAAAAATTATACACCAACTAAGAAATATGCTGTTTTATATATGCATGATGGTCAAAATTTATTTGATGCCACTACCACTTGGAATAAACAAGAATGGAAAGTTGATGATTGGGTTTCTAAATTAATTAAAGAACAAAAAATTGAAGAGGTAATAGTAGTAGGGATTCATAATATTCCAGCAGTACGATGGCAAGATTTATTTCCAGAAAGAGCAATGAGTTATATGCCAAAACAAACTAGAGATTCAATTTATAAACAAGCAAAGGCAACCAATTTTAATGTAAACTTAACAGGAGATAATTATTTAAAATTCATGGTTAAGGAGCTAAAACCTTTTATCGATAATAAGTATTCAATATTAAAGGACCAAAAAAATACATTTGTAGCAGGTTCATCAATGGGCGGATTAATGTCTATGTATGCAATATGTGAATATCCAAAAGTGTTTTACGGAGCTGCTTGTATATCTACACATTGGCCTGGAGCAAATCCTATGAAAAATAACCCTTTCTCTAAGGCTATACTTGCATACCTCAAAGATAAAATTCCTTCACCAAAAAATCATAAGTTGTATTTTGATTATGGAACAAAAACATTAGATCAATTTTATCCAAAATATGCCAAACAAATAGATGCTTTATTTTTAGAAAAAGGATATACTGAAAAAAGTTACAAAAACTTAAAATTTGAAGGAGCTGATCACTCAGAAAATTCATGGAACAAAAGATTGAATATTCCGCTACAATTTTTATTACATAAATAATGAAGAAAACACTTTTAATCATAGTATGCTTTATTGCGAGTACTGTTGTTGCTCAAAATAAAAAAAGAAAATTTATAGAAGCTTCAATACAATCAGGAAATATTCTTGAAGTAAAAGTAAGTGATGGGTTTTATAATATTAAATTCTATGATTCAAAAATAATAGAAACTTCTTTTGTGCCTACAAAAGAGACATTAAATAAAAAGTCTCATGCTGTGGTTATGAAACCTACTAATAATAATATTAAGTATAATGAAACATCAACAAAGGTTTATTTTTCATCAAAAGGAATTAAAGTAACCATAGAAAAAGCACCTTTTCAAATTCGCTATTTTTATAATGATGCTTTAATTACTTCAGAAAAAGAAGGATATCATACAGTAAAAGAGGGTGAAGCTATTTCTTTAAACTTAACTCCTGATGAGGTATTATATGGAGGTGGAGCAAGAGCTTTAGGAATGAATCGTAGAGGGAATCGATTGCAATTATACAATCGTGCTCATTATGGGTATGAAACACGTGCAGAATTAATGAATTATACAATGCCAATTGTTATTTCATCTAAAAAATACTTAATTCATTTTGATAATGCACCTATTGGATATTTAGATTTAGATAGTAAGAAAAACAATACACTTACTTATGAAACCATTTCTGGAAGAAAAACGTATCAGGTTATAGTAGGTGATTCTTGGTATGATTTAATTGATAATTACACTGATTTAACAGGAAAGCAACCGATGTTACCTCGTTGGGCATTAGGTAATTTTTCAAGTCGATTTGGATATCATTCAGAAAAAGAAACTCGAAATACAATCAATAAATTTAAAAAAGAAAAGATACCTGTAGATGCTGTAATTCTTGATTTATATTGGTTTGGTAAGGATATTAAAGGAACCATGGGTAATTTGGAAGTGTTTAAAGATTCATTTCCGAATATGAAGAAAATGATTACTGATTTTAAAAAAGAGGGAGTAAAAACAATTTTAATAACAGAACCCTTTGTTTTAACAACTTCAAAAAAATGGAAAGAAGCAGATCAAAAACAAATATTGGCAAAAGATTCAGTTGGAAATTCATTTAAATACGATTTCTATTTTGGAAATACAGGGTTAATTGATATTTATAACCCGAAAGGGAAAAAATGGTTTTGGAATATTTATAAAGAGTTAAAAGAGTTAGGAGTTGCAGGTATTTGGGGAGATTTAGGAGAACCAGAAGTACATCCTTCAAAACTAATACACGCTACAGGTACAGCAGATGAGGTACATAATATTTATGGGCATGATTGGGCTCGTTTAATATATGAAGGGTATCAAAAAGAATATGTTAATGAACGTCCGTTTATTTTAATGCGTGCCGGATATTCAGGATCACAACGTTTTGGATTCATTCCTTGGTCAGGCGATGTAAATAGAACCTGGGGAGGCTTACAAAGTCAGCCAGAAATAGCATTGCAAATGGGAATGCAAGGTTTAGCTTTTATGCATTCAGATTTAGGAGGTTTTGCAGGCGCAAATTTAGATGATGAACTATATGCACGTTGGTTACAATATGGCGTTTTTCAACCAATTTATAGGCCACATGCGCAAGAAGAAGTAGCTAGTGAGCCAATTTTTAGAGCAGATAAAGCAAAGAAATTAGCAAAAAAAGCAATAGAACTTCGATATAAATTATTGCCATATAATTACACCACTGTTTTTGATAATCATATAACAGGTGCACCTTTAATGCGTCCGTTGTTTTTTGAAGACGATACACCGTCTTTAATAGAAAATTCATCGACGTATTTATGGGGGAAAGATTTTTTAATTACTCCTATATTAAAAGCAGGTGTTAAAGAAACAACAGTTTATTTTCCTAAGAATGCAACATGGTTTAATTTTTATACAGATGAAAGAATAACAGGTGGGCAATCAAAAAAAATAAAAGTAGCAAAGAATTCAATACCTACCTATGTGAGAGCAGGAGCTTTTATTCCGCAAACTAAAATAGTACAAACAACAACAGCGTATTCATTTTCAACATTTGATTTACATTATTATCATGATCATAAAATCAAAAAAAGTCAACGAAAAATATATAACGATGATGGTATTACTTCAAAAGCTTTTGAAAAAGGAAAGTATGAAATACTACAATTTGAATCTGAAGTAAAGAAAAATAAAATTAAGCTTTATTTTAAAGCTAAAATAGGAGATAACTTTACATCACAAGAGAAACATATTAACTGTATTGTACATCATATAAATAGTAAACCTAAAAAAGTTGTTTTAGGAAATACACAGTTAGATTTTAATTGGAATAAAGAAACAAAGCAATTAGAAATTCCATTAAAATGGAACACCAATAAAACAAACAAACTAACTATTAAATTATAAACTTTGAAACAGATTTTAGTATTAATAGGTGTGTTTACAATGTTCTTTAACTGTAAGCAGCCAAAAGAAGAGCAAAAATTAGCACAAGAAGAAAAAGTTACAAAGCAAAAAACACCTTTTGCTTGGGAAGGAGCAAACCTCTATTTTTTATTAACAGATAGATTTAATAATGGAGATGCCACGAATGACGTAAGCTATGACAGAACCATAAAGACGGGAGTAAATAGAGGTTTTCAAGGAGGTGATCTTAAAGGAATAACACAAAAAATAAAAGAAGGTTATTTTACAGATTTAGGAATTAATGTAATTTGGATGTCTCCCATTTTTGAACAAATTCATGGAGGAACCGATGAAAGTACAGGCTTTAGCTATGGTTTTCATGGATATTGGACAAAAGATTGGACTGCATTAGATAAGAACTTTGGAGGAAAAGAAGATTTAAAAGAGTTAATTAAAGTAGCTCATGAAAACGATATTAGAATTTTGTTAGATGCTGTAGTAAATCATACAGGGCCGGTAACAGAAAAAGATCCAGTTTGGCCTACTAATTGGGTGAGAACAGATCCACAATGTACTTATAAAGATTACGAAACTGCTGTAAACTGTACGTTAGTAAAAAATTTACCAGATATATTAACGAATAGTCGTGAAAATGTAACACTACCTAAACAGTTAATAGAAAAATGGAAAGCAGAAGGAAGATTAGAAGAAGAACAAAAAGAACTAGACGCTTTTTTTAAGAAAACAGGATACCCTAGAGCACCTCGCTTTTATATTATGAAATGGTTAGCAGATTATATTACAGAATTTGGAATTGATGGCTATCGTGTAGATACAGTAAAACATGTAGAAGAAAGTGTTTGGCAAGAATTTAGAAAAATTTGTGATACAGCTTATGATTCATTTAAAAAGGCACATCCGAATGATTTTTTAGAAAATCATTTTTATTTAACAGGAGAGTTGTATAACTATGGAATTGGAGCAGGAAAGTATTTCGATTTTGGAGATAAAAAAGTAAATTATTATGAAAATTCTTTTAGTAGTTTAATAAATTTTGATTTTAAATGGAATGCAAAAGAATGGAAAACAGAACAACTTTTTTCTACATATTCTCAAAAATTACAAACAGATTTAAAAGGGTATAGTGTATTAAACTATATTTCTTCTCATGATGATGGTCATCCTTTTGATGCAAAAAGAGAATGTACTTTTGAAGGTGGGACTAAGTTATTATTAGCTCCAGGGGCTTCACAGATGTATTATGGTGATGAAACTGGTAGAGTTTTGGTTACTGAAAATGCAGTTGGTGACGCTAATTTACGTTCTTTTATGAATTGGGAAAGTTTAAAAAACAAAGAAACAAAAGAATTGTTACTTCATTTTCAAAAACTAGGAAAGTTCAGAAAAAATCATCTATCTATAGGAGCGGGAGTTCATAAAATGATTTCTGAATTTCCATATACTTTTAAAAGAACTTATGAGAATGCTAATTATAAAGATGAAGTAGTTGTTGGTCTTAATCTAGAAGAGGGAGAGAAAGAGTTAAATGTTTCTACTGTTTTTAAAAACGGAACTATTTTAAATGACGCATATTCAAATCAACAAGTAAAAGTAGTAGAGGGAAAAGTAAAAGTAACTTCTCCTTATAATATTGTTTTACTAGAAAATTACAGAAATTAAATTAGACAAATTACAATTTCGCACTACGATTTTAACAATGGGTTTTAAATTCATTAATTTCTAAAAGATTAAATATAAAATGAAAAAAATAATTTTATTAAGTATATCAGTTTTGCTATTCATTTCTTGTAAAGAGGAAGTAAAGAAAGAAAAAGAAGTAGCAGAAAAAATTGAAAATGAAAAAGAAATATTAGCGTCAATTTCTAACGAAGTATTAGAAACAGCTGTAATTTATGAAGCAAATATTCGTCAGTATTCAAAAGAAGGAACTTTTAATGCGTTTACGAAAGACATTCCGCAGTTAAAAGATTTAGGGGTAAAAATTATATGGTTAATGCCTGTTTTTCCTATTTCAAAAATAAAAAGAAAAGCTACAGGAGGTAAATTTGCTTCAGAATTGCCAAAAGAAGAGCAATCAAAATATTTAGGAAGTTATTATGCAGTTTCTGATTTTAAAAAAATAAATCCGGAGTTTGGGACTATTGAAGATTTTAGAGCATTATTAAAAACAGCACATGATAATGGTATTTATGTAATATTAGATTGGGTACCAAACCATACAGGTTGGGATCATACTTGGATTACGGAAAAACCTGATTTTTATACCAAGAATGCTAAGGGAGAAATAACAGAGCCTTTAAAAGATGATGGAACACCAGTTGGTTGGTCAGATGTTGCTGATTTGAATTATAAAAATGAAGTATTACATACAGAAATGATAGCTGATATGAGTTATTGGATTACTGAAGAGAACATAGATGGGTTTCGTTGTGATATGGCAGGAATGGTTCCTACTTCATTTTGGAAAAAAGCTATTCCGCAATTAAGAGCTAAAAAAGATATTTTTATGTTAGCAGAAGCTTGGGAACCTGAATTATTAGAAAGCAACCTTTTTGATATGGGATATGGATGGGATCGTCATCATACTATGAATGATATTGCAAAAGGAACAAAAAAGGTGAAAGATTGGAGTGAAATTTATCAAAAAGATACAAAGAGATATGCAAAAGATGATATTTTAATGAATTTTGTAACAAATCATGACGAAAACTCTTGGAATGGAACAATAGAAGAGAGAATGGGAGAGAGTGCACCTCTTTTTACTACACTTAGTTATTTAACACCAGGAATGCCTTTAATTTACTCAGGCCAGGAGTATGGGATGAAGCATCGACTAAAGTTTTTTGAAAAAGATTCTATAAAAAAAATAAAAGGGTCTGAGTGGGAGTTATTAAAAAAACTAGGTGACTTAAAGTTAAATAATAAAGCGCTTAACGGAGGTAAAGAAGCAGCTTCCTATGCAAAAATAATAACGAATAATGAAGATGTTTTAGCTTTTGAAAGAAAGAAAGATAATAAGACTGTTATCTTTATAGGGAATTTATCTAAGAAAGAACAGGCTGTTAATTTACTTGTAGAAGGAGTGTATAAAGATTATTTTAAAGATAATAAAGAAATGTCTTCAAATATGGAGTTGGTTTTAAAACCTAATGAGTATTACGTTTTAGTCAATTAAGAATTATTATGATGTTCTAAATAATTATATAGATGATTATCATTCAATAAAAAATCATCCTGCTTTTTAATAGAGCAGGATGATTTGGTTTTTATGAGTTAAAAAGTACTACTTTTTAATGAATTTTTGAATAGTTTTTTCTCCATTGTTATTTACTTCTAATAAATAAATACCAGCTTTTAAAGAAGTTATTTTTATCAGATTGTTATGTAAAGTACCCTTATATAATTCTTTTCCAATTAGAGAAATGATTCTGTATTTTAGATTATCTCTTTCTTCTTCATCATTATTATAGAATTTAATATTAAGAGTATTCCCTTCTACTGGATTAGGATATAATTTAATCGTATTTTCTAAAGAATGAAAATCATCTGTATTTAGATAACTTATTTCCTTTAATTCAAATTTCTTAGTTTGTATTTTAGACTTAGATGCAACTCCAGAAATACCTGTAATTTTCACCTTATCTATATAAATAAAATCGTTATTAGAAGAAGCGTCTGTTTGAAAACGAAATTTAGCATTTGAAGCAAAATTATAATCTGATTTGTTTATCGTAACCTTTGCGTTATAGAAAGTACTGTTATTAAAATCAGTTCCTCTAGCCCAAGATTTTATAGTTCTCCAAGAATTACCATCGTAATAGCGTAACCAAAAATCTTCTCTATTTTCCATGCTATACGCATAGAAATAAAAATCTACTTCTATAGTATCAAAAGAAGAAACATTAAAAGAGCTAGAAGTCATGGTAGAAGAAGAAGAATTATCTCTTAAACGAATAGCATAAGAGCCTTCATAAGCTCTAGATCCTGAGTATCTAGTTGCATCGCTACCACCATCTATCCAATTATCCCACCCTGTTTCAAAATTAGAGGAAGTTAAAACAGAAACAGTACTAGAAGAACCTCCACTATTAAAATTTCCAAGTCCACTAGAAGTATCTATATTTAATCGATTCCATTCAGAAGCAGTATAGCTAGTATTAGGTGAGGTAGCGCTAGATTTACGCTGTAAAGTAACATTTTGAATAACATTAGAGCTACTAGCAGGATTACCAATAACATCTATTAAAGTATTGTTTTTAAATAAAGCAACGGCATCATTACCATTAAAAGTAACAATAGCACTAGATGAAGTTACATTTGCTTTATTTTTGATTGTTGTGGTAGCATTACTATTCGCAATTACAAAAACTTTTCCATTGGCTAATTGACCAGATAAATTATAAGCACTTCCAAAAGAATTATTACCATTTGTAGTTTTTCTTAAAGAATAACCCGATAAGTTAATAGTACTTCCTGAGATATTGGCAATCTCTATAGCTTTGTTATTAGAAGAACCTTCAATATATTCAGAAATAAATAATTCAGAACTATTTCCACCACTACCATTTCCTCCACCATTACTATTACCAAATAAATCTTGGGCTTGAGGTCCTCCCCAAATTTTAGTAGCAAAAGCAGGGTTATCAATAAAAGGATTTCTATTTCCTTGAATACTTTCTAAAGCAGGATTACGTTGTTTTTCAAAATTAGAAACAGGATCTTCTACATTCCATTCTAAAAATAATTGGAGCATATTAGCATCTGAAGCAACAGAACTACCAATTCCTACATTTTTTGGTAAACATTGGTTACCATAACGTAAGTACATATACATCATCATACGAGCTACATCACCTTTCCATTCGTTACCAGGATACCATCCTCCAGAAGAATCTCCAGCGTTACCAGAACCGTCAGCAAATTTTTTACTTCCTCTTTGTGAGTTAAAAGTAATATCAGCAGCTCTTAAACTATGTGCATCGGCACCTGCACCAGAAGTTCCTAAATTAGGAGTTCCTAATGATTTTGGGTATACATGTTCACGATTCCATTGTGTACCTGCAGAACCACCATTTGCATTTTTGCTTCTAGTTTTATCTGTTACATAATTTCCATCAGTATTACTATAACCATAAATTAAAGTAACATTGTTCGAGTTGTTTAAATCTAAATCAGTTTGTCTTAAAGCATCCCATACACCAGGAGTATAACTTAAAAAGTTCTGGTGTGTGCTAGTAATTTTTGTAGCTAATTCATTTTTAAGTGAATTTCCATTTAAATTCAAATTAACGTCATTGTAATATGCCGGAATTTGAGATGATAAATTTATTGCTACAATAAAGAACAAAAGAGAGAGTAATTTTTTCATCAAATTATTATTTTCAAATTTTAATTTTACAAAGAACATTTTAAAATCTTAACACAATATTAAGAAATAGTTAAGAATCAATAACTTATTAACATTTTATTAAGAGATAAAGTAAAATAGAGATCTTAATTATTGTAAAACACAATATTTTTGTTAGAAAAGTGTAAATTTGCAAGCCAAATAGTATAGACACAATGAAAATATCATATAACTGGTTAAAACAGTTTTTACAGTTTGATTGGTCTCCTGAGAAAATAGGGGAATTGCTGACAGATTTAGGATTAGAAGTAGAAGGAATAAGTTTAGAAGAAAGTATTAAAGGTAGTTTAAAAGGTGTTATTGTAGGTGAAGTATTAACCTGTGAGAAACATCCTAATGCAGATAAATTAAATGTAACTACTGTAAACTTAGGAGAAGGAGAACCATTACAAATCGTTTGTGGAGCACCAAATGTTGCAGCAGGACAAAAAGTACCTGTAGCTACTATTGGTACTATTTTATATGATGAAAAAGGAGAAGGTTTTAAAATAAAGAAAGGAAAGATAAGAGGAGAGGAAAGTCATGGAATGATTTGTGCTGAAGACGAGTTAGGATTAGGTGCAGGACATGATGGTATTATGGTTCTTAAAGAAGCTTTAATTCCCGGTACTCCTTGTGCAGAAGTTTTTAATATTGAAACGGATTATGTTTTCGAAATTGGTTTAACACCAAATAGAGCAGATGCAATGAGTCATTTTGGGGTAGCTAGAGATTTAAGAGCTGGTTTATTACAAAATGATGTTAATTTAGAACTAATTTCACCTTCAGTTTCTGATTTTCATGTAGATGAGAGAAGGTTGAAGATAGATATAGAGGTTGAAAACAAAGAATTAGTACCAAGATATTGTGGTATTACAATTACTGACGTTGAAGTAAAAGAATCTCCAGAGTGGATTAAAAATAGATTAAAAGCCATAGGAATTGCACCAAAAAATAATATAGTAGATATCACTAATTATGTACTACATGAACTTGGGCAGCCATTACATGCTTTTGATGCATCAAAGATTAGAGGAAATAAAGTAGTGGTTAAAAATTTAGAAGAAGGAACTCCTTTTACTACTTTAGATGAGGTAGAACGTACCTTGTCTTCTGAAGATATTATGATTTGTGATGCTGAAGGAAATCCATTATGTATAGGTGGTGTTTTTGGAGGGTTAAAATCTGGAGTTACAGAAAATACAACTACAATTTTTCTTGAAAGCGCTTATTTTAATCCAGTTTCTGTTCGTAAAACAGCAAAAAGGCATGGATTAAATACAGATGCTTCTTTTCGTTTTGAAAGAGGAATAGATATTAATCAATCTAAGTATGCTTTAAAAAGAGCGGCATTATTAATTGAGCAATATGCAGGAGGAAAAATGTCTTCAGATATTTTGGATTTATATCCTGAAAAAATGAATGATTTTGAAGTATTCTTGTCATTTGATAGTGTTTACAAATTAATAGGTCAAGAGATTCCAAAAGAGACTATTAAAAATATTTTAGCTTCTTTAGAAATTAAAATAAATAGTGTAACAGAAGCTGGTTTAGGCTTAGTAATACCTTCATATAGAGTTGATGTACAAAGGGAAGCTGATATTATTGAAGAAATTTTACGAGTTTATGGGTATAATAATATCGAATTTTCTCATAAATTAAATACATCAATATCTTTTGATAATGATATTAAAGTTAAAGTAGAAAATGTAGTAGCAAATCAGTTAGTTTCATTAGGTTTTAACGAAACTATGGCCAATTCGTTAACAAAACCTTCATATATTGAATTATCAGATAATTTAAATGAAGATTTTAATGTAGAAATGCTAAACCCTTTAAGTAATGATTTAAAGGTACTACGTCAATCATTATTATTTAGTGGATTAGAGAGTATTGCTTATAATATTAATAGAAAGAATAGTTCTTTACGTTTTTTCGAATTTGGTAAAACATATCATAAATATGAAAAAGGATATCAAGAAGATAAGCATTTAACATTATTTGTTACAGGAGATAGAACTAAAGAGAGTTGGAAAATAGCGACGCAAAGTTCAGATTTCTTTTATTTAAAAGGTATTGTAACTAATTTATTAGAAAGATTAGGTATTTCAAAACTGAAAACAACACCAACCAAGGCTGATATTTTTTCTGAAGGATTAACACTTAGCTTAGGGAAAACAAAATTAGTAGACTTAGGAGTTGTAAAAAGATCGGTATTAAAAGAGTTTTCAATAAAACAAGAAGTATTATTTGCTGATTTTAATTGGGATAGTATTTTAACTTTAACAGGAAATAAAAAGATAAAGGTTTCAAGTTTGCCTAAGTTTCCGTCTGTAAAAAGAGATTTAGCTTTATTATTAGATAATAAAGTTGAATTTAAAGAAATTTATAATTTAGCATTTCAATCGGAAAGAAAACTTCTAAAGGATGTTGATTTGTTTGATGTGTATGAAGGAGAGAATTTACCAGAAGGGAAAAAGTCGTATGCAATTAGTTTTGTTTTACAAGATGAAAATA
This sequence comes from uncultured Tenacibaculum sp., assembly GCA_937922085.1. Classification (GTDB taxonomy): domain Bacteria; phylum Bacteroidota; class Bacteroidia; order Flavobacteriales; family Flavobacteriaceae; genus Polaribacter. The sequence goes on along the minus strand of CAKZVD010000061.1, from coordinate 16,791 downwards.
AAACATTAAACGATAAACAGATAGATAAAATAATGCAAAAATTACAGCAAACATTTGAAAAGAATGTTGATGCAGAATTAAGATAAAAGAAAAGCTCCTGAAAAGGAGCTTTTTTTATACAATTCCCTCTCGAAAAAACACTAACATTAAGATATCAATTTATATATACTTCAAGTGATTGATATCATATAAAGAGGGAAATTTATTATACACACCAGTAATATTTCAACTTTTTAAAATAGATACATAAAATTGATACTCTAGAATAATAGAAGCTTGATAGAGTAGGTAAGAAGACACTTTTTAAGTAAAAGATAGTTTTTTTTTACATGATTTATATTCTAATTTTATAGAGAATATGGATATTTCTAAAGGTATGTATAAATAATGATGTGATTGATTTGGTCTGATTATCAATTTAAATATAGAAAAACAGGTTTAAAATATTCACTATCTATTATAAGCTTAAAAATAAAAATACTAAAAGCGAATATGAAATAGAGGACTACGATTTTGAATTATCTATTGTTTTAATTACAAAAAAAGAATTAATTGTAGTTAAAAATAATTAGCTATTGTAGATAAGAAAAAGATTATTTATTGAGTATTGATAAAAAAATCTTCATTTTATTAACTCCTTAATTTTATTTAATAGAGTTAAAAAAGTAACCTTAATCAGAACTTATCTTTTTTACAGGAAATTTATATAGAAAAATAAATAATTTGATAAAAGATATCTTATAAATTACAGAGTAGCTTATAAAGTAATAAAATGACTTTGAAAGTAATATAAAGACATAAATTGTGAGTGTCTTTAAATGTTCACAATATATATAATCAATTAAATACTTTAATTATGAAAAGTTTAAAAACCTTAGGAAAAACTCTTAACAAAAATCAACAAAAAGCTATTAGTGGAGGAGAATTTTGTGCTATTCATTGTCTTAGTGAATGCTATGATCATCATGCTCATGGTAGCCAAGGGTTAACAAACTGTGGTAATGAATGTCAAAGAATTGCTAATAGTCTTGGTAATACTGTAGGTGGAGGATTTTAGTAAATCCATAATTTATGATAGGGCTTCATTACGAAGCCCTAATATTATTGAAAATTTAATTTTTATTTATTGTTCTTTGCTTGTAATCTCTGGACTTTTAATTATAAAGTTTTAGAAGCTTTTCAAATTATAATGAATTTTTTTTAACCTGTAATTACCTGTATTCTTCTCTAAGAAACTATCATATCTACATTATTTTTGTTGTAATTTTTATAACTTAGCGGCTAAATTAATAAAGTTTCGACTCCGCTCGACTTGACAACATAAAAATGTATAAACTACTTATTCGCCCTATACTTTTTCTTTTTGATCCTGAAAAGATTCATCATTTTACATTTTCATTAGTAAAGTTTTTATCAAAAATTCCATTTGTACCTTCTATTTTTAGAGGAATTTATCAAGTAAATGATAAAAAATTAGAAAGAAAATTGTTCGGACTTACGTTTAAAAATCCGGTAGGATTAGCAGCTGGTTTTGATAAAAACGCAGTTTTATATAACGAGTTAGCCGATTTTGGATTTGGTTTTATAGAAATAGGAACAGTAACGCCAAAAGGACAAATAGGAAATCCTAAAAAAAGATTATTCCGATTGAAAGATGATAAAGGAATTATTAATAGAATGGGATTTAATAATGAAGGATTAAAAGCAGCTGTTGAACAATTAAAAAAGAACAAAGGAAAAATTATTATAGGAGGTAATATTGGTAAGAATACGCAAACTTCTCCAGAAAATTATACAGCAGATTATCTAGAATGTTTTAAAGGCTTATATCCTTTTGTAGATTATTTTGTTTTAAATGTAAGTTGTCCAAATGTATCTAGTCATGCAAAATTAGAAGATGTAGATTATTTAAAGGAATTAATAACAGAAGTACAGAAATTAAATAATTTAGAAGTAAAGCAAAAGCCTATTTTACTAAAAATTGCTCCAGATTTAAATGATCATCAACTAGATGAAATTATTGAATTAGTAGCAGTGACTAAAATTGATGGGGTTATAACATCTAATACATCTATAAATAGAGAAGGTTTAAAAGTCTCAGAAGAACGATTGAAGGAAATCGGTAATGGAGGTTTAAGCGGACAACCAATTAAAGACAGAAGTACACGTGTTATTCAATATTTAGCAGATCAATCTAATAAAGCATTTCCAATTATTGGAGTAGGAGGTATTCATTCTGAAAAAGATGCTTTAGAGAAGTTAAAAGCAGGAGCAGATTTAGTACAAATTTATACAGGCTTTATTTATGAAGGACCTGCTTTAATAAAAAGAATTAATAAAGCTATTTTAAAAGGTTAAGTTACTTTTATGGAAATAGTAGTCTCTTTTGTCTTTGCGACTATGGCTTTGGCAATTTCTCCAGGTCCTGATAATATTTTTGTGCTTACACAGAGTATTGTAAATGGTAAGAAATATGGATTAGCTACAGTTTTTGGATTAATGACTGGTTGTATAATTCATACAACTTTAGTTGCTTTTGGTGTTTCAGAAATTATTAAAGCGAATGATAATATTTTCTTTATAATTAAATTATTAGGAGCTGGTTATTTATTGTATTTAGCATATAAGGTTTATAATAGTGATCCCGAAATTGTGTTTTCAACAGAAAATGTTCAAACTAAAACAACCGTAGAATTGTTTAAAACGGGATTTTGGATGAATGTTTTAAATCCGAAGGTTACTATTTTCTTTTTAGCATTTTTCCCACAGTTTCTATTTTCTAAAACGATTTCTACAGTTTTACAATTTTATATTTTAGGAGGGGTTTTTATTATTGTTTCCTTTATTGTTTTTTCTACTATTGCTATTCTAGCGGGTTCAGTTTCAACTTTGATTAAACAAAATTCTAAAATAGGAATTTACTTAAAATGGTTACAAATTGTTGTTTTTGTAGGAATTGCTATTTTTATTTTAAAACCATAGAATTTTACAACTGCTTAATAATTTTTATAATGAAATAATTATCATTCACATATTTTTATAAAACTTCCTTTTTTAGATTTATAGAGTTATTTAGCTTTTTTATAATTAATGAATCAATAGAAAATTTACCAGCGCCATTTATTAATATAGACATAGCTAAACCTATAATAAGTAGAGAATATTCATAGCCTTCTCCTTTTTGAATACCAAACCAATTCATAAAAAAACCATGCTCTATTTGTGCTGTAAAAATTATACCTAAGAATAAAAAGATAATTGCTAAAGACCATATTCTATTTAAAAAACCAAAGATTAAGGAAATTGCCCCAAAAAATTCTATTATAATTACCAGAAAAGCAATAACCCATGGTAATTGCATTTGCTTAGTTAAAGTTTCTAAAGTTGAAGAAAACCCATATCCACCAAATAAACCTAGCATTTTTTGTGCTCCATGAGGCAGTAGTACCAGTCCTAGTGTTAATCGTGTAATTAGTTGTCCCCAATTGTCGTTTGTCTTAATAATTTTACGTATCATTTTTAAATTTTAGTTATTAATAAATATTTTTCTAAAGAAAAGCCCTACAGATGTTTTAGATATAGGATTTTGGCCATATTGATCAAAGTCTACAAATAAACCAAATTGATTTTTTTTATAAGAACATCCAGTTCTTATTTGTTGAAAACTTCGAGAATGTTTTGAAAATTTATCCCAATGGGAAAGTACTTGTGCACTTAATAAAAATTTCCAATGTTTTTTTATAGGTTGAACGAATTGAAGTTGAAGAAATAATTCTCCATTAATAAAATTGGTTAATTCTAAATGCGCTATGGAAGGAATAACTGATAAAGTGAATTTTTCTTTTTTTATGGATACTAATAAAGAGATTCTTTCAGAAAAACCAGCAACACTATTATAATATAAAGAAGGTCCTACAGATAGAAATTTATTGATATTCCAAAAAACAGTAGTTTGAACTCCAATCTCGTCAAAAATAAGATGCTCTTTACCATGGTATTTTTGAAAGAAAGCTAAAGTTGAAATAGAAAATGTTTCTTTTTTATTAAGAGGTTTAATTGAAAAATAAGAGAAATCAGTTTTAGATATTCCCGAAGCAAGTTCTAATTGTGTAATTTGAGATTTTATTTTCTGATTAAAAACCAGAAATATTATAATTAACAAAATGTTTGTTTTTTTCATGCTACAAAGAACAAACAGATTGTATTAGGGAAAAATAATGTACATTAAGAAATTACACTGAAACTATTTTTTTTCTCAAAAGACTTAAAAACTCTGGAGTAACACCTAGGTAAGCAGCAATGTTTTTTTGAGAAACTCTGTTAATAATATTAGGGTGTTTTTTAACAAAATTTAAATACCTTTCTTCAGCACTTTCCGATATACCTTGATTTGCTCTTTGTACAAAAGAAACTAATGATCTTTGGTATAAAATTCTGTAAAAACGTTCGAATTTTGGTATTTGTTTAAATAACAAGTCAAAGTTGCTTTTTGATATTTGTAATACAATAGAGTCTTCTAATGCTTGTATAAAGTAATGCCCTGGTTGTTGAGAAATAAAGCTAGCCATATCACCTGTCCACCAATCTTCAATAGCAAACATAGAAATATGTTCAGAACCTTTATTATCTAAAGTATATACTTTTAAACACCCTTTAATTATGAAATAATCATGTTTTGAAATTTGTCCTTGTTTTATTAAAAATTCTTTTCTTTTTATTTTCCTTTCTGTTAATAAAGAAACATAAAAATTCTCCTCTTCTTGATTTAAATTTATAAAACGATTTATGTTTTTTAAAATTAAATTATAAGATAATAAAGACATAATTTATAGTTGAATTTTTCCTGTTTAATGTAACAATTAAAGTCAGTTTTTAGAATTACTAAAATAATGAAAAGAACTAATTCTAGGAAAATAGAATTTAAAAATTAAGCAAATAAAGTTTTAATTATAAATTCGAATTATTTCCCCATTTCTCTTTCCATATACACTTCTTACATATCCGTTAATTACTTTATTCATAGAAATAGGAAGATGACCAGGAAAATAATCTTTGTACTTCTCATAAGAGTCATCAACAACACCTAAAGAAACAACATTCACTCTAATATTATTCTCAATTTCAAGTGAAACAGCTTTAACAAAGCTATGTATTCCTCCATTTACCATTGCTGCACTTGCGGTTTTTATTACAGGGTCATCTGCTAAAATACCTGTAGATAAAGTAATAGAACCATTTGTATTTAAGTAATTTTTACCAATACGAACAAGATTTACTTGCCCCATGAGTTTACTTCTTATTCCAATATAGTAATCATCTTCAGTTAGCTCATTAAAAAAATGGAATACCTCCTTGCACTCCAGCTTTTTGCCATTCTTTCATAAAAGGATAATCTGAATCATACTTTACATCATCAAATTTTACTCCCGGATCTCCAATAGATAACTGTCCGTGTAGTTGCATTATTGCCACCAATAATATTAAAACAATTTGTATACTATGTTTTGGTTGTTTTGTTTTCATTTTCAATAAGATATTGTGTATGTTTTGTAAGGTTTGAAAGTTGTAATAATAAGTTCTTTGTTTTATTGAGTTTGAGTTGCCAATAGGTTGACAAAAATTTAAAAAAGCGACTGAAATTCAGCCGCTTTTCTCAATCAATTCAAATTACAATATACTTGATGTTACTCAAGTTTCACTATTTTTATTGAAGCACTATCTTTTTAGTAATAGTAATTTCTCCTTGTTTAATTTTTATAAAATACAATCCTTTTTCACCTAAATTATTCCTATTAATATTAATTGTTTTTTTAGAAAATTTATTTTGATAAATTAGCTTCCCTTGTATGTCAAAAACACTTATATCAGAAACTGTATCATTAACTAAATGAATAGAGAAAGTATTATGAACTACAGGGTTTGGAAAAATGTTTATTATCTCATTTTTTGAATCTAACTTATTGTTAAGAGCTGTTTTAGAAGTTGCTGAAGCTCTGGTAATTTTCCAGTTTTGATTCGTATTGTTAGTATTTAAGGGCCATAATAACAATAAAGAATTATTTTTTGGTCTATCTATTACTTTATCACAATGCAAAGGACTAATAAAGTAATCACCACTAATTTTTGTTATTTTCCATCGTTGATGATCTCCTATTACTTGTGAATATGTTGCTAATTTTAGATTTAAGTTTTGTGTATTTTCTCCCGTTATACATGCTTTAAAAGGCACTTCTAAATACTCATTATTACGTAAATTTTTAATAGTATAATAATCACTTATTTTAGTGATTTCCCATTTAGCACTATTATTAGCAGTAGTTGCTTGGTTTACTATACTTCCACTAGGGCTATTAATTCTTATAGTACCTTTAGGGTTCTGAATGTAATAAATACCGTTTGTAAGTTCATCTTCTTTTGTAGCTGCATTTATTTGTGAGAATTCAGTTGATTTACCAACTCCACAAATTCCTCTTAAAACTAATGTATATTCTTTACCAGAATTTAACCCTACTATAGTTAAGGAAGAAGAGCTTCCTCTTGCAAAAGAAACTGCTTTAGGAGTATTAATACTACCTGTAAATTCACCTTTAGGCCATGCTCTTAATTCATAATTTTGAACTCCAGCAATTTCATTAAAGGCAACAGTTATTGATGTTTTAGTTTTTGAAGAAACATTTAAACCTGTGATAATTGTATTTATATCACATTTAGGGGCATTTGCAACTGTAGTAACATCTATTTGTGAAAATTTAGTTGATTTACCAACTCCACAAATTCCTCTTAAAACTAAGGTATACTCTTTACCAGAACTTAACCCTACTATATTTAAAGGAGAAGAGTTTCCTCCTGCAAAAGAAACTGCTTTAGGAGTATTAATACTACCTGTAAATTCACCTTTAGGCCACGCTCTTAACTCATAATTTTGAGCTCCAGCAATTTCATTAAAAGCAACAGTTATTGATGTTTTAGTTTTTGAAGAAGCATTTAAACCTGTGATAATTGTATTTATATCACATTTAGGGGCATTTGCAACTGTAGTAACATCTATTTGTGAAAACTCAGTTGATTTACCAACTCCACAAATTCCTCTTAAAACTAAGGTATATTCTTTACCAGAATTTAACCCTACTATAGTTAAGGGAGAAGAGCTTCCTCCTGCAAAAGAAACTGCTTTAGGAGTATTAATACTACCTGTAAATTCACCTTTAGGCCATGCTCTTAATTCATAAGTGTTAGCTCCAGGTATCTCATTAAAAGCAACAGTTATTGATGTTTTAGTTTTTGAAGAAACTTTTAAACCTTTGATAGTTGAACTGATATTACACTCTGAATTATCTGTATCATTATCTCCATCACAATTTATAGCTATTGAATTTAAACTATTTCCTGTAGGTTTTGTATACGTTTTAGATAAAATGAATTTATCGATCTCAAAACCATCTTCTCTCATAGAAAAAGAAACTGTATGTATACCAGCTGTTGGTACATTAATAAAAATTTTCTCTGGTTCTCCACAATGGTTAGCATTGGTTCTTTGTTTACTTTCCCAAGTCCATTGATTTTTTCCAGTACACCACTGCATTTTTCTTCCTGATAAAGGCCAAGTTCCATCAATACCTACATGTACTCCATTATCTTCTGTTCCTGAAGAATAAGCTCTAATCCAAACAAAGTATTTACCAGGAGAATTAAATTTTACTTTATAATCTATTACAGCTTTTCCTGGAGTGTCTGAAAAGTTAACTCCTACTTTTATAGGGTCTCCATGAGTTACTCTGGTATCTGGTAATAATTCAATGTATTTTCCTTTACTAGCAGAAGAAGCATGACTTCCGTCTGGGTCAGGAGTAGGTGTGCTTTCTCTATTACCAATAACAAACCATTCTCTATCATTAGTTGCAGTTTGTTTTACAAAATCTTCTGCTTCAATGGCTACAATTCCATTTGTTTCCTCAAAAACTTTCCCTTTACAAGAACCAGAATTTGGGTTTGAACCAGTTGTATTGGTTACATATCTATCCCAGAATTTTGATACATTGTTTGCTTTATCACTAATGTTTAAAATCCACCAATTTTCTACACAATCAGAATAATCAAGGCCATCATTTTTCATCCATGACCAATCATAAGGAACTCCTTGTGGGTATCTACGTTTTACAACCCGATCTGCTTCAGCCCAAATAGCTTTAGCTTTTTTATTAGGTGAGTTTTTAGCTAATGCGATCCATTTGCTATCTCTAGATCGATATCTTGGAGTATCATATGGGCCATGATCTCCCCATTGTTCTGTAAAATCTGCATTACCATCATCTATATAAAAATAATTAGTCTTACTTTTTACATAATTAAGATCATCAGGTGTGGTTTGATCTTGGTTCCATTTACTGTGTTGAACTACTATTACGTTATTTTTTACTTTAGAAGCTCCAACAGTATTAATTACTTGAGCTACCCAATCAGCTGTTATGTCAGATTGACCAGCTTCTTGTACCCATATTTTTCCTCCATTATTCAAGATTGGAATAACTTTATTTTTAATTTTAGTTACAGATGCAGTCCAATTTTCATCAGCATCGGTCCAATTACTTTTACCAAATGATAAATCAAACAATTCATCAGAATCAATAAATTGACCACCTTGACGGCCTATTGCCCCTGCCACAGCGTAATAATTAACTCCTTTTAAATCGTTATGGAGTAACATTGATCCTAATGCAGCTTGAGCATGAATATCATCAGGATCAGGTTTGCTATCAAATTGAGCAATTAATAAATCTTTACTTTTATCAAAGAATGGCCTCTGAGCATAGGAAGTAAATGTTAATAACAAGAGAAAAAAGGTTGAGTAAATTCGTCTTTTTATTAGTTTATTTTTCATTATTTATAATTATTTAGGGGTTTAAAGTGTTTTGTTAATTTTATTTAGAAAGTATACAATTTCACTCTATACAATTACCATTAAGATAATTATGAGAGTAGAATAAAGAAATTCATATGTTAAAAAATAAATAGGGTAAGAGCTTTACATAAAAAAATTATAAAACTATTAATTTAGAGATAACTCCTTTTATAGAAATTTTGTAAAACTCACTAAATAAATTGTTTATAGAGATGTTAGGCTGTTCTAGAATGAGTTCTTTAACCTTACAATCAGGAGTACTGTAAATACTAAACTTTTCTTTTATTATGTTTCTTTTAAAATTTAAGATGTCAGTTGCAGGGTTAGGATAAATTATAATTGATTCCTCTTTACTGTCATCTAATATTTTTACTTTTCTGTTAGAAAAAACAGGTGTTATTTCCCACTTTAGGTAATCTTTTTTGTCTTTGATATCTATAGATCCATAAAAAACATCATCTTTTCTAAAATTTATTACATCACCAAATTTAAAAGAGTGATTATTTATTAGGTTTATAGTTTTCCATGCTGAATTTTTAGAGGTACCAGAGTTTGCGTCATTTCCTGATTTACTTACGGAGTAATTTTTTTGAGCAAAAATTAAGTTTAAACAACAATAACATAAAATAAAAGCTACTTGTTTTTTTAATAAAACTGAAGTTTTCATTATATAATGGGGGATTTCGGGGTTAATTTGTTGATAAAGAAACCGTGTCTGTTTTTTATTAACGCGGCAAATATATAAACTTTCTTGAAAGAAAATTACTAAGGTATAATTCTGTTATCTCTCTGTAATTTGTTTTTTTAATGTTTAAATACTTTCAGTTTTATAACCGTATTTTATTATATTTTCTTTGTTTATAATGGGTGTAGTGTTTTAGGTAGTTTTTTTTATCGGATGATCTTTTTAATAATTTCAAAGAAAAGTAGTTTAAGTATGGGTAAAATAGACTTAGTAAAAGATAAATTTAAGCTAAAAAAAATAAGGTTTTGAAAAAATAAGAGATTGAGAAAAGACCTTAAATATATAATAGTTGAGTTTTTTTTAATAAATTGAAGTTGTTTTAAAATGAGGTTTAAATAAAAGATGGAGGGGATTTTCAAACTAACATAAGGAGGAAGTAATAATAACTTATAGCTATCAAAAGTTACCTTTTTCTATCTTTTTTAGTTATCAGATTTTTATAAAAAATGTTGTAAGTATGATTTGAATCATAAAACTTAAGATTGTACCGAAGTTACTTTTGCCTAGAATAAAGAATTAATATAATTATTATGGCTAGTAAAAAAACAATTGAAATTGTAAAATCTACAGCACCAGTATTACAAGTTCATGGTGAAGCAATAACTAAAGTGTTTTATAGATTATTATTTGATAAGCATCCAGAGTTAAAAGATGTTTTTAATATGTCTAATCAGAAAAGAGGAGTACAACAAAAAGCTTTAGCAAATGCAATATTTAAGTATGCTGTTCATATTGAAAAATTAGAAATGTTAGGAGATACTGTAGAAACTATTGTACAAAAACATGTAAGCTTGTCTATTCCGAAAGAAGCATATCCAATAGTAGGAGAAAACTTATTATTAGCTATTAAAGAAGTATTAGGAGATTTAGCGACTCCTGAAATTATTAATGCTTGGGCTGAAGCTTATGAAGATTTAGCAGTAATTTTTGTAAAAAGAGAAGAAGAGTTATATAAAAGTAAAGAAAAAAGCAAAAATGGTTATAGAGGAATGAAAGAATTTATAGTAGTTAAAAAAGTAATTGAGAGTAATAGTATTACTTCTTTCTATTTAAAAAGAAAAGACGGGAAACCTATACCTAATTTTATAGCTGGACAATATGTAGCTGTAACTCTAGAAATTCCAGGTACTGAACATAAGCATACCAGAAATTATAGTTTATCAGATTCTAATGATAAAGATTATTTAAGGCTTAGTATTAAAAAAGAAAGAGGAAACCCAAATGGAGTTGTATCTAATTACATACATTCTAAACTAACTATTGATGCTGTTTTATTAGTAGGTATGCCTTCTGGAGAATTCATTTTAAAAGAAACTGAAAATCCAATTGTTTTTATAGGGGCAGGGGTAGGAATTACTCCGGTATTAAGTATGTTTAAAAAAGCAATTAAATATCACAATAATATTACATTTATTCAGTGTGTATTGAATAGTGAAAGTCTAGTTTTTGAAAATGAAATTAATCAATTAATAAATGATGAATCTAGGTTTGTAAAGATATTTAGCACACCTTTAACTACTGACATTGTTGGAGAAAATTACGATTATAGAGGTTTTTTGAGTTCTGAAATATTGAATAGTTTAAATATTTTTAAAAAGAGTGATTTTTATTTTTGTGGACCAACTCCTTTTATGGCTAACACTTTAAAAATATTAGATTCATTGGATGTAAAAAAAGAAAGTATAAATTATGAGTTTTTTGGACCTGTAGAAGCATTGAACTAGCTGATTGAATATTAATTCCCTTCTTTTCTTATGAATAGGAGGGAATTAATAGTATACAGTATTGTGTTTAGGAGAAGATTAATTCAGTTGGTTTTATTTAAAATTATTCATTCACTATAATTATTTTTTTAAAAACATATTTATTAGGGAAATCGGTTAAATTTAAAATCAAATAATCATCTTCAAAGAAAGCTTTTCCATATATTTTGTTAGGAAATTGATAAATTTCATATCTATCACCATTTTTTTTCCATGTATAATTTGTCATGTCAATATTTTTGCATTCTTCTGCAGTTGAAAGATATTGAACTAAATAACTAACTAACATGTCATTATTTTTTTCAAATTGAATTTGAAAAGGTTTATCACAATGTAAATCGATTTGAATATCTGATTCATATCTTTCAATTAAATGCCAATAACCTATTATTTCATTTATTGAATCTTCATTATTAGAGCATGATTGCAATAATGTTACAGTAAAAAAAAATATAAATACGATAGAGTTTTTCATAATAGCTTTAATATTTCTACAATTTTTATTAAAATTTAGGAAATGTATTGTAATAATTTATATGATTATTTCTTTCTCTCATTTCACTAGATATATTGTGTTTTTAGTCTATTATTTTTTTTTAGGTCTAAATGGTTTTATTACATTTTCATTGCATTTTAAGAATGGACCATCCATAAGATCTATACAATATGGAATAGCAGGAAAAACAGCATCTAAGCATTCTCTAATTGATTTTGGTTTTCCAGGTAAATTAATAATTAAACTATTACCTCTAAGTCCAGCAGTTTGTCTAGAAAGAATGGCAGTTGGTACAAATTTTAAAGATTCAGCCCTCATAAGCTCTCCAAATCCTGGCATCATTCTGTCACAAACAACTGCAGTTGCTTCAGGTGTAACATCTCTTTTAGCAGGGCCTGTACCTCCCGTGGTAATCACTAAGCAACAGTTATCATTATCTACCATATTAATAATGGTGTTTTCAATAAGTTTTTGTTCATCCGGAATTACTTGATACACTTCTTGCCATTTAGAAATTAAATAATCGTTTAAGGTATTAATAATTGCTTTTCCACTAATATCTTCGTAAACACCGGCGCTTGCTCTATCGCTTACTGTTATTATTCCTATTTTAATCATTGATTAATTATCTTATAATTCTTTATTTTTATTATTTTGCTATTTTATATTCTAAAATCAAAAGGATTGGTAGAAGAGATAAAAATACATTAAACTCTGAATAAAATATTAGAAGACAATATTAATTGTTGTTACTAAAGCTATTTTTTAATTTGATTCAATAAAATAAAAAACTTGTTTTACTAATATAAACCTATATCTTCACTTAAAATAAAGCGTATATAATAAAACAAAAATTAATATTTATAGGAATTATTCTTTTTACAATAGTTTTATATTCTTGTGGTGAAAAATTAACTTTTGAAGAACAAATAATAAATGATATTTCGAATATAAAGAGTATAAGGAAATGCAACAATGTTCCTGAAGGAGCTGAAATTTCAAATGTAACGTTAGGTAATTTAAATCCTACACCAGGTACTAATATGCATGTTGTTTTTGTAGAATATGATTATACTTTAAACGAAAAAGTTACGCATATTAAAAATTCATATGTGTATTTTAAACGTGGAGAGTCTTACGATTTTTCAAAAATTGTTGGCGGATGTGATAATTAGAATGTTAGAAGGATAAATGGTATTGCGAGATTTGTATCTATTTTTCATTTAGTTTATTTATTGTTTTTATCAACCAATCTTCATTAACTTTTTTAGATGTCTTATTTTCTATAATTTTCTTTTCTAACAATGGAATGAAATCTCTATCGTTAAGTAATTCAATAGATTCTAAAATCAATGAACCATTTTCATCGATATTTTCAAGCTCACTTTTTAAAATTTCTTTTATTCTTTTATCTTTTCTTTTAGCTAATCCTAATACGGCTTCTAATCTAGTAATTTCATCTTTATCTGGAATTCTATTCCACAATGCAAGTCTAATTTCTTCAGTATCATTATCAAGTTGTGTTCCAATTCCAAAAGTTGCCCAATTTCTAATATCAGAGTTTTTATCATTTGAGAGTTCAATTAATGTTTTTAATGCATTCTCATTTTCTAAACAAGAAAGAGCAAGAGTTAATTCATACCTTACATCTACAAATTTGTGAGTTTTAAATTCTATTAATTTTAGAATCTGTTTTTCATTTAAAATTTCATTATTATGACTTATTGAAGATAAAATTGCAGAAATTACTTTTGGTGTTTTCTCGTTTTCTAGTAATTTAAAATATAACTCTATAGTTTTTAATTGTTGAAATCTCGGATCAAAACCTAATTGCGCTAAAACATAAATTCCAATAATTTTTTCTTTTTCACTTTTAGAGTTAGAAAGTTTGAACGCTCTATTATAAACTTCTTTATTTGGTCTTTTTCTCAATTCATGAATATTGTCCCAAAAAGTTTTTTGAGTTTTATTATTCAACAGTCGATTGAATATTTTTTCTGATGGCCAATTTTTTCGACTCATTTTTCTTTCTTATAATATCTTTTAAGTAATTTACAGCGCTGTTTATAAGGAGTGTATGATAGGGGGAAAGCACTGCTTTTCGGTTTAAACGCCAAATTTTATATTTAGCTAACTTTGCAAAATAACACAGAACTTTGAGGTTAGCACAAATATGCCCTATGTTTTTTATAGATTGTGCCTGTTGCACAACTCTACAATTGATTAAAAACGGCTATTTTATTGATTTTGAAAAACAAAGATTTTTTGATTTATAAGGGCTTCATGTTTTTGAACACTTCGAAAATTATTGATTCACTTAAAATAATGAGTTGTGCAACAGTTACCCTTGTTATGTGCTTTATTATTTTAGTTTTACATTTTGTTTTAAGAAGTTAAAATATTTTTTATTTTCATTCTCAAATATCTCTTCTTCTTCAAGCATATATGCCCTCAATAAATATTCTTTAGCTTCTTTATTCATACTGTTCTCTAATAATGTTTGTCCAAGCCTAAGCATTACAAATGGATTTTCGTAAGCATTTTCTTCCATGTTACCTTTTGCATTTTCAAAATGTTCTAATGCTTTTGCGTATTCGCCTAAAAGAAAATATGCATCTCCTATAGAAGTTTCTAACCATAAACTTTCAGAATATGAGTTTTTAGGATTAGGAATTAATGATAAAGATTTTTCCCAAATTGTTATAGCTTTGTTATAGTTTTCATTGTCAAAATAGATATTCCCATTTTCAGACAATTCTTCAATTTGGTCAATTTCAGAGTCTGTTAGCTCTTTTGGTATTTCTTGAATTGATTTGTTTTCGAGTACTTCTTTTTTAAAAAGATTTATAATTTCATCATTCTCGATTATTTTTTTTTTCGCAATGTCAAAATAGAATAAGGGTTTGTCGCTAAAATCTCGTTTTGTTGCCCCATATTTTGCAGACTTATGAAATTGTTCTTTAGCCTCTTCAATTTTATTTAGATATAAAAAAATTTCCCCCGATAATATAAATGGAGTAGTTTCATAAATTCGATATCCACAAGTTTCAATATCATTAGTCCAATCTGTAAGAATTGTTTTAGCTTCTTCATGTTTACCGACTTTTGTCAAAATTTCGATTAAGTCACACAAAATTATATTTGAGCAAGAAGTATTAAATTTTGGTTCAGGTAATAAATTCCAAGCGTTTTTAATCTTTTCTAAAGCTTCTTCAGGTTTGTTATGTTCAAGTAGTTCAAAGGCTTCGCCTTGCATATCAAAAGTCTTGTCTTCTAATTCAGGGCTTAATTCAACAGCTTTCCTTATTTCACTTTTCATCTTTTGTTCATTTTGTATTCGAGTGTTGACGCATTGCACATAGTATAGGAATAAATTCAATTACGTTTTATCTTTATATAACAAGTATACTTTAGCTAAGAGTGTTTGTTTGCTCTTATTAGTTGTATTTTTAATATCTTTTATAAATCAATTAATAAGCATTTTTCATTTCTGTTTTAAATAACTTATCCCAAATAAAAGTGTAAAAACCAAAATTTTTATTATTCACTTTATGATGAGTTTTATGAAAAGTGTTAGTAGTAAAGGTAAATAAATAAGGTTTAGATGAATTACTATTTAAATGTGTCATTACCCCATATAACCAGTTGAAAATTAAGAATAAAATAAAACCATAAAGATTAAACTTAAACAGAATAGTAATCATTGTTAGTAATATTCCAAAAAAGATAGATTCCCAAGGAGACATATGATATAAACTGACCGGATTAAAGCTATCTGTATGCTCATGGTGTTTTGAGTGAATTTTGTTTAATAACTCAACTTTATGAGATAAATAATGTAAAATGTATAAGAAAAAATCCATTAACAAGAATATACTAATAAAAGAAAACCAGATACTAGATTTAGAAAACATTATTATTCCTTTAACCCAAAGAATATATCCAGGTATTCCTATTATAATATTTATGCATAATACATATATAGACCCTATTATTTCTTTTTTAAGGAAAACTCCTTTATAATTATATATTTTATCCCATAATTTACTGATAATAATCGTTAGTATATATGCTATAATATTAGATACTATTAGTATTGAAAAAAATGTAAAAGGGTTTTTTAAATCCATATTTTAAGTTTCAATTTAAGCAATATTATTATTTATGTTAGTTAACGTTTTTAAGTAATTGATTTACCAAATTGAGTCTGGAAGGAAAATTCCACAGAAATTTCATGAATCAATAATTTTTGTTTTCTAATGTTTCTATTTTTCCTATTTCAATTTGATTATGAATATAATTCATGGGATACGTTCCAAATTCCCATCTTCCATTTTCAAATTTAAAAGATATATATTCCATAATTATAGGCCTTTTGTGACCTTCAAGCTCAATAAACTTATATTTTTCTTCAATTTTAATGTAATCTTTTTCTTTAGGAGTATAATTAAAATCAAAGCAATTATCTGAATTTAAAGTTTGCAGAATGTTTTCTAAAGAAAGTTCATTGTTAATTTTTTTTTGAGGATAAATCATCATTCCCATTACTCGATTTTTATCTACTTCTTCATGAAATGAAGAAAGAGTCCATTTGAAATAAGTACTTTCATATGATCCTTCTTCTTCAAAAAAAGCTTTAGACGCTTCAAATTTCTTTGATTCATAAAGTTTTACAACTTCATCAGCAAAATCAACATTAACTTCCTGTTTATCTGAACAAGTACAAAAATGTATTTTTAAATCTTCTTTCTAAGTACATGACAAAAATTTATAGATATTTATATTATTTTGATTTTTAGCGTTTAAAAATATATTAGCAATGAAATTCAATCCATATTTGAATATACTTTTAGCTCTTCTATGATGTTTTTTAATTTTAATAGGCTTA
>CAKZVD010000060.1 GCA_937922085.1 uncultured Tenacibaculum sp. | reverse complement strand
GGTTAGTTCTTTATTTGTTGAAGCTGGACCAGCATCAGCAGGATGGACAATTTATCCTCCTTTATCAGCATTGCCAAAAGCAATTCCTGGTTCAGGTATGGGAATGACATTATGGTTAGTTTCAATGGCTATCTTTATTGCATCTTCTTTAATAGGATCATTAAACTATATTGTAACAGTACTTAATTTACGTACAAAAGGTATGAAGATGACGAGATTACCATTAACAATGTGGGCGTTCTTTGTAACTGCTATCATTGGTGTAATTTCATTCCCAGTATTATTATCAGCAGCATTATTACTGATTTTTGATAGAAGTTTTGGTACCTCTTTCTATTTATCGGATATCTTTCTTAATGGAGAAGTACTCCATTACCAAGGAGGATCCCCTGTATTATTTGAACATTTATTCTGGTTTTTAGGACACCCAGAAGTATATATAATTTTATTACCAGCATTAGGAATTTCATCTGAAGTAATTTCAACAAATTCACGTAAACCAATTTTTGGATATCGTGCAATGATTGGATCTATTTTAGGTATTGCATTCTTATCAACAATTGTATGGGGTCACCATATGTTTATATCAGGAATGAATCCATTTTTAGGTTCTGTATTTACATTTACAACTGTTTTAATTGCAATTCCATCGGCTGTAAAAGCATTTAATTACATCACTACTTTATGGAAAGGAAACTTACAATTGAATCCAGCAATGCTATTTTCAATTGGTTTAGTATCTACTTT
Source organism: uncultured Tenacibaculum sp. (assembly GCA_937922085.1). Taxonomy (GTDB): domain Bacteria; phylum Bacteroidota; class Bacteroidia; order Flavobacteriales; family Flavobacteriaceae; genus Polaribacter. The sequence continues at coordinate 42,665 of CAKZVD010000060.1, read as the reverse complement.
TGTTAGTGGTGGTTTAACAGGGTTAGTTTTAGGAGATTCTGCTTTAGATATTAATATTCATGATACGTACTTTGTGGTAGCTCACTTCCACTTAGTAATGGGAGTATCTGCATTATTTGGAATGTTTGCTGGGGTGTATCACTGGTATCCAAAAATGTATGGTAGAATGATGAATAAAGCGATGGGATACTGGCATTTCTGGTTAACTATTATTTCTGCTTATGGAGTATTTTTCCCTATGCACTTTATTGGTTTAGCAGGTTTACCACGTCGTTATTATACAAACTCTAATTTTCCTATGTTTGATGATTTAGCAGACATAAATGTTTTCATGACGTATATGGCAATATTAGGAGGGGTAGCTCAATTAATTTTCTTAGCAAACTTCTTTATTTCAATGTATAGAGGACAAAAAGCAAGTCAAAACCCATGGAAATCGAACACATTAGAATGGACAACTCCAGTAGAACATATTCATGGTAACTGGCCAGGTAAGATTCCTGAAGTTCATCGTTGGGCTTATGATTATAGTAAGGTTGATGAAAATGGAGACTATGTTCATGGACAAGATTTTGTTTTACAAACAGTACCTTTAAAAGACGGAGAAGAACCTTCTTAAAAAGAAGAAAAATTTATAAAATAAAAAGAACCTTTCAATACAATTGAAAGGTTCTTTTGTATTAAAGAAACTAACTATTTTATAATGATTATCTTTAGAGGTAACCAAAAATATAGTTTTATGAATTTTAAAATTTTAGGAAGACTACTATCTACTGAAGAAAAAATGAATATAAACGGAGGAGGGACAAAAGTGCACGGAGCATGTAATAATGGAGCTCATTTTTCATTTGCTTTTAGTGTAGATACCTATCAACAAAGTTTAGCGCAAATAAGAAGTACTATTTGTGCTGGTAGAGGAATCTCTTATATGGATGCATTACCAATGCAGTAAAAAGTTTTAAATTAACAATAAATGAAACCTAAGGATATCATATTTTGTTTAGGTTTCATTTTAAAATAAGATAATAAATTTAGAATTAAAATTTATTTTAATGCATAAATTACCGTTAATTATTAAGTATTTTAGCTTCTACAAATAGGACAAAATCATAAGTGCTTATTTTGAATATTTGGTTATATGAATGAAAATTTAAATCCAGAAAAAGATAATTTTTCAAATGAAGAGATAGATGTTGAAAAACAATTAAGACCACTTTCTTTCGATGATTTTACAGGACAGGATCAAGCAATAGAAAATCTTAAGATTTTTGTTGAAGCAGCAAATCAAAGAGACGAAGCTCTAGACCACACGTTATTTCATGGTCCTCCAGGTTTAGGAAAAACAACTTTAGCTAATATTTTAGCAAACGAATTGGGTGTTGGTATTAAAATTACGTCAGGCCCTGTATTAGATAAGCCAGGAGATTTGGCAGGTTTACTTACAAACTTAGAAGAAAGAGATGTTTTGTTTATTGATGAAATACATCGATTAAGCCCGGTTGTTGAAGAATATTTGTATTCTGCAATGGAAGATTATAAAATCGATATAATGATTGAATCTGGTCCCAATGCAAGAACAGTGCAAATACATCTAGAGCCTTTTACATTAGTAGGGGCTACTACAAGATCAGGATTACTTACAGCTCCTATGAGAGCTCGTTTTGGTATTAGTAGTAGATTACATTATTACTCTACAGAACTATTAACAACCATTATTCAAAGAAGTGCTAAAATATTAGGAATGCCAACATCTATGGAAGCTGCTATTGAAATTGCAGGAAGAAGTAGAGGAACACCTCGTATAGCGAATGCATTATTACGTAGAGTACGAGATTTTGCACAAATAAAAGGAGATGGTACTATAAATATTGAAATAGCAAGGTATGCTTTATCAGCATTAAATGTAGATGCGCATGGTTTAGACGAAATGGATAATAAGATTTTAACTACAATTATCGATAAATTTAAAGGAGGTCCTGTTGGTATTACGACATTAGCAACTGCTGTAGCTGAAAATTCTGAAACGATAGAAGAAGTATATGAACCTTTTTTAATTCAGCAAGGTTTTATAATGAGAACCCCTAGAGGGAGAGAAGTTACAGATTTAGCATACAAACATCTTGGAAGAATAAAAGGAACAAGTCAAGGAGAGTTATTTTAAGTGAATATAAAAAAGATCATACCACTATTAGAATGGTTGCCTAACTATAAAAAGGAACAATTAAAAGGTGATTTTATTGCAGGAATTACTGTTGCTACGGTATTAATACCTCAAGGAATTGCTTATGCATTAATTGCAGGTTTACCTCCAATATATGGTTTGTATTCTGCCTTAATTCCGCAAATAGTATATGCAGTTTTTGGCTCATCAAGGCAAGTAGCCATTGGACCTGTAGCTATGGATTCTTTAATAGTAGCAGCAGGGGTATCTACCATTGCTTTAGCTGGTTCTGAGAGTTATATATCTATTGCTATTTTTTTAGCCTTTTTAGTAGGGGCTATTCAATTATTAATGGGGATTTTTAGATTAGGATTTATAGTTAATTTTTTATCTAAGCCTGTAATTACAGGTTTTACTTCAGCAGTAGCTTTAACAATAGGTTTAAATCAATTTAGAAACCTTTTTGGTGTAGATTTTTTACAGAGTGATCAAATACATGTTTTACTAGAAGATATGTATTATAGAATTTCAGAGATAAATTTAAACACTTCTTTAATAGGACTAATTACTTGTTTATTGATTCTTTTTTTTAGAAAAATAAATAAGAAAATACCGAATGCATTAATTGTAGTTGTGTTAGGAATACTAACATTATATTTTTTTAAAAATCAATTTATAGATGTTGCCATAGTAAAAGGAATACCTTCTGGGTTACCATCTTTTGCAATTCCAGATTTTGATTTTGGTTTAATTAAAGAATTATTACCTATTGCATTTACATTAGTAATGGTAGGTTACTTAGAAACAATATCTATAGGTAAATCATTAGAAGCAAAACAAGACGATTATAGAATAGATCCTAATCAAGAATTAGTAGCGTTAGGATTGAGTAATATAGCGGGTTCTTTTTTAAAATCATACCCATCAACGTCTAGTTTTTCAAGATCTGCAATTAATGCAGAAGCTGGTGCTACAACAGGTGTTTCTGCTTTGTTATCGTCATTAATGGTGGTGCTAACGTTACTTTTTTTAACACCAGTATTTTATTTTTTGCCTAAAACAGTTCTTGCAGCTATTATTATTGTGGCGGTTTTTAGATTAGTAAATGTTAAAGAAGCTCGATTTTTATGGAGAGCGAATAATCTTGATTTTTGGTTGTTAATAGCAACGTTTTTATCAACATTATTATTTGGAATAGAATACGGAATTCTAATTGGAGTAAGTTTATCATTAGTAGTTTTAATATTTAGAACTTCAAGACCACATGTTACTGAATTAGGAAAGGTACCAAATTCAGATTTTTATAGAAATAAAAATAGATTTAAAGAAGTTCTTTTAGAAGAAGATATTCTTGTGTTTCGATTTGATGCACAACTATTTTATGCAAATTCTAGCTATTTTATAGAGCAACTAGAACTAATGGTAGCAAATAAGGCTGAAAAATTAAAATTAATAGTATTAGATGCCGAAAGTATAAATAGGGTAGATAGTACTGGTATTGAAATGTTGAAACAACAAATACAGTTTTATAAAAAGAGAGATATAAAATTTTATTTAGCAGGAGTTAAAGGTCCTGTTAGAGATGATTTATTTAGAGGAGGAGTTTTAGAAGTGATTGATTTAAGTCATTTCTTTATGAAAGCAAATGGAGCAGTACTGTTTTTTAAAACAGGAGATAATGAAAATCAAAAAAAATACGCTCAATATATCCACCAAGCGTACAATTAATACAAAAGAAGAAATATGAAGATTGAACAAATTTATACAAATTGCTTATCACAAGGAGCTTATTATATAGAAAGTGAAGGCGAAATTGCAATTATAGATCCTTTAAGAGAAGTACAACCTTATATAGACAGAGCTGAAAAAGCAAAAGGAAAAATTAAATATATTTTTGAGACTCATTTTCATGCTGATTTTGTAAGTGGTCATATTACTTTATCTGAGAAAACAGGTGCAAAAATTATTTATGGACCAACAGCAGAAACAAGTTTTGAATCTTATATTGCTAAAGATGGTGAATCTTTTAAATTAGGAGCAATAGAAATTATAGCAATTCATACACCAGGCCACACTTTAGAAAGCACCACTTATTTATTAAAAGATGAGCAAGGAAAAGATTATGCTATTTTTAGTGGAGATACTTTGTTTATAGGAGATGTAGGAAGACCAGATTTGGCACAAAAAGGAACTATCACTCAAGATGATTTGGCAGGGTATTTATATGATAGTTTAAGAAATAAAATAATGATATTGAATGATGATGTAATTGTATATCCTGCACATGGAGCTGGTTCTGCTTGTGGTAAACATATGAGTAAAGAAACAACAAGTACATTAGGAGAACAAAAGAAGAGTAACTATGCTTTAAGAGATACTTTATCTAAAAAAGAATTTATAAAAGAAGTAACGAATGGTTTACTACCACCTCCAGATTATTTTCCTTTAAATGTTAAGTTAAATAAGGAAGGATATGATTCAATAGATAAAATTATTGAGAAAGGAACAGAAGCATTATCAGTAGAAGATTTTGAAAGTAAGGCAAATAAATATGGAGCATTAATATTAGATGTGCGTCATCAATTTGATTTTGTAGAAGGATTTATACCACAATCAATTTTTATAGGCTTAAATGGTACTTTTGCACCTTGGGTTGGTGCTTTAGTTAAAAATACAGAGCTACCTATTTTATTAGTAACACCAAAAGGGAAAGAAGAAGAAGCAATAACCAGATTAGCAAGAGTTGGTTTCGATAATGTTTTAGGATATTTAGAAGGAGGTTTTGATAGTTGGAAAAAAACAAATAAAGAAATAGATACACTAGAATCTGTTTCTGCATTGTTTTTAGAAAAAGAAATAGAAAAGAAAGCAATTATTTTTGATGTTAGAAAACCGTCAGAATATGATACAGAGCATATAAAAGACGTAAAAAATACACCATTAAATTATTTAAATGATTATATTAGTGTGTTTCCAAATGATGAAAAATTCTATATTCATTGTGCGGGAGGTTATCGATCGGTAATTGCAGCTTCCATATTAAAATCTAGAGGCTATCATAATGTTATAGATGTAGATGGAGGTTATAATGCAATTAAAGAGACCGAAATAAAAAGGGAGCGACCAGTTTTATAGTACTAGTTTTATTTTTTAACCGTTATTATATTAACAGTTTAAAGGGCTAAACAATGAGAAAATTAATTTTAATTTTATCGATTATTGTGGGTGTTTTTGCATGCGTTAAAAATGATGAGCGTGTGAAAAACATAACAATAGATGATTTAAAATTGATTTTAAAGGAAGATAAAAATGTACAGTTGCTAGATGTTCGTACCCCATCTGAAACTTCTAAAGGAATTATTTTTGAGGCAAAACAAGTAAATTTAATCTCAAATAATTTTGAAACAAAAGCAATTGAAGTTTTAGATAAAGATGAACCTGTATATATTTATTGTAGATCGGGAACAAGAAGTAAAATAGCTGCAAATGTTTTGGTTGAAAATGGCTATAATGTTTACAATGTAAAAGGAGGCTATTTAGAATGGACACGAAAAATAAAAGAATAGAAATTCTAGGGAAAGATTCGTAAATTAAACTACTCCTTTAAGAGTTAAAATAAAAAAAGAGCTGTAATTTTTTACAGCTCTTTTTTATAATTCAAAGTTTACAATAATATGAAATTATGAATTGTAACCAATATTAGAACTTTAATGTAGCTCCAATTAAAAAGTTTCTTGTTGCTTGTGGATAAAAACCAGCGCCATCTATAGTGGTTGTAACTCCAGGTGTTGTCCAAGTATCATCAAAAAAGAAATAATACCCTCTATCTACATATTCTTTATTAAAAAGATTATTAACTAAACCTGTTAATACAATAGATTTAAATATTTTCTTTGTTTTAATTTCATAAACAACATTCAAGTCACTAGTAAAATAACTACTTAATTTTTCTTGATTAGAAATACGTCCACTTAAATTCCCCATGAATTGTTCTCCTACAAATTTTGATAGAAAAGCAATTTGTAAATTTTCTTTAGGTTGAAATACCAATGAATTACCAACAATAACATTCGGAGAAAAAGAAATGTCTGTATTTCCTAAGTTCCGTAAAACCCCATCTATAGGAACATTAAAGTCTTTATTTTTATTTGTACTAATAGCAACATTTGGTTTTAAAGAAAGGTGCTCTGTTAAAGAAATATCAGCATCAATTTCTAAACCAAATCTAAAACTATTTCCACTAGTTTCACGTATAGGTTCACCAACATCATTAATAGCACCAGATAATACCAATTGATTTGTATAATCCATATAAAATAAATTGGTGTTTAATTTAATTCTATCTGATTTATAACGCCAACCTAATTCAAAATCATCTAGCGTTTCATGTTGTGAGTTTCCTCCTTCAAAATCACTTCTATTAGGCTCTCTGTTTGCTCTAGCATAAGAAATGTAAAGATTGTTTTTAGAATTAAAGTTATAAGTTAAACCAGCTTTCGGGTTTAAAAAATTAAAATCTTTATTTACATCAATAAGATCTCTATCAGAAGTTAAACCTTTTGTTCTGTAACTAACAAATCTTCCTTGTAAATCTACATAGGCATTTAGTCGATCGTTTATTCTAATATTAGCTTTTATAAAAGAACTTAAATCGTGTTTTTTAGCATCACTAAAATAATAACGATCCCTAATATTTGTATTCGCAGCTAAGTCACTTCCCCAAATAATCTCTCCAAAATGATCGTTTGTATAGTTACTATAAGAACCACCGGCAATAAGTTCTAAACCATCTATGCTATAAGTAGCAGATGCATTAGCTACATAAAAATGATTATCTAACCAACGACGAACAATAACATCACTACCATCTGCAATTAAATTATCAAAATCAGCAGCTTTCTCTTCTTCTTTAAATTGTTCAAAGTAACCTTTACCTCTCGTATAATTTAAACCAATATTAGCAGATAATTTATCACTAAATTTTTCATTCCAGTGAAGCTGGTAGTGATCTTGCCAATAATTATCAGTTTCATTATCATATAAATAATGATTATATCTTCTATCAGAATTTCGAATATTTTCTGCTTGTTCAGTAGTTAAACTATTATTTACAATAAAATCTTCGATACCTTGTTGATCACCGGTTAAACGAGCTTCAGGAGTTCCAAACCAAGCTTGATACGTTTTTTCACTACCACCAAAAGCAACCGCTTTTATTAAGGTATTGTCATCAGTGTAACTACCTTGTAGAAAATAAGATTTTAAATCAGTAGAAGCTCTATCAATATAACCATCAGAATAAATATTAGATAACCTTCCTGATAATTCAAAATGCTCATTTAATTTACCAGAAGTAAATTTGATAGTATGCTTTCTAGTTCCAAAAGAACCAAAAGAATTTGATATTTCTCCACCAGCTTCTTCAGCAATAGCATCTGTTAAAATATTTAAACTAGCACCAAAAGCACCAGAACCATTGGTAGAAGTTCCTACCCCACGTTGTAGCTGTAAACTTTGAGTAGAAGAGGCAAAATCACCTAAATTAACCCAAAAAGTACCTTGGCTTTCAGCATCATTATAAGGAATACCATTAATAGTAACATTAATTCTAGAAGCATCTGAACCACGAACTCGCATGTAGGTATAACCTACACCAGCACCAGCATCTGACGAAGAAATAACTGAAGGTAAATAATTTAATAGCACAGGAATATCCTGTCCTAAATTACGTTTAGCGATTTCTTTTTTAGAAAGATTAGAGAAGGTGACAGGTGCATTTTTATTAGCACGAATTGAAGAAATTAACACTTCATCTAAAACATTTTCTTCAGAGATTAATTTAATTATTAGATTAGAATCTTTAGAAGAAATTTGTTTTTTAAGAGTTCTATAACCTAAAAAAGCAACTTCTAATAAATAATTACCGCTAGGAACCTTTATTTTAAAATTTCCTTCAAAATCTGTGGTAGATCCTTTTTTTAATGATCTAATAATAACAGTAGCACCTTGTAAAGGTAAATTATCATCACTAACTACTTGTCCAGATAAAATTGCAGATTGGGCATTTACAGATAAGGTTGTAAATAATACCATTAAGAAAGCTACTATCTTCACTTTTTTAATAAAAGACATTGGTCTCATTTTTTTTTATAAAAATTGAATAAAAAGAGGTAATTATTCTTTTTGTTTTTAGAATAATTAATAGTTGTAAAAAAAACAACAAAATAAAATGTTATTTTGATATACATTTTCCTAAACAGCATTATCTGTTCTAGGTTCAATGGGTATGATCTCAGCCTTAATTTTTTAATTATAAATTGTTAATTAGGAATTACGGATTAGTATTCACTGCGATAATTCGTAATTATAAATTCATAATTTAATAAAAGCACCCCTTTATGAGAACGGTACAAAATTACATGCAAATTTTAAATTAGCAATGTAAAAATCTAATTATTAAAAGCGAATAAATTTTAATAATTTAGCATAACTAATTTTAAGTAATTTATGGGTAATACTTATAAAACAAAAGTAAATCAGGCACATGATTTTAGTTTTGAAGAAAATGAAATTCTAAAAATGAATTTGGTTGGAAAATCAAAAGATTCATATCATGTAATCGATGAAAATAAATCTTTTAAGGCTCAGGTTATTGCAGCAGACTTTAATAAGAAAAAATATACAGTTCAAGTTAATGGAAATGATTATGAAGTAGCTATTTCTAATGAATTAGATGCTTTAATAGCAGATTTAGGCTTAGAAACTTCCGTAGGAAAAAAAGAAAATGATTTAAAAGCACCAATGCCAGGTCTTGTAGTAGCTGTTAATATAGCGGTAGGACAAGAAGTAAAGGAAGGAGAAGGTATTTTAGTTTTAGAAGCCATGAAAATGGAAAATACATTATTAGCACCTAGAGATGGTATTGTAAAATCTATAGGGGTAAAAGAAGGAGATAAAGTAGAGAAGAACGAACTATTAATTGAAATTGAGTAATCGATGAAAAAAATATTAGTAGCCAATAGAGGAGAGATAGCATTACGAGTAATGCGAACGGCAAAAAAAATGGGGATTAAAACAGTAGCAGTATATTCTGACGTTGATAGAAATTCACCTCATGTATCTTTTGCAGATGAAGCAGTTTGTATAGGAGAAGCACCTTCTAATCAATCCTACTTATTAGGAGATAAAATTATTGAAGTAGCGAAATCGTTATCGGTAGACGGAATTCACCCTGGATATGGTTTTTTAAGTGAAAATGCTGATTTTTCAGAAAAAGTAGCAGCAAACGGAATCACTTTTATAGGGCCAGAATCAAAGGCCATTAAAGTTATGGGGAGTAAGCTAGCAGCAAAAGAAGCTGTAAAAGCATATGATATACCCATGGTTCCGGGAATAGATAAAGCTGTTACAGATGTAACCTATGCTGAAAAAGTAGCGAAAGAAATAGGGTATCCTATTTTAATAAAAGCTTCTGCTGGAGGTGGAGGAAAAGGAATGCGTGTTGTAGAGAAAGAAGCCGATATAACAGAACAAATGGAACGAGCTATTTCTGAAGCAGTTTCTGCTTTTGGAGATGGATCTGTATTTATTGAAAAATATGTAGGATCACCTCGTCATATAGAAATACAAGTATTAGCTGATAGTCATGGAAATGTGGTGCATTTATTTGAAAGAGAATGTAGTGTACAAAGACGTCATCAAAAAGTAGTAGAAGAAGCACCTTCTGTTGTATTAACAGAAGAGATTCGTAAAAAAATGGGTGAGGCTGCTATAAAAGTGGCAAAATCTTGTGATTATTTAGGCGCAGGTACTGTTGAATTTTTATTAGACGAAAATAAAAATTTCTATTTTTTAGAAATGAATACACGCTTGCAAGTAGAGCATCCTGTTACAGAAATGATCACAGGAATTGATTTGGTAGAACAGCAAATTAAAATTGCTAGAGGAGAACAATTATCTTTTTCACAAGAAGATTTAGAAATTAAAGGACATGCATTAGAGTTACGTGTATATGCAGAAGATCCATTAACAGGTTTTACACCTAGTATTGGAACTTTAGATATTTATAAATCTCCGGTAGGAGAGAATATACGAGTGGATGATGGTTTTGAAGAAGGAATGGAAATTCCTATTTATTATGATCCAATGATTTCTAAATTGATTACCTATGGAAAATCAAGAGAAGAGGCAATTGATTTAATGAAGCAAGCAATTAGTCAGTATCAAATAAAAGGAATAGAAACAACACTTTCATTTGGTCAATTTGTTTGTGAGCATGAGGCTTTTACTTCTGGTGATTTCGATACTCATTTTGTAAAAAAATATTATTCACCAGAAATTATAGAAGCTACTTATAAAAGAGAAGCAAAAATAGCTGCTAAAGTAGCATTACAGCAATATTTAAAAGAACAACAAATACTAAAGGTACCAAGCAGTGAATTCTAAAATAGAAAAATTAGAGCATAAAATTGCCGAAGCTAAATTAGGTGGAGGGCAAAAAAGAATAGACCGTCAACATCAAAAAGGGAAATTAACTGCTAGGGAGCGTATCGATTATTTGTTAGATGTAGGTTCTTTTGAAGAGATAGGAATACTAGTAACACATAGAACTACAGATTTTGGTATGGAAAACCAAAAGTTTTATGGAGATGGAGTGGTTACAGGATACGGAACTGTAAATGGACGATTGATTTATGTATTTGCCCAAGATTTTACTGTTTTTGGAGGCTCATTATCTGAAACACATGCAGAGAAAATCTGTAAAATAATGGATATGGCTGTTCGTGTAGGAGCACCATTAATAGGATTAAATGATTCAGGAGGAGCAAGAATTCAAGAAGGAGTTCGATCTTTAGGTGGTTATGCAGATATTTTTTATAGAAATGTACAAGCATCTGGTGTAATACCTCAAATTTCAGCTATAATGGGACCTTGTGCTGGTGGAGCAGTATATTCTCCTGCAATGACTGATTTTACAGTTATGGTAGAAGATTCGAGTTACATGTTTGTTACAGGGCCAAGTGTTGTAAAAACAGTAACCAATGAAGAAGTAACTTCTGAGGAATTAGGAGGTGCAAGTACACATGCTACAAAATCGGGAGTAACACATTTAACGTCTGAAAATGATGTACAATGTTTAGAAGATATAAAAGCATTGTTGAGTTATATGCCTCAAAATAATCAAGAAGTTACTAAAAAACTTCCATATGATTTAAAGGATGAATATAGAGAAGAGTTAGAAAGTATTGTTCCTGAAAATGCGAATAAACCGTATGACATGCGTTCGGTTATTAATGGTATTACAGATACAGATTCTTTTTTCGAAGTTCATAAAGATTATGCAGAAAATATTGTGGTAGGTTTTGCACGATTAGGAGGAAGAAGTGTTGGAATTGTTGCAAATCAACCGATGGTTTTAGCAGGTTGTTTAGATGTAAATAGTTCTAAAAAAGCAGCTCGATTTACACGTTTTTGTGATTGTTTTAATATTCCATTATTAGTATTGGTAGATGTACCAGGTTTTTTACCAGGAACAGATCAAGAATGGAACGCTATTATAACAAATGGGGCAAAATTATTATATGCATTAAGTGAAGCAACCGTACCAAGAATAAGTGTAATTACACGTAAAGCGTATGGTGGAGCTTATGATGTAATGAATTCGAAACATATTGGTGCAGACATGAATTTTGCTTGGCCAGGTGCAGAGATTGCAGTTATGGGAGCAAAAGGAGCAAGTGAGATTATCTTTAAAAAGGAGATTTCTGAAGCAGATGATAAAGAAGGGAAGTTAGCAGAAAAGGAAGCTGAATATGCCGATTTATTCGCCAATCCATATACCGCAGCAGAACGAGGTTTTGTAGATGAAGTAATTTTACCAAAAGAAACACGAAGAAAGTTAATAAAAGCTTTTGCTATGTTAGAAAATAAAAAGGTAGAAAGACCAAATAGGAAACATGGAAATATTCCATTATAATATATTAACAAGGAGCTTTTAGCTCCTTGTTTTAGTTTGAAAAATAAAAATAAAGATAATGAAAAGTACGCACAAATTATTCGAATCATTTGGAGAGTTAATTTACGTAGTTGCTATGGCAGATGGGGCTATTCAAAAGGAAGAATTAACTATTATAGAAAAAAGATTGTCTACCCATAAATGGGGAAAAGAGATTAAATGGTCTTTTGATTACGAGGTGAGTAAAAATAATTCGATAGAATATTTGTATAAGAAAGTAATTGCTTATTGTGAAGATCATGGACCAGATGAGGAATATGATTTTTTATTAAAGGTGTTAGATGAAGTTGCAAAATCGAATGATGGTATTGTTAAAGAAGAAAAAGAGAAAATAGATGGTTTTGTAAATGATTTGACAGAGAAATTTAGGAAAGATATAGAGAGAATTAATGAAAGTTAGTTGGAAAATAAAGATTAGCTCACTTCATAATTTTTATTATAAATTAATAAAAAGAAGAAAACATTGTCTCTGTTTAGAGAAAATTATAGTAATTCTATCTTTTTAGTTACGACTCATAAAAAAAGTAACGATTAAAACATGAATGATTTTAAAGTAGATATATTGGCTTTTGGAGCGCACCCAGATGATGTAGAATGCGCAGCAGCAGGTGTTTTATTAAAACATATTGCTTTAGGGAAAAAAGTAGCTATAATTGATATGACCCAAGGAGAAATGGGAACTTATGGAACTAAGGAAATTAGATATCAAGAAACTTTAAAAGCATCAAAAATATTAGGACTTAGTTTTAGAGAGCAATTATATATGCCAGATGGAGGACTAGAAAACACAGAAGAAAATAAGCAGAAAATTATAAGAGTAATAAGAAAATATCAACCAGAAATTATTTTAAGTAATGCTGTAGAAGATAGACATCCAGATCATGCAATGGCTGCTAAAATAGTAAATGATGCTTCTTTTGTGTCTGGATTGATAAAAAAAGTAACTACTTATGATAATTTGGTTCAGGAACCTTGGAGGCCAAAAGTGATTTATAATTATATTCAGGATTATTTTATTAAACCAGATTTTGTGATTGATATTTCTAATGAAATGGATAAAAAAATGGAAGCGATAAAAGCATTTAACTCTCAATTTGTTGCTCCTAAAAATAATGGGCCAAGTGGTATCTTAGGTTTATTGAATCAGATTAAAAGCACAAACAGTATTTTAGGTAGACAAATAAATGCAGCGTATGCAGAAGGATTTACCGTAAATAGATATATTGGGGTAGAAAATTTCTTTAATCTATATTAGGTTTCTTTCGTAATGCTTTTTTTAAGCCGTGTTTCTTCTTGTTATCTACCTTTCTTTTTAAAGAACTTCGAGTAGGTTTCGTTTTAATTCGAAACTTTTTTTTAACGAGTGATTCTTTTATCAACTCAAAGAAACGTTTAATAATAATTTCTTTGTTTTTATGTTGAGAGCGAGTTTCTTGACAAGTAAGTGTTAGTATTTGTTCTTTTGAAATTTTATTCGTTAGTTTTGTAAAGAGTATTCCTTTTTCTCTATCCGTTAACCCATTTGAAGTCCCTATATTAAAAGTCAATTCTATTTTTGAAGAAACTTTATTTACATGTTGTCCACCAGCACCAGAGCTTCGAGTAGCTTTAAATTCTAATTCATTACGTAAGATTTCAAAATTCATATTTAAAATAAAGAAGTATCAATATCAGAATTTTGATGCATAAAATGAAAATCTAAATCAATTAATGTATCAGAATATGAATATAAGTTTTCTTTTTTAATGATTAAGGCATCAATAATAGCAGTTGCTTTTTTAAAACGAGTTTCTTTATCTCCTTTTAATAAAACATACGATTTATTATACTTTTCAAGGGTGTTTTTAAAAGCATTAAACATCTCCTCACGTAATTCAGGTCTGTCTCTTAAATCATCCTCTTCCCAAGGCGTATCTATATAGGTTAAAAAATAAATATCATACGAATTATTAAGAGCAGCTTCATCTAATTTAGGATCCACAAAACCACCATAGTATTCTTCAGAATATACTTTTGTTTCTAATAAATCTGTATCACAAATCAGAATTTTATCCGCTTTTTTAGCTAAACTGTTTTCCAAATTCATTTGTCCTTCAGCAATTGGAATTAAATCATCTTGTTCACATGTTTTACGTTCATTATTCCATTTATCTTGTAAATATTCTCTTGCGTATTCAGGTGCCCAAACAGTATTATAATGACGCGCTAATTGACGAGATAATGTTGTTTTCCCAGTGCTTTCTGGTCCAAATAAAACAACTTTTACTAAGTTAATTGGTCGTTGTGTAAGTGTTTTTTCCATGCTAAATATCCTGCTATTGCAATAAAGGTAAAAATTAAATATTGAAAACTAGTAAAAGTGAATCCTTTGTAAAAATAAAGAGGTGCTGAAATAATGTCTCCAATAATCCAATAAATCCAATTTTCAATTTTTCTACGAGCCATTAACCACATTCCTACAAAGAAAATGGCGGTAGTTACGGTATCTACATAAGCGACCCAATTTGTCCATTTGTCGAAACTTACATAAACAACATACACAAATACTAAAGTAGCTAAAAAAATAAGTGCACTTATTTTTTGTTCTTTTACTGTAGTTTTAGAGATAGGTGTAATTTCTCCATCTACTTTATGAGTCCAAATATACCAACCATAAACACTCATTATAAAATAGTAACCATTTATCATCATGTCTCCTAATAATTCCCATTTTAATAAAAGGTATACGAAAATGAGTGTGCTTATCATTCCAGTAGGAAATACAAGCATGTTATTTTTTTTAGAAAACCAAACAGATAAAAAACCAAAGATTACAGCTATTATTTCTAGCCAAATATCTAGTGTTTCATATTGAGAATATTGTCCGAAAAGAAAATCAAATACCTGGTTCATAATTGCTTCTATCAGATTTAACGATTTTTAATAGGATTAGCCCACTATCTATTAATTCAAAAACATCTTTAATCTCATTAGTCAATAAATCCATTACTTTATCATACTCTCCATATACTTGCGTGCTTAAAGGATTTTCAAGAACCGTTAAACCAGAATATCGTAGTTTTTTAATAAAATTGATAATTGGTTTTTCAAAATCGTCTTGAAGCGGAGTTAAAGTAAGTTCAACAGAAATTTTCATTTGATGAAATAGTTTAGTTTGTTAGACGCGCAAATATAATACAATTTAGAAACGATAATTTTGTATTTTTAAGTTTAACAATGGGTTTAAACCCATTGATTTCTTCTGAAGTAAAAGTATGCTTGTATAGAAATCTATTTGTCGAATAATTCTTTTAGATTTTCTTTTGAAATGTTTTTCATATTCAATTTCACTTTAGAATCATTTGATATATTGTTTAACTCTATTTGATCGTAAAAGATTCCATTCTTATTTTTCCCTATAATAGTAATATCAACTTTTCCTTTTATAGGAATATCATAGAAAAATAAACCATCATTTACCATTGAATAATATGTGAAAGAGTTTAAGTCTCGATATGTTATATAGATATTAAAACCAGAGAATTCTTTTTTATCTTCATATAAATCAAAATTAATTTTAGAAGTAGCGTTAACTATTCGATCAATATTAATCCATTCTGAATTAATATTCTTAAGGATAAAGAAATTACTTTCTTTTATTAATTTGTTTCTTACGAGGCGTCTTTTTTTGAATAATTTTTTATATTCTTTTTCCTTTTGAATGTAATGATTTAAAGAATCTTTTGAGATTGTAATATCCACAGTTATACTACCTCTCTCTATTTGAAAAATAACATGATTTTGCTTCGTAATTTTCCATTTAACATTCCCAACAGAATCAGTTTCAGATAAAAAAATATCATTCTCTTTTAGTTTTCCTTTAGGTGGATATATCATTAATTTCTCTCCTTTTTTAAGTTGAAGTTCTTTTCCATTAGAAGTAAATTTAATTTTTAAAACTCCAGAACTTTCAAGTAATTCATTGTTTGTCGTTAATGTTTGAATATTTCGATATAAAATTTCTTTAAAATCATATAATTCTATTAATTCTAATTGAATTTTTTCATTGTTTTTAATATCAAATAAATCTCTAGAGAAGTTAATTTTTGTACCTCGCTTTCCTTTAATTTCTTTGAAAGAAATCGTATCTAAATCAAATAATTGTGGTTTTTCAGTTTGAAATTCAGCCAAATGATTTTTAGGAATAAAAGGAATTTCAATTTCGGGTTTGCAATTGAATAAAAATAGAGAACACAATAATATTAAAAAGCAGTACTGTTTTTTCATAGTAATTTAGTTTTAATAAATGAGGTAAGTTTATCAAAATACATACCCAACTTAACTTCGACTCCGCTCAGTTACCGGGATTTTAGTTTTAGTATTGCTCATTGAACGAAGTCGAAATTAAATTAACTCTAAATCGTAACTTCAACTCTATTTAGTTATCATAGATTTCGATTAGGTGATGAAATTTTAGGTTTAACAGAAAAATAAACTTCGACTTCGTTCAGTTACCAGAAAAAAGATAACTTTACTCCTCAACTCCTCAACTCCTCAACTCCTCAACTCCTCAACTCCTCAACTCCTCAACTCCTCAACTCCTCAACTCTTCAAAAAGCGTACACACATGTGAAATCTTCAATCTCTAAAAAATGAATATTATATTGGGTAGTAGTACCTTCATAAAGAATTTTTCCAATTGTTGTATTAGAATCAAAGGAAAAATCTTCGATATACATATGATTTAGAAATAATAATTTTTTCTTTCCATATATTTTATATAAACTTTCTTTAGCTCCCCAAACAATGGTTAGTTTACTAACTAAAGCATCATGATTAGCAATTGATTTATACTCCTCAATAGGCGTGAACTTATGTGCTATTTTCAAAATTTTATCACGTCTTTTTTCAATATCAATTCCAACAGGTTTATTTTTAGAAATAATAATACCAGAAAAAGTAAAAGAATGGGTAATAGAAATATGGTTACCATCTTTTAAATGTGGCTTCCCAAATTCATCATATACTAAATCAAAATCGGTATAACCAATTTCATTTAAGAGATGCCGAACGCTTAAAAAACCTCTTTGATGTAAATCAGATTTCATAGAATGTACTCTTTCTAAGCTGTTTTCAGAAAGCTTTATTCCGTTAAATAAATCATTAAAAGACTCTTCAATCTTCCAAATCAAAACTTTAGCACTATTATTATCCGTTAATGTTTTGTAAAGGGGCATGTTTTAGAAAGTTATTTTGTAATTTTGCGACTCAGAAATTTAGATAAATAAAGATACAAAAATATGAGCACAAAATCAGCTACGTATGTTCCTTTCAAAGTTAAAGATATTTCTTTAGCAGATTGGGGAAGAAAAGAAATTGAATTGGCAGAAGCTGAAATGCCAGGTTTAATGAGTTTACGTGAAGAGTATAAAGACGAGCAACCATTAAAAGGAGCTCGTATTGCTGGTTGTTTACACATGACCATTCAAACAGCGGTATTAATTGAAACATTACAAGCTTTAGGAGCAGAAGTTACTTGGAGTTCTTGTAATATTTTCTCTACACAAGATCAAGCTGCTGCTGCAATAGCTGCTGCTGGTACGCCAGTATATGCTTGGAAAGGTATGAACGAAGAAGAGTTTGACTGGTGTATAGAACAAACTTTATTCTTTGGAGAAGATAAGAAGCCATTAAATATGATTTTAGATGATGGTGGAGATTTAACAAATATGGTATTAGATAAATATCCTGAATTAGCTGAAGGGATTAATGGTTTATCTGAAGAAACTACTACAGGAGTTCACCGTTTATACGAGCGTGTTAAAAACGGAACTTTACCAATGCCAGCAATTAATGTAAATGATTCAGTAACTAAATCTAAGTTTGATAACAAATACGGATGTAAAGAATCTGCAGTAGATGCAATTCGTAGAGCTACAGATGTGATGTTAGCAGGTAAACGTGTAACTGTTTGTGGTTATGGAGATGTAGGTAAAGGTACAGCAGCTTCTTTTAAAGGGGCAGGAAGTATTGTAACGGTTACTGAAATTGATCCTATTTGTGCGTTACAAGCTGCAATGGACGGTTTTGAAGTAAAGCGTTTAGAAACTGTGGTTGCTAATTCTGATATTGTTATTACTACAACAGGAAACAAAGATATCATTCAAGGACGTCATTTTGAAGCAATGAAAGATAAAGTGATCGTATGTAACATTGGTCACTTCGATAATGAAATAGACATGGCTTGGTTAAATGGTACGCATGGTAATACTAAGGTTGAAATTAAGCCTCAGGTAGATAAGTATAATATTGAAGGAAATGATATTATTGTATTAGCTGAAGGACGTTTAGTAAACTTAGGTTGTGCTACAGGTCACCCAAGTTTTGTAATGTCTAACTCATTTACGAATCAAACATTAGCTCAAATTGAGTTATGGAATAACAAAGAAGCATACGGAAACGATGTGTACATGTTACCTAAACATTTAGATGAAAAAGTAGCGAAATTACACTTAGCTAAAATAGGTGTTGAGTTAACAGAATTACGTAACGATCAGGCAGAATATATTGGTGTAACTGTAGAAGGACCATATAAGCCAGAACATTATAGATACTAGTATAAATCAATGATTTATCATAAAAAAAACTCGCTATTAGCGAGTTTTTTTCGTTTAAATTATATACTTTTGCCGAAAATAAGCTATTTGAAAGGGGAACTTCTTTTAGCTATGTGTTATAATTAATTTAAAAGTTTATTTTTATGAAAAAGTTGATTTTAGTATTGCTGTTGTTTTTTTGTGGGGCAATATCTTTTTATGGGCAGGAAAATCATTTTGAATGGAACAAAAGCCTTGGAACTTTTCAAAATGGATTAGCAAACCAAGTAGCCTATATTAATTTTGGAAATGCTAAGTTTTGGGGGTATATAGAGGTGACAATTACTGCAGGTTATGGCCATAGATTAACATCAGGAAAGTATACTAAAAGGTTTAGAATAGTTAAGAACTTAGGACAAGGTTATTTTAACCAAGAATCTGAAATACCAAGCAATTTTGGACCAATAGGAGGCGAATGGAAAATAGGAAAACTTGAGTTTGTAGATGGAAACTTACGACTTCCTGTATATCATCTTTTAAGTACAGGAAATACACCACATATTTACATAGAAGGAACAACTGTTACAGCTTATGATACTAAAAATATAACGATAACTCCTGCTAGTACTATAGTTAATGAGGAGACTAGAGATTATGTTAATATTAAAGGAAGTATAGGTGTTGGAACAACTACCCCAGGAGCTAAATTTGATGTAAATGGTAGCTTACGAGCGGGAGATGGTAATTGGGGTATTATAACTGTTAATGGAAAAGAAAAAAATGATTGGGCATTTAATGCACATAGTGATGGTAAATCATTTCATGTTAGAACTCAAACAAATACCAGTACAGCTAATAGTAGAATTATTATGAGTATGGATCGTTTAACTGGTAATGTAGGTGTAAACAACCCTACTCCTAAAAGTAAGTTTCATGTTAGAACAGGAACTTCAGGTGCTAAACCTCATGGCTATTCAGATTTAACAATTGAAGATTCAAGTCATGGAATGGTATCTGTATTAACACCAAACAATAAAAAAGGATATTTTGGATTTGCTGATCCAGAAGATGATTATGTAGGAGGAATGGAATATGAACATGCTGAGGATAGATTAATTTTTAGAACCAATAATCATAATTATGATTTAGTACTTAATAAAGATGGTAACTTAGGTATAGGTACAACAGACACCAAAGGTTTCAAACTAGGCGTAAATGGAAAAATAGCCGCAACCGAAGTAAAAGTAGCAACCTATGCAAACTGGCCAGATTATGTATTTAAGAAAGAGTACAATTTACCAAGTTTACAAAAAGTAGAAAATCATATAAAAGAAAACGGGCATTTAGAAAATATACCAAATGCAGAAAAAGTAAAAAAGGATGGTTTTTTCTTAGGTGAAATGGATGCTAAATTATTACAAAAAATAGAAGAATTAACTTTATATACGATTCAGCAAGAGAAAGAAATAAAAAAAGCAAATTCAAATAACGATAAACTGCTTTCTATTATAGAGAAGTTAGAAAAGAGAATAGAGAAGTTAGAAAGTAAGTAATTTAAGAATCTTTTAAAAGTCAATGATTTATCATAAAAAAAACTCGCTATTAGCGAGTTTTTTTAGTTTTAATTATATAGTTTTGCCAAAAATATGCTATTTGAAAGGGGAACTTCTTCTAGCTATGTATTATAATTAATTTTTAAACTTATTTATATTATGAAAAAGTCAACTTTAATATTAATGTTATCTGTTTTTGGGATACTATCTTTTTATGGACAAGAAAATCATTTTGAATGGGATAAAAGCCTAGGAAGGTTTCAAAATGGATTGGAAGATCAAGTAGCCTATATTAATTTTGGAGACGCTAAGCTTTGGGGGTATGTTGAGGTAACAATTACTGGGGGCTATGGCCATAGACTAACTTCAGGAAAATATACAAAACGATTTCAATTAGCAAAAAACCCTACTTCTCAAGGGGGATACTTTTTTCAATCGTCAGAAGTACCAACTAATTTTGGTCATATTGGAGGTGAATGGAAAATAGGAGAGTTAGAGTTTGTAGATGGTAATTTACGTATACCTGTTTATCATCTTTTAAAAACTGGAAATACACCACATATTTATATAGAGGGAACAACCGTTACAGCTTATGATATTAAAAATATAACTATAACACCTGCAGTTACTGTTGTTAATAATGAAACTAGAGATTATATGACAATTAATAGTAGGGCGAATTTTGATAATGCAATCAATTTAAAGCCATTACAAAGTACTTGGATTACTGGAAAAACAGATTATAGAGGTATTAATGCAACCCAACAAAAGAGTGGGCATTATCAGTCTTTAATAAGACAGAAAACAGTAAGTGGTCATGTCGTAAATATTGGAGGTATTGGAGATGTCTTTGGTTTTTTTGGATTTGATAAAAATAGAACAGCAAATGCAACAGATCATCAAATGGTGATGAATTTAAACAATGGAAATGTTGGTATTGGAACTTTTACACCAGGTGCTAAATTACATATTAATAATGGAGATAATAGTTATGGAGCTATTTTAGCAAATGCAACGGAAGCTAAATTTTCTTTATATACGAAAACAATAGATACTCAACCCGCAAATATAGAGTCGTTTAGATTAGGTATGAAATATGATACAAACGAAAATAATGGATTTATTTCTTTTTACAGAGGATCAAGTTCTGATGATGGGTATTTAGGTTTTTCTACAAGTGGCAAAGAGAGAATAAGAATAGATAAAACAGGAAATGTAGATATAGGAACACAAACTTCTGGAGTTAAATTAGAAGTAAAGGGATACATGAAGTTAAATACAGGAACTTCTGATTTACTTCTATACAGAGATAATGATGTAGGAAATTGGTCTTTATTAAGAAGCAATATAGGAGAAGGAATAGCAATTATTGGTCAACCAGATAGAGTTGCGTTATCAGTTTCTAGAAATACTAGTAATGTTGGTATAGGAACAACAGACACCAAAGGTTTCAAACTAGGAGTAAACGGAAAAATAGCAGCAACAGAAGTAAAAGTTGCAACCTATGCAAACTGGCCAGACTATGTATTTAAGAAAGAGTACAATTTACCAAGTTTACAAAAAGTAGCAAATCATATAAAAGAAAATGGGCATTTAGAAAATATACCTAATGCAGAAGAAGTTAAAAAAGACGGTTTTTTCTTAGGTGAAATGGATGCTAAATTATTGCAGAAAATAGAAGAATTAACGTTGTATACGATTCAGCAAGAGAAAGATTTGAAAAAACAAGAAGAGAGAGCGAAGAAGCAAGATACTAAAGTAGAAAATCTTGAAAAAGAAAATGAAGTGTTAAAAGATAGACTTAGTAAAATAGAAGAATTACTTAAAAAGCTAAAATAAGATAACAAAAGCTCGCCATTGGCGGGCTTTTTTGCTTTTAGAAAAGAAACAGAACTCCTATAATCCTTAACTCCTTGAACTTCTCCACTCCTCCAATTCTCAACTACTTCAACTCCTAAAAAAAGATTCATCATATTTCAGTACATTTATAGCAACCAAAATAAATAGTAATGAAACCTTTCATAATAATAAGTATTGTAATTTTGATGTATGCTTGTAATGAGAAAACAGATTCTAAAAAAACTTCAACTTCGCTTAAGGAAACAAAATCTATTAAAGAACCCATAGAAACAGCTAAACTAACATTGGCACAAGCCAATAAATTAGCTAAGTTACCTGTAGATTGTATTAATGTAGAATACCCTAATAAATTAAATCAAACTATAGGAAGTACTAAAGATTTACAATCGCCTAAAGAATTGCACCCAACATTTTATGGCTGTTTCGATTGGCATTCTTCTGTGCACGGACATTGGAGTTTGGTTTCCTTATTAAAGCAATTTCCAAATTTAGAAAATGCAGAAAAGATAAAAACACAATTACTTCAAAACATATCTAAAGAGAATATAGAAAAAGAAGTAGTTTATTTTTATGGAACATATAATAAAAGCTACGAACGTACGTATGGTTGGGCATGGCTATTAAAATTAGCAGAAGAATTGCATACGTGGGATAACGAAACAGCAAGAGAATTAGAAAAAAACTTACAACCATTAACCGATTTAATGGTAGGAAAATATATTGAGTTTTTACCAAAATTAAAATATCCAATTAGAGTAGGAGAACACACCAATACAGCATTCGGATTAACATTTGCTTGGGATTATGCCAATACTGTAAATAATGTAGCATTAAAATCATTAATAGAAAAAAGGGCAGAGGAATTTTATTTAAATGACGCTAATTGTCCGTTATCATGGGAACCTAGTGGGTATGATTTTCTTTCACCTTGTTTACAAGAAGCAGCCATTATGAAAAGAGTACTGCATAAGGATGAATTTAAAAAATGGTTTGGAGAATTTTTACCGCAATTAAAAAAACAAGATTTTGCTTTTCCAGTAGGCGAAGTTTCTGATAGAAATGATGGAAAGTTAGTGCATTTAGATGGGGTAAATTTCTCAAGAGCATGGGCTTTGTATAAAATTATAAAAGATTTACCAGAATACAATCATTTAAAAAATATAGCAAATAAGCATATTAATTATTCATTACCTAATTTAGTAGGAGATAGTTATGAAGGCGGACATTGGTTAGGTAGTTTTGCTATTTACGCTTTAAATTCTATAGATAATGATTAAAAAGTGGTTTCAAAACATTGGTCCGGGTACTTTAGTAGCTGCAGCTTTTATAGGTCCAGGAACAGTTACATTATGTACATTATCTGGTGTTAATTTTGGATTCAACTTATTATGGGCAATGGTAATATCAATTATAGCAACCATTGTATTGCAAGAAATGGCTGCTCGACTAGGTATTATCTCTCAAAAAGGACTGTCTGAAGTTATTAGGGATGAGGTTAAAAACCCTGTAATTAAACAATTATTAATTGGTTTAATTTTAATAGCAATTGTCATAGGAAACTCATTATATGAAGCAGGAAATATTGGAGGAGGCGTTTTAGGTTTAGAAACGGTTTTAGGAAGTTGGAAAGTTTCTCTAGGTACTGTTTCTATAAATCTAATGACTATTTTGGTAGGTGTTATAGCTTTTCTATTGCTATATATTGGTAATTATAAATTTTTAGAAAAAACATTGGTAAGTTTAGTTATTTTAATGAGTATTTCATTTTTAATAACAGCCATTTTAACAAAACCAGATGTACTAGCAATTATTAAAGGAATGTTCATTCCTAAACTACCAGAAAATGGTTTGCTAACAGTTATTGGTTTGATAGGGACAACTGTGGTGCCTTATAATTTGTTTTTACATGCTTCGTTAGTAAAAGAAAAATGGAACAAACCAGATGATTTGCCATCTGCAAGAAAGGATACCATTATATCTATCATTTTAGGAGGTTTTGTTTCTTTAGCCATTATTATTTCAGCAGCAGCAATACCTTTAGGAGAAATTTCAAATGCAGCAGATCTAGCACAAGGTTTAGCGCCGTTATTTGGAAACGCTTCTAAATATTTCTTAGCATTAGGTTTGTTTGCAGCAGGTATTACATCTGCAATTACTGCTCCGTTAGCAGCAGCTTATGTAGCAAAAGGTTGTTTAGGATGGAAAGGCGGGTTAAAATCGAGAAATTTCAGATTTGTATGGATGTTTATTTTATTATTAGGAGTTTTATTTTCTTCATTCGGAATAAAACCGATTCAGATTATTAAAGTAGCTCAGATTGCAAACGGATTATTACTACCATTAATAGCAGGAATTTTATTATGGGTAATGAATAAAGAAAGAGTTTTAGGAATTTACAAGAACACCAAATTTCAGAATTTTATAGGATTATGTATTCTTACATTCAGTATTTTTTTAGGGTTAAAGAGTATTTTAAAAGTTTTAAATGTCTATTAATAAACAAATCGATATTAATTGTGATGTAGGGGAAGGAATAGAGAATGAACATTTACTAATGCCTTATATTTCTTCGTGCAATATTGCTTGTGGTGGACATGCTGGGGGACTTCCAATAATAGATAAGGTTATTGGATTAGCTAAAAAACACCAAGTAAAAATAGGAGCGCACCCTTCATTTCCTGATAAGGAAAACTTCGGAAGAAAAATAATGCAAATTCCGAATTCAGGACTTCAAAAAAGTATAGAAGATCAAATTCAGTTAGTAGTTAATAGAGCGATTCTTCAGAAGGTGAAAATACATCATATAAAACCACACGGAGCTTTATATAATTTGGCTGCAAAAGATGTTACTATTGCAAATGTTGTTTTAGATGCTATAGAAAATGTAGTGAAAGAAATTTCTTTATACGCACCTTATAATTCTATAATAGCAAAAGAAGCTAAGAAAAGAAATATGAATGTAATCTATGAAGCTTTTATTGATAGAAGTTATAATGAAGATGCATCATTAGTTTCTAGAACTTTACCAAATGCAATTATAGAGGATAAAGAAGTTGTTTTTCAACAGCTATTAAAAATAGCTAAAGAAGAAAAAGTAATTTCAATTCAAGGAAAAGAAATAAAACTAAAGGGAACTACTTTTTGTATTCATGGCGATCATGAAAATGCTGTTGAATTATTAAGATACATAGATTCGAAATTAAAAGAAAGTTAGATTGAGTTACCAACTAACATATAAACCTTACGGAGAGTTTTCAATACTTATAGAGTGGGAAGCTATTGTAAATAAAGATATAATACGAGATATAAATACGTATAAAACTAAAATTCTAAAGAAAGAAGAAAGAGAAATACAAGATTGTATTATAGGATACCATTCTTTGTTAATTGTTTATAAAGAGATTTTATGTAAAGTAGCTGAAAAAATATCTTTTTTAAAAGAAGTTTATAGTTTAGAGGAGAGTGTAAACTCTAAAATTAATTATGTGTGGACAATTCCTGTCTGTTACGATTTAAAACATGGGATTGATTTATTGGATATTTCAGAGAAAACAGAGCTTCCTGTAGAAGAAATCATTCAATTACATACAAACACTATGTATACTGTTTATTTTATAGGTTTTTTGCCAGGTTTTCTATATTTAGGAGGTTTAAATAGCAAGCTTTTTTTTGATCGAAAATCGACACCTAGGTTAAAAGTACCGAAAGGAGCAGTAGCCATAGGAGGTAAACAAACAGGTGTGTATCCTGAAGAAAGTGCTGGGGGTTGGAATATTATAGGGAATACACCATTACATTTTTTTGATGTAACTAAAAAGGTGCCTTGTTTTGCAAAATCAGGAGATCAAATAAAATTTATATCAATATCAGAAGAAGAATATTTAAAAATTAAAGAAGAAGTTAAAAAAGGATCGTATAAAATTGAAAAAAAGGTAATTGTAAATTTATAATTCGTTATTAATATAAATGATTAAAGTTTTATCATCAGGTATATATACCGCTATTCAAGATTTAGGAAGAATTGGGTATCGAGAAATGGGAATACCTGTTGCTGGTGTTATGGATCGTTATGCAACAATGTTTGCAAATATGATATTAAATAATAAAGAAGAAGATGCAGTAATAGAAATAGTTTTTGGAAGTAGTAAGTTTGAGTTTTTAGAAAGTTGTAGCATAAGTATTTCTGGAGCAGATTTCTCAGCTAAAATAGATGATAAACCTGTTTTAATGAATACTGTTTTAGAGGTTGAAAAAGGAAGTGTACTCTCTTTTGGAAAAAGAAATTTTGGTGTTAGAACTTATATAGCAGTTAAAGGTGGTTTTTTAACAGAAACTGTTTTAGGAGGTCGAAGTTTTTATAAAGGAATAACAAATAGACATGTATTTAAAAAAGGGGGGATTATTCCAATAAATAAAAAGCAGAAAAAAATAAAAGAGACAAGGTCGAAAGTGAAGTTCAATAAAGGTTACATAAAAACTAATAATATTGAAGTGTATGAAGGGCCTGAATATGAATTATTGTCAAGAAATCAAAAAGAAAAGTTAAAGCAATTAGAATTTACAATATCATCTTCTAATAGTAGGATGGGGTATATTTTAAATGAAAAAATAGAGAATAGTTTTCCTTCAATGTTGTCATCTGGGGTTTTGCCAGGTACGGTTCAATTAACGCCTTCAGGTAAATTAATTGTTTTAATGAGAGATTGTCAAGTAACTGGTGGATATCCTAGAATATTACAGTTAACAGAAGAATCAATTAATATACTATCTCAAAAAACGACAAAAGATAGTATTGATTTTAAAATAAAAAGATTTTCTTAAAAAAGAAACAAGGAGCTTTAGCTCCTTGTTTTATATATTGTTTTGTTTACGAAAAATGGAAACTGTAAAACTATATTTCTAAAGAATTAAAAAGCTCAATTAGTTTTGGATCAGATGGTCTAGGCGCATCTTGATTTACAATATTTCCTGCAGGATCAATTAAAATAAAACGAGGAATATCATTTATTCTGTATGCAGTAGTAAAAGATTTATCTTCGTTAGCATATAATTGTATTCCGCTTAAGTTTTTTTCTTCAACCATATCACTCCAAGTAAAATAATCATCTCTAGAATCTATAGAAATACTTACAAATTCAATGTTTTTATCATGGTATTCTGTTTCAATTTTTTGTAAAAAAGGAATTTCAGCTTTACAAGGAGGACACCAAGTAGCCCACATATCTATATAAACATATTTTCCTTTTAAATCATCTAAAGAAACAGTTTCTCTATCTATTTTTTCATAATCTATAAATTTAGGAGAAGGCATTCCTTTAGCAAGTTTTGTTTTAACATATTGTTTTTCTTCATGCATTATATAAACTTTCTTTTTAAGAGAAGTTATACTTTTTTCTTGTAAAGCAACAAATGCAGTATCTAAATCTTTGTTTTCTAATCTAGATTTAAAACCAGAAGTATAAGCGTTAAGCTTAGTCTCAAATTCTGTATCTGGCAACTCTAATAAATCTTTAAGTCCAACACTAAAGTTTTCTTGATCTAATCTTGTTTTATTAATGAAATTGTTTTCTGCAGCTCCTTTACCTGAGAATAAAAGTGATTTAGGAAAACTATTTGCATCAAAATTTACCTTAATATCATTACCATTTGTTAAGTATATAGAGGTCTTGTTTTTACCATTATTAAAAAAGAAAAAACCTTTAGATACTTTTAAAGTGTCTTTAAACATTCCTTTTTCATTCAATTTTATAGTTTTTTGATACCCTTTTTGAGGGTTTGCTATCACAATAGAATCTGAAGTTTTATTTTCAACTGTACCAGAAAAAGTAACATAATCTTTCTTTTTGCACGATAAAACTACAAGAGCTAAAGTAATTAGGGATATTAAATTTCTCATAATGGAATTAAATTTTAATAAAAGTCAAAGATAATTTAATTCTTAATACTTATTAAAGAGTAATGTAGGTTTTTAAAATAAGATATTGATTTTAGGTTTTTTCAATCTTTTTTGTTTAACTTTTTTTACTGTAAAATAAACATATTAACATGTGTTAATGTGGTTGGTTTTGTTAATTTTTGTCTTTTCTTATTTATTAATTATTTTTTTTACATTTAAATTACAGTTTGTTTTGTTATTTGTGTGTTTTTTTGAAATATTTTTAAAAATAACTTTATTTTTTACAGTTTAAACAAAAAGAGATACTTTTGTGAAAACAAAATTAATTTAATCCCCCTTCCCTCAAACCTAAATTAATGACTAGTTTTTAGTTTGAATAAAGCAGCATGATTAATTTATAGTTGTGACTATGTAATATTCTGTTGTGTCTAACTTATATATTAATAATAGTTCAATGAACGAAGATTTTAAGTTATCCGATTTTTTAAAGCTAACTAAGGCTGAAGGAGCTGTAATTCTTAATGCCAAAGGAGAATTGATAGAGTCAGAAAATGTAAAAAAAGCGAAAAATTTTGCGGGGATGTCCTCAGTAATGATAAAAATGGCAAAAGAATTTTCTAATGAAATTGGAATAGGAAATTTAAAGCAATATGTTTTTAAAGCAGAAAAGGGAGTGTTTATTTTGAATAATTTTGAAAAAGATTTTATAGTTGGAGTTTATTCTAAAGACATAACAAAAACTGGGTTGATGATGATATCAATGGATAATTTAATAAAGAAAATAAAATAATAACTTAAATAAAATAACAATATGAATGATGTATTAAAAACTTTTATCGATAATATAAAAGGGATGCCAGGATTTATCGCTGTTTCAGTAACAGAAATAGAATCAGGTGTAGCTTATGATTCTTATACCGCAGATGAAGGTTTTGATCCTAATTTAGCTTCAGCATATAATTTAGAAGTAGTGAAAGCAAAATTAAAAGCTATTGAAGCTTTAGGTTTAGCAGAAGAAATAGAAGATATCACTATTACTTTAACAGATCAAGTGCATATTATAAATATAGCGCCAAGTAAGGCTTATTTTATTTATTTAGCAGTAGATTCTACAAGTGCTAATTTAGGTATTACTAAAGCATTACTTAATAAACACAAAGTAGAGCTTAACAAAGCTTTGTAGATTAATTTAATGGATAAAACCATGTGATGATTCCCCCTTTTAAGAATTTATAGAATAATTATGTTATGTGTAGTAGAATATGAATATTAATGATTTAGAAATAGATGAAGATTTAAAGGTTACTTTAAATTCACTTTTATTAGAATTTGAAACCTTTAAAGAAGGAGAAAAAGTTAATTTATTGAAAGAAGAAAGTATAGCAGAGCCTATAATTGAAACTCAAATAAATAAAACAGAGAAGAAAAGTTTATTAAATAATTTTTTCAAGAAATTTTTTACTACAGAATACGAATTTCAATAAAATTTATATTGCCTATAATAAAAAACCAATCATTGATTTATCAATGATTGGTTTTTTTATGCTTAAAACTAACAAAAACTGTAACTTTACATTCTAGAAAATCACAACAATTTTAACTGCATGTATTTAATTTTTGATACGGAAACTACGGGTTTACCTAAGAGTTGGAATGCTCCATATACTGATACAGATAACTGGCCTAGAGCAATTCAAATTGCTTGGCAGTTGCATGACGAAATGGGAAATTTGGTGGAACACAACGATTTTCTAATTCAACCAGAAGGGTTTAACATTCCATTTGATGCAGAAAGAATACATGGTATTTCTACGGATTTAGCAGATGAACAAGGAATAAAATTAGATGAAGGGTTAGAACTTTTTAATGAAGCTTTGGCTAAAACAAAGTTTGTTGTTGGTCAAAATGTTGGTTTCGATGTAAATATAATGGCTTGTGAGTTTCATCGTTTAGGTGTTAAAAACAATTTAACAGAATTACCAGTATTAGATACTTGTACAGAAGCAACAGCTAAAATATGTCAAATACCAGGGGGTAGAGGAGGTAAATTTAAACTACCTACACTAACAGAATTACATAAGCATTTATTTGGGGTAGATTTTTCTGAAGCACATAATGCAACAGCCGATGTAGAAGCAACTACTCGTTGTTTTTTAGAGTTATTAAGATTAAAACACTATCCGCAAGAAAAATTAGATGTTGCTGAAGATTACTATAAAGAGTATTCTGAAAGTAATCCAATGCCTATTAAATTAATTGGATTAAAACATTTAAATCTAAAAAAAGAGAGTGATAAGATTCGTAAAAGGGTAGCAGACCAATCTGGCGAGTCTAATAATATATCTACTTCAGAAGGTTTAGCAACGCTAGAAAATGTTCGATTTGCACATTTACATAATCATTCTCAATATTCTGTATTACAATCTACTATTCAGATAAACGGACTGGTTAATGCTGCGGCTAAAGATAATATGAGTGCTGTAGCTATTACTGATACCGGTAATATGATGGGAGCGTTTCATTTTACAGCAGCAGTTGATAAACACAACCAATCTGCAGAAACACCATTAAAACCAATTGTTGGATGTGAATTTTTTATCTGTGAAAACCATATGGATAAATCAAAGAAAGATAATGGTTATCAGGTAGTTTTATTAGCGAAAAATAAAAAAGGGTATCATAATTTAGCAAAGATGTCATCAAAAGCTTTTGTTGATGGTTTTTATTATGTACCAAGAATTGATAAAGAAGTTGTAAAACAATACAAAGAAGACATTATTGTTTTAACAGGGAATTTATATGGAGAAGTTCCAGGAAAGATTTTAAATGTAGGAGAAAAACAAGCAGAAGATGCTTTGTTGTGGTGGAAAGAAGAGTTTGGAGATGATTTGTATATTGAATTAATGCGTCATGGACAAGATGATGAAAATGTTGTAAACAAAACATTGTTAGAGTTTTCTAAAAAGCATGATGTTAAAGTTATAGCTACAAATAATACATTCTATTTAGGAAAAGAAGAAGCGAATGCACATGATATCTTATTATGTGTAAAAGATGGAGAAAAACAAGCAACACCAAAAGGTAGAGGTAGAGGGTATCGTTATGGGTTACCGAACGATGAATATTATTTTAAATCTTCAGAAGAAATGAAGAAACTTTTTGCTGATGTACCAACAGCAATTAGTAATATTCAAGAAATAGTAGATAAAATAGAAGCTTTTACACTAGCTAGAGATGTATTATTACCTGCCTTTGAAATAGGAGAGGAATTTAAAGATGCACAAGATGAGGTAGATGGAGGTAAACGAGGAGAGAATAATTATCTACGTCATATAACTTATGAAGGAGCTAAAAAACGGTACGGAGAATTAACAGAAAAGATAATAGAACGATTAGATTTTGAATTAGATGTAATTGCTAAAACTGGATATCCTGGTTATTTCTTAATTGTAGAAGATTTTATACGAGAAGCTAGAAAAATGGACGTTTCTGTAGGGCCAGGGCGTGGGTCAGCAGCAGGGTCTGTAGTAGCGTATTGTTTGTGGATAACAAATATTGATCCAATACAGTATGATTTGCTTTTTGAGCGTTTTTTGAATCCTGAACGTGTATCGATGCCCGATATTGATATTGATTTTGATGATGAAGGACGAGGTAGAGTAATGGACTATGTAATTGATAAATATGGGGCGAATCAAGTAGCGCAAATTATTACCTATGGTACCATGGCAGCCAAATCTTCTATTAGAGATACGGCACGTGTATTAGATTTACCATTATTTGAAGCAGATAGAATTTCAAAATTAATTCCAGGAATAAAGCTTAAAAATATTTTTGGAGACGATGATAAGAGTAAAGGAAAAGTAGCAGGTTTACGATCAGAAGAAAAAGTAAATGTCGAAGAATTAAGAAATATCGCGCTAGGAAATGGATTGGAAGCAAATACCATTAATCAAGCAGTCGTTTTAGAAGGATCGGTTCGTAATACAGGTATCCATGCCTGTGGAGTTATAATTACTCCAGATGATATCACCAATTTTGTTCCTGTTTCTTTAGCTAAGGATTCAGACATGTATGTTACCCAATTTGATAACTCGGTAGTAGAAAGTGCCGGATTATTAAAAATGGATTTCTTGGGTTTAAAAACATTAACCTTAATTAAAGATACCGTTAAAATTGTAAAAGCAAGACATGATGTTGATTTAGATCCAGAGAATTTTCCTATTGATGACGAAGAAACATATAAGCTTTTCCAGCGAGGAGAAACAGTTGGTATTTTTCAATATGAATCTCCTGGAATGCAAAAATACATGCGAGAATTAAAACCTACAGTTTTTGCAGATTTAATTGCAATGAATGCATTGTATAGGCCAGGACCTTTAGAATATATTCCATCGTTTATTAAGAGGAAACATGGAGAGGAAGAGATACAATATGATTTACCAGCTATGGAAGAATATTTGGCTGAAACATATGGAATTACTGTTTATCAAGAGCAGGTAATGTTATTATCACAGAAGTTAGCGGATTTTACTAAGGGTGAGGCCGATGTACTTCGTAAAGCAATGGGTAAAAAACAAGCAGCTGTTTTAGCAAAAATGAAACCTAAATTTGTAGATCAAGCAAAAGCAAAAGGTCATGATGAGAATGCTTTAGAGAAAATATGGAAAGATTGGGAGGCCTTTGCTTCGTATGCTTTTAATAAATCGCATTCAACTTGCTATGCTTGGATTGCGTATCAAACTGCTTATTTAAAAGCGCATTATCCTGCCGAATACATGGCAGCAGTATTGTCGAATAATATGAATGATATTAAGTCAGTATCATTTTTTATGGAAGAATGTAAGCGAATGGAGTTAGAAGTTTTAGGTCCAGATATAAACGAATCATATTCTAAATTTTCGGTAAATAAAGAAGGAGCTGTTCGTTTTGGTATGGCAGCAATAAAAGGAGTGGGAGCTTCTGCAGTAAGAGCAATTATAGAAGAACGAAAGGAAAACGGGATGTATTCTTCTATTTTTGATATTTCTAAGCGTGTAGATTTAAGAGTAGCAAATAAAAAAGCTTTTGAAGGATTGGCATTGGCAGGTGGATTTGACTCTTTTTCGAATACACATAGAGCGCAATATTTTGTAAGAGATGAAAAAGAACAAACGTTTTTAGAGAAAGCATTACGTTTTGGGAATAAATATCAAGAAAATGAGAACTCTTCACAAGTTTCTTTATTTGGAGAAGCAAGTGATGTAGAATTACCAGAGCCAATTATTCCTGAAAGTGAAACATGGGGAACTATGGAGCTGTTAGCGAAAGAAAGAGAAGTAGTAGGAATGTATATTTCGGCGCATCCATTAGATGATTTCAAAAACGAATTAAAATTTTGTAATGCATCTGTAAGTCATTTTAAAAATTTGGCAAAATATGAAGGATTGGCAATGGCTTTTGGAGGAATAATAGCAAGTGTAGAACATCGTATATCTAAAGCAGGTAAAGGTTGGGCTTCATTTATAATAGAAGATTATAGGGATAGTTTTGAGTTTAGAATTTTTGGAGAAGAATATTTAAGATTTAAACATTTTTTAGTCCCTAATTCGTTTTTATATGTAAAAACGATGGTAAAACCAGGTTGGACAAATAAAGAAGGGGTAAAAGGAGATCCTAGAGTTAGTTTTACAGAGTTCTTACTTTTGCATGATATCATGGATAAAATGTGTAAGAAAATTACCATTCAATTACCTTTAAAAGAAGTAAAAGAAGAGAAGATAAAAGATCTACAACATTTATTTGTTACAAATTCAGGTTCTCATAGTTTACGATTTGTAATTTATGATATAGAAGAAAAACTAGAGTTAGATGTGCCTAGTAGAAAGATGAAGGTTAAAATAACCAATGAGTTTTTAGCAACATTAGATAGTCAACATATTAATTATAAGTTGAATTAGATGTGATTATTGTTTTAAAAAAAGTCTTTAAGTTTAGATGTAAAGGTAAAAATGTATAATTTTGTTCAGACCATATGAAATAAAAATGACGAGTTGTCGTTTTTTAAGATATTTCCCCCAAAAACATTATTTAAATTATTTTAAATAATTAGTTTTTAACATAATTAATTTAATATGATAAATGAATTTTGGGAATTTATTGTGGGGGTATATTATATGTCTGAAACTTTCCCTTTAGAAATTTTTATAGCATTTCTTTTAGTTGTAAGTAATTTTATAATTTTCACTTTTTTATTGATGTTATTGGGTTTTTTGTTATTGAGAAGTAATCTTCTTAACAACAAAATAAGAAATGTATCACCTAAGTTAGAAGTTTTTTTTGATGAAGTTCTTAAAAATAGTAATAAATACTCAGATGATTTTATTGTAAGAAAATATCATGAGTTAATAAAAAAAAGAACCTCATTGAATTACAAAACGAGTATTGAAGTAATGTTAAAATTAAAAGAAAAGCATAATTATGTTGAAGAGAATATAAATAGAATTTTTTCTGTATTATCTTTTGGTAAGTTTTTAAATAAAAAAACGTCAGGTTTAAGTCCTAGACAAACTTATAAAGTTATAAATATTTTAAAAGAGTTAGAAATATCATCTAAAAATTTTAATATTTGACCCTTAACAGAAAGTAAAAACAAAGAAATAAGTAAAAGAGCAAAATTATTGTACTTATTGTTTCATGGAGAAAAATCTCATGATTTTTTAAGCGCTATAGAAAACGAAATAACTCAATGGGATTTAATTGAGTTAATGAGATCATTTGAAAAGCTAAAAGGAAAAGGTGAATTACAAAGTTTACATACATGGGTTTTAAATTGTAGCAATAAATCAGTTATAAGTTTTTTAATAAAAGGAATAGGGTATTTTAATCAAATTGAAAACAGTGGACTTATAATAGAAAAAATAACAGATGAGAATGAAGATATTCGTGTAGCAGCTATAGAAGCATCAGGAGATTTAATGTTGAAAGAGGTAGAATATATTTTAAGAGGAAGGTATAAAAATGAAACATTTCAGTGTCAAAAGGCAATTATAAAATCAATTAAAAAATTAAATTCAGGAGATTCACTTAATTTTCTTGAAGAATTGTTTAATGAAACTCATGAGAATGAAATTGAAACTAGTGTTATAAACACAATATATTCATATAATGGTGAAGGGAGAGATTTATTTAAAAAACTGAAAAAAGATGCTAAAGATTCCAAATTATCTGTTTTAAAACACGTAGAAACTCCCCTGATTAAATTTAAAGAATATGCTTAGTGTTTTTGAAGGCTTTATACTTCTTTACAGTTTTCTACTTATTTCTAGTTACATCCTCTTAGCAGTTTTATCTATAATCAATATTGTTAGATACAAGAGTTATAGTTCGGAAACAGAAGATTTAACATTAAACAATTCGGCTTATATACCAGGTATTTCTGTAATAGCGCCAGCATATAATGAAGAAAAGACTGTAATAGCAAATGTTCATTCTCTTTTAACATTAAAATACCCCTTGTTTGAGGTAGTAATTGTAAATGATGGTAGTAAAGACAAGACTCTAGAGAAACTAATTAAAGAATTTGAATTAGTAGAAGTTCCTTTTAATTATGTAGAGAAAATTAAAACTAAACCATTTAAAAGAATTTTTAAATCTAAAAATCCTAAATATGATATACTAACGATTGTAGATAAAGAAAATGGAGGAACAAAAGCGGATGCTTCTAATGCAGGTATAAATGCTTCTGTATTTCCGTATTTTTTATGTACTGATGTAGATTGTATTTTACAAGAGAATACTTTAACTAAAATGATTGTTCCTTTTCTTAAAAAAGGAAAAAAAGTAGTGGCAGTTGGAGCTACATTAAGGATGGTGAATAGTTGTGAATTAGAGGGAGGAAGATTAAAAAAAGTAAAAGTACCCAAAGCGTTAATTCCAAGATTTCAAGAGTTGGAATACATGCGTGCTTATCTGTTAAGTAAATTTGGATGGAGTTTAATTAATTGTGTTCCTAATGTTTCTGGTGGATTAGGGATGTTCGATAAAGAAATAGCTATTAAAGCTGGAGGTTATGATGGTAAATCTCATGCAGAGGATATGGATATGGTAACAAGAATGAGAAAGCACATGTTTGATAATGGAAAAGAAAATGTGGTAGATTATATTCCGCTTTCATGTTGTTGGACAGAAGGTCCTCCAGATAGAAAGGTGTTAGGTACACAAAGAACACGATGGTCATCTGGGTTAATACAATTATTTACAGATCACAGAAAAATATTATTTAATCCTAAGTATAAGTTAATGGGATTGATAGTGTATCCATATGCTTTTTTATTTGAGTTTTTGGCGCCAATTATAGAAGCATTAGGGTTGTTTGTTTTAATAATTTTAATGCTGTTTGGACAAATTAATTGGGCAATGGCAGGAGTTGTGTTTTTGTTTTCATATTCCTTTGCAATTTTAATTTCATTGTTAATCATAATATTAGACAATGTTGTACATCCTTACTACGATTCTTATAAAGACATATTTAAATTAATAATAGCAGCTATTTTAGAGCCTTTTATTTACCATCCATTAATCGTTTTTTATGGTTTAAAAGGATATATCACCTTTTTGAGAGGAAAGGAGCTTAACTGGGGAAGCATGACAAGAGCTGGTCTTAATTAATATTTACTGATAATGATAAAAGAAAAAATAATTTTTATACTCCTTTTTTTGGGGGGCATTTTTAACTTGTTTTCACAAACTAAAAGTGAAGAACTCTTTTTAAAAGAAGCAAAAGAATCTGGAAAGAAAAATGAATTTAGAAAAGCTGCTGATTTATGTTTAAAAGGATTAAAATTGAATTCAGATAACTTAAATTTAACAGAATACTTAGGAAAAAGTTATTTAGAGTTAGGGAAATTAGATAGTGCTCGTTATTTATTAAGAAGAGTGGTTGATTATAAGGATAAAAATTCTGTAGCCTTAAAATATTTAATTAATACCGAATATGAATCTAAAAGATATTCTTCAGCAGTTTGTTATATTAATGAACTTCTAGAAGAGGTACCTTATGATAAAAAATTATGGTTAAAAAAGATTAATATATACAATGATATGGGGAATGATATAGAGGCTTTTAAACTTATAAAAAGGCTCAAAAATATTTTTCCAAAAGATGAAAAAATAAACAATACATATAATGCTATATATTTTAAAAAAGGAAATGAATTTGTAAACAAAACCAAATCTGGAGAAACGAATATAATTTTAAAAAAAAGATTAAAAGAAAACCCTAAAGATAGAGATGTTTATTTATTATTAATAAAAAGCGAATTAGAGGAAGCCAACGATATAGGGGCGTTAAAATATGTTAATAAAGCACTAGGTATTTACCCAAAGGATAAAGTTTTTATTAAAAAAAAAGTAGGCGTATTAGAGCGTCTTAAAAGATATGATGAAGCTTTAATATACTTAGAAGATAAAACAGTAGATAAAGAGTTATTAACCATTTATAAATATTTACTTCGAGAGGCAAAATTACTTTATAAAAATAGAGATATTTATGAGTTACATAAAAGAGAATATGAAGTAACTAAAAGTAAAGGAAAGCTAATTAAATTAATAAGTTTAGCTATTAGTAGAAGTTATTATTCAGAGGCTATTTTTTATATAAAAAAAGGATTAAAAAAGGATTATAAAGACAAAGATCTATTAGCTTTACAACTTCACTTATACGATAAATCGAATGATAAAGTAAATTATGAAAAACTATTAGACAAGCTTCATCAGTTATATCCTAATTATTCAGATTTTAAAGAAAAATACGATCGATTGTCTTATGAAAGAGGTAAAACGGCATTGCTTATGAAGCAATTTCCGACAGCTTTAAAAGAGTTTGTGTATTTAAAAGAGACACCAGACTATAAAAATTTGGCATTATACAATATGTCTACTATCTATGATCTTCAAAAAGATTATGATAAAGCTTTGGTTATAGTTGATCGTTTAGTTGCTATTGACCCACAACAAAAAGATGTTTATTATTTTAAAAAAGCCAGTTTGTATGAAAAAAAGGGCGAATATGAAAAAGCATTAGCTATTTCAAAAATGTTGTACGAAAAAGAACCAGAATCAATTCAGTATAAAAATCTGTTTACTTCAATTTCTGAATCATACATTACATTTTTAATGAGAAATAAACAATATGATAAAGCTTTGGAGGTAATATCAGAGATTATTTCTTTAAGATCTACTCCCGTATTATACAATCATGCAATTAATGCAGCACTAGCAATTAAAGATTATGAAAGAGCAATTGCATTTGCAGAAATAGCAAAAGAAACAAAAACGGAAGATAAAAATGTATTGTTGAAACTAGCCTATGTATACACAAAAAGTAAAAAATATGATAAATCGATAGCGTTGTTAACTTTTTTACATAAAAAATATCAGTATGATAATGAAATAAGAAACTCATTAGCAGAGGTATTGTATTTAAAAGGGAAAAGCCTTGAAAAAGAAGGAGATATAGTTACGGCTATAAAATTTTATATGGCTTCAGTAGCAAAAGGAGATAAAAAGAACCCAGCGATAAACAGTTTGTCTAATTTATATTTACAAAAAAAAGAACCTAAAAAGTTAATAAAATTAATAGATAGTTTACAAGTTGTAAATAAAGGAAACGATAAGTTACCTTATAAAAAAGGATTAGCTTATGAGCAATTAAAAAAATATGATTCAGCTTTCTTTTACTTAAAGCAACATAATCCCAGCTTAAAAGAACACTCAATATGGAGTAATAAATTAAAGAAACTAAAATTTAAATCACTCAAAAATCAACTAGATTTTAGTTACACAACAAATACATCAGATTTAGAGAGTTTAAAATCAGATGTGGGATCATTACGTTATACAAGATTTGGAATAAAAAATAGTTTTTTTGCGGAGTTAAATAATGTCTCAAGAAATGAAGCAATGGCATTACAATTAAATGTAGGTTGGTTTCATACATTTTCAAAAACCATATATGGTAAATTTAACTACGCAATAAGTAATAAAATTTTTCCAAATCATAGATTAGGAGTTTCTATTTTTAAGAGTTTTAAAAATGATTATGAATTAGAAGTTGGAGGACGTTACAACTTTTTTAAAGAAGAAAGAAAAATAATAACAGGAATTATTGGGTTATCGAAAGTGATTGATGATTTTTGGTTAAATGCAAAGTTGTTTGTATTGTCAGATACTACAGGAAAATTACAAAATAACATAGTATTACAGTCTAGATATTTTGTAAATGAAACAGATTATGTATCGCTAATGGCATCAACAGGAACAACTCCTTTTGATGAAAATTTAGATTTTCAAAATAATACTTTTTACAGTTTGGTGAATTCTATGTATGGCGGAGGCTATTTTAAGCAAATTAATGAAAAAATGGTTATAGGTTTGCATTTAAATAAATATGCTTTTGAGGTTACAGATGGTAAATTTCAAGATCAAACAAGCATACTTTTTGTTTTAAAAACAAAGTTTTAATGAAATTATGGTGTATAAAAAAACAAAATTCATACATGTAATTTTTCTATTGATGTGTTTTCAAATATATACCCAAGAGGTTGATTTTACATATAGAGAGCCTTATTTTTTAGAAATAAATACACCAGAGTTTTCTTTGAAAGAAAATACAAATAGATTAGATGATGAATGGGGTATATGGGGGCATAATTTACCTAAACTCCTAAAAAAAAGTATAGAACATACGAATAAAGTATATGCTTTAATAGATGGGGTTAGGAATGAGAAACAGCTTTGTTTTTCTAGTGTTGAACTCGAAGATTTAATTCTTGAAAAAGTAGAGGCTTCTGATAAACAAAATTTTGTAATAGCTCCTAATGACAATTCTCTTTCTTGTCAATGCTCAAAATGTAAAAAAGTTGGAAATACTTATAAAAAATCGAGCCCAGCTGTATTTACGATGTTAAATGAATTAGCAAGTAAGAAACCCAATTCAAATTTTTACACATTAGTATATTCGCCAGTAAAAGAAGTACCAAACTTTGAATTAGAAGAGAATGTAGGTGTTTTATTTAGTACTATAGACTATCAAAAAGGGGTTACTTATGAAGAACAAAAGAAATTTAAAAAATTAAAAAGAGAATTGTTGCAGTGGAAAGCAAAAGTAAACCGAATAATTATTTGGGATTATGCTTTGAATTTTGATAATTATCATGATTTCTACCCTGTTTTATCTACTATTCAAAAAAATTTAATCTTTTTTAAATCAATAAATATTCAAGGAGTTTTTTTTAATGGTAGTGAAGTGTATGCTGTTTTTCAAGAGTTAAAAAGTACTATTTTATCTAAACTTTTAGTAGATGTGTCTATTAATTTAGAACAAGAAATAGAATGTTTTTTTAAAAAGAAATACCCAGAAAAAATTGCAGATTTATTAATTACCTATTATTTGAATATTGAAAGAGAATTTAGGACATCAAAAAAGCATCAAGGAATTTATAGTAATATAAAAAAAGCAGAAGGGAAATATTTAAAACATAATGTTTTTTTACCATTTTATAATAAACTATTAAGCGAAGTAAAACTTTTAAAACAACCATCAAATAATGTTAAGAAATTATTGCTTTCAACTATTTTTATAAAGCTAGAATTAATTAGAGTTAAAGGGGTGGATTCTATAGAAAAAAGCACTAAAAAAGATGTTTTTAAAATGTTATCTTATTTAAAAAAATTGTCAGTAGAAACAAATGTACTTTATCTTAATGAAAGTAAGTCTACATTAAAAGAGTACATTACT
Organism: uncultured Tenacibaculum sp.; assembly: GCA_937922085.1. Taxonomy (GTDB): domain Bacteria; phylum Bacteroidota; class Bacteroidia; order Flavobacteriales; family Flavobacteriaceae; genus Polaribacter. Next base: position 1,827 of record CAKZVD010000060.1, on the reverse strand, counting down.
TTATGGCAAAAGAAACTTTTAAGACCAGTATATAACAATAAATTAAAGGTAGAGAATTTAAAAGTACAAAGTGCCTTAGATGAAGGGTATACTGACACTTCTGTATTAATAGATGCTAAAGATGGTTTTTTAGATTATGGTGTTAATTGGTTTATAGTAAGTAAGGATGATTTAGTATTTCAGTTGCATAAAGATATTGAAAAAGGAGATGAATTATTATTTAATTTTTTAAATGATCCTAAGCATCATATTTATTATCCAGAGAAAATTTTTATAACTATTAATAATAAAAAAAGTAACACTTTAGAAAAATCAATAAAAACCACAATTAAAAAGGATAAAAAAAGAGTTTTATTTAAATTTAATAAAACATATAATAATAGTACTATTATTATAACAATAAAAAGAAGAATAAATAAGCATAAAAGCGCTATAGCTTGTGATGAAATTATATTACGATAAATGAAAAGAGTTTTAATTACCATATTATTAATCATTTTAGTTTCCTGTGGAAAATTTACAGATATAAATAGGTTGCAAAAAACTACAATGAAATTTGATTATGCACATAGAAAGTATTCTCCTGTTTTAAAAGGAAAAACTCTAAAAATGACTTATCAGTATACAAATACAGGTGAATATCCATTAGTTATTTCTGAGATTCAAACATCTTGTAATTGTACCATAACAGAGCATACAGAAAGAGCAGTAGGTAAAGGAAAAAAAGGATATATAAAAGTAAGTTTTAATAGTAGTAAAAATACAGGTAAAGTAAAGCAGTACATTACAATAATAGCTAACGTAAAAAACACATTAACTAATAATATAAGTTTTGAAACGAATGTGGTATTAAATTCAGATTATGGTGGAGATTATGAAGAGTTATATTTAAAAAATAATGAAATAGATGTAATAGAAGGTGAATATGTACCTATTTTAGAGTAAATGTGTATTTCGTGTTAAATCGATAAATAGATTTATTGTTTAATCTGATGCTTTTAGTAAGTTAGTGAGACACGTAAAACTATTTTATATGTTTATTAAGAAAATTAATGAGTTAAAGTTTTGTAAGTCATTTTAAAAATTTGGCAAAATATGAAGAGTTGGCAATGGCTTTTGGAGGAATAATAGCAAGTGTTGAACATCGTATATCTAAAGCAGGTAAAGGTTGGGCTTCATTTATAATAGAAGATTATAGGGATAGTTTTGAGTTTAGAATTTTTGGAGAAGAATATTTAAGATTTAAACATTTTTTAGCCCCTAATTCGTTTTTATATGTAAAAACGATGGTAAAACCAGGTTGGACAAATAAAGAAGGAGCAAAAGGAGATCCTAGAGTTAGTTTTACAAAGTTCTTACTTCTGCATGATATCATGGATAAAATGTGTAAGAAAATTACTATTCAATTACCCTTAAAGGAAGTAAAAGAAGAGAAAATAAAAGATCTACAACATTTATTTGTTACAAATTCAGGTTCTCACAGTTTACGATTTGTAATTTATGATGTAGAAGAAAAATTAGAATTAGATATGCCTAGTAGAAAAATGAAGGTTAAAATAACCAAGGAGTTTTTAGCAACATTAGAAAGTCAGCATATTAATTATAAATTGAATTAGAATAAAAAAAGGCTGTCTTAAAAGGGAGCTTCTTTTTTGTATAAAATTCGGGATTTTCGTAACTTAATATTATGAAAAGCCCTGTTATCTTCAAAGAATACAATCAAAATAAAATCACCTTATTTCCTGCGAGTTACGATGATTATGTCCCTGTTGTTCATCCAGTTCGCATTGTGAATCAAATTTTAGACGGTATTGATATAAGTAATAT
>CAKZVD010000059.1 GCA_937922085.1 uncultured Tenacibaculum sp. | reverse complement strand
AATCAGAGGAAAACCACAAACAAAAATAGACTTTAAACAAGACTTATTTTCTGTGAAAACTTAAAAAAAACACCTGTTTACAATAGGTAACAACCTAAATATAGGAGATCTTTAAAACTTTCGGACGGCAGTGACTTTATTAGAAATGGAAAAGGTAAAATTTAAAAATTATCTCTATGTTGGATCTGATAGGTTTATAGACTTAAAAGAATTTAATTCTTGTAATAGGCAAGAAAAAGATTACTATAAGAAATATGAATTAGGCACACTAGAAATCTTCAGTAATAATTACTCATTCAAGATAGAGTGGGAAGATTTATTTTATATTTATAATGATGTTTTTTTAAAGTCCTATAAAAAACTTTTTAATGAAGAAGATATAAGAATGACCTACATTGGAAAAGAACATTTTGGTATTATTGTTAGTAAATCTAATAATACTTTAAAGTTAAAAGAATATTTTTTCAAAAGTAGTCCAAGTAGCATCGACGATATAACTCAAGAGATTGAAGTGCCAAAATATTCTTTTTTATTAAGTTTATATGAAAATATAATAATTTTTATTCAGATTTCTTCCAAGTTGATTTAAGTTTTTGGGATAAATATATAGAAGAAGCATACACAATTTTAAATAGAACAAACATTGAGCATTTTGATACTTTAAATTATAACAAAGATCAAAAATCAATAATAATTTCACCTCCTAAATCCTTGTTAGAAAAGGAACTTAATAAGAATACAGTTAAAGAAGGTTCTAATAATAAAAATATTCAAATAAATTCAGAATATAATGCTAATAAAGAAAACCCATTTTTTTTGGAAACGAAAAGTCTTCTGAAAAATATGTTTTTAATATCTGAAGCAAAAAATGAAAAGAATGAAATGTTTTCTACAGGTAGTTGGGTTTTTATATTGTTTAATGAGCACACGAATGATGATTTAAAATTTGTAGAGCAACTAATAGAAATAGCAACTAATTTTTCGAGTCTTAATTTTGCCTTTAAATCATATGTTGAAAACTCCAATATCAATGTATTTAGCAATACTATAAATGAAGTAAAAACTACTCCTGTTATTTTATTTAAAAAAGGGAGTAAAACTAAATTTTTAGCTTCAAGAGAATATGATATTGTAGAGTTAGACGTATTATTAGGAAACTTTAATGATGAAATAGAGAAATCGGATGTGCCTAAATGTTATTTATGTAACACAATTGAGGGATTAAATGAAGAAGGTAAATGTACATTGTGTTCAGGAAGTATTAAGAAAGTAAAGCCTAAGTGTGTTATTGATTCAAGAGAAATAACCCCCGTAGAAGAAATTGAAAAGTTTATTAATATAAGTGATGAGCATTTTTTTGAATTCGAGAATTATCATACCAAAGTTTTTGGAAAGAACATGATTACTGTGTTGCTTAAAATGTTAGAAGAAACTATCGATAATGATTTGGACTATAAAATATTTTTAGTATTGAGAATGTGTGGAGTAGATATTTGGGCTTATTCAGAGGAAAATATTAAGTATAAATATCGTTTACCTGAGGAAAACACCTTTAAAAAAATAGTACAATTAAAGCCAGAATTCAAGTTAAGAATACAAAATGAAGCAACAAGCACAGAAAATACTTTTACATTAAGTATCAAAGATTTTCCTAAAAACATGTTCTTTGCTAATCACATACAATATGACAGTCATTCTAAATTTTTTGAAGGGACTTGGATATTTATCCTATTCCATGAACAAGTTAGTATTGATTTTATAGAGATGAATAAAATAATAGAAGTTGTTGAAGAATATCCAGATTTAAATTTTGCATTAAAATCTTTTAAAAATAAAGAAGAAATGAAGGGTTTTATTACAATAAATGTTGATAGTAAAGTTTCACCAGTAATATTATACAGGCATGAGTTTGAATCCTATCTTTTAGCTAATGGAGCTAAATCTAAAGAACAACTAAAAAAAATATTAGACAAGCTTATTTAAGCCTCCCCCGTGAGCGTCTCCCTCTTGTTCCCAGTTCTCTATGAAAATGGAACATATTCTAAAAGTATTTATGAAAATAGGAAAATTCCGGGTAATTTATAATAAGGTAAAATCAAATATTTTTAAATAAATTGATTAAAGCATTTTTAATTTAAACTTCAATTAATAAACAAACTTTAAACTATTTGTAATTTGTGTTTTCTAAGGGATTACATTTTATGAATTATTTTACGATTATGGGTTGGTTAGGAGTTGTATTATTTGTTGTAGCCTACTTACTATTAAGTTTAGAGAAATTAAATGCTAAAAAGGCAACATATCATTGGTTGAATTTTTTAGGAGCTTTATGCTTAGTCTTAAATGCAGTATCAATAAAAGATAACCCTACAATAGTTGTAAATGTTATTTGGGGATTAATAGCAATTTTTACGGTATTTAAAAATTATAAGAAGTAATTAAAATTTTAACAAAAATCAATTAAACTTAACACATGCTTAATATAAATAGTAGACTGTTTATTGTAAAATTCTGAATTATCTATTTGAGTTCCTAAATAAAAATACCCTCCATCTATCATAGCAAAAATGATTTCATTTAACTCATCAATATTGTTATTAACAATTACATGATGTTCTTTAGCACTTATTAATTTAGATTTTAAAACCTCTCTTAAAGAAGCGCTAAAGCTTTTAAAGCTATTACTTACCTCTTTATTTCTGTAAACTAACGCATACAAACTGTAAAAAACACCATCATCTACATAATCACTCCATTTTCTAGTGAACATTTTCTTTATAAAATCTTCTAGAATATTTTTAGAAGTAATTTTATCAGGAGTACTATCATTTATAAAAGTAATATAAGCTTCTAAAATATAGTTATTTAAAGATTCTAGTATATGTTCTTTGGTTTCAAAATAATGCATAACCAAACCTTTACTAATTCCCATATGATTGGCTAAATTAGCTATAGAAACATTTTCTAACCCCATGTTTTTAGAAACTTCATAAAAAGCAATAACAATTTCTTTTCTTCTTTTGTCGGTTAAGTTTTTTCTCCCCATTTTAATATTAATTGTTGGCAAATATATCATTATAATTTAGTGATTTTCTAGTTAACAATGCCTTCATATACTTCTATGGTTTCTTAACTCTATAGTAACTATTTTTTAATTGAACGACCGTTCAATCTATTTTTTTGATTTTATAATTTTACCACACTTAAAGGGGTATATAAAATGAAGAAAAATTTAACAAGTATAGTATTACTACTATTTTCAATATCGATAATAGCACAAGAAAGTAAAAAAACGAATAAAGTTGTTTTTATACTGGTTGATGGAATTTCGTCTGATTTATATTATAAATCGAATACACCAAATATTGATGCTATTGGTAAAGAAGGTGGATTTACAGAAGCATATGTAGGTGGTAAAAGAGGAACTATAACAGAGACTCCAACAATTTCCGCAGTAGGTTATAATAGTTTAATTACAGGAACTTGGGTACATAAACATAATGTTTTTGGAAATGAAATTAAAAAACCTAACTACAATTATCCAACATTATTTAGAGTATTAAAAGATGCATATCCAAATAAAAAAACAGCCATTTTTTCTACATGGCTAGATAATAGAACCAAATTAGTTGGTGAAAATTTACCAGCAACAAATCATGTAAAAATAGATTATCATTTTGATGGATTAGAATTAGATGAAGAACGTTTTCCGCATGACCCTTATAAAAAATATTTAAAGAGAATTGATGCAGAGGTTGCAAGAGAAGCTGCAAACCATATTCTTAATGAAGGCCCAGATTTATCTTGGGTGTATTTAGAGCATAGTGATGATGTAGCACATTACTATGGTGAAAGTAAAGAGTTCTTTGATATTGTTGCTTATGAAGATGCTCTAATAGGAACTATTGCAGATGCCATTAAATTAAGAGAACAAAAAACAAATGAAAATTGGTTATTAATAGTAACCACAGATCATGGAAGAATGCCTTCTGATGGTAAACATCACGGATTTCAATCGCACAGAGAAAGAAGTATTTGGGTAGCTATGAATAAACCTATAACTAACGATTACTTTAAAAAAAATAAAGTGGCTATTGTAGATGTTTTTCCAACAATTACCAATTTTTTAAACATACCACTTCCTAAAAATATAGCTTATGAATTAGATGGCGTACCGCTAAATAAACAAATAGATGTTTTTGATTTAGAAGGAATAGCAATTGATAAAAAAATGCAACTAAAATGGATGGTAGAACACAAAAAAAATGAAATAGCGAAAATTTATATCACATATGCTAATAAAACTAAAGAAGGAACTAAAGATGAATATCAATTAATAGAAGAGGTTGATGTTCAAAAAAAAGAAGTACAACTAAAAATTAATCCACCAAAACAAACAAACTACATAAAAGTAGTATTAGAAACTAAAAATCATTCAATAAATACTTGGGTAAAAATTAATAAAAACAAATAATTATTTAAAAATGAGGGGACATATAACAATTTTACTATTATTTCTTGTGTCGTTATTATACGCACAAGAAAGTATTACAGGTACGGTTACCGATGCTTCTACGGGAGAAGTATTACCAGGAGTCGGTATTATGGTAAAAAACACTACCAGAGGAACAGAAACCGATTTTAATGGAAATTTCACTATTTCAATAAAAAAAGGAGAGACTTTAAATTTTTCTTTTATAGGGTTTAAAGCGCAAGAGATTTTATTTACAAATCAAACTACTTTAAAAGTAATTTTAGAAGAAGATAATGCGCAATTAGATGAGGTAATAGTAACTTCTTTAGGAATTAAAAAAGAAAAAAGAGCATTAGGATATGCTGCTACAGAATTAAAAGCAAATGAATTAAATAAAGTAAAAACAGTTAATGTTGTAAATTCATTAGCAGGTAAAATAGCAGGAGTGCAAGTGTCAGGCGCTAGTAATGGTGTTTCTAGTTCTGCACGTATAGTTATTAGAGGTGAAAATTCATTAAATATAAATAGTAATAGTCCACTTTTTATTTTAGACGGAATTCCTGTAAATAATAGAATATTTGGAGTTGGAGGAAATACAACAGACCAAGCAGATTTACCAACAGATTATGGAAATGGAATTTCTGAATTAAATTCAGATGATTTTGAATCTGTAACCGTTTTAAAAGGGGCAGCAGCTTCTGCACTTTATGGTTCTAGAGCTTCTAATGGAGTAGTAGTTATAACTACTAAAACTGCAAATAAACATGAAGAAGGATTAGGAGTAGAAATAGCATCATCATCAATGTTTAGTAGTGCTTTACGTTTACCAGAATTACAAACTCAGTTTGGAGGAGGTTGGGGAGACTCTTATGCTTCTAACTTCGGAACAAATTTTGGTCCTGCATTAGATGGTAGTGTTATATCTCAAGAATTATCTTTAGGAGAGGTGGTAAACAGACCCTTTAAAAATAGATATGATTTAAATGATTTTTTCAAAGATGGAATGAGTTTAAATAATACAGTTACTTTAAGCGGAGCAGATGAAAAAGGAAATTTTTTGTTTAGTTATGGAAACACATATAATGAAGGGATTGTACCGAATACAAATTTAAAAGGAAACAGTTTTAGATTAAATGCAAGTTATCAGTTAAGTGAAAAATTAAAAGCAAGTATAAAAACAAATTATATAACAAGAGGTTCAGATAATTTAACAGTAGCAGGTTATGGGAATCAAGGGATTATGTATACGTTACTTTGGAATTATATTAATACTGATTTAAATGATCTGAAAGATTATTGGAATGTAGAAAATCAAGAACAACGTAGGTTATTTTCTTGGGGAGATAATCCATGGTTTATTGTGAATGAAAACATAAATGCTTTTAATAAAAATAGATTTATAGGAAATGTAAACTTAAACTATCAATTTAATGAAAACTGGAGTTTATTAGGAAGAGTAGGGATAGATCAATCAAATGATTTCAGATGGTCTAGAAGATCCATAGGAGCTGTAAGAAACCCTAATGGAATGTATAGGGAACAGAAAATAGATTTTGAGGAAATTAATGCCGATTTTTTACTGTCATATAAAAATAATTTTGGAGATTTTTCTACCACAATTTCAGCAGGTGGAAATAGATTTGATCAAAAAATAAAAGAAGGATTTTTACAGGGTAATGGGCTTTCAATACCTGGTTTATACAATGCTCAAAATATAAATGTAACTCCTGTAATTAGAAATAATGTATATGAGAAAAGAATTAATAGTTTATACGGATTTACAAATATTGGATATAGAGATTATTTATATGTAGATTTATCTGTAAGAAACGATTGGTCTTCAACATTACCAACAAGTGATAATTCATTTTTCTATCCAGCAGCTTCTATATCATTTATTCCTACTAGTGCTTTTGAATTACCAGAAGAAATCAACTTTATGAAAGTACGTTTTAATATAGCTGAAGTAGGAGGAGATACAGATCCTTATAATTTAGAAAAAGCATATAATTTTGGAACTTTAGGTGGTACTTTAACAAACCCTACTGAGTTATTAAATGCAAATTTGAAACCAGAAAAAACAGTTTCTACAGAGTTTGGTTTTGAAGGAATGTTTTTTAATAAACGAATAACTTTAGATGCTACATATTATACTGCCACTTCAGAAAATCAAATTTTAAATGTTGGAATATCTGGTGCTAACGGATTTAACTCTATCGTAGCAAATGCAGGTGAAATTAAAAATTCAGGAATTGAATTAGCATTAGGAGTAAAGCCTATAAAAACAGATGATATAGAATGGAGTATTAATGCAAATTTCACTAAAAATAAGAGTGAAGTAGTTTCTCTTTTAGATAATCTAGATACATTTATTATTGGAGAAGGACCAGATGGAGTTACCATAGAGGCTAGACCAGGAGGACAAATGGGAGATATTTATGGTAATAGTTATGTGCGAAATGATGAAGGGCAAATTATTTATGAAAATGGATTACCATTAACAGGTAATAGAAAAAAAGTAGGAAATTACAATCCAGATTGGATTTTAGGATTAGTTACTAATTTCAATTATAAAGGATTTAATTTTTCTGCTCAATTTGATATTAGAGAAGGAGGAGATGTATATTCATATACTAATGCAATAGGAAGAGAAAGTGGAATATTAGCAAACACATTATCTTGGAGAGATGGAATTGTAGGAGAAGGAGTTGTAAGTGACGGAAGTGGAGGTTTTACACCAAATACACAAGAAGTTACTGCAGAAGATTGGGCCTATGCTGTACCTAGAAGTAATGTAGAAGCAAATATTTTTGATGCTTCATTTGTAAAACTAAGGCAATTAAGTTTTGGATATTCTTTTGATGATACAGTATTAGATACATTAAAATTACAAGGCTTATCTATAAGTTTAGTAGGATCAAATTTATTTTTATGGACAGATGTTCCTAATATAGATCCTGAAGCGCAAGGTATATCTGGAGGAACCTTATTACCAGGTTTGGAAGTAACTCAATTACCATCTACCAAAAGTTACGGTTTTAAAATTAACATGAAACTTTAATCAATAACGAAAATGAAAAAAATTATATACTTAATAGTAGCGCTTATTGTTTTTAGCGCTTGTACAGAAGGTTTCGAAAACATAAATACGAATCCAAATAATCCAGAAGAGGCAAGTGAGAATCTATTGTTACCAACTGTAATTTTCGATTTAACCAATACAATGGTAAATGAATCGTATAATTTTGGAGATATTATAGGACAATATGGAGCTAGATATGAATTTAATGATTTAGATATATATAGATGGCAATCAGACGATCGCTTTTGGTCACCAATGTATACGATACTCCAAAATATAAAAGATATTAAAAATATAGCGGATGCTAATGGAAATACAAATTATAAAGCAGTAGCATTAATCTTAGAATCATACATTTATAGTGTTATTACAGATGCTTATGGAGATGTGCCTATGTCGGAAGCAAATAGAGCAGAAGACGGAATAATAACACCAGTATATGATAAACAAGAAGCTATTTATACGAAGTTATTTGAAAAATTAGAGATGGCAAATGCTATCATAAATATGTCTGAAACTATTAGTGGAGATGCTCTTTACAATGGAAATATGTTATCATGGAAAAAATTTGCTAATTCATTACGTTTACGATTATTAATGCGTACTAGTGTTATTAAAAATGTAAGTGCAGATATATCAGAAATCCTAAATAATTCAACTAAATACCCAATTTTTGAATCGAATGCAGATAATGCTATTTATGAATACAGTGGTTCTTTACCAAATGTTTCTCAAGTGGCTTTACCAGGAGGAGGAAGAGATTATGATTATTATTTATTAATACCTACCAATCATTTTGTGAATCTTTTAAACACAAATAATGATCCACGATTAAATATATGGGTAAGTCCTAAAGAAGGAACTAATGATAGAACGGTAGGAGTTGAGCCAGGACAATCATTAAGTAATATAGGAAGACCAGCAGATTTTAGTAGAAGGGCCACAGAGTTTTATGAAAGTGCGACTTTAATTCAAGGTATATTTATGACTTATAGTGAGGTAAATTTCCTTTTATCGGAAGCTAGTGAAAGAGGACTTATCTCAAATAATACAGCCAAAAATTATTATGACATGGGAGTTACCGCTTCTTTTGAACAATGGAATGTAACAATACCAAGTGATTTTTTATCTGTAACAGTACCTTATGATAATACTACAGATAGGTTATTCGAACAAAAATGGTTAGCATTATATCATTCTGGAATAGAATCTTGGTTTGATTGGAAAAGAACAGCAAAACCAAGTTTTATAAATGCGGGCTCAGGAAACATTAATGGAGGTTTAGTTCCTGTTAGGTTAAAATATCCAAGTTTAGAACAATCAGTTAATAAAACAAACTATGATATTGCATCTTCTACTATGGGAGGAGATGAGATTAATGCTTCTTCTTGGTGGTGGTAACAATTTTTAATATAAGTTGTTTTGTTTATTTATATCATTAAGTAAAAAGGATTGAACATTTAGGTTCAATCCTTTTTTAAGTTATTAATTAATGTTAACATTAATTAACAGTAATTAAACGGGTTAGTTATTATTTTTAGATTATTAACCTAACTTACTATTAATGATCAAATTTGATAATTCAAATTTTGAAGAAAAAAATAATTGCTATTGGTGTATTACTTCAAAATTATTTCTTTATGGATTACTTTTTAACTTTTTAATTAATTTAAATGCACAAAATTTACATTTTAAAAATTTTACAGCAATAGACGGACTTTCTAGTTCTGAAGTTTATGATATAACTCAGGATAATATGGGATATTTATGGTTTGCAACAGACAGAGGATTAACTTGTTACGATGGAAGGATTTTTAAAAAATATACAACATCTGATGGGTTACCCGATAATGTTATATTTAACTTTTTTAAACAAAAAGATGGAAAAATATGGTGTTCTACACAAAATCATAAAATTTTCTATTTTAAAAATGCCAAAAGTGGTTTTCATGAATATTTATATAATCAAACTATCTCAGATTTAATTCCCAAAAATGGAATAATAGTTAATCTTGCTATTTCTAAAAAGAAAGAATTATTATTAGATCTTTATGGGTTGAGTGCCTTTTTAAGGTTAGACTCTTTAGGTATGGTAACTTACAAACCCTATAAACCTAAATTATTAAAAGAAGAAAAAGTTTTTAAAACTTTAAAAAACACTCCTAATTTTATTTTTAGAGATAATGATGATATTTATAATAATCCAGATGTAGAACTCAAATGGAGCAATAATGCGCCTAATAGTGCTTTTGAATTTACTAGAATGTCAATTTTTTCAGAACATAAGTTACGAATGGCTTTTTGTGGCTTTAAATGTTATTCTATCGATACATCTAACCAATTAACAGAAATTGAAATACCAAATTTTAATAATGATATTCCATTAATGGGAGAGAAACTCACGGAAAATCTTTTTTGGACAGGTTACCAATATGGAGGTGGAGCTATCATAGATTTAAAAGGAAACGTACAAAATCATTTTCTTAAAAAAAAATCAGTAACTAAGATTTATAAAGATCATGAAGGTGGAATCTGGGTTGCTACATTAAATGCTGGGGTATTTTATAGTAAAGAACCATTAATAAATTACAATTCTTTTGAAAGTTATCCAATAGAGTTGGCAAAGGATGAGAATAAGAAGTTATTTATAACTTTTCACAATGGTGAAATAAGAGAAAAAAAAGAAGAAATATTTTCATTATTATATAAGTCTTTAAAAAGTTATCCTGCATACATAGAATATGATAAGAAAAAAAGAGAGCTGTATTATGGCGATTTTACGGAAAAAAAAATAATAGATAAAAAGAGAGAATTAAAAAATTATGTTTACGGAGTTTCGGATGATCAACATTTTACTATGGGGTTTGGAAGAAGATCTATAGCAGTAAAAAAAAATGACACATTTAAGATTATTAAAATACCTGAACAAGTATATGATTTTTCTAAAAAAGATAGCACATTTTTAATAGGTACTTTGGGAGGTTTATATGAATATAAAGGCAAAACTTTAAAATCTTTAAAAAAAGAATCTCCTCTTTTTTCTTATCGAATATCAGATATAGATACAAAATATGACAATACATATATAAGTACTATGGGAGCAGGATTAGTTATTAGAAAAAAAGATACTTTATTTTCTATTGATAAAAAATCAGGTTTACTTAGCGATATATGTACAGAAGTTTTTATAGAAGATCCGTATACAATATGGATAGGAACAAATCGAGGACTTAATAGGATTACTTTATATAAAAATAATACGTACGATATTGACACTTTATCTATAGATGAAGGACTTCTTTGTTCAGAAATTTTAGATATCGAAATTATTGATGATGTGGTTTGGATTGCATCAAAAGAAGGACTATTTAATTTTCCAAAGAAAATATTAGAAATAGTTAAAAAACAGAAAAAAAAATGGTTAGAAATTGATAGAGTACAGTTAGGAGATAAAATACTAAGTTTTAAAGAAAATTTAGTGATAAAATATCCTGCACCCGATATCAAATTATTTTTTAAATCGATTTCCTTTAAAAACGAAAATATACAGTATAGATATAAAATTAGAGAAAAAGATGAATGGAAATATACATATAATACTTCTATAGACTTACCAGATTTATCTTTTGGAAATTATCAACTTATACTTCAAGTAAAAACAGAAAATGGACTTTGGACGGAATCATTACAAAAATCACTTATTATATTGCCTCCATTTTGGAAATATTGGTGGTTTATATTATCCGTTTTAATAACGATAAGCATTTTTCTTTTTCTTCTTTTTAAATACAGAATTTTAGTGTTTAATAACAATCATTTAAAAGTAATTTATTTGGCTGTATTAAATAAATTGAGGATTAATGAACAGGAGTTATATGTTAATATTAAGAGTGATGGTAAAATAATTAAACTAGTTTCTAAAGAAATAGGATATTTTAAATCCTCGAGAAACTATGTAGAAATTTATACAGAAAACAAAAAGTATTTAATTAGAAAAAAATTAGATGATTTTTATAAAGATTTACCAGATTTAATAGAGTTTGTAAAAGTACACCGATCTTATTATGTACGTTTAGATAAGGTTATAGAGATTAAAGGAGATAAAGAAGTTTTTGTTTTTAGTAAGCCAATACCAGTTAGTAAAACCTATGCACAAAATTTAAAACGAGTTTCTATTTAAATTCATTTATCCCTAAATCAAACGATTCTGTCCCTAAAAATTATAAAAAAGAATAATATTTAATTGGTTTAATACTTTTTTTTAGCTATTTAATCACATTTTTAGAGGATAAATAAGTAAGTGTGTCATTGAATTATAATTTTGGAATAAACCAAAATATTAAAAACATGAAAAAAACACTTCAATTAGTACTTGTATTTGTTTCTGTTTTCTACTCTTGTGAGAAAGAAATAGATACATATGATGATGAATCATTAAGTAATGAAAAAATAATAGTTGATAATGGAATGTTGATATTTAAAGATATAAATGCTTTTACAAAGCAACTTGAAATATTACACTCCATGTCCGAAGTTGAACAAGAATCTTGGCTTTTAGAAATAGGTTTTTCTAATTCTTTATATCAAAAAACTAAAGATCTTACTGTAGAAGAAATTTTAGAAGAAAAATATGTAGAAGTTCCAGACCGAGTGTTTTCAAAGATTCTTAATTCAGAAGGAGTTTACGTAGTAGGAAACGAAGCTCATAAAATTTTACAGGAAAAAGAGCTAACTATAGCAAAAAAGGAATTAAAAAAGAAAACAATTAATTGGTCGAGTAATGCTACTTTAAAAGAATATCCAGTTTATTATGGAGACAATGATTATTTAAAAAAACAAGCCTTAATAGTTCAAAATAGAGAAGATCTTCAAAAAACAGAACCTTACGATGGAGATTTTATTAGAGGAGACGGAAGCAGGGCTAATTTGGGAGTAAATCATTTAAGTGCTCATTTAATAGGTTGGAATAGAGGGTATGTTGCTTATGCTTCTGTAGGAGTTAAAATTAAAGGAAGAAAGAAGAAAAGGAGAAAATGGAAGAATGATGAAATGTGGTTTGCAGCAATAGATTATGAGGCTTGGGTACAAACAGATTTTGCAGATAGACATACATATGGGTTCTTAGGAGAAGCAAATAAAAAAAGTGTAGAAAAAGTATTGTTTTGGAAAACTGGTGGAAGGTATTTAGGAGCTAGAATAGAAGCAACATTTAGTTATGAAGATGATGGTTACCCTCGTGTAGTTTCTGATAGAAGACTGTTTAGACCATAGAAAAATATGCATACAGGTTCCAAAAACCTAATTATTACTAAATATTAATTAGGTTTTATACATACAATTTTCTTCGCCTTTAACTCTTGGGTAAAGAAACTATAATAAGAAAGAGTTTCATTATTAATCAATAAAATTAATTATTATGCTAAAAAATATTTTAAATATTTCTGGAGTACAAAAACTGAAAAAAGAGACAAGTAAAAAAATTAAAGGAGGATTTGGAGCTAGTTTAGCTGGTACAACTTGTGAAAGTAGATGCTCATCTGCTTGTACTTTTGATCCTTTTGATGCTAAAGCATGTAAGAAAGATTGTGCAGAATTATGTAAATAATAAAATAAAAAAGGATTGAACGTTTAAGTTCAATCCTTTTTTGTATAAAATGTTTTCAGAAATTATCTGAATACTATTTTTAAATTGCTAAAGCGCCAGCTTCTGCTACTGTATGGTCATTTTCAACAGAACTTCCACTTACACCAATAGCGCCGATAATTTCACCAGCTTCATTTTTAATAGGAACTCCACCAGGGAAAGTAATTAAACCATTATTAGAGTGTTCGATATTATATAAAGGACCACCAGGTTGAGATAATTCTCCGATAATACCTGTGTTCATATCAAAATAACGAGCAGTTTTTGCTTTTTTAATAGAAATATCTAATGAACCTAACCAAGCACCATCCATACGTGCAAATGCTACTAAATTTGCTCCTGAATCTACAATAGCAATGTTCATTTTTGTATCTATTTCAATAGACTTTTCTTTAGCGATACTAATTATTTTTTCTGCTTGAGCTAATGTAATATTCATTTTTTTGTTTTTTTAATTTGATAATAATAATGCAAAGATAGTGTGTCAATTCTTTTTTTTATCACGTAATTCTCAAATTAAAATAATTTGTTATTTAAATAAGTAGAACACTTTGGTATTTAGTGATTGTTAACGAATATGAATTGATATTCATCGAATATGTGTTTTCGATTATTTTCATTAATCAACATCATTATATTCGTGTTGATATTTGAAATAAAAATTAAAAATAAGATGATTAAAAAAGTATTAATTTTATTTGTTGGAATAGTAATCTTAAGTTCTTGTGGTACTAATGCAACAGATTTAAATAAACCAGAAAGTTTTACAAAAATAAAAGAATTGGCTCTAAGTAAATTTGGTGGAGATAAAGAAATATATAAGTTTTCAATACAAACCAAAGATCATTTAACAAGTGAAGTTTCTTATTTAAATATAAGTTATTTAGAAGATAAGTTAGATTATGGACAAATGTATTTTCTTTCGTTAAATGGTAAAGAAAAATTAGAAGAACCTGAAAAAGCAAGAGACAGTTTTCAAAAAAAGTTTTTCTTAAAAAATAAACAAGGAAAAGTGAAAATAAAAGATCTTGACTTTAGTATTATTGCGGCTAAATATGATGAAGGTATAGGAATGATTTCAAATGAATATGAAAGTTTTACATTGCATAGCTGGACGTATAATGTAAATAATAAAGGAGAGATAACAGCTGATTTTACAATTGAAGGTAGAAAAAAAGGAGAAAGTACTTCTATGCAAGGAAGAAACATTGTAACAAATTATTATGAGTTTCCATTTAAAATGAATGTTGATAAATCTATAGAAGCTAAATAACAATTAATTTAAAAAAGAATAAAAGAAAAAGTTTTTTAAACTAAAAAAGGATTGAATTAAATATTCAATCCTTTTTTGTATGTATTATTTAATCTAAAAAGATAAATTAACTATTTCTACGTTTATTAGCTAATAAAGTGTTTTTAAGAAGCATTGCAATCGTCATTGGACCTACACCACCTGGAACAGGGGTAATGTATGATGATTTTTCTGAAACTTCTTCAAAAGCAACATCACCTACTAATCTAAATCCACTTTTCTTAGAAGCATCAGCAACACGAGTAATTCCCACATCAATAACTACAACTCCTTTTTGTACCATATCGGCCTTTAAAAATTCTGGAATCCCAATAGCAGCAACAATAATATCTGCTTTTTTAGTAATTTCTTCTAAATTTTGAGTTCTACTATGTGTTAAAGTAACTGTTGCATTTCCTACTTTTCTTTTTTGAGAAAGCAAGATACTCATTGGGCTACCTACTATATGACTACGGCCAATAACCACTACATTTTTTCCTGAAGTTTCAACTTTGTAACGATCTAATAATTCTAAAATTCCAAATGGAGTAGCAGAAATGAAAGTAGGTAAGTTTAAAGCCATTTTCCCTACATTTTCTGGATGAAAACCATCTACATCCTTTTCAGGGTCTATAGCCATTAAAACTTTTTGTTCATCTATGTGTTTAGGTAGTGGAAGTTGAACAATAAAGCCATCAATATCGTTATCAATGTTTAAAATTTCAATTTCATTTAATAATTCTTCTTCTGTAGTTTCGTCTGATAATTGAATTAATGTAGATTCAAAACCAACACGCTCACAAGCTTTTACTTTTGCATTTACATAAGTTAAACTAGCTCCATCATTTCCTAAAATGATTGCTGCTAAATGAGGTGCTTTTTTTTCATTTCTTTTTAATTCACCAACTTCTAAAGCGATTTCTTCTTTAATATCCGCTGAAGTTTTTTTTCCGTCGAGTAATACCATTTGTTGTTGTTAGTGTGTTGTTGTGTTATTTAAATAAAAAAGAGAAGCGTGTAACTTCTCTTTTTGTTTTTATTTCATGCCTCGCATCATTTGCATCATACGTTTTCCGCCACCGCCTTGCATCATTTTCATCATTTTGCTCATTTGATCAAATTGCTTCATTAGTTGGTTTACTTCTTGAACGGAAGTACCAGACCCTTTAGCAATTCTCTTCTTTCTACTGGCGTTTATAATGGTTGGTTTAGTTCTTTCACCAGGGGTCATAGAATGAATAATAGATTCTATTCCTTTAAAAGCATCATCATCAATATCAATGTCCTTTAAAGCTTTACCAGCTCCAGGAATCATTCCTACTAAATCTTTCATGCTACCCATTTTCTTGATCTGTTGAATTTGACTTAAGAAATCATCAAACCCAAACTGATTTTTTGCAATCTTCTTTTGAAGTTTTCTTGCTTCGGCTTCATCATATTGTTCTTGAGCACGTTCTACTAAAGAAACAACATCTCCCATTCCCAATATACGATCTGCCATACGATCTGGGTGAAAAACGTCAATAGCGTCCATTTTTTCACCAGTACCAATAAATTTAATTGGTTTATCTACAACAGATTTAATAGAAAGAGCAGCTCCACCACGAGTATCACCATCTAGTTTTGTTAAAACTACACCATCAAAATTTAAAACATCGTTAAAGGCTTTAGCAGTATTAACAGCATCTTGCCCAGTCATAGAATCTACCACAAATAAAGTTTCTTGTGGTTTAACAGATTTATGAATGTTAGAAATTTCGGTCATCATTTCTTCGTCAACAGCTAAACGACCAGCGGTATCAATGATTACTACATTCTTATTATTTGCTTTAGCGTGCTTAATTGCATTTTCAGAAATCTCTACAGGATTCTTATTTCCTTCTTCCGCATATACTTCAACACCAATTTGTTCACCTACCACTCTTAATTGATTAATAGCGGCTGGTCTGTAAACATCACATCCAACTAAAAGAACTTGTTTAGTTTTTTTAGTTTTTAGAAAGTTAGCAAGTTTACCAGAAAAAGTAGTTTTACCAGATCCTTGTAAACCTGACATTAAAATAACAGTAGGAGAACCACCTAAGTTAATACCTACAGTATCTCCACCCATTAATTTGGTAAGCTCGTCTTTAACAAGTTTTACCATTAATTGCCCTGGGTTTAACGTTGTTAAAACGTTTTCTCCCATTGCTTTATCCTTAACAGAATTGGTGAATTCTTTTGCTATTTTAAAATTTACATCGGCATCTAATAAAGCTCTACGTACTTCTTTTAAAGTTTCAGCTACGTTAACTTCATTAATCTTACCATGACCTTTTAGCGTATGTAACGCTTTGTCTAATTTTTCACTTAAATTATTGAACATTGGTGTCTGCTACATTTTTAGAGGCACAAATATAGCATTTTCGTTAGTAGTTTTCAATTAAATCTTTAGTATGATGTTCAGTATGGTAAGCTGTCCACATAATAATTTCTCTAACAGGCATTTTTCCCATAAGAGGATGAGGAAGAATAACAGTGTCTAGATCACTATCTTTCCACAGATTGGTTTTATGTTGTAACTTTTTTTGTTGAATTTAAAGTTTGGCAAGTAATTTTGTTTTTTCTTTTAAAGAAGGTTTGGTAATATGAGCATTAAATTGCTTTGCTTCTTCTTTATATTTAACAAGTTTATCTTGATATTTTTTTATTATTTGATCATAATTTCTTGTTTCTCTATTTGATTTTCCAAATTTTAATTTGAGTAAAAACTTAGGCAAACTCATGGCTTGATTCAATTTTTTAATAGAATCAACCAAATGCACAATCTGTTGTCCTGTAGTCCATTTTTCTTTGGGCCCTTCAATCCATTTTTCCGCAGGTTGTTTTTCAATCCAATTAAATAAATCTAAATGTTTTTCCTCGATTAATTGATTAATTTGGTCTTTCCTCATTTTAAACTTTATATTTATAAAGTAAATATACTAAAATATAAAATGCATTTTTACTGCTAAAATTATTACTAAAAACTAGTTTTTTAGTTTCATCATTAAAAAATAGAGAAGCTTTCAAAAGAAAATATTTAGAAGTATAATGAAATTAAATTTTTAGTTTGTTATTTTGGGGGACTAAGAAATTTTACATAAATGAAGAAAAGTATAACACTAAAAGAATTATCTAAAATATTAAAAGTATCGATTTCTACTGTATCAAAAGCTTTAAATGATAGTTATGAAATAAGTGAAATTACTAAGAAGAGAGTTAGAGAGGCTGCAAAAGAATATAACTATAAACCAAATAGAACAGCTATGAACCTTAAATCTGGTAGAGTAAATACTATCGGAGTAATACTACCAAGTTTAAAAAACTTTTTTTTAGCTAGAGTATTAAGAGGTATAGAAAATGTAATAGCAAAAACAGATTACAATATAATTATAAGTATTACCAATGAATCTCATGAGAAAGAAGTACAATCAGTACTCTCTTTGGCAAATGGTTTTGTTGAAGCAATAATTATAGCTGTTTCTGAAGAGACTCAAGTATTACAAGATTATTCTCATTTAGAAAATGTAAAAGATAAAGTTCATTTATTAATGTTTGATCGTGTTGTAAATACAATACCTTGTGATAAGGTTTTAGTAGATGATTATGATGCTGTTTTAAATGCGGTAAAAGAATTACAGTTTAATGGAAGAAAAAATATAGCATTAACATCAACAATAAATAATTTAAGCGTTGGAAAGCTAAGAATTAAAGGATATACAGATGCTATTAATGAATATCATAAACCAATTATTATTGAAGGTACTGTAGAGGTAATTAAAAAAGCGTTAAGAGAGAAATTAAAAGAAGAATCTATTGATGCTATAATAGCTTTAGATGAAGAAGCTTCCTTAGCATCATTTAAAGTTGGTAAAAAAGAAAAATTACTTGATAACGGAAAAATTTCTTTAATAGGATATGCTGGTAAAACAATTTCAGAAAATTTAACACCGAGTTTAACAACGATTAATCAGCATGGGAAAAAGATAGGAAGAACTGCTGCTAAGATGATATTGAATAAATTAAAAAATGAAAATGAAAAACCTGAAGAAATAATTATAAAATCTACATTATATAATAGAGAAACAACGAGAATAAAAGAATAGATAATTAGAAAAGGTTATTATTTACAATAATTAACCTAGCGTATTTGAGTTATTATCTTTTTAATAATACTGCTATCCGAAATAGTTTGTGTAGCATTACCAAAGTAATTATTTTCAATATTAATTTTTTTAGAAGCAGAAGAATGAATTTCTAAAAAACCTTGATCTTTAAATAATTTAGCGTTTAAAGGAGAAATACCACCCCCAGGTAGTATGATGATATTTTTGTGATGTTTTTTATTGATTTCTTTTAATAATTTTAAACCTTTTTCCGCAGTCATTGCTTTACCAGAAGTTAAAACTCTATTAGCACCTAACTGTATTAATTTTTGAATTTCTATCTCTGGTTTTTTTACAAGATCAAAAGCTCTATGAAAAGTAAAAGGTAGTGGTGAAGAAAGTCCAATTAATTCTTTAGTTCTTTTTTCATCTATTGTATTATCTATATTGAGTATTCCAGAAACAATTCCTTTGCAGCCCATTTTTTTACTAAGAAGAATATTCTCCTTCATTATTTGAAACTCTTGTTCAGAATAAACAAAATTTCCGCTCCGAGGACGTATAAGAACAAAAGTATCTATAGTCAGTTTTGAAGTAATTAATTTTAATAAACCATAGGAAGGAGTAATCCCCCCGACATTTAATTCGGAACAAATTTCTATTCTATCTGCACCTGCTTTTTCTGCATTTATGGCAGATTCAAAAGAATTAACACAAACTTCTAATAGCATATTATCATTGATTATAAAATAAGCAATTTACAATGTTTAAATTATTTAAGATTAAAACAGAATTTTAAAATATAAAAAGTATTGAAAATAAAATTAAGAGGTTTATTTTTACATTAAAATCAACCAAATGAATAAATCTAAACTACTTATAATTGTTTCTTTTTTTTCAATATATATTATTTGGGGATCTACCTACGTATTAAATAAAATATCGGTATCAGAAATTCCACCTTTATTGTTAGCTTCTATTCGATTTGGAGTAGCTGGAATTTTAATTATGATAATAGCCAAATTATTAAAACAGCCATTAAAGATTACTAAAAAACAGTTTATAAACACTTTGATAGCTGGTTTCTTATTCTTAGTGTACGGAAATGGGGTATTTGTTTGGGCTTTAAAATATGTAGACACAGGTTTTGCTGCTCTTTTAGCATCCACTCAACCTTTGTTTGTATTGTTTTTATTGCGATTGATAGATGGTAAACGCATGCAAAAAAAATCTATAATAGGTGTAGTTTTGGGTATTATAGGGATGTATCTTTTGGTAAGTCAAAAAGAAATAGCAACTTCTGAAGGAATGGTTTTAGGAATATTTATGATCTTAACCTGTGTTTTAAGTTGGAGTTATGGTAGCGTATTTGTATCTAAAGCTAATTTACCTAAGAACTTCTTTGTAAGTACAGGTTATCAAATGATTACTGGGAGTTTTTTATTGTTTTTTTGGAGTCTTATTTTTAAAGAAGACATGACCACATTATTTAATATTAGTTACAAAGTAAAAATATCGATGATACTTTTAATATTGTTTGGTAGTATTGTTGCTTTTACAGCCTTTAATTATTTATTGAAAGTAATTTCGCCAGAAAAAGTAGCTACATCAGCTTACGTAAATCCGATAATAGCTTTATTATTAGGATGGTATTTTTTAGATGAACAATTAACCAATCAATCTATTATAGCTTCTATAGTATTACTTACAGGAGTCTATTTTATAACTTCTAGAAAAAGGGTTTCTAAAAATAGGGCAATAACTAAACCTAAATAAAATAAATTAGCTCAATATGATCATATTGAGCTAATTTGTTAAGTATTTCTTTTTTTTATTAGAGATAATTTACATTAATTACAATGCTTATTATAAGCATCGTGCCCATCGTTATAATCTCCTTGAAATCCACCTCCTAAAAGTAATTTTCTTAGAGTTTTACAATATTTTCTTCTAGATGTTCCTCTTCCTCCTTGAATTGTTTGTTGCTCTATTTTATTTAGAGTTTTTCCTAAAGTTAAAATTGAATTTTTCATGATTTAATAATAGTGTTAAATAATTTAGTTAAACCCTTGATCATTTTAAGACATTCAAGGTGTATGTCTTTCTTTCGCGAAAAGAGTATTACTTATTTATAAATTAAAATATTTTTCCTAACAGATATTTAATTAATGAGCATTGTTATCTGAATGTGAATTATCAGTACATACAATGTTAAAACAAGTGTAATAGCTTAAATGTGGATACATTTCGAGCCATTCATACGAACTACCAACACAACAATAATTGTATTCTGTAGGAGCTGGTAATTGTTTTCCTTTAATTCGGTTTTTCTCAGTTTTACTTAATATTTTTCCTAAACTTAAAATTGTTTCAATCATAAAAGAGTTTTTGTGTTTAAATATTCGAGTTAATTATGATCTTTGCAAAGACGTTTATAAAACTATTTTGTTTATTTTTAGCAGAAGTATGAATGTATACATTTGTACAAATAGATATACTCTTTATCCATTTTAAATCAAAAACTAAAACACCAATGCAATTTCAAAAATCTTCGTTTAAATTTTTAAATGATTTAGCTCTTAACAATAACCGTGAGTGGTTTGCAGAACATAAAAATGAGTTTACTACTGTTCAGAATACAGTAAAGGAGTTTTATGCAGAAGTACAAAAGAATTTAGAAGAACACGATGAAATTGAAAAACATAAATTGTTTAGAATTTATAGAGATGTTCGTTTTTCAAAAGATAAAACTCCATATAAAACACATTTTGCAGGTTCTTTTTCTAGACAAGGAGCTCATTTAAGAGGTGGATATTATTTAAGATTAAAACCAGGAGAAAGTTTTTTAGGAGGTGGCTTTTGGGATCCTAATAAAGAAGATTTATTAAGAATTAGAAAAGAGATAGAAATAGACGCTTCAGAGTTTAGGGAAGTGATTAATGATGCTAATTTTGTAAAACATTTTGGAGGTAAATTTGAAGGAGAAGAATTGAAAACAGCACCTAAAGGTTTTGATAAAACACATCCAGATATTGATTTAATTAGAAAAAAAGGATTCATAGCTGTTCAAAATTTTACAGATGAAGAAGTCTTGTCTCCCAACTTTTTAGAAAGAATAAATGAATCCTATATAGCATTACGACCATTTTTTAATTTAATGAGTTCTATTTTAACGACGAATCTGAATGGGGAGAGTTTGATTGATTAAGGTTTTTAATTTCTTTCTTTAGAAAAAAGTAAGTTACGATGGTAGCTAATATATCAGAAATAGGAAAAGCAAACCAAATTCCTTTTAACTCAAAAAAGATAGGTAGAATAATAATAAAAGGAATTAAAAAAATAGATTGTCTTAGTAGTGTTAATATTAAGGCAGGGGTAGCCTTACCAACTGCTTGAAAATAAGAAGATCCTATTAATTGAAAAGCAATAAAAGGAGTAGCTAAAAGACAGGTTAATAAAGCCTTTGGTGTTTCTGTTAATAAAGTTTTGTCGGTAGTAAAAATAGCTGTCATTTGATTATTAAAAAGAAATATACAAACGAAGATAATTGAACATAATATAGTTCCATATTTGATAGCTGTTTTTAAAACATCTTTTACTCTGTCAAATAATTCAGCACCATAATTATACCCAGCTATAGGAATAAACCCTTGTACAATACCAAAAATAGGAAAAAATATAAACATCATTAATCGGTTAATGATTCCAAATATGGCAACAGAAGTTTCATTACCATACTTAAATAAAGAATAATTTAGAACGATAATTAAAATACTAGAAGTAGCCTGTCTTACTAAAGTAACACTTCCTAGTGAAGTTATTTCTTTAACTAATTTTTTTTGTAATTGTAAGTATTTAACTCCTATTCTTAATTCACTTTTACTAGAAAAAAGAAAACCAACAATAAAAATTCCACAAACAGCATAAGCTAAAGCAGTAGCTAAACCAGCACCAAACATTCCCCAGCCTAATACTTTGATAAAAATAATATCGAGTATAATATTAGCAATAGCAGGTAAAATTAAAGCAACCATAGCATATTTTGGTTTGCCTAATGCTCTTATTATTGGATTTCCCATCATAGCAAAAGCTAAAAATGGGGCTCCAATTATAATAACTCTAAAATAAGGGATTGCAGGTATTATAATATCTCCATTTGCACCAAATAGAGTTAAAACCGAAGTTTCAAATAAGATACAAATTGCTACTAAAATTAAAGAAATAATTACTGTAAGGCTTATTTGATTACCAAAAATAGTTTTTGCTTTTTCAATATTATTAGCTCCTAGAGCGATAGAAATGATAGAACTTCCTCCAACACCTACTGCCATTCCCATAGAAGAAATTAAAAAACTAATAGGCAATACAACTGTAATTGCTGCAATGGCTAAAACCCCAATCCATTGACCAACAAAAATAGTGTCTACAATCATATTAATAGACATTACAAGAATACCTATAGAAGCTGGAATAGATTGTTTTAATAATAAGGAACTTACTTTTTCTGTAGATAGCTCGTTAGCAATTTTGTTCATCGGGAAGTTTAATTAGTAAACAAAGAAACAAAATAATACGATTAGTTATGTATGTTTGTTACTATGAATTTAAATGAAAATTTTTCAATTAAAAGAAAGGTTGTTAAAGAAGAAATTGATGAATTAAATCATGTGAATAATGTGGTCTACTTACAATGGGTGCAAGATATTGCAAAATTACATTGGAAAGAACTCACAAAAAACAATGATTATAAGAATTTAATTTGGGTTGTAATACGACATGAAATTAATTATTTAGGAGAAGCAACTTTAAATGATGAAATCAAATTAACTACATGGGTAGGAGAGACAGGTGGTGTAAAGTCAATAAGACATGTAGCTATTTATAAAGGAGAAAAATTAATAGCAAAGGCAGAAACAACATGGTGTTTATTGAATGGAAAAACTTTTAGACCAACAAGGATTACAGAAAGTATTGTAAATTTATTATCACCACTTTAATAAGTCGTCTATCTTTGCATTTTAAAAGAATTATATGTCAACATTTTCTGCTTTAGGTATTCGCAAAGATTTTGTAAAAGGATTGAATGAGTTAGGAATTAAAAAACCTACAGAAATTCAAGAAAGAACTATTCCTTTTTTATTACAAGAAAAAACTGATTTTATTGGTTTAGCACAAACAGGAACCGGTAAAACTGCGGCATTTGGATTGCCTATTTTACATCAAATAAAACCAGAGTCAAATACTATTCAAGCGCTAATTTTATCACCAACAAGAGAGTTGGTTCAGCAAATAAAAAAACAACTATTTAAGTTTACAAAATATGTAGATAAAAAAATATTTGTAGAAGGTGTTTATGGAGGTGAAAGAATAGAAAGGCAGATTAAAAATTTACAAAGGACTACGCATATAGTTGTAGCAACGCCAGGAAGACTTATCGATTTAATAGAACGAGGAGAAATTGATTTAAAAAACATTAAAACATTGGTGTTAGATGAAGCTGATGAAATGTTGAGCATGGGATTTAAATTAGAAATTAATAGAATTTTAAAATATACTTCAGGAGAAAGAAATACTTGGTTGTTTTCTGCAACAATGCCAGATGAAATTAAACGTATCGTTAAAAGCTATATGAATATAAATGCTAAACGAGTAGAAATTAACCCAGCTTCTGTGGTTAATGAAAACATAACACATTATTATTCATTGACTACCATTCCTAAAAAAACTGCAGCAATTATTTCTTTTTTAGAAGGGAGACATAATGAAAGAGGAATTATTTTTGCAAGAACTAAAGCAGGAGCAAGAAAGCTTACGAATGAATTGCAAGAAGAAGGATTTACAGTTGGAGTTTTAGAAGGAGATATGAAGCAGATTGAGAGGGATAAGGTAATGAGAGCTTTTAAAAATGAGAACCTACAATATTTAATAGCTACCGATGTTGCAGCAAGAGGTATTGATGTACAAAATTTAAATTTTGTATTGCATCATCAACTTCCTGAACAATTAGAATATTATACGCATAGAAGTGGTAGAACAGCAAGAGCAGGGAATAAAGGTATTTCTCAGGCTTTTATTTTACCAAATGAATTAGAAAACATACATCAAATACAAAAGAAATTAAATATTAAGTTTATTAAAAAATAACAGAGATAACTATCTATGAATATCATATATATCTTAGATATTTTAGGAACTTTTGCTTTTGCTATTAGTGGTGCATTAGTTGCTTCTAAAAAAAAGTTTGATTTATTTGGTGTTATAATTATAGCTTTTGTAACAGCAGTAGGAGGAGGGATGTTAAGAGATGTTTTAATTAATGCGCATCCAATAAATTGGATAGGTGATCTAAACTATATCTGGACTATTTTTATTGCAGTAGCATTTACATTCTTATTTAAGAAAAAAATAGAACCTCTGCGTAAGACTTTTTTTTTATTCGATACCATAGGAATTAGTGTGTTTACTTTATTAGGAATTCAAAAAGGCTTAAGTTATGAACTACCAGCTATAGTAGCTTTAATTATGGGAATGGTTTCTGCTGTTTTTGGAGGAGTAATAAGAGATGTATTAACAAGAAAAGTACCTTTGATTTTTAAAAAAGAAATATATGCTTCAGCTTGTTTATTGGGAGGTTTAGTATACTTAACATTAAAACATTTTAATTTTCAAGAAAATATAGTATTTGTAATATCTGCAATAGTTATTATTAGTGTAAGAACCTTATCTGTTGTTTATAAATTAGAATTACCAAAAATTAGAGACGACTATTTTTAAATCATACAATTTAGTGGATTCCTTTAGGAATTAGTTAAAGAAGAGACTAAAATAGCACAAGATTTATTGAAATTTAAGTTCAATTTTTTTAAATTGCTGAAAAAAGAGGGGTTTTTATGAAACAAATTACTTTGTTTTTAGCATTATTATTAAACTTAACAGTTTTTTGTCAGGATAAAAAGCTACCAGAAGGTTGGGATAAAATATTGCTTGAAGGGCAAACAGCCTATATGAATTTAGTAACAGGAGACGTATCTTATGTTTTGCCTAAAACAGTTGCTAGTGTACCTAAAAAAGTTGTAGAATATGACCCTACCATTACACATAAAGTTAAGAAAGGAGAAACACTTAGTAGTATTTCAAGAAAATATAATAAGCACTTATCAGAGTTATATCGATTAAATAGCTTAGTTAATTTTGATTCAATAGAAATAGGAGATGAAATTGTAATAGGGTATAGGCAAGAAAAAATTAAAGAACAGTATCAAAATGTTATTTATGATAATGAAACTAGTAATGAAGAGGTGGTTACAGATTATCATATAGTTCAATCAGGAGATACATTATATAGTATTTCTAAGAAGTATAAAGTTAATTTAACTACTTTAAAAAGAAAGAATAACTTAAGTTCGAATGCTATTTTTGTGGGACAAAAATTACAAATTAAATAATAGTAAAAGATATAAAAACAAAAAACACGATGATTTAATCATCGTGTTTTTTTATATAAAATTATTTCTTATTAAAATCTATATGATAAACCAACAATAATCTGGTTTACTCTTGTATCAAATTTAGAAGTAGTAGAACTTCCTGCTGCTCTAGATATTATTTCAGATTCAGTATCAGAAAAACTTCTATCCCAACGAACCTCTAATCCTAGTTTACCTAATTCAATACCTGCACCTATATTTAAACCTACCGTAAATCCATCTACTTCAGTTTCAAAATTATCAACAACAGCACCAACAGTATCAAAATCTAAATCACCATCTAAAATATATTGAAAAGAAGGACCTGCATGTATGTAAGCAATCTTAAATATTTTTTTACCTAATAAAATCGGAATGTCAATTTTTTGAAAATCATAAGAAGCCTTAGTATTAGACGCATCATTAGCAGTAAGTTCACTTTTTAAGGCAGTATACACTAATTCAGGACGAATATATAATCCTACAATAGGTAATTTAGCTCTTAACCAAATACCACCATGAAAACCAGTTTTACTTTTTGTTTGATCTTCAAGTATGTCGTTGGTAACATCGTTGATATTTTGAAATGAATCAGAATTATAATTAACCCCAGCTTTAATACCAAAGTCTAATTGCGCTTGTACTAACTGGCTAGCAGCTAAAAATAAGCATAGAGATAAAATTAGTTTTTTCATGGTTTTTTAATATTTACTTAAATTAAAACGTTTTAATAGTCAATTTATTTTCTTTTAATAACTTTCTTTGCAGCTTCAACTACTGCTTCGTCATTAATTTTATATTTTTTCATTAATTCTGCGGGTGTAGCAGATTCTCCAAAACTATCGTTTACAGCAACAAATTCTTGAGGAGTAGGATTGTTTGTAGCTAAACAACGAGCAACGCTTTCACCTAAACCACCAAATTTATTATGTTCTTCAGCAGTAACAATACATTTAGTTTTAGCAACAGAAGCTAAAATAGCCTCTTCATCTAAAGGTTTAATAGTGTGAATATTAATTACTTCAGCACTAATACCTTCTTTTTCTAATTGTTCAGCAGCTTGTAATGATTCCCAAACTAAATGACCAGTAGCAACAATAGTTACATCTGTTCCTTCTGTTAATTTTACGGCTTTTCCAATTTCAAATTTATCAGTAGGCATAAATACAGGAACTTTTGGTCTACCAAAACGTAAGTAAACAGGACCATCATATTCTGCAATAGCAATAGTAGCTGCTTTTGTTTGGTTATAATCACAAGTATTAATAACTGTCATACCAGGTAACATTTTCATTAACCCAATATCTTCTAAAATTTGGTGTGTAGCACCATCTTCACCTAAAGTTAAACCAGCATGAGAAGCACAAACTTTTACATTTTTATTAGAATAAGCTATAGATTGTCTAATTTGATCATATACACGACCTGTTGAAAAGTTAGCGAAGGTTCCTGTAAATGGTATTTTTCCACCTATGGTTAAACCAGCAGCAATACCCATCATATTAGCTTCTGCAATTCCTACTTGAAAAAAACGTTCTGGATGATTTTTTTCGAATTCATTCATTTTTAATGAACCTGTTAAATCAGCACATAAAGCAACCACATTAGGGTTTGTTTTCCCTAACTCAGTTAAACCATCACCAAAGCCAGAGCGGGTGTCTTTTTTTTCTGTAAATGTATATTTTTTCATTGTTGTGTTGTAAATTCTGCCCAAAAATAATCTTTTAAGCAAAAAGAAACTATAAATTCATTAATTCTTTATATAATTTATGTACGGGTAAGCCCATAACATTAAAGTAACTACCTTCAATTTTATTAATCCCTATTTTACCAATCCATTCCTGAATTCCATAAGCCCCTGCTTTATCATAAGGTTTATAGTTGGTTATATAAAAATCGATTTCTTCTTTTGTTAGTTTTTTAAAAGAAACATTCGTAGTATCATTAATAATTTTCTGAAAGTTTTTACTTTTAATACTAACAGAAGTAATTACTTGATGTTCTTTATTAGATAAACTTTCTAGCATAGTGAAAGCATCATTGTAATCTTTCGGTTTTCCTAAAGCTTTATTCTTTAACCAGACAATAGTATCTGAAGTAATTAATAAATCATTGTTGGTTAATTCTCCATCGAAAGGTTTTGATTTTAGATCAGCTAAAAAATCTGTGATTTCTTCAGCTTTTAAGTCTTCAGGAAATATTTCTTCGATTTCTTTTAAACGTATTTCAAAATTTAATTTTAAATCTTTAAAAAATTGTTGACGTCTAGGAGAACCAGAAGCAAGTATAATATTAAATTTAGATAGTTTTTGTGTTAGCATTTATCCAAAATTCTTTTTAATACGTGCTAAATCACGTTTATTATCTCGGTCTTTCATTGTTTCACGCTTATCATGCGTTTTTTTACCTTTAGCTAAAGCAACTTCTAACTTAGCCCAACCATTTTCATTTAAGAATAATCGTAAAGGAACAATTGTATTTCCTTTAGCTTCTACTTCTCTGGCTAATTTTTTTAACTCCTGTTTATTTAATAACAGTCTTCTTTCACTTTTAGGATTGTGATTGTAATGATTACCAAAAGCATATTCTTCAATATACATGTTGATAACAAACAGTTCTCCACGATCATTAAATTCACAAAAACTCTCTGTTATTCTCGCTTTACTTTGACGTATAGATTTTATTTCGGTACCTGTTAATTGTATACCTGCGGTATATTTATCTATTATTTCGTACTCAAAACGAGCTTTTTTATTTTTTATGTTAATTTTTTTCTGCATAAAATCTTCAACAATTTAAAGCAAAGATACATTATTGAATTTGTATAAAAAGTGTTGGTTTCAGAATTATTGTGCTAGTCTCTTACAAGAATAAAAACAAAGTTTCACAACTACTTATAACGTATCTGAAAAAGTTATTTTATAATCCAATTTAGGTTCAGAAGAAATTTGGTATTGTGTATCAATTACAATGGAACTTTTTAAATTTTCTGGAATATCTTTAATGAATATAGGAGTTGTTAGTCCACTATCATTTATCTTAATTTTTTCGTCCTTATACACCTGAATCTCTGTAATCATTAATAAATGATTAAACCCTTTTAGTTTTTCATTTTCGATTACAATTTGTTTTTTTTCAAAAGAAAATTCTTCTACAGTTTGTTTTTTTACTTGATTTAAAGGAAAAACAGCTTCTTTACTAACTTCAAATACAGCTATCTCTTTATGAAAGCGTTCTTCTTTAGGTGCTTCTATTGATACTCCAGCTTTATTGAAGCCAATAGAAAGCTCAATTTTTTCAGGTATAAATATAACATCCCTTTTTATTTGATTCATTAAGTTTAAGAAAATAGGAACTTGTTGCTCTTTAACCAAAGCATTTTGCATGGTTTCACTAATAATAATATCAGGTTCATTTTTAGGATCTATTTGATACTTGGTGGCATCTTCATTAACTAAAGTGATATCATAATCTTCTAAACCCAATTTTAAAATTAGTTTTTGTAACATTTTAAAACTAAAAGGGTTTATTTCGAGGAAAGTGTATTTTATATCTTGGTTAGAATATCTAAAAATAAAAGGTAAGATTAGAGTAGCATAAGGACCTGTACCGGCATATAAAATATGTAATGGTTTTTGAGAATGAATTTTATCTTTAATAGCCTTATCTATACCTCTAATGAATTGTCTTGTTCTAGATATGTCATCTAAGCAAAGAGCTGCCCATAAGGTGCCTAAGGCTTTTCCGTTGTCAAAATAAATATCATTTCTACCTTTTTCAATATCCATATTTTGATCACT
Source organism: uncultured Tenacibaculum sp. (assembly GCA_937922085.1). GTDB lineage: Bacteria > Bacteroidota > Bacteroidia > Flavobacteriales > Flavobacteriaceae > Polaribacter. The sequence goes on along the minus strand of CAKZVD010000059.1, from coordinate 49,441 downwards.
AATTTTCTCCAAAATACTTTTATACTTTTTTGAAGTATTAGATAGTTTTAAGAAATCAAGATTGTCTTCAAAATATTCTGAAGTAGCGTTAATTATTTCTTTTTTTAGATTCATAATTGAGGTTTTTATAAAAGTATTAGTCTAGGATAATTATTCTTTAAGTAGATTAAAAACCGATAGCTTTATCATCTCCACGATGATCTGCACCACCTTCTAATTTTCCGCTAGGTAATACTAGAATAGCATCTACTTTACCAATAACGGGAGAGTTAGTTTCGTCTAATATATATCCTAATTGTTTTAGTTTGACTCTCACATCTTTTGAAAAACCATTAGGTTCCATTTTAATATCATCAGGTAACCATTGATGATGAAAACGAGGTTGATTTACGGCTTCTTGCATTCCCATTTTATATTCATGAACATTTAAAATAGTTTGCAATACAGAAGTAATAATCGTTGAACCGCCAGGAGTACCTACTACCATAAATAGTTTATTGTCTTTTTCAACAATAGTTGGAGTCATAGAACTTAACATTCTTTTTTCAGGTTCAATTTTATTCGCTTCTGCACCAATAAGTCCAAACATATTTGGAACACCAGGTTTACTACTAAAATCATCCATTTCATTATTTAAAAAGAAACCTAATTCAGAAGCATATAGTTTAGAACCATAAGCAGCATTTAGTGTAGTTGTTACAGAAACAGCGTTACCAAATTGATCTACGATAGAGTAGTGGGTAGTTTCTGTACTTTCTAAAAAATTAACAGTACCATGTGATATAGCTGTTGATGAGGTAGGTGTTTCAAATGAAAAATTTGACATTCTTTCTGTAGCATATTCTTCACTAATTAATTTTTTGATAGGAATTTTAACAAAATCAGGATCTCCTAAAAAATGACTTCTATCGGCATATGCTCTTCTTTCTGCTTCTGTAATTGTCTGAATTGTTTTTACTGAATTATGACCATAAACATCTATGTCATAAGGTTCAATAGCTTTCATTATTTGAGCTAAGCAAATACCACCACTAGATGGAGGAGCCATAGATATAATTTTTAAATCATCGTATTTAAAAGTAATAGGAGTTCTCCATTTTGCTTTATAGTTTGCAAGATCTTCTTCTGTAATAATTCCACCATTCTGTTGAATAAATTGCGCTAGTTTTTTTGCAGTTTCACCTTTGTAAAATTCATCGCGTCCGTTTTGTTGAATTTTAATAAGAGTTTTTGCGAGCGCATTGTACTTTATGGTATCTCCTTCTTTCCATGCTTTATCGAATAAAATGGGGTTTTTGTTTACTTTTAAAAAGTTTGGTTGGTGTTTTTTTATCCTTTTTTCTTGTTTTTCGGTAACTATCACCCCTTTTTTAGCTAAATTTATTACTGGTTGTATAATATCTTTAATAGCTAATGAACCAAATTTTTTATGAGCTTCAAAAACTCCAGCAATGGTTCCTGGAACACCAACTGCCATAGCTCCTAATATACTTTTCCCTTCAATAACATTACCAATAGAGTCTAAATACATATTATGAGTAGCAGCTAAAGGAGCTTTTTCTCTATAATCAAGTGCACCTATTTCGCCATTATTCTTTCTGTAAACCATAAATCCACCACCGCCAAGATTACCAGCATATGGATAGGCAACTGCTAAAGCTAATTCTGTTGCTACCATAGCATCAAAAGCATTTCCTCCTTTTTGTAAAATAGCGATACCAATCTTAGAAGCTTCTTCGCGCGCAGAAACCACCATTGCTTTTTCACTGGTAACACCAATTTCTGGTATTTTTGTTTTACATTTTATTAAAAAGAATAAAGGAAGTAGTAGTAAGATACGTATTCTCATAATTTAGGAATCTCTAATTGAATAAAATTATTAATTTCAATAATAAAACTGTTAAAATCATTTTCTAAGTCGGTATAATATAGCTGTAAATCTTCAATGGCTAAATTCATTTGAGATTTACCTTTAGTACGTCTATTCATTCCATTTAACACATCTTTCATTCCGTTAATAAATTGATAGTTATATAACCAATCATATTGTTTCATATAAGGAAGAATTTCTTTCGTTTTTTCTGGTAAAATAGCAATATTATCATGTAGCATTTTATACACACTTTGTGAAAAAATATCTAATGGAATTTGTGAGTAATTACTCCAATTTTTAGCTAAGAAGTGATCGTAAAAAATATCAATAATTACCCCATCATAATGACCATATCGTTCATGTAATCGGCGTTTACTAATTCTGACTGTTTCATGAGCATCTGTAAACGTATCTATTTTTCGATGTAATTGAATACCTTTCTGAATGTTATCTGGTAAATGATTGAATTTATTACCCCGCACATGATCAGCAATAAAATTACCAATCATTATTTCTGTATTGTTAGGAGATAAGTATAAATGGGCTAAAAAATTCATGACTATAAATGTAAACAAAAAAGTACCATTAAATTTTTAGATTTTTAATTAACTTAATAGAAAATTATTTTTAGGGGAGTTGATTTACTTTTTTTAGAAAGTTATTGAAAACAAATGATTAAAATATTAATTGTGTTTAATATCTAAATTACTTCTTTTTTGAGTATAGTTTATTTAGTTTTTTATAATATTTAATCAACCCAAAAATCAGGAGCTATAGGTTTCCCAAACCTAGAACAATCTCCACATTCTTTTCCTATTAATATATATGGAAAGGAACTAGAAGGAGGAATATCAAAGAAAATATAACCATCTTCTAATAGTTTTAGAAGAGGTGAGTTCCCATATTGATCTACAGGAACAGGAATTGGTCTATCATTACAAAAAGCACGAGTTACATAATTGGTATAATGAGGGGTAGTTATATCTTCACGATTAATAAAAAATCTTTTAGTAGTTACTGAAGAAACTTCAAAAAAACCATCTACTTTATTTTTTATAGGGTTTATTTCTGATTTAATATTACTCGGTATATTACCTAGTTGAACTTGAGAAAATATATTGTTGGAGTCAGAAAATTTACCCAACAACTCGTAATAATCATACGTTTTTTTATTAATAACATATTGTTTTAAAAGAAGACTATACCGCATACCAATAACATAACTATCTAAAGGAATAGCTCTAACAGGAAAACCACGAACACGATCTTCAGATAATGATTTTGTTTCGGTAATAAGAACTTTTTTAGATTTTTGATTTCCATAGCAAAAGCCTATACCATGTTCGTTTGGATCTTTTTGAACTAATTTGAACTCATAAGGGGGACTGCAGACACAATTATAATTTTTCGCGGTGTCCAATAAGGTATTTTAATTTTATAGGTTTCGTCATATTCATATCTATAATATTGACCTTCATTATTTGATAGTTTACTATTTGCTTTAATAACTAGTTCTGAAATATTTGAATCATTAATTTCTATCTTATAACTAAGATTTTTTATTTCAGAAGTTGAGGGGAGTTGTTCTGGTGTTGAACTATACTCGATACCTTCTATAGCTTTAATTTTTAAAATATAGGATTTTACAGGTTGCGCAGCAAATGGAGAAGTAGAAGTATAAATACCATCTTCAGTTTCTTGAAAATTATAAGTAATTCCTGTGTCATCAATAATCCTTACAATGGCATTTTTCACAGGAATAGTTTTTGTAGAATCTATAGGAATGGTTTGAAATAATTTTACTGAATGCTTTTTTATTTCATTCGTTAATATTGCTTTAACAACTATATTTTTAGTAAATGTAGTATTAACAATCTCAAAAGGTTCAATACAACCTTTAATTAACATAATTATGCATAGAATGAAAAGAATTATATGTTTTTTCATAATGTTTTAAAATTATAATATGATAGATGTTTTTATCTTTTAGTATTATAATTGTCTGTTTGTTAGAGATGTTGTTTAATTTATTGAACAGAAAATGTTTGTTTTAAATGAATTAACTTTCCTTCTTTAGAATACCCTTGTAAATCAATTTCGAAATCACCAATTACATTTGAAGTATAGAATGTAATTTCTTTTTGAGTTGTATTTATATTAGGATTCCAATATAAAAAAGATCTAAAATCAGGAATTCTTTTATTCTCTATATCATGTCTTTGAAAAAAATATTTTTTTTGAGGTTGCATTTCTGTTACTTTAAACTCCTTTATTTCTTTATAATTAGGAAAGTAATTCTTTTTAAAAGTTTCTATATAAATAATTCCTTTGTACATAGAATACCCGTAAAAATACTTATCATTAATAATTGAAATAGTGTTAATTTTTCTAGAATCAAAGTCAATAAAATTTTTAAGATTGTTTATAATGTGTCCGTCTACAATAAGTAATGAAGGTATGTTACTAATATTACTTGTTTCAATAGCATTTGTTGTTTGTATTGAAATTGTATATTGATTATTCTTTTTAGAGATATTTATTTTTTCTATTATTTCAATTAAAGTTTCTTTTAGAGTTTTAAACCTTTTATAATCATCTAATTTATAGGTAGTCTTTTTATTTTCTAATAAGAAATCTTTAATTTGGGATGTTAGTAAAGTGTCTTTTTTAACTGAGTAATACGCATTTTCTATTTGTGAGTATAGAATTCTATTTTCAATATCATTTATTATTTTCTGATTAAGCTTAATAGTAGGGTAGTTGAAGTCTTTTTGTTTAAGATTTTCATTTTCTATTATTTTTATTTCGTAATTAGAGCTATTAGATTCGAGAATTTGAATATAAATTTTATTGGCATTTAAATTTGTTATATTAAAATAGAATTCACCAGAATTATTTGTTGTAGCTATTAAAGGTAAGTGATTACTATTGATAGATAAAGCTATTCTTAAACCAGAAATATTAGAAGAATCTCTAGCGTTTATTTTTCCATGAATTAAAGCACCTCTAAGTTCTGGTAAGTAGAAAATGTTTTTAGGAGTTTTATTTTTTAATTTAAAATTTGAAATGCTTTTATTTAAAGGAAGATGAAAGTTGTTTTTTCGTTTAATAGAAATAGAATAATCACCTTGATATTTAGAACTAATTTTTTTAAGATTTAAAGTAACTTTTTCTCTTTTCTTATAGGTAGATTTAGTTAAAACTAAGTTACTATTGTTTAGAGGAGGTAAAATTGGAGATACTTTTTTAGAAGTAGTTTTATTGGTTAATTTATAAGAAGAAGGATTTAGTATAAAAATATTTTTTTCAAAGTAACTTTTATAGTTTTTCATCCATTGTGTATAGCATAATAATTTATAAACCCCAGTTTTTATAGTTGTATTAATGAAAAAATCACCAGAACCACCACCGTTTTTTAAATTTATCTTTTGTTTGATGATAGTTTTATTATTAGAAGACTTTAATTCAAGATAAGCGATTTTACTATAAGATGAAAATTTATCAGTATCATCTAGGCAGTATGCTTTATAGTATAGTGTTTCTCCAGTAAGCAAAAATTCATTATTGTAATGTAGATGTATTTGTTCTTTAGGAAGTCTTTCAATATTTTCAGAAATTAAAGCATAGTTTAATTGAGAAAAGCTCCTTGTAAAGAGGAATGTTATTATGATGAATATTATTTTTTTCATTGATTGATAGTGTTTTAATCGATCCAGAAATCTGGAGCAATAGGATTTCCATGTCTAGAACAATCTCCACATTCCTTCCCTATTAATAAATATGGGTGTGTTGAAGGAGGAGGATTAATATTTACAGGGTTAAAATAAATGTATCCGTTCTCTAGATGTTCTAAGAGAGGTGACTCTCCAAATTCATTAACAATAAATGGATTTGGTTGATCATTATTACAAACAGAAGGTTTAACATAATTAGTAAAACTGGTTTCAGTTATATCTTCACGGTTGATAAAAAACCTTTTTGTAGTAACAGAAGAAACTTCAAAAAAACCATCTATTTTATGTTCTATGATGTTTGTTTCTAGTTTAATATTACTAGGTATGTTTCCTAATTGTACTTGAGAAAATATGTTATTAGAATCAGAAAACTTATGTAAAAGTTCATAATAATCATATGTTTTCTTATTGATTACATATTGTTTTAAAAGTAGGCTATATCTTACTCCTATAATATAACTATCTAAAGGAATAAATCGAATAGGAAAATTTGAAACCCGATCTTCTGATAACGATTTTGTTTCAGTAATTAAAATTGTTTTAGATTTTTGATTTCCATAACAAAACCCTTTACCATAAATATTTGGATCTTTTAAAACTGTTTCAAATCTAAAAGGATTATCCGATACCATTATAATTTTTCGAGGGCTCCAATATCTTGCTTTAATTTTAAAAGTTTCATCGTATTCATACCTGTAAAATTGACCTTCATTATTTGAAAGAATGCTATTAGCCTTAATAACAAGTTCAGGAATATCAGCATTATTAAGTTCTATACTAAAATTAAGATCGTCTATTTCTGATTTTAATGGTAGTTTTTCTGGGGTTGATTTATATCTTATTCCTTCTATAGTTTCAATATTTAAAGTATATGATTTTAGAGGTTGTGCTGCAAACTGAAAAGTAGAGGTATAAATACCATCTTCAGTTTCTTGAAAATTATAAGTATTTCCTGCATCATCAATAATTGATATTCTAGCATTTTTTACAGGAATAGTTTTTGTAGAATCGATAGGAATAGTTTGAAATAGTTTTACAGAATGATTTTTTACTTCATCTGTTAGTATAGCTTTAACTACAATGTTTTCTTTAAAAGCAATAGTATCAATTTCAAAAGGCTCTATACAACTCTTGGTGATGAGTATAAGTAAGAATAAAAAGAAAAATAGGATGTACTTCTTCATAACGATTAAAATTTGAAATTATAAGTTATTGTAGGAATGGGAACAGAAAAAATAGAGCTTTTAAAGCTTTTTACATTTCCATTTATACTTTCAAAGAAAACAGAATAAGGATTATTTCTTCCTAGAACGTTATAAATTGAAATATTCCAAAAACTATGTGCAAACTTTTTAATTTTATGATTTCCTTCAATATTTAACCCGATATCCATTCTGTAGTAATCTGGTATTCTAAATTGATTTCGGCTACTATAAGTTAAAACTTCAATATCATCAATAATATATTTTCCTGTAGGGTATGTAATTGGCTTTCCTGTTTGGTATGTGAAATTTGCAGATAGACTATATCTTTCGGTAAACTTATAATTAAAAACGGCATTAAAATCGTGAGGAATGTCATAGTTAGTAGGAAAGAAAAGACCATTATTAACTCTTTCTTCATCAAATTTACTATTTAACTGAATAAGAGATCTAGAATAGCTATATCCCATCCAGCCATTTAAACGACCTTTCTTTTTCTTGAGAAGAAATTCTATTCCGTAAGATTTTCCGTTACCTTGAATAACTTCTGTTTCAATGTTTTCATTTAACAATAAGTTTGCTCCAACTTTATAATCTAATAAATTTTTATATTTTTTATAATAGCTTTCCAAACTCAGTTCATACTTATTACCATCAATATTTTTGAAAAGTCCAAGTGATAGTTGTGTTCCTTCTTGAGGTTTTATATTTGAATCTGAAAGTCTCCAAGTATCTATTGGAGTAGCAGTTGTATTATTGTTTAATCGATGTATGTATTGAAAAGATTTATTATAACTAGCTTTTAATGATAAATTTTGATCAAATGAATATCTACCAGATAATCGGTAACTTAAACCATGGTATGTTTTAAATATTTCATTGTTACCATATTCAATAGTATTTAGTAGAGTTGTTTCATCTTTTATAGAATTTGTTTGGTAAATTCTTTCTGAAGAAGAACCTAAACCTAGGTATTGATTAAATCGTAAGCCTAAATTTATATTTAGTTTTTTATTTAAAGTTATTTCGTCAGAAACAAACAAACTACTTTCAAGCGCTTTTTCTTTTTCTATAGTTAAAGGAGTAAAACTAGAGGCGTCATTATTAGGAAGTATTGCTCCAGGATTAATATTATACAATTTTGATTCTAATCCGTAATTGAATTTATGTTTATCAGAATAATCGTATAACATTTTTAATTTCAAATCGGTTTCATTTATCTGGTATTTGAGATTAAATCCGTTATTAGTATCATTATTTTCATAATCTATATCAAAAGTATAATTACTGTTAGATAGAATAATATTGGCGCTATTTTTATCATTAAACTGGTGTTTCCAATTTAATGACACCATTCTATTTCCGTATTTATTAATTGTATCTGAAGAAATTTGATAAGAATCTTCACTATAATATCCCGTTATTTTTAATGAATTTTTATCATTAAAAGTATGTCGATATTTAGCAATGAAATCAAAAAAAGATACACTACTATTATTCAGTTTCTCCTCATTTATAATGTCTAACATCCAGTCAGAATAGGTACTTCTAGCTCCTAGTATAAGTCCAGATTTTTCTTTAATAATAGGAATATCAACACTAATATTACCGGTAACTGGACCTATAGAAGCTTCTCCAGAAAATTTCTTTGTGTTTGGGTTATTGGTACTAATATCAAAAACAGAAGACAATCTCCCTCCAAATTCTGAAGGAATATTACCAGTGTATATTTTTAAATTATTTGTAGTAAACGGATTAACAGCTGAAAATAATCCTAAAAAATGAGTTGGATTGTAGATGACACCATTATCAAGTAAAAATAAATTTTGATCTACTTTACCGCCTCTTACATTTACTCCTTCAGAACCTTCGCCTGCAGATTTAATTGATGGTAAGGTAGTTGCTACTTTTAAAATATCTCTTTCTCCTAAAATTGTAGGAATTGTTTTTATTTCTTGTACTTTAATTTGATTAATACCAGCTATAGTCTGTCTTATATTTCTACTATTATTAGCATCAATAACAATTTCATCTAGCTTTTCTGATTTTTCATTTATAAAAAAGTTTAAACGGCCATTATTATAAATAATAATTTTTTTTGTTAATTTTTCAAAGCCTACAAAAGTAGTTTCTAAATCACTTTCTCCGTAAGGAAGCTTTAACTTGTAAATCCCTTTATTATTTGTAACAGCGTAAACATTTTTCTTTTTTTCAAAAATAGTTACACCTTCAATAGGTTCACCGGTGTTTCCGTTTTTGATGATTCCAAATAAATTATAAAATTTTTGTTTAACCTTTTGTTCCTTTCCAATTTTTATAATACCGTTTGTAAAATTCGATTGTGAATCCACAAAAATAGGAGCATCCGTGTATTCTTCATTAGCTATTTTTCTATTAGTGTTTCTTTGTATTAAACTTCCATTAGTTAAAATAATTTCTGTATCACTTAGAATAAAATAATTAATATTACTATCACTAAAAATGGCTTCTAGTATTCTTTCAGTTTTAACTTTTTTAAAAGATGTAGTGATGCGCTTTTGATCAAGCCATTCATCAAGAAAAAAGAAATGATAATTAGTTTTTTTTTCTATTAAATTTATAATTTCTTTTTTATTTAAATTATTAATTTCAAGAGTTATTTCTTTATCCTCATTTTGAGAAAATAGAGGTATGATCATTAAAGTAATTAATATAGTAAATAATTTATTTTTGGTTGTTCTTTTCATTTGTATTATGCTTGAATACCATTAATGAGTTTTAATACAAAATTTTTGAAATCATTTTTTAACAAAGATTTATTCTTACTAAAAATTTTTGATATTATTTTTTTCTTTTCTGGAAATATCTTTTTAAAGTCACTTTTAGAATTTATAGGGTAGTAATTACTTTTGTAGAAAAGTACAAATTGATCTTTTTTCTTTTTGAAAGTATGATAAACATAATTATCATCGATGTTTTCTTTACTAGTTTTTTGATGTTTTTTTAAAATTGAAAACTCTTTTTGAACTAATATTTCTTCTAAAAAACCATATTTATTAGTGTTTACAAAAGAAATTTCATCTATTTGAAAACTTTTAATAAGGTTTTTTTCTGGAACTATAGAGATATGTTGATCTAAGTTTGAAATTTTCAAAATGGCAATATCATTTACTAAATCATATTTTATAGCAACATCATAAAAATATTCATTTCTATAATTGATACTTCCTTTTTTAAATTTACTTGTTCTAAAAAAGTTATGGTTTTTTTGAGTTTTTTTTATATACCTTTCTTTATAAGCAGTACCATAACTAAGTTTGGTATTTACATTACTTATAGAAGTATCAAAAAGAGAATAAAAAAGTTTGTTAGTATTATCTTTTTGAGAGAAAATATAGTTGTATAAAATTAAGATAAAAAAGAGAGGTAGTAGCTTTTTCATTTTTCTATTTAAATTTGGTTGATTGGGAATATTATAAGCAAAGTAAGAATTATTTAAAAGAGAAAATAAAAAAACTTTGATTTTTAGTTTTTTGACTATAAAAAGATAAAATAATATTAACCTATACAGGTCAATATTTAAATACGTATCTTAAATCATTAATAAAGATATGAAAATATGGATATTTTCAAGAGGCGAAATCTTCTAGAGTTCTCTGATCAGTTCTAGATAGATGAAGATTGTAAGGGATATTAGCTCAAATAAAATAAGAACAGTGTTTAAATACACTAGATGTAATCATATAGCTTGTCAATCTCATGCTGATTTTTATATACAATGTAATATTTGTAGACACACAGAATCAGCCACAGAAGAAAGGTTTTTCATAAGATTAAATTAGGTGTTTGAAAAGCATTTTTTATTTGTTTTGAGATGGCGACATCTACAAAGAGTTTATGAGTAAGTTATATGGGAGTTCGTTATGGGGGTAACCGAAAAAACAACTAGATTAGTTATGCTCAAATTAAGAGAAGTGATGTTTTCCAGTGGAAATAACCAAATGGATAGAGAGATACATGTTGATTAATTTGTTCTTGGGAGTAAAGGTGCAGGTAAGGAGGTAAGAAGTTATGATAACAAGAAAAGGAAAGCCGTAACAGACGTTCAGCTTAGTAAAGACGGAAAAGTAAAAAGAATGTACGCTATGAAAATAGAGAGTTTTTTAACTCAATCACTACAGTACATCTTTGTAAATCACATCAGATTAGAAGCTAAAGTTTTTAACATAACTCAAATAGAAAGTAATAAGGGGGGAATTCAAAGCGCTCCAACACAATAATACACCAAGTTAAATCTTGGATATGAACAACCTATTCTTGAGTTAGTAATGATAATCTTAATAGGTATTTTAACTAATTCTGTTTTAGAATAAATCGATCACAGAGCAAGGCGACAATATTCAACAACTTGATTACGAAAATGATCGTAGGGAATAGAATTTATCAAACAGAATTAATAACTAACAGTTAATCTCTAAAAATAATATTATCAATTCTTATACTAGGTAAAAAGCTTTTTCTTTTTAAAGGAAATAAGTATAATCTTAAAATACAAATTGATGTTTTACTAAACTTAGAAAAACATCAATTTAAGTATTCAAATTATTTAACAGAAAATGTCCTTTTTACATGAATTAATTTCCCTTTTTTAGAGAATGCTTGAAAGTCAATTTCAAAATCACCAGTTACATCAGAAGTGTAAAAAGTAATTTCTTTTTGAATAGTATTTAAATTAGGGTGCCAATATAATTGTGTTCTAAAATCAGGAATCCTTTTATTACTTATGTCATGTCTCTGAAAGAAATATTTTTTTTGTGGTTGTACTTGTGTTACATTAAATTCTTTTAAATCTTTAGTAGTAGGGAAATAATCTCCCTTAAATGTTTCTATAATTACAACTCCTTGATAAATTGCATTACCATAATAATATTTATTTTTAATAATATTTATTTTATTAATATTTCGAGTGTCAAAATCTATAAAAGGAGTATGATTGTATAAAATATGCCCATCTACTATAAGTAAAGATGGTAAATAACTTAATGTTTCAGAAGCTTGTTCATCAATAACTTTAATCATGGCTTCTTCATTTCGTTTAAAAATTCTGGCAACATCTATTATTTCTATAAAAGTTTCTTCCATAGATTTAAATCTTTTGTAATCATCTAATTTATATGTTTTTATTTTTTCATTTAATAGCATTTTTTCTACTACAGAATTTACAATAGAATCTTTTTTAACAGTATAATATGCGTTTTCTACTTGTAAATAATTGCTTCTATATTTAATTACCTCTGTAAGTTCTTTGTTAAGAGTAAAGTTTTTAAAGTTTTTAAAGTTTTTTTCTATTCCTTTATTTTCTTTCAAAGTAATTTCAAAATTAGACTTTTGTTCATCTAAAATTTGAATATAAACTTTATTTGTGTTTAAATTAGGTACATTAAAATAGAATTCGCCAAGATTATTAGTAGTTGCAGTTTGAGTTAAAAAAGCACTATTTTTTATAGATAAAGCTAGTTTTATATTTGAAATGTTTTTATTTGGTGTTTTAGAGTTTATCTTTCCTTGTATTAAGGTTCCTCTTAATTCTGGTAGATAAAAATTATTTGTTTTACTTAAAGAAACAGAAGGAAGTGTGTTTAAATCTAAATTAGTATCATCTTTCTTTTTTACAGATATTGAAAAGATTCCTTGATATTTCGTTGAATCATTAAAAAAAGCTAAGGAAACTTTTTCTCTTGTCGAATATACTTTTTTTAGAGGATTAGAGAGTATAGAGTTTTGTTCTTTTAAACTATTAGGTGATATTTTAAGTTTGTTAATTTTAGTAGTTGGTTTATTGCTACTTTCTATTTTTTTAATGAATGGATTAATAATTACAATATCTTTTTCAAAAAAAGATTGTTGGTTCCTCATCCATTGTGTGTATGAAACTAATTTATATGTTCCGGACTTTAATTTTGTATCAATAAAAATATCTCCATATCCAGATCCATTAATTAGATTAACTTTATGTATAATTACTTTTTCATTTTTTGAATTAATAAGTTCTATATATGCTACTTTACTATATTTACTAAATGTATTATTGGTCTTATTGTTATTTAAGCAATATATTTTATAATACAATGTTTCACCTGTAAGTAAAAAATCATTGTTGTAGTGTAAATGAATTTTTTCTTGAGGTAGTTTATCAAAATTTTTAGATAAAAAATCTGAATTTGATTGAGAAATACCTATTAAGTATGTAATTAGAGCGAATGTAAATATTAATTTTTTAATCATCATTTAATTTTTTTAATCAATCCAAAAATCTGGTTTAAGAGGCGGTCCAATATGAGTACATTCACCACATACTTTTGAAATTAATATGTAGGGCATATTAGGAGGGGGAGGTACTGGAGCATTTGGTGTTCCTTGATAAACATGAGTTTTTAAACGTGTTAATAAAGGAGAGTCTCCACGAGAGTTAGTTATTTCTGGTTGAATTAAAGAATTAGTACATTCATTAACACTATTATAGTTAGTGTATGTTGCTACAGATGTAATATCACTTCGGTTAAAGAAAATTCTTTTTTTTGAAATTGTAGAAACTTCAAAAAAGCCAATTACTTTTTCTCCTAAATTAGAGGAAATATTACTAGGGATATTTCCAACTTGTGTTTGTGAAAATATGTCATCAGGGTCTGAAAACTTATTTAATAAAAGGTAATAATCATAGGTGTTTTTATTTAAAACATATTGTTTTAAAAATATACTATATCGTATACCTATAAGGTAATTCTCTAAAAGAATATATCTTACAGGAAATTCTAAAACTTTATCTTGGGATAATGTTTTAGTTTCCGTTAAAATAATATTTTTTGAGCTTTTAGTTCCATAACAAAAACCAATTCCTTCTTCTGGGGGTTTAGAAATTATTTCAAATTGATATGGGGGGGTATCAGAAATAATATTGATTTTTTTTGTTCGCCATACTGGAGCTTTAACTTTAAAAGTTTCATCATATTCATAACGATAATATTGACCTTCAATATTAGAACTATTACTGTTTGTTTTTATGATAGCTTCAGGTTCTCCTAAATCGTTTTCTTCTACATCTATAAAAATACTTTCTATTTCCGAAGTTAATGGTAATTTTTCTGGAGTAGAAGTGTATTTTTTTCCATTATTTGTCTCAATATTTAATGTATACTTTTTATTAGATTCTGCAGAGAATTGAGTAATAGATGTATAAATACCGTTCTCATTTTCTTGAAAATTGTAAGTTGTATTTAATTCATCTATAATAGACACAAGTGCGTTTTTTTCTGGACTTATACCTGTTGAATCAATAGCTATAGTTCTTGATAATTTAATAGTATGATTTTTAAATTCATTTGTTAAAGTTGCCTCAACTACTAAATTTCCTTCAAAAACAATATTTTCAATTTCAAAAGATTCAACACAGCTTATTAGTATTAATATTATAAAATAAGACCATAAATTATTTTTTTTCATTTTCATAATTTAGAATTTAAAGTTATAAGTTATTGTAGGGATAGGGATAGAGAAAATTGAACTTTTAAAAGCTTTTACATTTCCATTTACAGTTTCAAAATATACTGAATAAGGATTATTTCTACCTAGAACATTATAAATAGAGATATTCCAGAAACTATGTGCAAATTTCTTTATTTTATGATTTCCTTCAATATTAATACCAATATCTAGCCTATAATAATCTGGTATTCTAAATTGATTTCGATTACTATAAGTTAAGAATTCAGTACCTTGAAAGGTGTATTTTCCTGTTGGATAGGTAATTGGTCTTCCTGTTTGATAAGTGAAATTAGTAGAAAAACTATATCTTTTTGTAAATTTATAATTTAAAACAGCGCTAAAATCATGAGGTTTATCGTAATTTGTAGGGAAAAACACTCCATTATTTACTGTTTCTTCAGTGAATTTACTATTTAACTGAATAAGAGATCTTGAATAACTATAGCCTAGCCAACCGTTTAATTTCCCTTTGTTTTTTTTAACTAAAAACTCTACACCATAAGACTTTCCTTTCCCTTGTAATATTTCAGTTTCAATATTCTCATTTAATAATAAATTTGCTCCAACTTTATAATCTAGTAAATTTTCATACCTTTTGTAATAGCTTTCTAAGCTTATTTCATAATTGTTTCCATCTATGTTTTTAAAAAGACCAAATGAAACTTGAGTTCCTTCTTGTGGCTTTATATTTGAATCAGAAAGTCTCCAAGTATCAATAGGAGTTGCAGTAGTATTGTTGTTTAGTCGATGTATGTATTGAAAAGATTTATTATAACTAGCTTTTAATGAAAAACTTTTATCAAAAGAATATCTTCCAGATAGTCTATAACTTAAACCATGATATGTTTTTAATATATCATTATTTTCATATTGAACTGTATTAACTAAAGAAGTTTCATTTTTAGGGACACCGTTTTCATAAACTCTTTGCTCAGAAGGACCTAAAGCTAGGTATTGATTAAATCGCAAACCAACATTAAAATTAAGTTTTTTATTTACTTTTATTTCATCAGAAACAAATAAACTATTTTCAAGTGCTTTTTCTTTTGGAATTGTAAGAGGAACGACAGTAGATGCATCTCCATTAGGGATTATTGAGCCAGGGTTAATATTGTATAGTTTTGATTCTAAACCATAATTGAAACTATGAGTAGCTGAATGATCATATTTCATATTAAGCTTTAAATCTGTTTCATTAATTCGATATTTCAAGTTAAAACCTTTATTAGTAGTCTCACTTTCATAGTCAATATCAAAAGTATAACCACTGTTTGAAAGGATTAAATTACCTCTGTTTTTTTCATTGAATTTGTGTTGCCAATTAAAAGAAACTAAAGAATTTCCATATTTATTTATAGTATCAGAGGCAATTTGATATTGATCTTGACTATAATAACCAGTAACTTTTAAATTGTTTTTTTCGTTAAAAGAGTGTTTGTATTTAGCAATAACATCAAAAAAAGAGACACTGCTGTTTTCAATTTCTTGATTATCAAGAAGTCCTAAAATCCAATCAGAATAAGTACTTCTTACTCCTAAAATAAGGCCAGATTTTTCTTTTACAATAGGAATATCTACATTAATATTACCCGTAACAGGCCCTATTGACGCTTCTCCTGTAAACTTTGTTGTATTTGGTTCATTAGTTTTTATATCAAAAACAGAAGAAAGCCTTCCTCCATATTCTGCTGGGATATTTCCTGTGTATATTTTTAAGTCATTGGTCGTGAATGGGTTTATGGCAGAGAATAAGCCTAAGAAGTGAGAAGGGTTATATATAACACCATTATCTAGCAGGAATAAATTTTGATCAACTTTTCCTCCTCTAACATTTACTCCTTCAGATCCTTCTCCTGTTGACTTTATACTAGGTAAGGTTATTGCGACTTTTAAAATATCTCTTTCCCCTAAAACTAGAGGTATCCTTTTTATTTCTTGAGCTTTAATTTGTGTAATACCAGCGATTGTTTGTTTTACATTTCTATTCCTATTAGCATCAATAACAACTTCATCTAATTGCTCAGATTTTTCATTTATAGAAAGATTTAATTTACCGTTGTTATAAATTATTAAGCTTTCTGTTTGATTATCAAAGCCAACGAAAGATGTTTCTATAGTGTTTTTACCATACGGAAGCTTAATTTTGTAAAACCCTTTATTGTTCGTAGTTGTGTAAATATTCTTTTTTCGCTCAAAAATGGTAACACCTTCAATAGGTTTACCCGTTTTATAATTTATAATAATACCTGATAAAGTATACTCCTCTTGTTTTAATATTTTTTCTTTACCTATTTTCTTTATTTGATTTTTAGAGTTTATTTTAGAGTCAATTAGAACAGGAATGTCATTATTAGTAAAATTATTTTCTTTTATATCATCTTCATAAACACTCTTCTTTATTAGATTATTATTTGTTAAAACAATATTTTTTTTGTTTAAAAGAAAAAAATTTATAGTACTACCTTTAAAAACAGTGTTTAAAACTTGTTCAATTTTAAGATTATCAAATGAAGTAGTAATTGTTTCTCGATCAAACCAATCATCTAGAAAAAAGAAATGATAATCTGTTTTTTTTTCTATTAATTTTATAATTTCTTTTTTGTTTAAATTTTTAATTTCTAAAGAAATTAATTCTTGAGACGAAACGGATAAAAAGAAGAACATTAATAAAATTAGTAAATTTTTTTTCATAACTGATTTTATTATTTAAAATTAAGACTGAAGTTGATTAATAAGTTTTACAATAAAATTTTTGTAATCATTTTTTAATAAAAATTTATTTGATTTAAAAAATTTATTGATAGCTTTTTTTTGATTAGGAAATATTCTTATAAAATCTCTTTTAGATTCTATGGAATAGTAATTCTTTTTATATAAAATAAAATGTTGAGTTATTTGTTTAAAAGTGTGATAGATAAATTTTTCATCTTTGTTTTCTTTTACATTTTTTTTATGCTTTTTAAAGATAGAAAAATTCTTGGTCTCAATTACTTCTTCTAAAAATCCAAGTTTTTTAGTATGTACAAATTTTAAATTATCTAATAGAAAATATAGAACATTCTTTTTTTCAGGTATAACAGAAATAAGTTGTTCGTTATTAGATATTTTAAGAATTAAAAGATCTTCAACTAAATCATATTTTAATCCAATATTATAAAAAAGTTCCCCTCTATAATGAATATTTCCTTTCTTAAACTGATCGTTTAAAAAAAAATTATGATTGTCTTTGAATCTTTTTCGATACTTTTCTTTAAAAACGAAGCCATAACTAAGTTTAGTGTTTCTTTGCCCAATAATATTATCAAAAGAAGAGTAGAATAGGTTGTCAATATTTTTATCTTGACTATATAGAACAGAAGTAGTCAACAATAAAAAAATGGTTGATAGCATTTTTCTCATTGATAGCAAGTTTAGATTTTAAAAGTTTTAAGTTGGTTACTCAAATATATAATTATAAATCTAATAAAACTGTTAAAAAAAAAGATATCATGTTTTTTAAGTTTTAAATTAATAGTAATTATTAGTGGATTTTAGAGAAAACAGTATTCAATTAATAGTTTTAATTTAAACAAATAGTGTCTATTGATTTTGATAAAAATGAATTAAAATAATTAACTGATTTGAAAGTTTATTTGAAATAAAAAAGCCTCATCTTAAATTTAAGATGAGGCTTTTTATATTATGTTAAAAAGGAATTACTTCTTTTCAGGTATATTTTGCAATATCTCTAATAAAAAATCCCAAAATTTTTGTGTAGACGAAATTTGAGCACGTTCATCTGGTGAATGTGCACCACGAATATTAGGTCCAAAAGAAATCATATCCATTTCAGGATAGTTTTGACCTAAAATACCACACTCTAAACCTGCATGACACGCTGCAACATGTGGTTCAGAATTATTCATTTTTATGTATAAGTTTTTTAAAACTTTTAAAATATCAGAATCTTTATTTGGTAACCAACCTGGGTATGTACCAGAAAATTCAACTTCAAAACCTGCTAACTCAAATACAGCACGTAATGAATTTGCTAAATCCCACTTATTCGTTTCTGAAGAAGAACGAGTTAAACATCCAATTTTAATCCTTCCGTCTTTAACTATAACTCGAGCAACATTATTAGACGTTTCTACTAAGTCTTCTATATCCGGACTCATACGATATACCCCATTTAATGAACCGTAAATAGCTTTAATAAGACCTATTTGAACACCTAAATCCATCACGTTTTTTGGTGATTCAATTTCGTTTAATTCAATAGTTAAATTAGGTTCTAAAGAAGAAAACTCAGTTTTTATTTCATTAATTAATTGGCTTAATTCAAATAAGAAAGGTTCTTTAGAAACACTATCAATAGTAATAGTAGCAAAACTTTCTCTAGGAATAGCATTACGTAAACTACCTCCATTAATTTCTGCAATACGTAAGCCAAAATTAGTGAAACCATCAAATAATAAACGGTTCATAATTTTGTTTGCGTTACCTAAACCTTTATGAATATCCATTCCTGAATGTCCTCCGTTTAATCCAGTAACAGAAATCTCAAAAGCTATTGTGTTTTTAGGCGTTTCTTCTGGAGTATAGATTCTCGTAGCAGTAATATCTACACCACCAGCACAACCAATACCAATTTCATCATCTTCTTCTGTATCTAAATTCAATAAGATTTCTCCAGTTAATAAGCCTCCTTCTAATCCCATTGCACCTGTCATACCTGTTTCTTCATCTATGGTAAATAAAGCTTCAATAGTAGGGTGAGGAATATTCGTTGAAGACAAAATAGCCATAATAGAAGCAACACCGAGTCCGTTATCTGCTCCTAAGGTAGTACCATCAGCTTTTACCCAATCTTTGTCGATATACATTTTTATTCCTTCAGTATCGAAATCAAAATTGGTATCTGAATTTTTTTGATGTACCATATCTAAATGACTTTGCATTACAATGGTTTTTTTATTTTCCATTCCTGTAGTAGCAGGCTTGGTAATAATAACATTTCCAACTTTATCAACTATAGTTTTTAAATTTAGTTTCTTACCAAAATCAACCATAAATTGAATTACACGTTCTTCTTTTTTTGAAGGACGAGGAACTGCGTTTAAATCTGCAAAATGATTCCAAACAGCTTTAGGTTCTATATTTCTTATTTCTGAGCTCATTAAAATTGTAATTTGATATTTCAAAGGTACGTTTTTTAAGATTTTTAAAGTAGAGAATAAAGAATAAAGAGATATAAGTCTTTAGTTCTTTTTTGGGTTCTTTCTTCTAGATTATCGTAATTTTGCAGTTATGAATTTTTCGTCTAAACTTCTTGAAAATGCAGTAAATGAAGTAAGTAGGTTGCCAGGAATAGGTAAGCGTACTGCACTTCGTTTGGTTTTACATTTATTAAAACAACCTAAAGAGAATACTAAATACCTTACAGAGGCTTTGAATTCGCTTAGGAATGAGGTAAAATCATGTAAAAAATGTCATAATATTTCAGATACGTTATTATGTGATATTTGTAGTAATACTAATAGAAATGAAGAAATTGTTTGTGTAGTTGAAGATATTAGAGATGTAATGGCTATTGAAAATACAGGACAATTTAGAGGATTATATCATGTTTTAGGGGGGAAGATTTCTCCTATAGATGGCATTGGTCCTCAAAATTTACAAATAGAATCGTTAGTTGAGAAGGTGAAAAAAAAAGAAGTAAAAGAGTTAATTTTTGCTTTAAGTTCTACTATGGAAGGAGATACTACAAATTTTTATATTTTTAAACAAATAGAAAAATATGAAGTAACTACTTCTACAATTGCTAGAGGAATTTCAGTAGGGGATGAGTTAGAATATGCAGATGAAATTACTTTGGGTAGAAGTATAGTTAACAGGATCCCATTTGAGCAATCTATCAAAGGATAAAATAAGTACTATAATTTTTTATAAGTTGTTACAACATCATCTTCATTAGCTATAAATGTATGATCGTTTATTAACGTTATTTCGAGAACATTTGATCTAGAAGAAAAAAATATATTATAATTATTAGAAATTCCATTTCTAGACCAAGATCCCGTTTGAACTCCATCATCAGAAACACAATTGTTATTATTTTCTATTATAACTTCTCCATTTACTTTATTATTATCAGTAAAAGTAAATTCAGATTTTTTAAACAATTATTGGTTACATCTATACCACTTTCAATACTATTAAACAATTGCCATTTTCCTATAATTTGATCATCATTTGAATTTTCTTGAGACTCGTTAGAACAAGAAGTAAAATGAATAATAAGAAAAAAATAAATAAACTTTTTCATAGTTTTTTGTATTAAAGAAAGTAGGGGGAAAATAAAAAAAGACTGCCTAAAAAGGTAATCTTTTTAAAGAATTATATTAGTTTTTAAAAGTTAGGAGATACATCAATAACTTGTCCACCGCTACCAGAAAAATTATTACCTGAAGACCAAGTACTATCATTTATTAATACCTTAAACTCAAAATTTTGTCCTTGTGATATTGCATCAGTTGCAAATTTCCAAGTATTTGCATTTACATTAGTCATTTGAATACCAGAGTTCCAATTTAAAGGAGAAGTATTACCACGTATAGATAATGAATTACCCCAACCAGCATCAAAATGCACATAAATTGTTGTTTTTGATCCGTTTCCGCCATTATCTCCATCAGGGTTTCCTCCATTACCAGGATCTCCACCATTTCCAGGGCTACCGTTACCTGTATTATTATTTCCATAACTAATCCCATTATATAAAACTACAATAGCTCCTCCTTTTACATTTCCAGTAATTGTACCTCCAGAAACATTAAAAGTACCCGCTTCACCATTATAGGTACCAGATCTTAAATTTGTTTGAGAACTAATGTTAAATTCTCCTCCTAGATTTATTATGGCAGTTCCTGAATCACCTCTATCTACAACTAATGTTTCTTTTCTAGGAGTTCTTAGATATTCTCCTTTTCCTACCATTGCATTATGAAAATGATTAATTAAAGCAACATCAGCATTTTTCCAAACATCTTCATTACCTGGTCTATCAAGTAAACGAGGAGTTACATCAGCTCTTGCTGCAGCAATGGCATATCCCATTTTACGTTGCCAAGTATTTAATGCTCTAGAATTTCCATCATTATGTTCATAATCATCATGGTTTTCAATATATACGAGTGATTTATCTGGACTTAAAGTATGGTTTCCGTGCCAAATATTTTGAACATTAGTAGCATCGTTATTTCTAACAGCATTACGTAAAGTTCCTCCGTAACCATAAGCAGTTAAATCATAATATCTTAAATACTGCTCATCGTTATCAGCATTATCTGGTAATACTTCACCAAAAAGATATAAATTATTTTTATTATTTAATGCTCCTAATACATTTTCCCAATAATTACCTCTCCAATCACCATCTTCACCACCGCTAGTTTCCATATGCTTTGCTGCATCAAAACGAAAACCATCTGCACCAGCACTAATACATTTATTTAAAAAATTAATGTGTAATTGTTGCACGTCACCTCTTTGTGTATTCCAATCAGGTAACCCTAGTAAATCTTGCTGGGTTAATTGCCATCTATCTTGAAAGTTATTAATGCTTCCATTTGAATGGAAATATTCTCTTCTTTTTAAAGCAGGATCTAATTCATTAGCCCAATTATTAGAAGTACCATTATCTCCAACATGATTTAGAACAACATCCACGATAATTTTTACACCATAGTTTTCTGCTGTTCGAAACATACTTCTAAATTGATCTTCAGATCCTAAAACTGAATTACCAATATTTAAATCACAGGGTTGGTATAGTATCCACCAAGGACTGTTACCTTTTGTTTTGTTCACAGGAGAAACTTAAACAGAATTAAATCCAGCAGCTGCAATTTGAGGAATTGCGCCTTCAATACCACTAAAGGACCAAGTGTGAGCATGTAACATAGCTCCTTGTTCAGCATTCCCTGGTAATGAAGATGTTAATCTCGAAGCTGTTACAATAGATGTTTTTTCTTTGTTAGAAAGGTTTTCTAATTCTTCTTCTTGACAAGATAAGAATGTTAGAAAAACGAACAGCATTAAGCTGATTTTTTTCATTTTAAAATATTTAATAAGGGTTAATTATTAATCGTTTTAGATGTATCTAAAACGATTTTGTAATCTAAAATATCACATAGATTTTAAACAGAAAGGTTTAGATATTCACGAAATCGATTTCGTGTTAATAAATAGTTAAAATGAAAATTTTAAAGATATTTTTTTAGTAATTAGATAATAATTTTATAGATATGTTAGTGTTTTGATAATTAAAGATTCATGTTAAAAAGATAATATTTAAGAAGGTAAAAGAAAAAAGATGAGCTCTACTTTAGTCGAACTCATCTGGTTAATCTAGATAGTATTATTAATTTTTCTTCGAATAAGTTAATGTTGTATCATTATCTTTAAAACTGAGTGTTTTATTATTATTAGAAAAACTAATGAGCCATTCTCCTTGACCAAAGGTATAGGTATTATTACCATTGTTTTTCCAATTGCTGCTTATAGTTTCTGAGTTATCACAATTGTTTGTATCTGTATTAAGTTCAAACAAAGTGGAAGTTAGTGTACCATTACTTTTAAAATTGGTTTCTTCCATCTTATCACATTTATCAGCAAATTCTGTTCCATCCTTTCCTATAATAGAGTTTAAATTCCAAACACCTATAAGAGGATCAGAAGGGTTTACTGATCCATCTCCTTCCATATCACCTTCTTCAGAACTACAAGAAAATAACATAAAGAGTGATAATGTAAAAAATAATACTTTTTTCATGTTTAAATGTTTTTATAATTTAAATCAAAAGTATTTTTAAAGGTCATTTAATACAATACCTAAGAATCGGTATTTGTTTTATGAACATGTTGTTTATAAGTAGGAGGAGTGCTATTATTTTAAAATTGTGAAATGAAGAAAACCATATAATTTTAGTCAATAAAAAACAGATATAAACTAAAAGTTTATATCTGTTTTTAAAGAATGCTTTATCTGAAATTTAATTCTTTTTGTAAACTAAATTTCCACTAGTTACAGTAAAAGAAGTTCCATCAGAAGAAAAATCTATTACAGATTCAAGGTTATTATAAGAATAAAGATTATCACCTTTATTTTCCCATCTATTTTCGATTATATTAATGTTTAAACAATCTGTCCCATTAGTTCCGGCTACTTGAAATGTATCAGAAATAAATACACCATTACTTTTAAACTCAATAGAAGATTTTTTTTCACAATCAGAAACTTCTGTGTTATTTACAGAGAAAAGAAACCATTTTCCAAGTATAGGATCATTACTGTTTTCAGTATCATCATCATTTGAACAAGAAAACAATGTAAATAGTAATAACGATAAAATTAGAACTCTATTCATTTTAAAAGTAATTTAAAAGTTAAAATTAATTTCTTTTATAAGTATAACCGGCAATAATCATATTTTTATTGTCATTTTCAAATTTAATTTCACCAACAGCACCTGAAGTATAACCATGTCTTCTTAATTCATACATGCTATTTCCTTTAGCGGTCCATTCTCCTCTTTGATTATTTTGAGTACTTTCTTGACATTCACCATTCACTATACTGTATTCTGTGTATGTATATGAACTATCTTCGTTAAAAACATAAGTAGTTTTTTGTAAACAATCATTAACTACAGTTTTATCATTAGCTAAATAATAAGTCCACGTACCAATTAAAGGTTCTTTATCTGAAGTTGTATCTCCATCAGAATTATCATTGTCGTCACCAGAACCATCATTATCATCTGTATTATTGTCTCCATCTACTTGTTCTTGTCCATCTTCATCTAATTCCATCTCAGAATCATTAGATGAACAGGCTAAAAAAAATAGGAAAACGAATGAAAGTAAAAGTACTTTTTTCATAAATTATTGGGGATTTAAAATTAATGTATTACAAATGTAATGAATTTTACAAGAGATGTTTATATTTCTTTTTCTTTATTATTTAGAAGTTCTTTTTCATAAGTATCCCATTTTTTCTTATTTCTTATACTCTTATAAAGTTTAATACTCATCATAAGTAGTACAGATATTAATACAATACCAACAACTCCCCAAATCCAATTAATTGCATTTTTTAAAACCACTAGAAATACAATAGCAAATAAAATAATAGTGGCTACTTCATTCCAAATTCGAAGTTTAAAAGGATTATATTTTATTACATTATTTTGTAATTGTTTGAATATAGAATGACAAGCTCCATGATAAAAATATAGGGCTAATACAAAGGCTAATTTTACATGCATCCAAGATTCTTTTAAATACCATGGTCGTTCATAAAGCATCCAAAAAGCAAAGATACTTGCTAAAATAGCAGAAGGCCATGCGATTATGTACCATAATCGTTTTTCCATTAATTTGTATTGAGTTTGTAATATTTCTTTAGCAGGTTCTTCTTTTTTTTCCGCTTCTGTATGATATATAAATAAACGAACAATATAAAAAAGACCAGCAAACCATGTTACAACAAAAATGATATGTAAAGATTTTATATAATCAAAATTCATAATAAAAAATGAGACCCTAAAACTTTGTGTTTTAGGGTCTCAAATTTAATGTTTTTATAACAATAATGATGTTACATCTGCTTATTTAATTCAGCAATAGATTTAGCAACGATAACTCCAGGAAGTTTTACAGGCGCTCCTATTTGAGCTAAAAAAGAACCTTTTACTTCTCCTCTTTTAAAAGTAGTAAAACCAATTCTATATAAACCAGCAGTTAACGCTTTTAAAGGATCACCAACTTTACTTTTATATCTTAATAATGAATTATATCTAGCTCCACTAGGTAACTTAGGCATTTCTCCACTATCATCATTTTTAGCAAGTGTAAACCATTTTGCATTTTTTACTTTGTCTTCAGTAATAGAACCTTTTGTAACAATATCCGAACGTTCTAAAGTTATATATGTGTCAAAATAATCTTTAGAATCTTTGTTCGCTTCAAAATCTGCAGAAACAATTGCGTTTTTTGGATTGTTTTTTCCAACTGGGGAAACCATTCTTACTCCTAATTCTGGAGCAACAGCAGGAACCCATACATATAAATAATAGAATTTCTTCCCATTCTTTACTTCATCTTCATTACCAGGCTTTACAAAACCTTTGTAAGAAACTACATCAGTATAAGGCACTCTAATTTTTTTGAAAGCTATTTTTTTCTGAGTTAAACCACCAAATTTACCTAGTTTCTTTTGAGCAGTAATACTACCTACAGATACGATTGCTACAGCTACTACAGCTACAATCTTTTTCAAATTGTTTTTCATTTTATATTTATTTAGTTAGCGGCAAATATAGATGTTTCAAGGTTAAAAGAGTGTTACTTTTTTATCAATTAATGATTTATTTTTGTTCCCAATTAGTAATCCAGTTAGTTAAAACGTCTACCCATTCATTACTATCGTTAATACAAGGAACGGTATAGAATTCTTCTCCACCAGCTTCTAAAAATTCTTCTTTTCCTTCCATAGCTATTTCTTCTAATGTTTCTAAACAATCAGAAACAAAAGCAGGAGTTACTATTGCTAGTTTTTTAACACCATCTTTCTCTGCTTTTTTTACAATAGTTCTATCTGTATAAGGTTGTAACCAAGGATCGACACCTAAACGAGACTGAAAAGACGTTGAAACGGTGTTCTCATCTAAACCTAATTCATTAATTACATTTTTTGTAGTTTGAAGGCATTGATGACGATAACAAAACTCGTGAGCAGGTGAGGGAGTATTACAACAACTACCATCTATTTTACAATGTGATTTTGTAATATCGGATTTGCGAATATGACGTTCAGGTACACCATGATAAGAAAACAATAAATGATCATAATCCTTATCTGCTAAGTATTCTTTAATACTATTAGATAACGCTTTAATGTATTCTGGTTTTTTATAAAAAGCAGGAACATCTGTTATTTTCATGTCTGAGAAGAATTCTTTTCGTAATTCCTCTGCTAATACAACAATTGTTTCTGTGGTTGCCATTGCAAATTGAGGATATAAAGGAATTAATAAAACATCCTTTACTCCTTTATCATATAATTCTTGTAGACCACCTTTTAAAGACATTGATCCATAACGCATCGCTAAAGCAACAGGTAATTCTGTTTTTGCTTGCACTTTGTTTTGTAATCTTTCAGATAATACAATTAATGGAGAACCGTCTTTCCACCATATTTTTTTATAGGCAGCAGCAGATTTTTTTGGTCGTGTATTAAGTATAATTCCTTTAACCAAAAAAGAACGAAACCAATACGGAACATCGATCACTCTTTCATCCATTAAAAATTCACCTAAGTATTTTTTTACGTCTTTTGGATCTGTACTATCTGGTGATCCTAAGTTTACTAATAAAACTCCTTTCATTATTTATTTAGTCTTTATTTAAGGCAAGGGCCATTAATGATGGCATTGCCTATACCAATTGTATTTTTATTTATGATATTTCTAGAAAGATCTTTGTCTAGTATAAAGCATCTCAAGGCAGTATGATTATATTTTTTATAACAATCAAAATTAAGAATATCTTCATTGGTAATTAAAATATAGGTAAAATTATATTTTAGTTGAATATTAAGATCTTCTTCTGTTAGTTCTTCTTCTTGATAAACGTATAATTTCAGGCAGTCGTTTTTTCTATCTTCAATAGCATTTTTTATAGTAATATCACATTTTTTGCTAAAAGAAATTAATTTAAATCGCTTCCTTTTTGTCCAAGAATGTTTAAAAATATATGTTTTAACAATACTATCATTTATATTAAAATGGATAGTATATTCTGGTTGTTCTTTTTCAATTCTTAGTTGAAATGAACCATTATCATCAAGTACTTTTCTTTCAATAAAACCATCTATACTTGCTAAAATTAAAGGAAATTTATTTTTAAAACTTTGGGATGTAATTAATTTACCTTTAATAAATTCTTGAGATTGAATTAATAAAGGAAATAATAATAATATAATGTAAAAGTGTTTTTTCATTAATTAAAAAATATAATTTTACTAATTACTAATTACTAATTACTAATTACTGATAACTGATTCGTTACTTCATATAATGTAATAGCCAAACTATGAACTACATTCATACTAGAATTTCTTCCATACATAGGAATAGAAATAGTAGCATCTACTAAATCAATATTTTTAATTCCGTGTCGTTCACTCCCCAAAAGTAAAACGATTTTTTTATGATTTTTAAAATCAAAATCTTGAATATTTATGCTTTGATCAGTAATTTCAATACCAATAATTGAATTTCCTTCTTTCTTTAATGTATCTATAGTTTGTGAAAAATTATGATATTGTTCAAAACTGATTTCATTAAAAGTATTTCTGGCTGTTCGCTTAACACTTCTGTTTTCTATAGTAGGCGAATTTTCGTGTAAATATATTTTTGAAACACCAAAACTTTCAGCAATTCTGAAACACATTCCAATATTTTCTGGAGTACGTATAGCATCGCAAACAATAGTAATTGGAAATTTTTGATTGTTATTGGTTATTTCTTCGTGATTTAGTTGTTTCATTTATGTGTTTAAATCTGACAAGAATTCTTGCCATATTGAATTTTCATATTTTGATTTAAAAAAGCCAAAATGCCCAATGTTTTTAACATGATATTCTTTTGCAACTAAATGTTTTCGAGTTCTATTTGCATTCACATACTTTTGAGTCATCCAGTCAACAGCTTTTTCAGGAGCAAAATTATCATTTTCTGTACTATAAGAGGTTATATTTCCTTTTATTTGATGATGAAATAGCTCTTCTTTTTTTTTGTAATGAAAAACATGATTTTTCTTTCGTCCCCAACTAGCAAATTCTAAAGCCATAGATTTAGGTAAATTTTCCATTTTCATAAATTTTTTACTTGGTAAGTAACCAAATAAAGTTGTTATAATAGGAATTAAAAGGTGATAGTTTACAAACATTTGAATTTTACCAAAACCCTTCCACATGCTATGGTTTATATTTTGAACTGTAACCAATATAATATTCTTAAATATTTTATTGCTAGGAGCTAATCCTAATAACTGTCCACCAATACTATGACAAATACAGTGAATGTTTTGTGTTGGATGTTGTTTTTTTACATATTTAAAAACACTTTCCATATCATTAACAGCCCAATTAGAAAGGGTACTATCAAAAGTTTTGAGACTTTCTTTTTTTGATAATCCAATTCCACTATAATCGAAAGTATATACCGTAAAACCGTTTTTGTTTAAATAAGAAGCGAACTTAGCATAATAGCCTTGTAAAACACCTGTGGCAGAACATATAACAGCAATGTTATTAGTGTTTTTAACTATGAACTGATTAATAGCTATAGAATGACCTATTGGTGTTTCAATATGAATTTTTCTAATGTTTGTCAATTTATAGAGTATTCCTTTTATTTAATTTAGAACCTGAAATAATTTCAGAACTCATTTTACAAAATTAATCTAAATTAATAGTTTTAAAAAAGTAAGGCGCAATAATATTATTATAGTTTTTTGAAAATTTAAGAATAAAAACGAATTAGGCACTTTTAATCTATTTTTTAATAAATGAATAATTTTTTAGATAAGTAGGAGGTAACTGATTGTTTTATTATCGATTGTATAATAATCGCAGGTAACAAAATTACAAATGAATCGTCTTACTTTTAAATCAAAAAAATCAAATTCTAATGTTAGAAAACCCAAAAGTAAACGTCAAAATTAAATTGGCCTCATTGTGGGCTTCTGTAACTTTCTGTTATTTATATGGAGACTATTTTGAATTGTACACACCAGGTAAAATAAATAGTTTAATAACGGGAGAGAATGTTTTAGATAGCCCTACGAAATTATTAATAGCATCAATAATTTTGGCAATTTCTTCGATAATGGTTGGAGCATCAATAATTCTGAAACCTAAAATAAATCGATTTTTAAATATTGTTTTTGGAAGCTTGTTTACACTAATGATGTTATTTATAGGCGTAAATTCAATGGTTGAATGGTATATTTTCTATGTGTTTCTGGCGTTCTTAGAAAGTATTATTACTTTTTTAATTGTTTATTATGCTTGGAAATGGCCTAAGAAAATTTCCAATTAATTACAAAATAAAAATTAAATCTAATTAGTTTTAAACTAAACTACCATTGGCTGAAACCTAAGGGGTTGATTTTGCTTAAAGAAGACTAAAAATAGTATCAAAGAGAGAAGTTAAGGAGTTAAAAGAGATTTTCAAAATATTGAGAATAACTCCTAAATTCTATAACTTCTAAAATATAATTAAGTTTTTCATCTAAATATAAGGGATTTAAACCCAGAATGATATCTTAAAAAGGTTCAACATTATATCTAAATTATAAATCATAAACGTTACAATTAGATACGCTGAACCTTTTTTATAATAATAAATACTTTAAAAGTTAGTTGTTTAAATCTTCTAAGTCATCAATTATAGCATCTAATTTATTTAAATAATTACCATATAGAATCTTTGTTGTAATCTTATAAACAGATATAGATAGTATACTAAATAATAAGGCAATACCAGAAATAACTAAGCCAAGTTTTAAAGTAGTTACTTTATTAATAAGTGTCATATATACATCTGTATCTCTAAAGAATAACCAAACAGCTGGTATTATAGCTAATGGAAATAAAAAACCTAATAACCGAGTGGTTGTAGCCATAATTTCATTTACTTTTTTACGATATGAAGTTAAATACTCATAAGTGTTATTTGTTACTTGAACATTTTCTAGAGACTTTAATAAATTTCTATTAAAAAAGTATAAACTGATTAATAAAAAGACACCATAAATGACCAATAAATATTTGCCATAAATACTAAACCCAATTCCAAATAAAAGAGCTAGGGGAAGTATACTATTATTATCTGCTCTATATGTTTTTTTAATTTTTTCTAATAATAATTTAGATTTTTGATTGTAAAGGTTTGATATTTTAGGAGTTACTAATTCTTTTGAACCTGTAAAACCTTTAGTCCATATGTCTTCAATTGATTTTTCCATCTAATAATATTTTTAATTGTTTTTTAATTCTGTTAATACGTACTGCAATATTGTTAGCGCTAGTTCCAATAATTACAGCAATTTCTTTATTTGGGTTTTCTTCTAAATGCAATAAAATGATAGTTCTATCTATTTCTGAAAGCTTTTTAATAGCAGCATATAACAAGTTTAAATCCTCATCTTCGAAAGCACTATTGTTTTCTGCGTTTTCTCGTTGATTCGTGATTTCTACATTATAACCTCTTCTTTTGTTTTTCTTAGCTAATGTTAAACAAACATTTAAGGTAACTCTATATACCCATGTAGACCATTTAGATTTTTCTTGAAAGGCATCTTTACTTTTCCAAACCTGTAAACATGCTTCTTGATAGAAATCTTCAAAATCTTCTTGAGAATCTGTATAAGCTCTACATATCTTAATAATAATGCCTGCATGAGGTAAAATAGATGTGATATAAAAATCGTTGCTCAAAATTGTATTTTATTGATTAGTAAACCGAGAATTAAAAGTATTACAAGATAAATGAAAAAAATAAAATATTTAATTTTCAATAATTTTTGAAAGTTTAGAAATTATGTATATCTTTGAGGCATGGAATTAGAAGCAGCAAAATTAAAATACATACAAACTTGGGGTAGTTTAGCAACAAGTTGGGGAATTAATAAAACGATGGCACAGGTACATGCGTTGTTATTAGTTTCTATAGAACCTTTGTCTGCTGAAGATATAATGGATACTTTAAAAATATCTAGAGGTAATGTAAATATGAATGTTCGCGCATTAATTGATTGGGGAATTGTACGAAAAGAATTTGTAGTAGGGGAGCGTAAAGAATTTTTTGTAGCTGATAAAGATATCTGGGAATTATTTAAACAAGTAACTAAAGAAAGAAAGAAAAGAGAAATAGAGCCTGTTATAAAAGTATTAGAAGAATTACAAAACGATGTTAAAGAAGAGTCTGAAGAAGCTGAGCAATTTAAAAAGTTAATGCAAGATTTATCTTCTGTTACTTCTACAGTAAATAATATTTTAGATAAAGCAATTAAAGCAGATGAACATTGGTTGTTATCTAGTTTTACTAAAATGATTAAAAAGTAAAAATAATAATGAAAAATTCAATTAATGTAATCATACTTGTAAATAGGTTTTTAGTTTTTGGAGCAGCATTGTTATTTATTTTTGAATATACATCGAAATATATGGTTTTTTTTCAATTATTTCTTACGCTTATTTTAGGCGCTTTTCATATTATTACTGCTTTATTTTTTTTGCGTTTTTGGAATAATTTTAGTTTAAATATTAAAATAGGTTTAGGAAGTTATTTAGTTATTCTATTGCTCTATTTTCTTATTTCTAGATATAGTGTATTTAATCATATCACTAATTTTATACATCCAATAACCATTCCAATCTTATTAACATTATTATTTACAATAATAATAGAGTATTTACATATACTTACTAATGATAAAATATTAAATAGCTAGATAATCGATTTTTTTTGTCAATTAAATTATATCAATGCTAGATTAAAAAACAGATATAAACTTTCAATAATTTCTGAAAATATGAAATATATAAATAGATTTTTAATGATACTCTTTTCTTTGTTATTACTTGTAGGAATCTTTAATCGCGAATTTTTAGTATTTGCAGCCTTGTTAGCTATTCCTCTAGGTTTATTTCAATCATTGTCTTGCTTAACAGAGCTTTTAAAATGGAGAGAACTAAATAAAGAAGAAAAGACGTTTGTTTTAAGTTACTTAACATTACTGGCTCTTTATTTTATTTTTTGGCGATATTCTTTAGGAAATAGTAGTAGAATCGATTTTTTAAGAGAAGTGATTTTTTTGGGTCTTCCATTAGTTTTAGCCTTTAGTTTCACTTTTTATTTAGAAAAATTAAAATTAGAAGAGTAAAAAAAAATTTAAAAACAAACTTTCAAAAATTTCTGAAAATTTAAAATTTAAAGCTTAAAAGTATGGAAACAGTTTTAAAACTACGAAAAGACATTAAAGAGAAAACAAATGAAGAAGGAGTGATGCAACTTTATAATGAAGCAACAGAAGATTATCAATTATGGAGCAAAGATTTAAACATGCATTTTGGTTATTATATTCCATTTAAAACGAATCCTTTTAAAAGGGATACGATGTTAAATGAAATGAATAATCAGTTGTTTTCAATGTTAGAAATTAAAAATAAGAAAGCACATATTATAGATCTTGGTTGCGGTATTGGAGGAACGATGAGGTATGGAGTAAATAAATTTCCTGATTTATCAATCACTGGTTGCACTCTTTCTACATTTCAAGAGAAAGAAGGAAATAAGTTTATAAATAATAAGAGAGCAATTATAAAAAATAGAGATTATAGAAATACACAGTTTTCTGAAAATAAATTTGATGGAGCAATGGCTATTGAAAGTTTTTGTCATTCAGGATGTTCAAAAGAAACCTTAGAAGAAGCATATAGAATTTTAAATCCTAATTCTAAATTAATTATAGCAGATGCTTTCTGTAAAACAGAAGAAGGAAAGATGAATTTCTTATCTAAAAAAGTGCATAAAGGTTTATCTAAATGTTGGAGTTTAGAAAGGCTAGGTAATATTAAAAGGGTAAAAAAAGAGTTAGAAGAAGTTGGATTTAAAGAGGTGGTAATAAAAAATATTTGGTACCGTGTAGCTCCTTCTGTTTTACATGTTCCATTTATGATTTGTGGATTTATTTTAAAAAAGTGGTTTAAAAATGAACCTTTAAAAAAAGAAAGCATAGATAATATGAAGGGTTCATATTATGCACTATTAACGAGTTTATGCTTACAAGATTTTGGATACTATATCGTTTCTGCAAAGAAATAAATTAAAGTATAAAAGAAAATTAAAGAAATTATGAACACACTTAACAATCATACTTTACTATACGATACCGAATGTCCGTTGTGTAATTTTTATACGAATGGCTTTATAAAAACAGAGATGTTAGATAGAAATGGAAGAAAACCATTTGAAAACCTGACTAAAAAGGAGTTGAAATTTATAGATGTAAAAAGAGCAACGAATGAAATAGCTTTAGTAGATACTAAAAATGAAAATGTAATTTATGGTATAGATAGCTTACTAAAAGTGATAGGGAACTCTTTTCCGGTAGTTGAAAAAATAGGGAAGACGTCATTCGTATATTTTGGTCTTAAAAAGTTGTATTCATTTGTTTCATACAATAGAAAAGTAATTATTCCATCAGAAAAGAAAGAAGTGAATGTGTTGGAATGTAATCCTAGTTTTAATATTAAATATAGGTTTTTATTTATTTTTTTTTCTGTGTTAGTTACTGCTTATACGCTATTCAATTTTTCAAGCTTAATAACGAGTATGCCAATTGCTAATTTTAAAATTGAATTGATGATTGCGGCTGGTCAAATTGCTTTTCAAGGAATGTTTTTAGTTCAAAAAGGCATCAAAAGAAGTATAAATTATATAGGGAATTTAATGACGGTTTCGTTAATAGGTTGTATTGGTCTATTTCAAATACTACTATTAAATGCAATTATAGGGTTACCTCAACTATTCATTTTATGCTCATTTGGAGGAGTTGTATTATTAATGTTTTTTGAACATAAAAGAAGAGTAAAATTGTTAGCGTTACCAAGTTATTTATCATATACATGGGTAGCCTATAGAATGATTGTATTACTATTATTAATAGGATAAAAAAGAAAGAAATTTTAAAAGAATAGTGACAAGGCAAACTTATTTCCTTGTTTTAAATAACAAAATTATGAAAATAGTAATCGCTGGAGGAACTGGATATTTGGGAGAGTTGCTTACCGAATTTTATAAGAAAAGAAAAGAGAATCAAATTTACATTTTAACAAGGAGGCAAAAGTTAAATGTAGAAAACGTTAATTACATACAATGGGATGGAAAAACGAAAGGATATTGGTCTACTTTATTAGAGAACACAGATGTGTTAATTAATTTAACAGGTAAATCAGTAAACTGTAAATACACTCAAAAGAACAAAGAAGAAATTTATCAGAGTAGATTGCAGAGTACCGCTTTATTATGTGAGGTAGTACAAGAGTTAGTTTTTCCACCTAAAGTATTTATCCAGTCTTCTTCAGCGACTATTTACAGACATTCAGAAAAGAAATTAATGACAGAGAATAATGGAGAAACAGGAATTGATTTTTCTATGGATGTGTGTAAAAAATGGGAACAAGTTTTTAATAATTATGAATTACCAAAAACAAAGAAAATAATTACAAGAACTTCTATAGTGTTAGGAAATAAAGGAGGAGCCTTTCCTATAATGAAAAGAATGACACAATTTGGTTTAGGAGGAAAGCAAGGAAAGGGAAATCAGTTTATAAGTTGGATTACAGAAGAAGACTATATAAAAGCAATTAATTTTTTAATTGATAAAGAAGAAGGGATATATAATGTTTGCGTACCCAACCCAATAAAAAATAAAGCTTTTCAAAAAGAATTGAGAAAGAAGTTAAAAATCCCTTTCGGATTAAATGCACCAAAATGGATGTTAAAAATAGGAGCAGTTTTTATAGGAACAGAAACGGAATTATTATTAAAAAGTAGAAATGTATATCCTGAGAAACTATTAGGCTTAGGATTTAAATTTAATACAAAAGAGTTTAAAGAGTTTACTATGGAATGTTAATTGATAGGTATAAATCTATTCATATAAATTTTCACATTTTAAAAAATAAAAAGATGCCAACAATCGTATTATTTACAAAAATTAAAGCAGCTAAAAAGCTAGTATTTGATCTTTCTAGAAGTATAGAGTTACATAAGGAGTCAACAAAAGAAACCAATGAAAAAGCAATAGCGGGTAGAACAACAGGTCTTATAGAATTAAATGAAACAGTTACTTGGCGAGCAAAACATTTAGGAGTTTATCAAAATTTCACTTCTAAAGTAACAGGTTGTAGAGAGTCAGAGTATTTTGCAGATAAAATGGTATCTGGCGCTTTTAAAAGTTTTAAACATGAACACTATTTTTCATATAAAGATAATACAACTACTTTGGTAGATGTTTTAGAGTATCATTCACCACTAGGTTTTTTAGGCAAGTTTGTAGATTTTCTATTTTTAGAAAAATATATGAAGGGTTTTCTTAAATTGAGAAACGATACTATTAAAGAGTATGCAGAAACAGATAAATGGAAAGAGATTTTATATACATAATTTATTGAAAGAAACTAAATGGAAAAAACAATTTTAATTATAACATGGCTAAATAGATTGGTAATGTTGTTGTTTGTAAGTCTAATTTTAATAGGGTTTACTTTAATAAGAGAATATTTTTTTTATGCGGCAATGTTGGCAATTTTTTTAGGAGCTTTTCAAATAATAGCAGCACTTATTATATCTCCTTTAATAGTAAAAAAGGATACTGTAAATCTTAAAAAATTAAATAGATATACTAATTCGGTAGGTATATATATTGTGATATGCTTTGTCTTATATTTTGTAGCAGAATCGATTCCATTTAAGATAGATTTTCTAGGATATGTTTTAGTATTAATACCTATTATTCTTTCATTGTTTTTTACCTATATAACCGAACAGATTTATAAAATAAATAAAAATGAAAGAGAATAAAAAAGCAACCTTATACTTAATTGTATTAGTAATTGCAATAGCAAGTATTGCATTTCGATTATTAGGAGATAATTCTTTAGAACAAACATCTTTATTGTTTATTGGAATACCTACATTAATAACCATATTAATTATTAGATATTCTAAAAAGCCAAAATCTGCGTACGGAGTTGCATTTTTAACAATCACAATCTTTTTATTAATAAGTGGAATCTTTTTAGGAGAAGGTTTTGTTTGTATTTTATTTATGGCGCCACTTTTTTACGCAGTAACAGCTGTTTTAGTGTGGGGTTATGAATATTTAGATAAAAAAGATAAAAATAAAACGTATTCACTTATTACAATACCTTTATTTCTTGTATTGTTTAATCCTTTAGATTATGTGGGTGAAGAAAAAACACATTCAATAGAAACAGTTAAACAAATAGATACTAAATTAAATATTTCGACATTAAATAAACATCCTGATTTTTTAAGTAAACTACCTACCTTTTTCAAAATTGGATTTCCAAAACCGATACATAGTAAAGGAGAAGGATTAGCTATTGGTGATACTAGAACAATTGATTTTAAGTCTTCTACAAAAGGAGTTGGACAGTTAGTTTTAGAGATAAAAGAACGAACAGAAAACACGATCTATTTTAAAATTAAAAGTGATAATACGCATATAAATCATTGGTTAACCTATAAAGAAATTAAAGTTGAAGTAAGAGAAAGAGCAGGAATAAAAGAAGTAGTTTGGACAACAGATTTTGTTTGTGATTTAGGACCTTCTTGGTATTTTGAAGCTTTTGAAAAATATGCTATTAATTTAATGAATGAACATTTAATACAATCTTATTTTACTGTAAAATAAATGATTACAATGCCTCAAATACGAACTGTTTTAGTCGCAATTATATTTGTGTTACTCACAGCTTTTTTTCTAAAACAAAAACAATCTGAGAAATTGAATTGGGGGTTGTTTTATAGTTTTATTTGGATGTTGTTTTCACTACCAATAGGTAACTACTACTGTGTAAAACTTGATTTATGGCACTTTAAAGAAATAAATAGTATAAAAATGCCATATGATATTCTCTTTATTTGGTTGTTTTTTTGGTTGCTTCCTTTTTACATTTTTAAAGGAAAATATCTATTGATATTATTAGCGTCGTTACTTTGGATTGATTTATTAGCAATGCCATATATAGAAAAGGTTGAAATATTAAAATTGAATTCAAATTGGGTGATAGGAGAGTTTCTATTAATTCTACTTGTTTTTTTACCTAGTTATCTATGGGGGAAATTTAGTTATGAAAAAAAACAGTTAGCTATAAGAGCTTTGTTACAAGTAGCAACGATGTCATTATTTTTAACCATTGTAGTTCCTTTTAGCATAAAAATATATGAAACAGGTACTTTTGAATTTAGTAGTTTTTCAATGTTATGGTTTCAAATTATATGTATTATAGCTTTTCCTTCATTTATGGGAGTAATTGATTTGGTAGAGAAAGGAAATGGAACCCCTTTTCCGTACGATAAAACAAAACTATTAGTAACAACAGGTGTGTATGCCTATATAAAAAATCCGATTCAATGGTCGTTTACAATATTGTTTATTCCGCTTTCTATATACCATGAATCTTATTTATTACTATCAGGAGTTTTAATATCTATTGCTTATACAATAGGTGTTTCTAACGGACAAGAATATGAAGATATGAAAGAACGTTTTGGGAGTAAGTGGAATACCTATAAAAAAAATGTACCTAGTTGGTATTTTCAATGGAAACCTAAAACGTTTCCAGAAGGAATTATCTATTTTAAAAAAGATTGTAACCAGTGTGAAGGAATTAAAGAATGGTTTGAAAAACAAGGTAGCATCAATTTAAATATAAAGTATTCAGAGAATTATACAGGAAAAGAATTAACACAAGTAACTTATATACATACTTCAGGAGAAGAGTATAAAAGTGTAAAGGCTATAGCACATGCATTAGAGCATATTCATTTAGGATATGCAAGTATAGGTTGGTTTATGCGATTTCCTGTAATTAGTTTCATTTTACAAGCAATTGTAGATGCATTAGGATTTTCTGAAGATTCTGAGAATATTACATGTAAAATAAATAAAAAAGAAATATGAGTTTTTTAAAAGCAGCATGGAGAAAATTAATCATGGTAAACTATGAGATAGATCCGGAGGTATTAAAACAGTATGTTCCTTATGGTACAGAACTCGATTTTTTTGAAGGTAAATGTTATGTAAGTGTGGTAGGTTTTATGTTTAAAAACACAAAATTATTAGGGTTTAAAGTACCATTTCATATTAACTTTGAAGAGGTAAATCTTCGATTTTATGTTAAGCGAACTGTAAATGGAGAAGTAAAACGTGGAGTCGTTTTTATTAAAGAGATTGTACCAAAACCAGCAATTACTTTTATAGCCAATACCATTTACAATGAAAATTATGAAACATTACCAATGAAGCACTCTTGGGAAATTGGAGAAGAAAATTTAAAAGTTGGTTATCAATGGAAAAAGAATAAAAAATGGAACTTAATTGAAGTAGAAGCAGAGAACAAACCTATGAGTATAGAAGAAAACTCAGTAATAGAATTTATTTCTGAACATTATTGGGGCTATGCAAAAGAGACAGCTACAAAAACGACAGAGTATGAGGTAAGACACCCTAAATGGGAATATTACCCAGTAATAAACTCAAACATTGAAATAGATTTTAAAGCAACTTATGGAACCAATTTTGAATTTTTGAGAGAGGTAACACCAACTTCAATTATGTTATTAGAAGGCTCAGAAATTTCGGTAGAAGGAAAGAATAAATTATAGTTTTTTATGTTTGTAATTATAACAACTATTTAAAAATGATGAAAAAGCTTTTTACGTTACTATTTTTAAGTATCATTCTTAAAACTTTTGCAAATGGTGGCCCTATAGATGGATCTGTATTTTATAAAACAGGAGATATTGTTTTAATGAAATACGCAGATATTAAATTGATTAAGGAAAATCTTAAAATTAAATTAGATGGAGATTATAGTTTAGTAACTGTAAATTATATTCTTGAAAATAAAAGTTCCTATAAAAAAGGAATCACATATGGTTTTCCTATAGAATTACTTGCAAACTCTCACTGGGGAGAAGAAGGAGAAGATTTTTTGATTGATATTAAGTTTAGCATGAATGAAAATGCCTTGCCTTTAAAAAGTCAAACAGATCTTTCAGAATTTAAATCAGAAGTTAAAGACTTTAAAGAGAATGAGGTTTCTGTAAAAAGAAGATGGTATGTGGTAGAATTCTCTATAGAAAAAGAAGAAATAATACAATTAGCAGTTAGTTATAAGGTTAAGAATAGTTTTATAGATTGGGCAACAAGTAAAAGTTTTTTTGAAAATTATGATGAAAGAAAATTCATTTATGATTTTACCCCCGCACATAAATGGGGGAATGGCTCAGTAGAATCAATGAATATAGAGGTAGATGCTTCTAAAATTATAGCTCATGGAGGAAAGGTGAATGTTAAAGGGCTTTCTTTATCAAAGAATAAAGGAATTTATAATTTAACTAAAAATAATTTTGATTTAAAAAATGCACTCCCTTTGTATATTTCCTATGAAAATAAATCTGAAAAATTTTCAGAATATGTATTAAAACATAAGATACCTGAAAAGCATATAAAAAAAGTGAAAGTTTCTTCTAAATTGAAAGGAGATTATGGGAAGGAAAATTTATTTGACACTAATTTTAATACTGCATGGGCAGAAGGTAAAAAAGGAGCTGGAATAGGAGAGAAGATTGAAATAGAATTTGATAATTATAATTTAGCGGCTATTTGTTTAATAAATGGGTATTCTAAAAATGCAGAGGTTTTTAAGAAAAATAATCGTTTAAAAAAGATAAAAGTGAAAATAGATTATGTTGATTATTATGATAAAGAAAAAACGAAAGTAATTAATAAAGAATTTACATTTGAAGATAAAAAATATGAACAAATAAATTCTCGAAATTTTTATCATTTAAGTGCTATAATAGGTGATTATGGTGAAGCTATTTTTAAAATGAGAAAAATAACCATTACCATTTTAGAAGTTTATAGAGGAACGACGTATAATGATACTTGTATTTCTGAACTATTTCTTTTAGGGTATAAATGAAATTAGTTTTTTACATAGCATCTCTACTTTTTAGTATAAAACCAATAGACTCTAAAATATTAATTAGTGTTAATAATTCTTCTCCTATTTATGAATCAACAATAAAGATTACTAAAGGAGAGAAAGTAACATTAACAACAGAAAATGCTGGGAAATGGGTTGAAATTAAGCCAGTATTAAAAGAATACGATAATTTATCAGAAGGAATACATACAATAAAGGAGATTTTCTATAATGTAAATGAAGTAGAAAAAAATGAACATAATAAAATTATAACCTTTTCTAATTTATCTCCTGGAACCTACTATTATGGAAGGTTTAAAACTTCTATAACTTCTTTAAAATCAAAAAAGCCAATACATTTTGAGCATAATAACATTGTTCAAATAATAGTAAGAGAAAATAATTCTTATACTGGTGTTTTAACTGAATTACTGAATCTACCATTTATAATACCGCCTAAAACGATTTCAGACTATGGACATCAAACAGATTTATGTATAGGTACAGATTGTGCAGAGTTAGCCATTTATGGTATGAGGAGATGGGGATATGAAATTCCATATTGTGGACCTAAAAAGATTTATAAATATTTAAATAAGACTCAAAATATTAAGCCAGGAGTACTTCTTCATTTCGGATTTCAAGTATCCGTTTTATATGAAGATAAAGGTGTTATAGGTAAAATAGATAAAGAAGATTTATTGATTCATGCATTTGAAGATAAGGTTGAAATAAAAGAGATAGGGAAAACCAAATTATTTCATTTGCCCTATGACATATTCGAATGGAATTTATAATATTTTAGCTTTATAATTATTCTGTTTTAACAGTGAATGTAACAGTTAATCCAACACTAAAATTTCTTGGTAG
This sequence comes from uncultured Tenacibaculum sp., assembly GCA_937922085.1. Taxonomy (GTDB): domain Bacteria; phylum Bacteroidota; class Bacteroidia; order Flavobacteriales; family Flavobacteriaceae; genus Polaribacter. The sequence goes on along the minus strand of CAKZVD010000059.1, from coordinate 8,380 downwards.
CTTTTCAACTCCAAAAATTGCTCTTGAATGTTTCCCTTTTTCTTCTAAAATTTTAACAAATAAGTCTGATGCTCCATTTACTATAATTGGTGACTCATCCCAATTCGATTCAGCTTGAAAATAAGCATCAATATGATTTAAACCTATAACTTTATCAAACCCTATTTTTTCTTCTACTTGTGCCAAAACGTTCAAAGCGCATAATTCCATTGCTTTATAACCTTGTTCTGTTGAAATTTCATTACCTAAACGGCCTTGATATAAAAATTCTTTATTTAAAATAGGAAATTGAATAGCGATATAAGCGATACTTTCTCGAATATTAACCGAAACGTAATTTCCTCCTGGTGTTGATACTTCTGGAAGTTTAATATTTAATTTTTGAAGATTTTCTTTTGGACTCATATTTTTACATTCGAATTAGTTTCGTACTTCTGTTTTTTGAATTACTAAATTCTGATTTTAAATTGTTTATTATATGTAATAAGCTAAAATTATTTTTTTATAATTTAATTACTTATAATACAAAAAAAGCACATTTACGAAAAAGTATGGGGGGCGTAAATGTGCTAAGATTAGTATAAAAAAAGAGATTTGGAGGAATAGATTATTTTTAATTATAAATAAAAGACCTAGAAATTGAAGTAGCCTTATTACCATTAGAGTCTATAGCTGTATACACAACAGTATAAGTATCTGGATCTTGAGCAATATATTTTTCAGATACGGTAAACGCTGTTTTATTATTAGATGTGTTATCAGTAGTTTTTTCAAATACAACATCTCCATTACTATTTGTAACTACAATTATGATAGTATTTATTTCTATATCATCGGTTCCATTAGCTTCTAAAGTTACAGGTTCTCCTTTTGGCCATGCACCTCCCCATTCAGCAACATACTCTTGATTAGGTATAGGACTTATAATTAAAATTTCTGGAGACATATCATTAATTTGTGGTTGATTGTTTTCAGTACAATTCATAAATGTGAGTCCAATAGCTATTAATATAAAATTTAATTTTTTGTTGTTAATTCTCATGTTATTCTTTTTTGTAGATTGATTGTTGTTGATTTTCATGTTATTCTTTTTTGTAGTTTGATTATGTTAGTTTTTTATAAATTTAAAGGCTTTTTTTTCAATGTATTTACTATTATTAATTAGTAATAGTTCCTTCTATATTTAAATGAAATTTTTTATAACCAGCATTTAATATATAGTCGTCTATTGGTGAATTAACTATTTTCCACGTATTTTGATTAAAATTAAGATGAAATTCAGCGGTAGATTTATACACGCCTATTAAAGGAGTATTCGTAATTACAATATTTAAAGTACCTTCTTCACCAGGGTTTATAGTTCCTCCAGTACTAGATAATGTAGTCGTAAAAATATTTAAGTTAGAAACAGGGCCTGTAGTATTAGTGTATTCATTAGGGCTCATGTTTGACATAGGATAGTTCCCCATGTTTGTCCAAGTGGCTATACCAACTCCATTATATGTATTACCAATTTTTAAATTAGGAACAGTAATATTATTAGAAATTGGATTTATTTGATCTGAAAAAACTATTGGATACTCAGTATCTACAATTATTCTGTACGTTTTAAATTTAGAGTTATCAGCATTACTAATTTTAAAATCTACTGTATTTGGGTACGAAAAATCTATCTCTGCACCTGTTGTAATAGGATATTCTTTAAAATCATTATTATTTACGCGATATTCAATTTTAGATCCTTTATAAGTTATACCTGGTCGTGTTAATTTAGAATAATTTACAGGTACAGGAAATAAACAAAAAGCAAGAGAATCTACAGTTTGTAATGTTGCTTTTGTAGTTAAATCAATATTTGTATAAGGTTTATTACTATGATTTACATCCAGTAATTCAAAATTAATTAAGTGAAGAGCTTCCTCTTTAGGAGCTTCTTCAAGTATTATCTTAATTTTATAAGTTAAACTTTTTTCAGAATCTGTTTTTGAAGTTATTTTGTAAGTAACAAATTCAGTTTCAGAAAAAAGAATTTTTGTACCTACATTAGGAGAAATAATAAAATTAGAAGTATTAATGTTTACACTTTTAAGCGTTAAAGCTAAAGAGTTAGTATTATGGGGTAATTTTATAATTATTTCCCCTTTAGTAATTTCTTTATTATTTTCTATAATGGGATTTTTAATATTTATGTCTAAATAGTTAATTTCTTCTAAAGGGAAATCATTTAGTTTTGCTTGTTCAAGATCAATATTTATATTAGGAATAGTAGAAGTATCATCATCATTACAAGCAAAAAACAATAATGTAAATACGATTAATAATTGAATTGATTTAAATTTAAAAAATAATATTTTAGTATTCATTTTTTGATGCTTTTTAGGCTTTTTTTTTACAAAACTATGTCTTTAAAGAATGATAACTCTCCCCTGTATTCAGTGAAAAAAGTTAAAATTTACATTAACTGTTTTTTGAAATTATAAATATTCGTTTTAAAAAGAAATTTTATAACTTAAATTAGGGATTATTAAAGCTTCTCTATGCTCTTCTACAGTATTATTTTTAATATTATATCGATGTCCTAGAAATTCTTTATAATTTGAAGCATTTAATATTTTTAAGGATAGTTTTTGCGTGCTTCTATTTTTGTACCACTCGTAATTTACTGTAAAATGAGTAATGAAAGAACTTTTTGCTTGTTCAGAAAAAGGATCGATTTCATTATAAACAACATCTCTTTCAAGAATTGAATTTGTTTTATCAATCATCGAATGTCGATCACCTCCTTGAATACTTAATCTTAGATTTATACCAAGTGAATTTTGTTTTTTACTGCCTATTTTAAATTCTTTACCAGCTAAAAAGTTTAAGAGATAGTTTTTATTAAACCGAGTATTATACCAAATATTGGTATCTGTTTTATATTTAGAATTAAATAGAGAAGCAGAAACTAAATAATAAAAACCTTTGTTTATATATTGTTCTAAAGTTAAATCTATACCATAATTTTTACCTTCACCTAAATTAGTGTAAGTATCATTAATGAACCAATCATTTTGTAAATTTAGTAGAGAAGAGGTAGTGTTTTTTATAATAGGAATATTAAATAATTGTTGAAAATAAGGTTCAATTTTTAAATGTGTTTTTTTAGTAATATTCCAATCATATGCCAATACTAAATGATGTGCTTTAGAAAAATCTAAACTTTTATTGGCTTGTGTTAATGGAGAGTTTATGGTATTTGCCAAATAGATGTTTAAATCTTCAATTCTACTATGCAACCCATAACCAAAACTAATTTTATTATTTCTGTTTAATTGGTAGCTTGCTCCAATACGAGGTTCAATAGTTGTTTGTTTATTAAGGGTGAAAAATTGAGTGTTAATACCAATATTAAGTTTTAATTTTTTTAATGAAAAAGAAGAGTTAGAATAGGTAGAAATTAAAGCACTAGAGCCATTTTCTGAAACTAAAGTATTTAAATTATTAGTAAGGTTATTATTCTCTTTTAAACTTAAATTATAATTTAAACCTCTTATTGTAATTCCTGTTTTATTAGTATGTTTAGAACTAAATTTTTTATTTAAAAAAGTTTTAAATGTAATGTTATTATTGGTGTTGTTTATTTTATTGTAAGGTTGTAATATAGAAGAGGAGTTAAGTCTGTCTGTTTTTAAATCGATACCATTGGTACTAACCGCTAAAGTAGAATTTAAATAAGCAGAATTTTTAAAAATCAATCTATGGTTTATTCCAAATGCTCCCATGAACTGGTTTACATTTTGCTTTTCAATGTCGCTATAATAATTTTGCTTTTCAATATTAGTTTCAGGATTGCTACCTGATCGATCGATTAAACCAATTCCCCAGATAGAAAAATGCCCAGTTTTTTTAGTAGGTATTTTTATCTTAAATGATAAATCCTGATAATTTGTGCCTTGAGACTCTTCTGGTAATAAAGAAGAAATAAGACCTAAGGTAGAATATCTGTAATTAACCAAATAAGAAGCATTTTCTTTTTTACCAATAGGCCCTTCAGATGCAAAATCAATTCCAATAACACCAACCTCAAAACTATGTTCAAATTCAGCATCATTTCCATTTCTCATTCGAATATCAAAAACACCAGAAATAGCGTTATTATATTCAGCAGGAAAGGCGCCTGTAAAAAAATCAGAATTCGCTAAAAGGTTACTGCTTAAGGCAGTTATTCCGCCACCTCCAAATACTCCTAAATTAGCAAAATGATTGGGATTAGGTATTTCAACTCCTTCAATTTTCCACTGTAAAAATTTAGGTGCATTCCCTCTAACAACAATAGCATTATTATTGGTACTACTAGCTACACCAGGAAAAGAGGCTGCTAAACGAGCAGGGTCATCAAAACCACCTGCATATCTATTAGCCTCCTCAATACTTAACATTTTAGCACTAACAGAAGCCATTTTATTAATTGGTTTGTTTTTAGTAACTCTAGGAGTAATAATAACTTCATCTAAAGAATTTAAATTTTCGGTAAGTGAAATATTTAGAATTACTGTTTTAGCAGAAGTAACTACTATTTCGGGCTTAATAATTGTTTCATATCCAATGAAAGAAATTTTTAAATCATATCTTCCTAAAGGCACATTTTTAATAATAAAATTACCTTCTAAATCTGAAGAAACTCCAATAATTGGATTTGTATCTAAAATTATGATTGAGGCATTAGGTAGTGATTGTTTAGAATCTTTATCTATAATTTTACCTTTAATATTTTGAGTAATTTTTTGGGAATGAAGAAATGTTAAACAGGAAAAAAACAGGATAAAAAACAATATATTTTTAAGCAACATCTTTAATTATTTTTACAATTATGAGATGAAACAAAGCTAGAGCTGTGAGTAAAAATATACTATACTGATTTATCAGTATTTTAATTAGACTAATTTTAAATTCCTAGCAAACTTAATTGCTTCAATAGAACTATTAGCCCCCAGTTTTTTTAAAATATTTTGCCTGTGTGTATTAACAGTATGTAAACTGATAGATAATTTTTCAGATATTTCTTTACTAAGTAAACCATCATTAACAAAAGATAAAATTTCATTTTCTCTATTAGAAAGTTTATCGCTTTTATTTTTTTTAATTTCTACTAAGTTAATTTCACCAGATTCTAAGTGAATCCATTGGCTTCTTATGCCTTCATAATCTTCTTGATGAGGAGAAATATCCATAGTACTTAGTGCTAGCCAAAAATTACCTCTATTATCTAATTCAAGTACTTGAAATTGTTCTATGATTCGAATGTACTTATTTTGCGAATTTAAAATACGGTACTCATTTTGTAGCTTATAATCTTTTCGTTCTTTAATAGGAAGTTCATATAATTTCCTTAAAACGAGAATACCAACATTCATTAATGAAATTAAATCTTCAGCATGTACCCTTGAATTATAATAATTAGTATCAATTTTATTTAAATCATAACCAAATAAATTAGTTAAGTTAAAAGAACTATAAACATGTTCTTTTTTATTTAAATCAAATACAGTTAAACCACTATTTTTAACTTGTGCCATTTGATTTAAAAATGGTGTATGTTTTTCTAAAATAGTATAATCTAATTTAGATTTATCGAATTCTTGTTGATTTAGAATTGTATAATATTCTTGTTCAGTTTTTTTTAAAGTATTCATTCTTGTGGTATACTTATACTATGAAGTAATAATTTAAATTTAGGTATGTTGTATTCGAAGACAATATATAAAATTATCTATATGTTATTTAATAATAATTAAAATAGAATAAAAAGAGTGTAAATGTATACAGAAACTCTTTTGAATAGTTGAAAGAGTTTTTCTTTGAGATATGTAATTCAAAACTAAATATATCATGAAAAAATTACTTTTAGTATCTATTATACTTTTACTAAGTATTAATATGTGTTCCTGTTCAGAAGACAAAACAATGAATGATTCTGTTAAAGAAGAGGAGTTTCCTATAGAAAAATTTGTTGGACATTGGACTTCAGAGTTACCTTCTTTAAATAAGAAGTATGATGAAATTCCAATTTCAGCAAAAATCAAAAAAAATAAAGAAGGAGAATATACAGGAGAGTTTTTCTTTACAACAGTTTTTGTTACCTGTTGTAATAGTGGAATTAATGATGGAGTTATTAACTTTAAAGTATCTAATGGGAATGTAACAAAGTTTATTTATAATGATAAAATTAAAAATTGTAATGGTACATTTGAAGGAACAGGTACATTTGATAATAAAGAATTAATAATTGATTTTGATGGAAATGATTGTGAAGGAAAACATGAAAAAGGGAAATTAGTATTGAGAAAATAATTTTTTATTATTTAAAATCGTGTAAAAGAGAATTTCATGAAATTCTCTTTTCATTATATTTAATATAGTTTGTAAATACATTTATTATGTCTCCCATAATTGTTAATATCCTTTTAATTGTAATATTAAGTCAAGGAATTTTTTTATTAATAGCCATTCAACTATTACCAAATAAAAATAAACAAGCAAATAAAATGCTATCTATAATATTGCTAATAGCAAGTATTATATTAATAACTAGAATAGCAACTGCATATTATACAAATACTCTTTTTTGGCGCTTAGGAGCGTTAATTGATATGACAATTTATGTATTTGGACCTTTGCTATACTGTTATATAAGAAGGTTGATCTTTAAAGAAGGAAAAACATATCAATTAAAGTTCACACACTTTATACCACTATTAATATACTCAGGATATTTTTTATGGTTGTTAACGCAAACAAAAGAATCTTATAAGGCATTATATATGTCAAATAAACTGTTCATTCCTTTTTTAACGATAGAATTATCGGGTATTCTATTAATTCTTTTTTATGTAATAAAATCATTTCAGTTACTTACATTGTATAAAAAACAAAAAGAAGAACAATATGCTACAGATCAAAAAATAAATAAATTTGTGTATTGTATTTTAATCTCACTAACAATTTTTACAGTTTTATGGTTTATTAGTTTTGTAAGTAGTTATTTTTTTTACAAGTATTATGTTTATTTGAATTATAATTTAATGTGGATTTCTATAGGAGGGTTGTTTTATGTTATAGGTTTTTATAGTTTAACACAGCCTGAAATTTTTAGAGTAGAGGTATCTCAACCTAAAATAAATGTACCTGATAGATTAAGTAAAAGTGAAATTAATGAATTAAAAAGAAAATTGGATATTGAATTAAAAGAAAAAAAAATCTATTTAAAATCTACAATTAGTTTAGTTGCACTTTCTAAAACTTTAGGAACTACAACTAATAATTTATCTTGGTTATTAAATAAGGTATACCAGAAAAATTTTTATGAATTTATAAATGAATATAGAATAAAAGCATTTTTAGAATTGATAAAAGAAAATGAACATATAAAATCTACTTTGTTTGCATTGGCAATAGATGTTGGTTTTAATTCTAAATCTACTTTTAATAAATCGTTTAAAGTTGTGTGTGGTACCACACCTAGCGAATATATAAAGAAGAATTATAATAATTAAATTTCAGCTTTTGCAAAGCCAACTGTTTTTCTATATAAGCTAGGAGATATATTGGTATTCTTTTTAAAAAAACGACTAAAATAAAACTCATCATCATAACCAAGATCTAATGAAATTTCACGTACAGTTTTAGAAGTTAAATACAATTCTCTTTTGGCTTCAATAATAATTCTTTCAGAAATAAGAGAGGTAAGTGTTTTGTTGTAATACTTTTTAACTATTTTACCCAAAGCTTTAGGGCTAATATGTAATTCTTCTGCATATTCTTTAGGAGAATGTTTCTCTTTAAAATGAAGCTCTATTAAATCTTTTAGTTTTTGAGAAATGAAATTTTCTTCTTCAGATTCTGTTGCTGTTATATTTTTTTGAACGTTTTTTAATCTGGTTGCATTAATAAGAATAAGTTTTAAATAAGATATAACAGATTCGTTCATGGCAACTTCACTTTTTTCAATTTCCTTAATTATTTCATTAATAAAAAAGCGGATAGTCGTTTTTGTAGACTCATCAATAACTACAAAAAGTTCGTTATAAATATTATTAAATAAGACACTATTACAAGCTACTTCTTCATGATGTTTTAGAATGCAGAAAAAATCTGAATGAAAATTAATAACCAAACCTTTTGTTTTAGTTTTTTCTTTAAATAAAAAAGGTTGATAGGGGGTAAAACAAAAAAGATGGTCTTTATTATATATATAATTGCTAAGTACATGACAAAAAAACAAATCTTTGACAATAAGTGATTTAGGTTTGTTTTTAATAGGAAAAGACATTGATTTTTAGTATCTTAGAAAGATGATCTGACCTATTTTTCTAATGATTAAAACCAATGTCGAGACTAA
>CAKZVD010000058.1 GCA_937922085.1 uncultured Tenacibaculum sp. | reverse complement strand
ATACTGTAACTATGAAAATATTAACGCCTTTACAAAAATCTAAATAGGAATAATTACAATCAATAAAAACATGAAGAATCTTTAGTTACAGATAAAAATCTGTAATTCTTTCCAAAATTTTTATATTTGATTTAAATGAAGGCATTTAATTTTATAGTATCCTACTATAATTATTATACTTAGTAGTTGTTCAGAAATTTCCAGTTTAAATTAATTAGACAGCGATAACTATAGTACAAAAGAGAAAAAAAGAATGGATAACTAATAGTAAACCTGAATTTTATATTCGTAAAGGGAATAATGTTATAATGATTATTTATAGAACTGAAGGAATCATATTTAAAAATGCAATTAATTTATAAATAGAAGGCAATGAATGAAATAAATTTAGAATTTGGAGCCTCTATAAAACCAACATCATGCGATTGTTGTAATCAAAATTCATATACTCATACTGGATTTATATATAGTGATGATTTAGCTCATGGTATTTATTTTGCTGGTTGGACTAAAGGTCATTCTCCTCAAGAGATTAAACTAACCATATGCATTGGTGAGTTTGGAGAGAATAGCAACCCAAAAAACAGAGACTCAATAAACTTCAGAATAAGAGGTAAAAAAGAAGGTTTTGGAATGATGGTAACTGATTCAATAGAATCACCTTGGTCTGAAAATTCAATTCTAGGGAATTTTATGAATCGTGAACAGGCTCTAAAGTCAGAATATAAAATAGAGTTTTTGAGAATTGCCGAAAAAATCATAAAAGATGTACCAGAAATAAAAAATTATTTAGATTAAAAACACTTTACTCATACATTACAAAGGCTTCTAATAAATTAACTATAATCTGAAAACAAAAAAATGGAAAACATCAGAAAATTTATTGACACTATTTATCCAATGAATGATTCTGATTGGAATTTTTTCTCTTCCAAATTACAAGAAGTAAAATTTGATAAAAACACAACGTTATTAAAAATTGGAAAAATTGAAACTAATTTATCTTTTATTTCTAAGGGAATAGTTCGCCTTTATATTCCAAAAGAAGAATCAGATTTGACTTTTGGTTTTTTATTTGAAAATGAATTTGTTACTGCTTATGATTCTCTTTTAACACAAGCTCCTTCAGAATATCAAATTGAAACATTAACTAAAACTGTTGTGTGGCAAATATCAAACAAAGACCTACAAGAAGTGTATGAAAAAACAAACAGCGGAAATATTATTGGTCGAAAAATGGCTGAAAATATGTTTTTGCTAAAATCGAAAAGAGAACTTTCCTTGTTAAGCAAATCAGCTGAAGAACGATATTTAAATTTATTTACTGACAGACCAAAATTATTAGAACAAATCCCATTAAAATATATTGCTTCATATATTGGAATTACACCACAAGCACTAAGTAGAATACGAAAACGCATTACTTAACTTGGGTTCATTATTTTCTTTTGTTCATTTCTGATCTTTGTATTTCAATAAATCAGAAAAGATGAAACCTTTAATTGTACTTTTATTAAGTTTTGCAATTTCATTCCTTGTTATTAAAATAATAAAAAAAGAATACGATTTTGAATTATCAGCAAGAATTGCAATGTCAATAATGCTTCTATTTACAGCTATTGGGCATTTTGCATTTACAAAAGGAATGTCCATGATGATTCCAAAGTTTATTCCTTTTAAAGAAACCTTTGTTTATCTAACCGGAATATTTGAAGTTTTATTAGCAATCGGTTTACTTATTACTAAGTTTAAAATTACATCTGCATGGATGCTTATTCTTTTCCTTTTGTTAATACTACCTGTAAATATTTATGCCTCTATAAATAATATAAACTATCAAAAAGGAACTTTTGACGGAAATGGACTTTCTTATTTATGGTTTAGAATTCCACTACAAATCTTTTTTATTCTTTGGACATATATTTCTACTATTCGAGTTTAATTTATTTTTACAAGACTTAACAAATTTTTTAATTTAACTAAATACTTCATTAAAAACCACTATTTTTAATTCTCGCATCAATTCTCAAAATACCGCAAATAATAAAGACAAGTTGCTTAAAAATAAATTGAAAAATGAAAAGAATAACATTAATAATCTTCTTTATCGGATTTAAACTATTAAGTCAGAGTATTTATTCTGTAAACAAGTTTAATATTTCATTTGAAACAACTGAGGTCTTAAAAATAGGCTCTACAGAATCTGAAAATGTAATTAGTTTTAAAAACGACAATATTGTTGTTGATATTGAAGCATTACCGATTGAACATGAAACTAAAAAGTTTTTAACAAATCTAAAATACGGAGCAGAGAGTATTGCTACAGATTTTGGCTTAAAAGACATTAAAGATGGAGGTAAACTACAAAAAATAAACAACGGATATTATATAAGTGCGTCCGATTTTAAAAATGGAAAAAAGCATACTGTCTTTATTATTGCCGCTTACGATTACGATTTAGGAGTTGCTTATGAAATTAGTATTGACTCTTATAATTTAAATGAAGCTGAAAGCATTCGTATTATTAATAGTTTTAAAATTATAAAATAATTATACTTTTAAGAACTAAATATTTTATGGTAAAAATGAAAAAAACAATCGAAAAACCTCATTTAATATTTTTGCTTTTAACTTTATTATTCTTTTTTATTGGTCTTCTAAATAGCGTTAACTATTTAAAAATATATACAAAGGAAACAACTATTGAAAAAGATGTTATTCTAGAAGTAGCACATATCAATATTTATCCTTTAGTTGTAATTTCCTTAGCAATATTGGGTTTTATATATTGGGTGTTAAGAAAATTAAATATCCGTCTTTTAACTAAATTAAATTTAGTTCATATTATTTTAACTTTTCTTGGAATATTACTTTTAGTATACCCTATTGTTCTAATCAACTTAAAATTAATTAATAGCATTAATGGAATTATGGAAAGTGGAGTGAGTCTTATAATTGTTGGTCAAGTTTTTATTGTAATAAATGTAATTTTAGGCATCACAAGAAGAGTAAAAAAGCCTTTCGTTAACAGTAGTTATAATTAGTATTGTTTTTGAATTACTCCTTTTTAAAACAATCCATATAAAAGTTGTAACAAATAATATAATTCATCGTCTTTATAATAAACTGTTCCTGTGGGTAAAAAAATCATATTTGCAATTGTATTATTCTCTGTTATTTATCTTCTAACCTATAAAATCTATCACTCTTGGTTAAAGAAAAACTATACAAATGATCAAGTTCCTATTTTAAAAATGATATATCGATCGGTTATAATATTTGCCTTTCTCTCATTTTTATGGAGTCCTTATTCTATTAATGATTTTGTAATATCTCTTTTTAAATTAAGTTTATATGCATTCCTTTATATCATAACTATTCAAATTGGTGCTAAAAGTTTTTTCAAACCAAAAATAATTTTACCTAAACCTATTCAACAAAGTAGAACTGATGAAGAAATTATTTCTAAAGAATTTACTAAAAAACCATCTGAAGAAATCATTAAAAAAGCTTCTTGGTTAAAAGAGGAAATGGAAACAAAACTTTTTTATCTTAACTCAGAATTAACCTTAAAATCTTTAGCAGAAAACCTGAATATTCACCCCAATACTTTATCTAAAATAATAAACGAGGGATTAAATAAAAGCTTCTCTGATTTTGTAAATGAATATCGAGTAAATGCTATTATTGAAAAACTACACAGCGATAATTATAATCACATAACTTTATTAGGAATTTCCTTTGAATCTGGCTTCAATTCAAAAACAACTTTTAACAGAGTTTTTAAAAACATAAAAGGTATGACTCCTTTAAATTATAAAAAGTCAATAAAAATGAGTCCCATTTTATAACATGGGGCTTTTAATAACCTGATTGCGTTTATGTTTGCTATATAATACAAAAAATATGAAATCAAATTATTGCTTACTACTTATTACTTGCTTAATTATATCTTATAAAGGCAGAACTCAGTCAACATTAAAAAGCGCTCAAACAAATGAAATTGAAAAGTTGTTTTTCTCAAAAGTTGACTTTAAAAACAACAAATTTACACCTGAGAGTTATACTACTAATTTTACCTTAAACAAAGATGAGTTTTTAAACATTCACTTTACATTAGAAAAGCCACTTATTGAAAGTCTAAAATCATTAGCTCCAAATTTAACACAGGGTCAATTATTAAATAAAGGAAGTTTTCAATTTTCATTTATAGTAAATGGAGAAGTTATTTATGTAGAAAATTTAAACAAAGGCGCGGGTACAATTAAATCTAAAACAACTCAACTTAAACATATCGTCCCTTTAGTTTATCCTAAACAAATTGACTTTTGGGGTTGGTTTATGTGGTTAAAATTTATGAAACTAGGCGGAGGCCAAGATGTACTTGCAGAAGGTAATCACTCTTTAACTGTTGAAATAAGACCTTTTATAAAAGAAAAAACAATAAAAGTAGGAACCCTTTTAGCTAAAGGAAATATATCTATAGAAGTGGCTAAAATTTCAGTAGATGAAAGCCTAATTCCAATTCAAAAGATACAATCGAATAGTGGATGGCAGTTATCTAAAGATCATTTTGACATCAAAAAAATAGAAGCTCTAAATAGAAAAATAGCGGAACAAAGATTCAATAGTATTAATGGAATTGTAGTTATAAAAGAAAATAAGCTTTTAATAGAAGAATATTTTAATGGTGAAAACAGAAATAGTTTACATGATTCAAGATCTGTTGGAAAGTCTTTTGCTTCTACAATGATGGGAATTGCCATTGAAGAAAAACATATTGCAAGTGAAAATGTATTATTAAAAGATTTTTATAATCTAAAATCTTTTGAGAATTATAATCGAAAAAAAGATTCAGTAACCTTAAAATCTCTACTAACAATGAGTTCTGGTTTTTTGGGTGATGATGGTGATTATAGTAGTCCTGGATATGAAGAAAACATGTACCCAACAAAAAATTGGGTGAAATTTTCACTTGATTTACCAATGGAAAAAGAAAAAACGATAGGGAAAGATTTCACTTATTTTACAGCTGGTGTCGTTATTTTAGGAGATGTTGTTCATAAATCTGTACCTGAAGGGTTGGTTACATACGCTGATAAAAAATTATTTGCTCCTCTTAATATCACCAATTATAAATGGCAATATACACCACAAAAAGTAGGGAATACTGCTGGTGGAATACAGTTAAGAGCAATTGATTTTGCTAAATATGGTCAATTATACAAAAACAAAGGTGTTTGGAATGGAAAACAAATTTTAAGTAAACAATGGGTAGAAAAAAGCTTAGCTAAACAAGTAAAACGATTGCCTAATAAAGGACATTATGGATATTTGTTTTGGAACAAAATTTATAAACATAATAATAAAGAGTACGAAGTATCTTATTGCAGTGGACGAGGAGGGAATAAAGTTTTTATTTTTAAAGACATTCCTTTTGTTATTGTAATTACTTCTTCTGCATATAACAGTCCAGATGCGCATCTTAATGTTGATAAAATGATGACTGATTATATATTACCAGCTGTCATTGGTGAAAAATAAATTCTAAAAACATCGGCTTTTTATAATTCATTGAAAAGTCGATGTTTTTTACAAAATTCTTCTTTCGGGTTACTCTTATAAATTAGAAACAAAAACATTAAGTTAACTCAATTTCTTAATATTATCTCACCATAAAAAATTGATTCTAAGCTTTTTTTAAGTTGTTGCATACATTCTCGTACAACAAAATAAGGTTTGAATACCCTTATTAAGATAATATTGACTTATCACAGGTTAATATTCTAACAACAAAAAATTCAAACTCTTATAATTTTGCTTATCGAAAAATAAAAATATTCTTATTAACCCTAAACTTTAAACTATGTCCCCCTATTCAATTTTAACATTTGTGTTTTTTTTATTTACTTTTAATTTAAATGCAAAAGATTATTATGTTTCATCAAAAACAGGAGATGATTCAAACACTGGAACACTAAACAAACCCTTTAAAACTATACAAAAAGCAGCAGATGTAATGAACTCTGGCGATGTTTGTATTATACGAGGAGGTGTTTATTATGAAAAAGTTATTGTAAAAGATAATAATGTAATCTTTAGAAATTATAATAATGAAAAAGTTATTGTATCTGGTGCAAGTCCTATAAAAAACTGGAAAATTAGTAAACAAGGCTCTGGAATATATGAAGCGCCTTTTAGTGGTGGAGAAACTCAATTTTCTATGTTATTTCTTAATAACAAACGTCAGAAAATGGCAAGATGGCCAAACAATACTACTAACGAAATGATGAATCCTAGGAATAAACAAACCGGATATGAGGCTTGTGAAGCTTTTCCTGGAAGTAAAGGACAAAAAAGGAAAAGGGTGGTATTTCCAAATCTGTCTGGTTTTCCTAAAGATCATTTTAAAGGAGGAGTATTTAGAGGAATTACTGGTAGAAAATGGATGAACCCAATGGGAACAATTATTTCTTCAAACGGAAAAGAACTTCAAATAGATGCTATTTCAAGAGAATGGATTAATGCACAACCTGTTGTTACTGATGATACAGGATATGGTTACATTTTTCATTTAAATGCATTAGATATGGAAGGTGAATGGTTTGAGAGTAATAACAAAATTTACTTTAAACCACCGAGTGGTAAAAACCCAAACAATATGAACATTACTGCTAAAAAAAGAAAATTTGCTTTTGATTTGACAAACAGAAGTTCTGTAACTATTCAAGGAATTAACATACATGCAGCTTCTTTAGAAATGGTAAATACAAATAGTTGTAAAATATTAAAATCTTCTGTTCAATATTTATGGCCATTTTTTACTCGATCTGGATACGCTGTTTCAAAAAGAGAACAAGGAGGTATTTTTATAGAAGGTAGTAATAACCTTTTTAAAGATAGTTATATAGCTCATAGTTGGGGACATGGTGTTTTTGTTAATAAAGGAAGAAATAATAAAATTGAAAATTGTAGACTAGAAGATTTAGGATGGATAGGTCAGTTTACATCTTCTGTACAAAATTTTGGAGAGAATACTATTGTAACTCGAAGTACTTTAGGTTCAACAGGTAGGTTTCATATTCGTACTAATGGAAGTATGAAAGTAACACACAATGATCTTTATGATTGTATGAAAATGGGACAAGATGCAGGTTCTATTCAAGCTACTAATGGAGGTGATTGGGGTAATGTACTCGATTTAAAAGGTTCTGAGTTTGCTTACAATTTAATTCATGACAGTAATACTCTTCCATGGAGAAATTTAAAACAATTTGTTTTAGCATTTTATTTAGAAGGATGTTCTAATTATACAGTACACCATAATATTGTTTACAATTTTAAAACGGATGTAGACCCTGAAGGTACATTTGTATATTTAGGTCCGCGTTTTACTCATGTTGAAAATGCATATTTTTATAACAATACTATGTATAATTGTGATAGAGGCGTTACTGCTTGGCAAAGAATAGGTAATGAAGGTACTGGTAAATTTACGAATGTAAGAATGTGGAATAACCTTTTAGATGCTGGTGCTAAAGATTCTGAAAATGCGCCAGGAGCTGGTATACTTAGATCAATTAACAACCAAAATGAAATAAGATATGCACGTAACCAAGCGAATAGTATTTTTGTTAATCCTTCAAAAGGAAACTTTAACCTTAAACCTGGTACTTCTCCTATAAATAAAGGAAGAAATATTTTTGGTATTACTGAAGGTCATGTAGGTTCATCTCCTGATGTTGGTGCGGTTGAATTTGGTAAAAACTTTCCTAAAGCTGGTGCTAGTTTTAATTCAGATACTTTTAATTTAGAAACAAATCCTGATACAGGTGCAAACAATACTCCTCCTAGTTTAGCTATTACTTACCCAAAAAACAACCAAAAGTATGTTTTAGGGCAAAATGTTTATATGTTAGTAAACCCATCTGATATTGATGGAAGTATCTCTAAAGTTGAGTTTTATGATGGAACTCAATTATTACATAGTAGAACCACTTCTCCTTACGAATTTTCTTACAAAACAGCCCCAGCAGGTAATAGAATAATTAAAATTGTTGCTTTTGATAATAAAGGTGCTAAAACTGAAAAATCAGTTGAAATTAGTATCATTTCAAACAACATTCCTCCTAGTTTAGCTATTACTTTTCCAAAAAATAATCAGAAATATATAGTAGGTCAAAATGTTTATATGCTAGTAAACCCGTCTGATACTGATGGAAGTATTTCTAAGGTTGAATTTTATGATGGTTCACAATTTTTACATAGTAGAACTGTTGCGCCTTATGAATTTTCTTACAGAACAGCTCCTGTAGGTAATAGAACAATTAAAATTATTGCTTTTGACGATAAAGGTGATAAAACTGAAAAATCAGTTGAAATTAGTGTTACTTCAAACAATACCCCTCCTAGTTTAGCTGTTACTTTTCCAAAAAACAATCAAAGATATACTTTAGGACAAAATGTTTATATGTTAGCAAATCCAACAGATAACGATGGAAGTATTTCGAAAGTTGAATTTTATGACGGCAAACAATTATTACACGTTAGAACTGTTGCGCATTATGAATTTTCTTACAGAACAGCTCCTGCAGGTAATAGAACAATTAAAATTGTTGCTTTTGATAATAAAGGAGTAGAAACTGAAAAATCAATTAAAATTCTTGTAGGCAACAATTTTCTTCGTTCATCTACTATAGATAATGAAAGAAATGATTCAGAATTTGTTGTTTACCCTAATCCGGCAAAAAATGAAGTGTATATTTCAAATTTACCAGCGAACAACATAAACTGGATATTAGTTAATGTCCTTTCAGAAGAGTTATTATCTGGTAACACTTCTAAAATTAACATTTCCACCTTACCTTCTGGTAGTTATCATTTAATTTTCTCTAATGGTTTAAAATCAACAATTATTAAAAAGTAAGATAATGAGAGGAATCCTAGTTAAACAACTTATGTTATTTATAGTAATTTTATAACTAAGAGATTCTTAATTTATTTAACAAAAAGCGTTATTGAAATTACAGTTTGGTTTAATGTTAAAAGAGCGCTTGGTAAATAAAGTCATTCAACTTATTGAATGGCTTTGTTTTTATAGAATTAATATTCATTTCCACCACTCTAAAAAACTTAAAAATCAACATACTAACTAAACACCCTAAACAATGGTTTTATAATTTAGGCAGCATTAAATCTCCTTTACTAATTGTATACTTTAAAGTTGGATACATAAAATTTAACGATCTATTTTCTTCTCCTCTTAACATAAAAAAGTTTCTTTTTTCTTGTTCGGTTGCTAATTGTAATAATTCTCCATTTTCAAAATAAGCTGTATCATTTTTTACAGTAATAAATGTTTTTGATTTTCTAAATGTAATTCCTAACCATTTATTTTCTTCGTTATTAGACATTGTTTCTAAAACAATTTTATGATAAAACTGTTTATTCGTTAAAGTAGAAAATAACACAACAGAGTTATGTGATAATACTATCTCTGATTCTTATTCTGTTATTTTATCTTTAATTTTTAACTTTCTAAATGTGTTTTCATTTAATTTTTCTGGGTTTTCATAACATGAAAAAAGAGCTATATAAGATTCAGAATCTAAATCTAAACTTTGATCAGAATGATACTTCATCTTTTTATATTTACTTTCATATACTTCAATAAGCGCATTATTAAAACATAATTCAGGTAAATTTAAATCAGATTCTTGTATTTGATTATTAATTTCTGATATTATTGTATGATGTTTTTTTAAAAAGTTACCTGCTGCTATGTCGTATTCTGTTGTTGTTCTAACTATTGGAATTCCTTTTTCTGTTACATCTACTAAGTGATTTCCTAAACGCCCTTTACCCGTTTTTTTAAACTCAACAGAATTTGATAAGATTTCAAATAAATTATCTTCAAATGGAAGTTCTATTTTTAAAAACTCAAAATCTTTCATCATTCTAATTAATAAATTGGTTTTTTATAATCTCCTGAATTCATACTAAAATGAATTTTACCATATTTTACAGCATCAATAGTTCTATTTTCTTTATAATAAGAATCTCGTAAATTAAGCATTGTTTCTTCTGTCATCTCTTCTAACTTCACTAATTCTCCATTCTCTTTTATAAAAGTTTGATTATTTACATAAACTCCTTGTAAATTAGAACAACGAACTACATATCCCATTCTTGTTGGTATTCTATCAATATTTAATACCGAAGGTCTAATTTCATGAGTATATAATCTGTTAGTAGAAAGTGGTATTAAAAAAACTGAATTAGGATATAAGGTTACACTAAACTCTTTTTTTAAGGAATCATCTTTAACATTACCTTTCAACTTAAAATGTAATTTTGTTAATCCACTTGTTTTTTTATAACACCAATCAAATCTATCTGTTTTAGATGGTGATAAACTTTGAAAATTAGAAGTGTCATAAAAAGTACAAAAAGCTATAATACCTTCTTTAGGCATGTCTTTTGTTTTATCTGAATGTGCTTTTATTTTTGCCTTTACTTCTTTATTATTTTCTTTCTTTTTATTCTGATAAATCTGAGCTAGTACATGGTTTAAACTTGTTTCTTCTTCAAATGTATATTTTATAATTTCATTTAATGAATTAATAATTTGCCTATCGGTTTCGCGAAAATTATCTGAAGCGCCCGTTAAATTGCTCGAACATCTTAAAAGATTAAAATTTAAGATCTCTTCTCTCTTTTCATTTTCTTCTTTTGTTACTTCTGTTAAATAAATTCCTTTTCTTAAAGCTGTTGAATTTTTATTCGATTCAGTTAACTCCTGAAATTCATGCTCAGATTCAATTTTTTCAAAATAATTGTCTCCGTTAAATAATTGTCTTAAAAAAACACCTGTTTCATTAATTACAATTGGTACTGCTCCTAACTCTACTTCTTTATAATTTTCTTTACTTAATAGTTCTTTATAATTAACAGATACGTCTTTTATAATATGTATTATACTTTTATGAGTATCTATACCATTAATATCTCCACAAGCATATATTTTTTCATTCTTATAAATAGATAAATCTTCTGGTAATTCGTTAATAACTACCCCACAAAAATTCTCTTTTAAATACTTTAAATCCTCAGATTCCTTTTCTTGTTTATTTAAAACAATTAAAATGTTTTTATCTTTTGATATTCTATTTTCTTTCTCCATCGAATCTAAAATTTTATTTAAACATATTTATATACAATCTAGTTTTAGTATTTTCTCCTTCATAACCAGTTAATAAGACATCCTGATCTCCATCACCATCTACATCAGCAGTATTAATAGAATTTTGATCTAAATAAGGAAATGCATTTGCTTTAAACAATTTAAAAGTTCCTTTATCATTTTCATAAATGTCTATTGCTTCCACATAATAATCTGATTTTTCTATCCCTTTTCTTCCTCCTAAAATAATTAAATCTTTATCACCATCATTATCTAAATCAGAAAAACAAGTAGTACCTATATTATATACCATTATCTCATTTTCTACCATTTTAAATCCTTTTGAAGTATTTATATAAAATACTGATTTGTCAAAATGTTTTTCTATACTTCCTATGTTGGTCATAAATACATCTTGATCTCCATCGTTATCAATATCTACAACTTCTACAAGCCCTTGATTTGTTTCTTTAAACACATGATTTACTGACGTGTATCCTTTTTCTTCATTTTTAAAAAACAAACTATTATTTTTAATTGTTGGCGTATCTCCGTAAACTAATTCTTCTCCTTGTAATAACACCTCATCGTCTCCATCGTTATCCATATCAAAAGGTACTACTCCATATTCATAAACATCTCCTGCTCCTTTTAATTCTCCTTTAAATATAAAATTACCTTTTTTATCATTAACATAATATTCAATGTTACTGTCCCTTTCAATTAATAAATCTATATACTTATCTTTATTTACATTTATAAAACCAGCATAGGATGAATAACCATTAGTTGATTTTGGTTTAATTTTTTGAATCTTCTTAAAAACACCTTTTTCATTTTTATAAATTACAATACCATCTTCTCTCTTTTTATTCAATTCTTGTCCTGTAATTACGACATCTAAGTAGCTGTCATTATTTATATCAGCAACATCAATTTTCCCATATTCAATTCTCATAAAAGAAGATCTTTCATCTTTAGTAAAATTACCCTTACCGTCATTATTATATAAAAAAGTATGTGTATTAGAATCTTCAGCTATATGTTTATTATATCCAGATATTATTAAATCAAGATCTCCATCTAAATCATAATCAAAAAAATGATTGTTGGAATCCCCTACATTAATTATATAGGTTTCTTTTAACTCAAAAACAAACTTCCCTTTTGTTTGTGCAAAAGAGCTTACTGTTAAAAAAACGAGTATTATTTTTATTTTCATAGGGTGCTTTTTATTTAATCTCAAATTTTTCTTCAAAAGGCATATCAAATTCTCCATTTCTATTATAAATTTTAACCTTCCCTTTTAATTTATATTTTCCATCTGCCAATGAATCTAATAAGATATTCGCAAAAGTATAATCATTAATCAATGTGTAATTTAACTTTTTTTCTTTTCCTTTATACATAACCTGATCTATCATTACAACTCTTTTACTTGGTGTTTTTTGAAGTATGTCTGACGACAAATTAATTTGGACACGGTTATTTTTATTATTTATAATATTAGTATTAATACTATCTAATTTTCTAAAACCACAATTCGTCCAAGTCTGACTTGCATATTCAAATGCATAAGACATAGCAATTACAAGTTTGTTTTTTATTAAATTTAATTGAAAAAACTTATCATTACTTTCAACATTAGAAAGGTTCTCTATAGAAAAATCATCTCTATATTTAACTATAGCTTCAAGCTTAAGAAGTATTTTATCACATCGTAATAGTAAACTCTTAAAATCTGAATTATCACTCAGAATAGTATTATCTATTTCTGATATTAACTCTTTGTGCTCGACATCTAATACATTTAGTTCTTCTATTTTTACATCAACTTGTTCAGATGACTTTACATAATAAATCTCTCTAAAATAATTTAATACTCTCTCATTAAAACTATAGTTTGTTTTTAAAAATGGTATTATTTCTTTCTCTTTTTTAGAACAGGAAAAAATGATGAATATTAATAAAGAAATTAAAACTTTTTTCCCATCTTAAATAATTACTTCAATTTATTAAAATACAACATGGTTCTAGGTACATCCCCATCTTTAAACCCTGTAATTAAAACATCATTATCACCATCGCCATCAATATCTGTAGCTTTAATAGTTGCTTGTCTTAAAAACTGAAATGCGTTTTGTCTGTATAATTTATAAGTTCCGTTATGATTTATATAAATATCAACGGCATCTTCCGATTCATTCGAGTTTTTAACCTTTCGTCTGCTACCCATCATAATTAAATCTTTATCGTTGTCATTATCTAAATCTACAAAACAAGAAGCTCCTAAATTATATTTATGAACATTCGATGGAATTTCTTTAAATGAATTATCTGTTTGACTCATATAAAAAAACGAATTTTTGGTTCCTGAGTTTCCTGTAACCTCCTCTAAACTATTTCCAATGTTACTCATAAAAACATCTTGTTTTTTATCATCATTTAAATCTACCAACTCAACAATTCCTTGATAGGTATTTTTAAATGTATGCGGAACTGACGTAAATCTACCTAACTTATTTTGATACACCTTTGTTGTAAACTCATAGTTTTCATCCTCTCCCTGAACTAATATATCATCATCTCCATCATTATCTATATCAAAAGGAACAATACCATATGAAAATGCCTTTTCAATACCTCTTAATTTACTTTTCATTAAGAAATCTCCTCGCTTAGTATTAAAATAAACCTCTATACTGTTATCTTTTTCTATCAGCAAATCAATATACTTATCATTATTTGCATTTATAAAACCTGCATATGTTGGATATGAATAGCTGTCTAACGGGCGAATTGTTTTAATTTTTTTAAAGATTCCTTTTTCATTTTTATATACCTCTACACCAAACTTGGCTCCTCTTTTTAAATCTTGTCCAGTGATCACCAAATCTAAATCACCATCATTATCGATATCAGCAACATCTATACTTCCATATTCAACTCCCATAAAAGTAGATCTCTTGTCTTGTGTAAAATTTCCTTTTCCATCATTTTTATATAAAAAAGTATGCGATTTAGACCCGTTCATTAGTCGTTCATTATAACCCGCAATAATTAAATCTTGATCGCCATCGCCATCATAATCAAAAAATAGATTTTCACCACTACCTACCTGTATTATGGAGGTTTCTTTTAATTCGAAAATATATTTACCTTTTTTAGCTTTTCTTTTTTGAGCAAAACAACAAACTGTTGTTAGTAATAATAGGGATGTAATTGTACTTCTCATTTAAAGTATTTTAATTTTAGAACAATAAATCTAATCATAAATACCATAACAATATCTATTTAAAAACAAAAAACACACCTTAAAGGTGTGTTTTTACATGTTTATTATTTTAATAAACTATTTCTAAGTATGTGACAAAAATTAGTCTATATTTTTCAATAACTTAATTTTGAAGACCTCACAGGTTTTTAAAACCTGTGAGGTCTAAATTTAAAAACATAATAATCAGTTTTTTACATGGATTTTAGTTGTTTTTGTCATGTACTATGAAACTATTTATATAATTTTTTAACCAATTTTCCTATACTTAATCCTTGAACTACAATTGAAAAAAGAACTACCATATATGTAATATGCAAAATTAAATTACCCGATTGATTTGCATTTAAACTTAATGCTAACGCAATAGAAATACCACCTCGTAAACCACCCCATGTTAAAATTGACACTGTTTTTAATGGTGTAGTTTCTTCATGCTTTAATAATGAATAAGGTAACAATACAGATACGAAACGTGCTAATAATACAATAATAACACTAGCCAATCCTAGTATTATAAATTCATTATTAAAATGCAATAAATGAAAAGCCAAGCCTATTAAAACAAACAAAATTCCGTTAAATACTTGGTCTAATATTTCCCAAAATTCATTTAATGTTTTTTGAAGTTCGCTTTTATTGGCATTAATATTTATTTTATTTCCTATAAACATCCCTGCAACAACCATTGCTAATGGACCAGAGGTGTGTAACATCTGTGATCCGGCATAACCTCCCATAACTACAGCTAAACTAATTATTACCGCTAAATTTGAATTCTCTTTTAATGATTGTATCAGTTTTAAGCCTATAAAACCTATAATTAAACCGTACACTATTCCGCCTACTGCCTCTTCTAAAAACAAAACTCCTATTTCTTTTCCTAACTCAGCTTGGTTATGAAGTCCTGTTGCTTCTGCTATTAAAGCAATACCAGAAAAAACAACCACTCCTATACCATCATTAAACAAAGATTCTCCTTCTATCTTTATACCTAAGCTCTCTGCTATATTTGCCTTCTTTAATATCGCCATTACCGCAATAGGATCTGTAGGCGATATTAATGCTCCGAATAATAAACTATGAATAAAAGGAAGTTTTAATCCTACTAAACTAGCCGCAAAATAAACTCCACCACCTACAATAAAAGTAGATATTAAAACACTTAAGGTTGCAAATAATAAAATAGATTTTTTCTCATGTGCTAAAGCAGCTATGTTTACATGTAATGCTCCTGCAAAAAGCATAAAACTTAAAATACCATCTAGTAATAGCGTTTTAAAATCTGCATTGATAATTATATCACAAAAGAAGTTATAAAACTCTGGAAATAGTTTCTCGCTAAATGTTATAGGAATTACCAATAACAAACTTAAAATCATGAGCCCAATGGTTGTAGGTAATTTTATCCATTTATAATTGATATAACCTAAAAGCGCAGAAATTGTAAATACGATACTAAAAGATTCGAACATTGTATTTTTATTTTGTATTAATATATTTCTCTACAAGAGTATCGGTAACAATAGTCAAGTAAAATTGTTCTATCATATTCATAACCAACAGTAGTAATGCTTATGAAACTGAAATAATAAAAACTATAACCAGAGTAGCCATCAATTAACTGAAATGAATAACCTTAAAAAGAATTCTTCCTATAATTCTTAAATAAAAGAACCTTAATAATGGCCCTAGGATAAATTATAGGTTTACCTCTTTTATTTTTTACTCCAACTACTTTTAATCTCACAACCACTAGTACGTAGCAAACCTAAAATAGGGCAACGGCTATCTACTTTTTGACCAATAATTTTAACTTGCTCATCTGTTACTTCTCCTGATACTAAAGCTTCTAGTCGCACATTTTTGTAGCTTCCATTTGAAGTATCTGACTCTCCCATAAAACCAGAAAGATCTAAATCAATTTCAACTTTTATATCAATTTGAGTCATACTTAAAGAGAGCTCTCCTGCAACAACTTGAGCTTGTTCATTTTGACAACCAGCTAAAGAAGCAATAAAAAACTGCATAGGATTAGGGCCTGTATTTGACCCTC
This sequence comes from uncultured Tenacibaculum sp., assembly GCA_937922085.1. Lineage (GTDB taxonomy): Bacteria > Bacteroidota > Bacteroidia > Flavobacteriales > Flavobacteriaceae > Polaribacter. The sequence goes on along the minus strand of CAKZVD010000058.1, from coordinate 22,131 downwards.
CTTCTTCAATAGGTTCATCCGTTTTAAGAATCCACTGTGTATCTGTAATGCTTATTTCAGTAGACCATCCTCTTCCTTCTGCCTCAGCTTTAAATGTTTCTAAATGTGTATTTTCCATTTTTAATAATTTTATATTGATTACTACACCTAATCTAAATACGATTTAGGTTTATTTTCCATTCATTTTCTTCCATTCAGCATCTGCTAACCCCCTTAATTCTATAGGATTTTTAACCCACTGACGTTTTGCATCAATAATTCCAAAAAGCTTTCGAGTAAAGAAATATAATTTACCTTCTCTTACCTCCCAACTTTTAGGATTAGGGTCTGCCGCTGCTCCTTCTGACATAGCAATAGCACAATACCCTCCATATTGTGGAGCAAAGTTTTGAGGTTCTAATTCAAATTTTTCTTTATTTTCTAATGATTGAAAATAAAAAGACCCTCCATCATAATTTGAAGTATAGGTTTGATTTCCTTTTGTTGGTGCTCCTTTAAAAAAAGATACGACATCATATCCTTGCCCTGCTATTCCATTTTTTAAATTTTGTTTCATCCTTGTTTGATTGATTATATCAGTTTTGCGTCTGTAATTATTTCTAATAAAGCAGGTCCGTTATGTGCTTTTAATTTTTCTAAAGCTGGAATTAATTCTTCTTTCTTAGTTACTCTAATACCTAATGCCCCACAATTTTCTGCATATTTCGAAAAATTCACATTATGTAAATCTGTTTTCCAAACATCTAATTCTGCTGCTTTTTGTTCTTTAGATATTTTTCCTAGTTCTGAATTATTAAGTAATACATGTTTAATATTCATGTTATATTTAACTAAAGTCATCATTTCTCCTAAGTATTGACCAAATCCTCCATCTCCAGAAACAGACCAAATAGGTCTTTCTTTTCCTTTTGCTGCCCATGCTCCCATAGCTGCTGGTAAAGAAAACCCTATAGAACCTAAGTAACCAGACATTAATATTGATTGATTTTTAGGTTCAAAATAACGACCAAAAGAATAGGTGTTATTTCCTACATCTACTGCTATTACAGCATTTTCAGGAACCACTTCGTTCATTGCATTAAAAACAGCTATCGAACTTAATCCTATTTTACTTTCGTCTTGTAATCTGCTTTCTTTCTCTTCTCTCCAAATTGCCCATCTATTTGCAATTTCATCACGTCGGTCTATGGTGTTTAACTTGCCTTTCGTTTGTTCTTCTATAATTGCAAGTGTTTCCGATATTTCTCCCCATAAAGCAGCATCTATTTTATGAAACTTACTTAATGCTGTTGGATCGTAATCTACTTGTATTATTGGTTTCTTAGGTGTAATTCCTGTATGATTAGAGAACGAGGCCCCAAAAACAATTAACAAATCACTTTCATTCATAAACCAAGAAGCAATAGGTGTTCCACTTCGTCCTAATACACCACAACCTAGTGCATGATGATCAGCTATCAATCCTTTTCCTTTAAAGGTGGTAATTACTGGACATTGTAATTTTTCTGCAAAAGCAGTAATTGCTTCCATATGAAAACGGGCTCCATGACCAACAATAATAGCAGGTTGTTTTGCATCTTTAAGCATTTCTACTGCTTTTGCTACCATTTGCCTTGGAGGCGAAATATTCATAGGTGTAATACGTCCTTCAGGTGTTTGCGCTTCTTCATCTTTAGGTTTTGGTAAAAAAGCAACTTCATCTGGAAATGTAATATGCGATACATCTCTATTTAATAAAGCACTCTTTATAGCCAAACTCATTAACTCACTATGTTTAGAACTTTCTTGTACTGCGTGATTAAAATTAGCTACGGTTTGAAAAGCACCTACTAAATCAACTTCCTGAAAAGAACCTGTTCCCATTACCTGTGTGTTTACTTGTCCAGAAATTGCCAACATTGGAGATCTATCTACTTTTGCGTCCCACATTCCCGTAAACATATTAGTAGAACCTGGACCTGCAATACCAAAACATGCAGCTGGTTTACCCATTAATTTACCGTATGCTGAAGCTGCAAAAGCTGCTGCTCCTTCATGACGAATACCAAAAAATTGAAATTTCCCCTGTTCTTCTAAACGCATCATTGCATTTGCAACCCCTAAATTAGAATGTCCTACCATACCAAAAGCTGTATTTACACCCCAATTTACCATCGTTTCAATCATTACATCAGAAATAGTATCTTGATGCGCTTCTTCCTCTTCTACTCCAACATAAATAGCGTCTCCTTCTTCTTTTACCTCAAATGTTTTTATTCCATCATCATATCCTCCAGGTGGTAGTCCTGTGCAAGGATTAAAACCCCAACCATGCCAAGGGCAACGTAACATTCCATTTTCGATAGAACCTTCTCCTAATGGACCTCCTTGATGCGGACATTTGTTATCTAAGGCTGAAAATTTACCCTCAAAATGTGTTAAACAAATTCCTTGATGACCAGCAGTAACTGTTTGTACACGTCCTTCTGGTAAGGATTCTTTTTTGTTAAGTACTTTATACCATTTTACTGTTTTTTTCATTAAAAATTGTTTTATTGGTTAAGAGAATTTTTAAATTGATCTTGTCTTATACTTACTGCTTTGTAAGAATATTTTATTAAAAAAAGTAGCCCTAACAACATTGTAACTATCCCCATAACACTTGTATATAAGACTACTTTTTCACTAAATCCTAATTGTAATGCTCCTATTAAAGCTGCAATTGCTAAACAAGCAACTGCTAAATAAAAAAAGACCATAGTTCTATTCAATGTTTTTAATTGAATAAGTTTACGTGCAATTATAGCATTGGATTCTTCACTGTTTTTCGATGCTATTAAATTATTGAGTTCACCACTCAAAGTAATCATCAGATTAGAGGTTGATAAAATCAATAGTCCAATTCCAGGAACTACAGTAATAGGTAAATACCAGTTAGTCATCATTATTTTTAATATGTAATTCCTGAATAGGGTAAGGAATTGTTAAATTATTTTCTTTAGCAACATCATATATTTCTGTCATAATTTTATCTTTTAATAAAATTTGATCTTCATAATCTTTCATAAAAAACTTCAATCCATAATTAATATAAAAGTTCTCATAAGAAAGCGTTACTGCTGCTGGTGTTGGTTTTTTTAATATCCCTTCTAAGTTTTCTGTTACTTTAACAAGTACTTTCTTTACTTTCTTAGGATTGTCTTTATAAGAAAAACCTATCTTAATTAATTCTGCATGAATTTTACTAGGCCTACTTAAGTTTTTAATTCGTTCTTTTCCTAAAGCATTATTGGGTATAATAATTAACTCATTAAAACGACTCACAATTTTTACAGATCGCCAATTTATATCTACTATTTTACCTGTATCGTTCCCTATTTCTACCCAATCTCCTTTTTCAAATGTTTTTGCTATTAATAAAGCAATTCCATTAAATAAGTTTCCTAAAGGTTCTTGTAATGCCAAGCCTAATACAAAAGAACCTACACCAAGTGCTGTTAATAAATGCCCTAAATCGAATCCCCAAATAGCAGAAAAAACAAATGCACTAGAAATAGTTACCAATGTAAATTGAATAATATCTCTTCCTAACTTTGGTATTGTTTCTTTCTGTGTTAGAATATTATCTTTTGAAAAAAGTAAATGATTTAACATTTGAATTAAGAACGAAATACCGAATATGATTAAAATAGTTTCGGTTACTTTTACTGGAGTATGCGTTCTAGACCATTCAAAAACAAATAAACAAAATGAATAAATTAACGCTGTAGGTAATACTAGATACCGCATTATTTTAGGAGCAACTACTGGCTTATTTAATCTAGCACGTTTTTTTATAATAAAACCTACTAACATAAATAGTAAAACAAAACTCACTAAAATCAATACTGTATTAACTTGCAATAATTTAGTCATTGATTATTTTTTTTAGTTTTTTAAATAATCTCTAACACCATAGCTTGCTAATACTCCTTCACCTGTTGCTGCTGCTACTTGTGCAATAGCTCCTTCTCTACAATCTCCTGCTGCAAAAATTCCTTCTACAGAAGTTTCTGCTAATCCATTGGTTGTAATAAAATTCTGTTTATTTAATGCTACTTGTCCTTTTATAAAATCGGTATTTGGTATTAAACCTATAAAAATAAAAGCACCATCTGCTATAACCTCTTCAATTTCTCCTGTTACCTTATCTTTTATTTTTAAACCTTTGAAATTGTCTTCCTCATTTTTCAAAAATTCTAAAGATTCTTTATTAGATAATACTTCTATATTTTTTATAGATGGAAGTTTTTCTATGTATGTTTCTGATGCTGAAAAAGTTTCATTACGATTTACGATGATTACTTTTTTACAAAAACTCGCTAAGAAAATTCCTTCTTCTAATGCGCTATTTCCTCCACCAATTACAATTACTTCTCTATCTCTATAAAAAGCACCATCGCAAGTAGCACAAAAATGAATACCAGCTCCTACAAGTTCTTCTTCATTACCAATTCCTAATTTTCTGTAAGTAGAACCTACTGATAATACAACTGATTTACTTTTGTATTGCCCCATATTGGTTTCTATATAAAATAAATTTCCTTCTTTAGAAATCTTATTTACTGAAACACCTGTTTGTATTTCTGCCCCATATACTTTGGCTTGTTCTGCCATTTTCTGCATTAAATCTGGCCCAGAAATATTTGTAAAACCTGGATAGTTTTCTATTTTTTCAGTTAAAAAAGCATTCCCTCCAATGTTTTTCTTTTCTAATATTAAAGAACTAAACCGATCACGTTGTACATAAATAGCTGTCGTTAATCCTGCTGCTCCCGCTCCTACAATAATACTGTCGAATACTTTTTGCTCTGATTCTTGACCTATTTTTAAAACCTCTTTTAAAATTGAATTATCTGGGTTGGTATAACTTTTATCATTTATAAGAATGGTAGGTATAATACGTTTTCCATTATTAATACCTTCTACCTTTTTAGCAGCCCAATCGTGTTTATCTACTTCTATATATTGAAAATTAATTTCATTGCTTTGTAAATAACTTTTTGCGCGTTGGCAATCTGGACACCAACCTGCTCCATATAAAAGAACTCTCCCCTCTTTGTTTATTCCTAAAACAGAAGCCAATACACTGTTATCTGGATTCGTTAATGGTTTGTCGTTAATAATTACAGTTGGTATAATACGTTTACCATTATTAATTCCTTCTACTTTAGCTGTAGCTTCTTTGTCTAAATCTACATCTATAAAGTTAAAATCAATATTATTTTCTTTTAAAAATGCTTTTGCACGTTGGCAATCTGGACACCAATCTGCGCCGTAAAATTGTATAGTTTTCATTATCTTTAAATTGGAATGTTAAAAATGATACCTGTAGTTAAAAATTCATCTCTTAAAGCCCCTATAATTCCTTTAAATTCTACAAAAGAAATAAGTCCTTCAATTTATAATGCATACCTGCTCCATAGTTTAATCCGAAATCTTTTTCTTGTTTTTCGTACTCAAAACTACGTTCGATTTCTATTGTATAGTTTACTCCCGATAGTGGATAAAGCCCAATGTTTTCATTAAGTTCTATTATATAATGTGCGTTAAAATTTAAATCTACTATAGATTCCTCGTCTTTTTCTCCTATTTTCTGAAAAGGGAAATAAGAAACTTCGGGTCCAAAACAAAAACTTTCATTTACCCCATAATAAATTCTTGCATTTATTCCGTAAAGATTTTGATCTAATTCTAATGTTGGTCCAAAACCAACAAGAATACTTTTCTCTTGTTGGTATTCATTTTCTTGAGATATTACCGATTGAAAAGTTATAAAGAAAAAGAGAATTAAGACTCTTTTAAACACCCGCATAATTAATTCCTGTTAGTTTATGCATATCTTGATTAAAAGTAGATAAATCATATCTATTAAACTTAGTAACATCATCATAACCACAAGAGCGAGCTACTACCTTTATTAAATCATTAGTTGCTGTAAAGTAATTATATAATTGCTTTGCAGAAGATTCTATAAGTAACCTACTACGTAAAGATTCTTTTTGAGTCGCAATTCCTACAGGACAGTTATTACTACCACAAGCTCTCATTCCTAAACAACCAATCGCTTGTAATGCCGAGTTTGATACCGCTATAGCATCTGCTCCTAACATCATTGCTTTTGCAAAATCTTCTGCTACACGTAAACCTCCAGTTATAACCAATGTTACATCTTTAGCTCCTACTTTATCTAAGTATTTACGAGCTCTTGCTAAAGCAGGAATAGTTGGTACGTTAATATTATCTCTTAAAATGGTAGGTGCAGAACCTGTTCCTCCACCTCTTCCATCTAAAATAATATAATCTACACCTGCATCTAATGCAAATTGAATGTCTTTTTCTATATGGCTTGCTGCCAACTTAAAACCTATTGGAATACCTCCAGTACGTTCTCTTACTTTATCTCCAAAATCTTTAAAATCTTGTGCTGTATGAAAGTTAGGGTTTGCTGCTGGTGATATTGCTGTTTCTCCTTGCTTTAAACCTCTAACTTCAGCTATTTCTTTACTTACCTTAGTGCCTGGTAAATGACCCCCTGTTCCTGTTTTTGCTCCTTGGCCTGCTTTAAAATGAAATGCTTGTACATTCTCTAACTTATCCCAAGAAAAACCAAATTGAGCAGATGCTAATTCATAAAAATATTTAGAATTACTAGCTTGTTCTTCTGGTAACATTCCTCCTTCTCCAGAACAAATCCCTGTTCCTGCCATTTGTGCTCCTTTAGATAAAGCTATTTTTGCCTCTCTAGACAAGGCTCCAAAACTCATATCACTAACAAAAAGTGGTATATCTAATACCAATGGTTTTTTTGCTTTAGGACCTATCACAACTTTTGTTGCTACTTCTTCTTCATCTAACAAAGGTCTTGTTGCTAACTGAGCTGGTAAAAACTGAATATCATTCCATTTAGGTAATGTATTTCTATCTACCCCCATTGAAGCTGAAAAACCATGATGACCTAAATTTTTAAGTCCGTTTTTAGCTAATTCTTTAATATAACCTGTGTAAGGTTCTGTATCTTCAGGATGCGTATCTGCATAAGCTCCTAAATATTCTTCTCTATTAAAAGGTTGCGGATTGGTAACTAAATAAGCATCTATTTCAAATTCATCTACAAATAAATCGTCATTTTCAATTTTAGTAGAAAACTTATGTAATACTTCTTTATTATTATATTCTGAAACTCCAGAATCTACACGATAATCCCAACCATGTACTCCACAAATAAGATTTTCCCCTTCTACATGACCATCTGCCATTAAAGCTCCTCTATGTAAACATCTTCCATAAAGAACCGATACCTCTTCATCAAACTTAACGATTACCAAATCTAATCCATTTACTAATGCGTGAACTGGTTGTTTATTATCTAATTCACTTAATTTAGCGATAGCTATAGGTTTTTTCATATTTGAAGTTTTAGTTGTTGTTTTTAAATGAAATTATATTTTAATTTGTTTTATGTGAAATAAATTGTGTGTCATAATCAATAATTCCTTCTTTTCGCATCTTACTCATTATGTTATTTACTGTTTGCCTAGATGTATTTGTTAAGTTTGATATTTCTGTATGCGATAGTAAATTTTTAGCAATTACAATTCCTTCTTCTTTCTTTTCTCCAAACTCTTCTAAATAATCGAAAATAAATTCTTTAATACGAGTACCACTATCTTTATATAACAGATCTTTTAATCTTCTTTCTAATTTTTTGATTCGTAAACCATAAATTTTAAGAACTCCGTTTTTTAAAGATTTATGCTTTTGCATTAGTGCTTTCATTTGTTCTGCTTCAATGTAGCACACAATACAGTCTTCTAAAGCGTAAGCTAATTCATAAGTTTCATCTTCCTCATCATAAAGTCCTAACTCGCCAAAAATGTTTCCTTTTTTAACAATGTATTTTACATGATGATCTTCCTTATTTACAATTTTAATAGTTCCTTTTTTTAAAAAGAAAATATTCTTTGTGTCTTCTTCTTTTAATTTTATTAACTCTCCTTTAGTTATGTTTTCCATTTCAAGAATTTCACAAATTCTCATCATGTTTAACATTCCTAATTTTTTAAAAAGATTGAACCCTTCTAAAAACCAATATTTTGTGTAGTTTTTCAATTTATTTTTTAAATTTAAAGTAAAATTAGAAATTTATCTCTTCTCTTTTAACTCTTTATTATCAGAAAGTTACTTTACGCGACACTTTTGATTATTTTATTTAATTTAATGTGTTATTCGACGAGAATTTTATTCTAACATTACTCCTTAAATTTTACTTTTTTATATAAAAAAATGCTTAAGTTATTTAGATTCCGTTTTTTATTCTCTTTGTATTTATATTGAATATATAGTTATTTAGAGTTCTATTAATACCAAAAAACGTCCTGATTCGTATAATTCTATTGTTTTAGTACTTCTTCAATACTAAAATCATTTTTTATTTTTTTAGATCACTATACATTTGTTTTAATAAACTTAAAAATGGATTTTTATGAAAAGAGTATTCCAAAAAATGAAAAATAGTAATCGTTTTAATTTCACTACCAGTATAATCTTAATGATATTTCTATCAGTCTTTATATTCTCTTGTTCTAATAAAGATGAACAACCTGGAATTACTAACGAAATATCAGAAGAAATTAAAAGTTTAATATATTTTAAAGGAGATGAAAATGCTTCTACAGTCTTAATTAATGTACAGAGTGGACCAGACACAAAACTTAGTACACTCGAAGTTGACGATTTTTTCGAAACGTTTAATATTAAAGATATTTTAGTTGCCAATGTACATCAAGCACAAACACTGAATCCTAGTATTCTAGAAAAAAGTGATATTACATTAAATCAAGCAATTAATTTTAATACAGAAAGCATAGAAACTCTTTATAAAGTTATTCAGTATTTTAAAAATCAAGGTAGAACAGTTTATGTTGTAGGAATTTCGTTTGGGGCTTTTATAACACAAGAACTTATTGCAAAAAAAGGGATAAATATAGCTGATAAATACTTAATTATGATTGGTAGGTTAAATATAAACGATATTATGTGGCAAGGGCTTTCTGAAGGGAAAAATGGTTATTTTGAAAACGGGATTACTCCTATAATAAACCCAAATCCAGCCTCAGATGTGATAGAAAGAAATCTTAATAGAATAACTGCTGGATTAGGAATGAATAGATATACAGAACTTTTTAATACTATTGAGAGTTTATCAAACGTAACTTACATTTATGGAGCAACAGACAATGCTGTTGGCAGTCTTACTACTGAAGAGATTGCGTTTTTAGAATCGAAAAACACAAACATAATTGCTGGAAATGGAGGCCATGATGAAACGTATGAAGATTTTATTCTACAAGGTCTTAATGAAGCATTTGGAATAAAATAACCTACCTAAATAAAACCTGTTGTTTCCAAAAAACAGCACCTATTATTACTAAATTATTCGTCATTTTAATTAATTTAGTCCATTGGAAAAAATACAACAGGTTTTTCTGCAACACATCATATTTAAAATCGTTGACAAACAATAATCAAAATTGAATGAAACTATATTAAGTTTTGTAATTATTACCAGTGGAGTTTTAGGTTATTTCTTATGCCTTGCACTGGCAACTACGTCTTTCTATAAAAGTCGCGCAAACAACTATCTTTCTATATCCCTATTTTTATTAATAAGTTTAAGTTTTTTAGGGAGTTGGTATGATAAAAAAAATATTGTTTTAGATTTTTTAAGTCTTTCAATGTCAGAATACCTTGTTGCTGCCACTTTATTCATATATTTTCTTATCCAAATTGAACATACCTATTTAAAAGAAAAATGGTGTAAGTGGCTTTATGCTCCATTCATTATCTCTGTTATTATAGAAATAATTCTTCATTCAGATGCTATTTTTCACCTTTACGATTCAGATTTCGCCGTCTTTGTAGATTACACAAAGTTATTTACTGTATTTGGTTACAATTTCTTTTTAATTTTTTGGGGAAGGTACTTAGTAAAAAAATCGACTACAATCTCAAAAGAGAAAAAACGTTGGTTATTAAGATTAAACTTTTTTATTATATGTATTATTGTTTCTTGGTTTTTATCCATTATAGAGATCAGTATTTATGAATCGGAATACAATGCTCATTTCTTAAAAATCCTTCCATCACTTTTATCTTGGTGGATATTGTATTACGGGGTATTTAAACTGCAATTAATAGTTCAAAAAGATGAAATACATCAATATTTAGCTTCTAAAAAGACAGGTAATACTAAAACCAAAAGAAAAATAAACAAAGCCACCGTTTCTAAAATTATCACCCAACTTTATGTGTTAATGGAAGAAGAAGAGTTATTCAAAGATCCTTTTTTAAGTAGATCTGATTTGGCTATTCGTTTAGAAACAAATGAGAGTTATTTATCGCAAATTATAAACCAAGAAAACAATAAAAGTGTTGTTCAATTTGTAAATGAATATCGAGTTAAAGCTGCTCAAAATATATTGCACAACCCCGCTTTTAATAAATATTCTGTAGAAGCTATTGGAATGGAAGTAGGCTTCAAATCTAAAAGTGCTTTCTACAAAACATTTAATTCCAGTCTGGGAATGTCTCCTGGAGCTTTCAGAAAGCTAAAAAAAACGTCCTGATTCGTAAAAACCCTTTGTTTTAATACTTCTTCAACCTCAAAATTAACATTTTGTTTTTATTTGAAATTTAGTTTTACCTCACAAAATTAAACATCATGAAAATAAAAAATTATTTTTTAAGTGGATTATTTCTATTAATACTAACGAGTTTCAGCTATATCCCTAATAGCAAAGATGACCCAATGCTAACCAGGCATGATAAAGATGATATCGAGTTTTTCAAACTTGCTGAAAAATTCGAAAAATATATATGTCATTTAAATCTACCTGACTGTGAAGGTACAATTATAGCAGATCAGTGGGCTATATCAGCTGCTCATTGTGCTGTAGGTATTGTGTCTAAATTCAACAATAAGCGAAAACATTTTGTAATCATAAACGATGTCGAAATTGAAGTAGACAAGGTCATCATGTATAAAGATTGGGATCATTCACAAACAGATAATTCATCATTAAAAGATATTGCATTATTACATTTAAAGACAAAACCTGATAATGCACTACAAGCAAAATTATATGTTGATGAAGATGAAGTAGATAAGCTAGTGTATATGGTAGGTAAAGGAGATAAAGGTAATGGGTTAGTTGGAATAAATGGTAACGACAGAAAACAAAGGGGCGCTACCAACAGAGTTGAAACTGCAACTGGGAAATGGTTAACGTGGACATTTGATCATCCAGAGACCAAAACAAAATATCTTACAGAACATGAAGGAATTAGTGGCCCTGGTGATAGCGGAGGTCCTGCTTTCATTCTAAAGAACAATACAGTATACTTAGCTGGAATTAGTTCATGGCAAGACACAAAAGGAGGAGACGAAGGTTTATATGGCGTTGTAGAAAATTACACAAGAGTATCACAGTATATACAATGGATTCATGAAGAAATGACAGGAAATGGGGCTGTTTCTGAAACCATATTAAGAGTAGAACCAGCATCTGATGCTATTGCTTATAAATACAACCCAAAAGCCATACCTATAAATGCTAATACTTTAAAACAATATGTTGGTGAGTATCAAGAAAAAAATACAATAAAAATTTACACAAAAGAAAATGACACGAATCTTTACCTCATATCATCTGGAAATTCAGGGTATGAATTTATTGCTACTGGAGAACATAAATTTTCATCTAAAAAACATGAAGGGTTTACATTAGAATTTAAGAATATAAAAAATGGTGTTTTTAAAGAACTAATTGTAATACTACCTGATGGAACACGTAAAAAAGCAACTCGTAAATAAAAAGGTGAAAAATTAAATATCATGAAAAAAACAAACACAATTATATTATTTCTAATCACCTCTTTTTCAACAATGTACTTTAACTGTACAAATAGCAGTGAACAAAAAACCATAAATGAAGATACTGCTAGTGCTTTAAAACAATATGTTGGTGAGTATATGTATGAAGCAACTGGAACTATAATAAATATTTACACAAAAGAGAATGATACTAAACTTTATTTTTTCGTGCCCGGAGATGCAGAAAGTGAATTAATTGCAATTGGAAAACACAAATTTTATTTTAAAACAGAAAAAGAATTTAAAGTAGAATTTAAGAATGTGGAAAATGGTCTTTTTAATGAATTAATTCTTATACAACCTCACGGAACAGTAAAAGCAGTTCGTAATGGAAAAGTAAAAATAGAGGATTTAATTACCATTGATGAAAAACTTATTAAGAGAGGATTTTCAGGAGTTATTTTAGTTGCTCAAAATGACGATATCATATTTAATAAGGCATATGGGAGAAAAAATACTCAAGAAAACGGATTAAATGATCTAAATACAATTTTTGATATTTGTTCTATTACTAAACAGTTTACTGCTGCTGGAATATTAAAATTATCAATGCAAAATAAAATTTCTATTAATGATAATTTATCAAAGTACTTTAACGGCATTCCTAATGACAAAAAAAATATAACCATTCATCAGTTACTCACACATTCTTCTGGCTTAACAGCTGGAATAGGAGATGATTATGATGCCATTACTGAAGAAGAATTTCTAGGTCAAGTATTCAATAGTAAACTAATAAGTCCAATTGGGGAAAAATTTAATTATTCTAATATAGGATATAGCTTACTTGGTTTAATTATTGAAAAAGCTAGCGGATTAGATTATGAAACCTTTTTAAATGCAGAAATTTTTAAACCTTCAAAAATGAACCATACTGGTTATGTAATTCCAGATTGGAATACGAATGAAGTTGCTAATGGTTTTTTGGATGGTACTGAAGCTAAAAAACCAAATGAAGAGAATTGGAGTACAGAAGGTCCGTATCTCAACCTTAAAGGCAATGGAGGTATTCTGTCAAGAGCAAGTGACATGTTACTATGGAGTCAAGCAATAAGGAATAATACAGTACTTAATGAAGCAGCAACCTCTAAATATCTCTATCCTCATTTTGAATCTAACAGTGTATATCCTTATTATGGATATGGTTGGGGAATTGAAAATAATGATTCAGAGAATAAGTTAGTAGTTCACGGCGGAGGAAGTGATCTGTTTGCTTCAGATTTGTGGATGTATCCTAAAAAAGGAATTACAATAATTGTACTTAGTAATACGCAAGAGGCATATATTTACTCAATTGCAAAAAAGATATCAAATTTTTTACTAAGAAAGTAAAAGTGTTGTGATTAACAATGTAAATTATAGAAAAACATAAAACCTCTTTACAGAGGCTTCATGTTTTTCTTACCAAACTTTGATAAGAATAATGTTACAAAACAAGAATGCAAATAGCTTCCTATTTAAAATATTTTAAATTTTTAAAAACACCTGCGAATACTAAAATTAAAGTAATTAAAATCATCAGAAATGTTTTCTTTATAAAACTAAAATTATTTTCAGACACGAAAAACTCTGGTTTATATTTTTTCCAATTTATAGTATTTGTATGCTCATTTTCAAAAATTTTCGGATAAAATTGTAAACGAAGATCTTCATGAAACTTTGTAGTAGCATCTAAAAATTTTACTTGATGCGTTAAACTTGTATTCGCAATATCATTCATAGATAATTGTACCTGTAAAGGAGGAAAAAATTGTGCTATTTTTTCACTTAACTCTTCTCTACTTCGTATCTTATTATACATTGCTTCTCGTTCTTCTTTAGATTCATCATCTCCCATTTGTTGCATTGCATAATACCACAACCAAGAAAAACCTTTCTCTTTTAATGTATATTTAGCAAATTGCGGATAATGATTATAAAATTTCTGCATCGTCTCTTGTTTATCAGTATCCCATTTTTTATGGTATTCATCTCTTTGTTTTATAGTCATTGTAAAAGCTTCTTCAACAGAATACTTATTTGTAATATAATTATTTACAACTACTGGTAAAAAAACGACTAATAATAACCAACTTGCTAACAATACAATTGCATTTGTATTTGAAGAATTTCTTAACAAAATAACGAAAAAACATATTGCAAACCAGAAGAATATATATAGGTAACTAATACCTATTATATGAAGAAAATTGAGATTTAATGGAATACTTAAAATCAATTTAGCTAATAAAAATAAAACCCCTAAAACAATACAAACAAAAAATACTCTTATTGATAATTTCATCAACAAAAATCGAAAAGAAGATTTTCCTTGAATGGTAATCATTTTCCAAGTACCTTTTTCTAATTCTTCAGATAAAACATTAAAATTCAATGCAATTATAACTAAAGGAAAAAGAAATATGATAAGAAAACTAAGATCTAAATTCCCTACTTGTAAACGCATTGGATTTACTAAATCTGTATCATACTTTTGTCCTTCTAAATTTAAAATACTCACATTTTGTATGTGTGAATTCAAATCGCTTTGCCCTATAGAAATACCTGCTAACGGTTGTACTGGATTTACAAAAGAAAACTTTAAATAATACATTAACAATCCTAAATCATCTTTATGAAGCTCTGTTTGAGTTTTTAAATGTTTCTTTTGTTGTTCTATCGTTTTTGTTACTGCCTTTTGCTTTTGAGACAGAAATTGTTTTCCTGTACTTATACTTAAAACACCTAATGTTAGTAATATTCCAAAAGCTAACAATACTGTTTTTGATCTAAAAAATTGTTTAATTAATAAAATATACATCATTAAATAATTTTAAAACGATTAGAAAACTTAGTCATAATTATCAGAGCAAAAAATAACCAAATACTAAGCGTTATTATGGCTAACATCTGATTTTGTATAGTTTTGCTTATTGAAATATATTCGTAATTAAATTTTGGTAGTGCTTTCCAATGTTCTTTTTTAACAACATGAACTTTACCCTCACTACTTTTTGCTTTATTACTAATAAACTTCATTTGTAAATCGTTCATGTATTGAGATTGCCTATATCTATAATTTTCAGTTTGTAATAAAAAGTTTACATAGGTATCAAAATCTACTCCAGACAAACTCATAGATAAGTTTTTAATTGCCAAATACGGATTAAGAAATACTAATCCATTTGTAATACTATTCTGTTTTTTATAGCTATCAATCAGTTTTTTGTGTTGTTCATTATAAATAACAGCCGATTGCTTTTCTCCTCTACTCATTAAAAACCCACTATAATTAAATGGTAATTCTTTTACATCTGTGACATTATTTGCTTTTAAAATTGAATCCTTTAAACTATTAAAATAGGGATCATTTGGGTTATGGCTATCTCCTCTTTTTGAAACCTCCGCTTCTATGGCTGCTCTAAATTCAATTTTAGATAGATTTGGATGTATATAATTTCCAACCACTTGAGCTGTCTTAGGTATAATAATAAAAAACAACAACCAAACTCCTAGCAAACTTAATAATGCTTTATTCGAGTTTTCACTCTTAGCTGAAACAATTACAGTAAGACAACATAAAATCATAAAAAATAAGAAATAAGAAATCGTAATTAATAAAGATCTAACTACAACAGCTGTATTTATATTTAGGTTATGATTTTCTAAAAAAGAAATGCTCCATAATGATAGTAAAGCTGGTAAAAAAAATAAGCTTGAAACCAAAAACAACCCTAAAGATTTACCTAGAAGAACTTCTTTAATTGTCGCACCTTGAATATAAATTATCTTTAGCGTTCCATTTTCTTTTTCAAAAGTTATAGCTGAATATCCTATAAAAAAAATGATTAATGGTAAAATCAATTGGAGTAACATCGCAATGTTTAAATCACCAAAACGTACCAAACCAGTTGATAAACTCGCTTCTGAAAAATTTGCTGTATTTTGTTTATGTGCTTCTAAAAAAACAGAATTTCCTGTATAACTTTCTATCCCAGAATCAAAAATACTCAAAGGGTGCTGTAAACGAAATGCGAATGTACCAAAGTGTGCCATTCGATGTGGATGTTTATCTGGGCTATCTTCCCAACTTTTTCTCGAACTATCTTGATGATCTTCAACTACATCATGGTGCGCTTCAAAAGCTTGCCAACTATCTATAGTTACATACGCCAAAACAGCTATAAAAACAGTTAAAAGTGCTAAAAGACCTTTATTACTAAAGGTCTTTTTAAAAAACTGTTTTGTTATTAAAATAATAACGTGTTTTTTCATATTAATTAAAACTTATAAGTTGCATTTAGTAAAAAGTTCCTTGGTGCTCCAGGACCTAATCTAGCAGGGCTAAGACCTCCTAACCAATACGTTTTATTAAATATATTATTCACTTTAAGTGTTAATTGAACCCCTGTATTATTTGGCTTATAATATACAGCAGGATCAAACATAGTATACTCTGGTAATAAGACTCTATTAGGAAGATAATCTGGATTGTACCATGTATATCTTTCATCTACATATTGAGCACCAAAACCTACTCCAACACCTTTTAAAGTACTACTCATAAAATCATAACGCCCCCAGAAATTGGCATTGTGTTTTGGAGCTCCTCCAATTCGCTGTCCGTTAAATCCTACTACAGTATCTTCTATGATCTTAGCATCATTAAAACCATAAGAAGCTGTCAGTTGAAAGTTTGGAGTTACATAACCTGAAACATCCATTTCAAAACCTCTACTACGTTGCTTTCCTCTAGTATTTAAACTCTCTGGTGTATAACTATCCCCTATTAATAAATTTTTTTGAATAATTTCAAAAATCGAAAAGTTAGCAAATATTTTTCCCTTTAAAAACTCTCCCTTTGCTCCTATTTCTTTCAAACTACTCTCTAATGGATCAAATCTTGCTGGAGAAGCTGCATTAAAAAACCCTTCTGCTGATGGAGATAAAGACACTGTGTTAGTATGTGGCTGAAAACCTTCTAAGTACGTTGCATATGCACTAATATCTTCTGTTACTTCATAAGTAAAACCTATTCTTGGTATAAACGCTTCGGTTTTAAACTCTTCTTCTCCTGCTTGTTTGTATTTAAAAATATCTCCAAACCACTCATATCTTAAATTTAATAAAGCAGAGAATTTACCTATTTTAAACTGGTTTTGAATATAAACACCATCTGAAGAAGTTAAGTTAGGGTTCATCTCATTTTCTGTTAGATTATATTTACTAACATCTCTTAAACCATTGTAAGGGTTATTCAAATCAAAATGTGGTATAAATGGAATTAATTTCCCATCTGCAACCTGAAAATCAGCTAAATTACTACTACTAGGTCTAAACCTAGCATAAGTACCATCTGTTTTCAAATATTGTCTTCTTGCAGAACTACTACCTCCTGTTTTTCTTTCCCAACGAGTAGCATCGTAACCCACCAAAATTTTATTTGTAACATTTCCGCTTACAATATTATAATTGAAAAATGCACTTATATTATTCGTGTTCCAAGATTGTTGTCTTTCTGCATATCTGTATGGTGCTAGATCGGCAATAACATCTCCATTTTCATCATAAGCTGCATTAAAAGCATCTATTCTATGCTCTTGCAAATCTTCTTCCCAAGTTTGTTTCATGTACTGCGCATTGAAACTAAAGTTTTCTGTAAATTTTTTATTAAAACTAGTCATGAACGTAAGTTCTTTAGTTTTATAAAAGTCATTTTTTGCCCCTGGATTCAAAGTAATAGCAGTACTGTTAGGATTGTAATTTTCATCAACTGCATCAAAAATAGGTTGTCCCCTATCTAAGTTCCCATCTGCAGCATTGTATATAATTTCTACGTTTAATGCTGTATTTTCGTCTGGCACATAACTAAAAGATGGTGTTATTAAAATAGCATTATTATTAACTACGTCTCTAAAAGATTCAGCTTCTTGGTAAGCTGCATTAAAACGATACAATAATGTTTCTTCTTCATTTAAAGGACCTGTAAAATCTGCTGTAGTTCTTAGTGTTCCAAAACTACCCGCTGCTATAGATACTTCACTACGTTTTTCTTTTAAAGGTTTTTTCGTCACCATATTTACTGTACCACCTGGATCTGCACTTGAAAAAGTAACCGAAGAAGGCCCTTTTATTACTTCTACACGCTCTAAATGAGAAGTAATAGGTGGTAAGAAATAAAATTGACGTGTACGCATACCGTTGACAACTTGTCCATCATCTGCCTGAGTAATACCACGTATATTAAAGTGATTATACAATCCTGTAGCTGCAACATTACTCACCGTTTTTACAGCATCTACTATTTGAAAAGCTTGACGGTCGGCAAGAAGTTCTTTAGTTACTGTAGCCACTGCCTGTGGTAATTCTTTATTTTTAATGGCTATTTTGGTAGCTGAAAAAGAATAATCACTGTTATAATCTTTACGTTTTCTTCCTATAACTTCTACAGATTGTAAAAACTCTGTAGATTCTTTTAATATAATAGATCCTAGATCTATATTTTGGTTTTCAGTTACATTAATTTCTCTTTTATAAGATTTATAACCTACAAAAGATATACGTACATTATATATTCCATTTTCTTTTATTGCTACACTAAAATCACCTTCTAAATCTGATGTTGTTCCTTTTTGTTTTTGTCCTTCCTTTGAAACAAGAATAGTAGTTCCCGGTATTGGTGAATTATCTATTCCTAAAATTTTACCACTTATTTTTGATTGTGCAAAACTTATTTGCGTTACAAAAAAAATGATAGCGAATACTATATTTTTAAAATTCATTTTTAATAAATTTATTCCTTGTAATTAAATTGTTTTTATATATAAATCTTGTAATTCTTGTGCATTAATTTTGTCAGTTTCTGCAACATGAATTAAAGCTCCTTCTTTCATAATTCCTATTCGGGAACCTATGTTTACTGCATTAAAAATATCATGAGTAGCCATAAATATCCCCACTCCATTAGCAGATAATTCTTTGCACGTTTTTGCAAATTCTACAGATGCTTTAGGATCTAAACCAGAGGTTGGCTCGTCCATAAGAATATAGGACGCATTTTTTGCCAAGGCAACTGCTATTCCTACTTTTTGACGCATCCCTTTTGAATAAGTAGATAGTTTATTTGAGTGCTCTGTTTCTTGTAAATTAGCACGTTGTAAGAAACTAGTAAGCTCTTCTTTTTTATAAACAAAACCTGCCAAACGACTAAAAAAATCTAAGTTTTCTAACCCTGACAAATTCCCATAAAGTTGAACAATTTCAGGAATATAGGCTATTGAACTTCGAGCTGACTTACTCTTTACTACCGAAACACCATTAATTAAAGCCTCCCCCGAGGTTGGTTCTATTAAACCTAAAAAGATATTAATAGTGGTCGTTTTTCCTGCCCCGTTTTGCCCCAAAAGACAAAAAACCTCTCCAGGAGCTACAGAAAAACTCAAGTCTTTGAGCGCTAACTTATCATCGTAACGCATACAAAGCTTCTTTGCTTGTAACATAATATGTTGTTTTTAATAAAAATTGTTGGTTATATTCTTATATGCTAAGAACATTAGGTTGTAGTACACATATTAAAATGCCTTCTACAAATAAAAAGAATATATAAGTACATGTAGATATGAAAATAGACACTTAAATAAAAAGCATCTTTTCAATTAAATAATTATAAACTACACGTTTTTATATACTATACTATAAAATAAGGTGGTGACCGTGATTGTTTAAGATATAAAACAACAGGTTTAAACTGATCTTCTTGCTGTAAAATTTGATCAGAAATACATTTAGTAATTACAAAAGAATAAGATGTTGATTGTAATTCAGAGAAATCAACATCTAAATATACATCACAAATAGAGCAATCACCAATATCAGTATGTGCTTCAAATTCTAAACTATTTGAAAAATTGGTATGATGCTCTTCTTGATGATCTATAGTGTGAAAAAGAACAATAAGGTGAGTCATAAAAATGATCACCGTAAGTAGAAAACTTATTGTCTTTTGAAAACTTTTCACGGAACAAATATATTAACTTTATTTAATCCAAATAAAAATATAAGATAAATGTTTAAAAGAAAACATTTAAATTTTTATTTATAAAATATTTTCACATATTAAATAAGATTAAACAGCATGAGATACTTCTTGTAGCTCTTGTCTTTTAATTCTAGGCATTTCATCAGATATATGAATTAGTGTTCCTTCCTTCATCGCTCCTATTTTTGTACACGTATCTACTGTTTTAAAAATATCATTAGCCACTTTTAATACTTGAATTCCTTCTCCTAATAATTTTTGACACGCATTTGAAAAATCTATTTCTGCTTTAGAATCTAAATCTGAATTAGGTTCACTCATAAGAATGTAAGAAGCATTCCTCGCTAATGCAATTGCCATTACTACTTTTTGACGCATTACTTTTGAGTACGTTTTTAATTTTTTATGACATGCTTCTCCTTTTAAACTAGCATCTAATAAAAATTTAAAAAGTTCATATTCTGTATAAAATTTACCTACTGATTGACAAAAAAGATCTAAATTTTCTAATCCTGACAAATTAGTATATAATTGTACTGTTTCAGGAATATATGCTAATGAACTTCTAACTTTTTGATTTGTTTTAACAGAAATACTATTTATTAAAGTGTCTCCTTCTGCTGGTTTTGTTACTCCTAAAAAAACATTAACTGTTGTTGTTTTTTCAATTCCATTTTGTCTAAGTACACAAAAAGTTTCTTTCGTATTTAAATATTTAGGTGCTAATTTTTTGTGATAACGTACACTATTTTTTTCTGCTTGTAGCATAATAATTATTGTTTTTAATAAAAAATGATTATTAAACTCTTAAGGACTAAGAGATAAAATTATTGTAGTAATCGATTTAAACGGTTACTAGAAATAAAAAAGAATACATAAATACATATAGACTAAAAGAAATACTTTAATTTTAAGTACAAACTATTAATCAGTAATAAAATATTACTACATGTTTTTATATATTATGCTACAAAAAATGGTGGTGACCGGGATTGCTTAAAATATAAAGCAACTGGTTTGAATTGATCGCTCTGTTGTAAAATTTGATCAGAAATTAATTGCGGAACTACAAAAGAATAAGATAAGGATTGTAATTCAGAAAAATCAAAATCTAAATAAACATCACAAATAGCACAATCATCAGCATTAGAATCCTGTTTAAATTCTAATGTTTTTGAAAAAGCACTATTATGATTGTCTTGATGATCTAAAGTATGAAAAAGAACAACTAAGTGAGTCATAAATATGCTCACTGAAAGTAAAAAACTTGTTATTCTTTTAAAATTACTCACATAACGAATATACGCATTAAATTTGTATAAAAACAGAAAAAACATTTTTATTAATACTACAATCAGTTTAATAAAGAAGCTGTCGTTATGTATTATACACTAATATTAAAAATAAAACCCATTAGCAGCAAACTAACGGGTTCTCTTTTTCTTTTCTTTTTTCTTCTGGCAGCAAATTTCCCACTTATTTATTTCCTAACATCAATATTTCATTGCAAACTACTTCTGTTATATAGCGTTTTTCTCCTTCGCTAGTTTCATAACTTCTAGAGGTTAACTTTCCTTCAATAACAACTTCATTACCTTTATTTAAATAACTCTCAATAATTTCAGCTGTTTTATTCCAAGCAATTATATTGTGGGACTGTGTTGACCATTAGCCCCTAATTCCAAAGAAGATAGTGGGGCTATCTTCCTAAGATTAAAGTTTATAGTTTTACCATCAAATGTAATTTTATTAATTACTGATTGAGCTATATATCGTTTTTCAGGTCTCTCCAAAGCATCCCAGTTTTCATACAAATCTTTCGACTTATCAAAAATTAATTTTTGTGAAGATTTAGTTTCTTTCTTTACTTCTAATTCTTTCTTTAAAAAACGAATACTATCCTCTAGGATTTTCTGCCTATCAAATAATGGTTGATAATGAGAATTAAAACCTTTTAATGGTATTTGACCTTCCGTGCTTAAAGTAATAAGGTTATCCATTTTTTTCTGGAGACTCTCAATTTCTTTCTTGGTGAATATTATTTCATCTTCTTTTAATTTTATTTCTTGATTACTCGTTTTGGTGTACTCTATCTGCTCTTCATCAGAAATAATAAATTGTTTGATTCTTGATTTAAAAACCTCTTCTAAATCATCTTTAT
>CAKZVD010000057.1 GCA_937922085.1 uncultured Tenacibaculum sp. | reverse complement strand
GTTAAATTTAAACCAGCAGCTTTGGCTAAGATTGTAAGTGGAGCTCCTATTTCTGTTGATTTTTCAGCAAACTTTTTATTCAATGAGAAGTTTGCAGCAGGACTGGCATGGCGTTGGGATGATTCTATCAGTGCTTTATTAAGCTTTCAAGCAACTGATAATTTTAATATTGGATTTGCATATGATTTAACCACATCGAATTACAGTAATTACAACTCAGGTACATATGAATTAATGTTACGCTGGGACATATTTAGAGAGAGTATAATGAAATCCCCTCGATTTTTTTAAACTAATTATTCATGAAGAGAATATTATTATTATTAATTTGTTTTATAGCCTTGAATTTTACAGGTTATAGCCAACGTAGGTATGCTGCAGATAGGTATTTTAAAGAATACGCCTATAAGAAGTCAGCAGAGTTATATGAAATATTATATCAAAAAGGAGATAGTTCACAATTGGTGGTCAGTAGATTAGGAGATTCTTATTACTACAACACCAATTCTAAATCTGCAGAGAAATGGTATGAGGTTTTATTAACCCGTTATGGTAAAGAAGTTTCATCAGAGTATATTTTTAAATATGCTCAAGTATTAAAGAGTAATGGAAAAGTAAAAGAATCAGATAAATGGCTTCGCAAATTAAAGGAAGTTAAAGGAACGGATTCACGAGCTTTAGAATTAGATAATAATTCAAATTACTTTGTAGAGTATAGTAATAAGAAGAAGACTTTTGTCAGTTTAAATAACTTATCGATAAACACAAAGTACTCAGATTTCGGAGGTTTTATTTATGGAAGTGAATTGTACTTTGCTTCTACACGTCCAGAAGGAACAAAATATGATAAGAAACTGTATAAATGGAATGATCAACCTTTTTTAAATATTTACACGGCAGAAGAAAAGTTTAGTAAAGGAGGAGCAGGATTAGAATTAGAGAATGTACAACGTTTTTCAGACGTGAATACGCGTTACCATGAATCGAATGCCGTAATTACTTCAGACGGAAATACGATGTACTTTACGAGAGATAATTTTGATGGGAAGAAATTACGAAGAGACCCTAATCAAGTTACACATTTAAAAATTTATAAATCAGAATTTGAAGAAGGTAAATGGCAACCTATAGAAGAATTGTCTTTTAATAGTAATTTATATTCTTGTGGTCATCCGGCATTGAGTTCCGATGAGAAGACTTTATATTTTGTATCAGATATGCCAGGAGGAATTGGAGCTACAGATATTTATAAGGTTTCTATCAATGAAGACAATACGTATAGTACACCAGAAAATTTAGGAAGTATGATTAATACAGAAGGAAGAGAGATGTTTCCTTCAGTAGATAATGAGAATAGATTATACTTTTCGTCAGATGGTCATCTAGGATTAGGAGCTTTAGATTTATTTGAATCTAAGATTACAGGAAATAGTTTTATGAAGCCAGTTAATTTGGGAAGCCCTATCAATGGTCCTTTAGATGATTTTAGTTTTGTGATTAGTGATGATAAATCGTACGGTTATTTTTCATCGAATAGAGAAGGCGGAAAGGGAGATGATGATATTTATAGTTTTGTTATTTATCGATGTAAAGAAGACGTTACAGGAATTGTTACTGATGCAAAAACAGGAGCGCCTATAGAAAAAGCAACAGTACGATTGATTGATGAAAAAGGAGAACCAGTAGCTAGTCTAGTAACAGGAGTAGATGGACGTTACACGTTTAAAGATATTGAATGTGAGAATAAGTTTACCGTAGTAGCTTCAAAAGATGATTATAGAAATGATCAAAAAACAGCAGCAACAGAGGATGTAGATAAGAAATCGATTCAAGCAGATTTAGTTTTATCTTCATTGATTGTAGAAAGTCCAGAGGCAGTACAGATTGTAATTAATCCAATTTACTTTGATTTTGATTTATATAATATTAGAGAAGATGCAGAGTATGAATTGGAACATATTGTTAGTGTGATGAGAAATCATCCGGAGATGACTATTAAAATAGAATCTCATACAGATAGTAGAGGAACAAAGGCATACAACAGGACCTTATCTACAAACCGAGCAAAATCAACAAGAGATTATTTAATATCAAGAGGAGTTTCATCTACTAGATTAGTAAGTGCTATAGGTTATGGAGAAGATCAATTATTGAATAATTGTAATGATGCAAACCAGAAGAAATGTAGTGAAGAAGAGCATCAAAGAAATAGACGCTCATACTTTTACATTGTAAAAGGAAGAAGCAATGTAAAGTCGAGTAATGAATAAAATAATAGATAAATATTAAAGAATATATAAAAAACACTTCTAAAAGGAGTGTTTTTTATTTGTTAAAGATTACAATTACAATAAAATACTTAATTTCGCAAAATCAATTTATAGAACGAAAAAATGAGTAAGAATTTTACTGAATACAAAGGATTAGATCTACCTAAAGTAGCAGAAGAAATCTTAAACTATTGGGAGGAAAATAACATTTTTGAAAAAAGTGTTACAACTCGTGAAGGAAAAGAGCCATTCGTGTTTTTTGAAGGCCCACCATCAGCAAATGGTTTACCAGGAATTCATCATGCAATGGCACGTTCTATTAAAGATATTTTTTGTCGTTATAAAACACAGAAAGGATATCAAGTAAAACGTAAAGCAGGTTGGGATACACATGGTTTACCTGTTGAACTAGGGGTTGAAAAAGAGTTAGGAATAACAAAAGAAGATATTGGTTCTAAAATTACAGTAGAAGAATATAACGAAGCTTGTAAAAAAGCAGTAATGCGTTATACTGATATTTGGAATGATTTAACCCGAAAAATGGGATATTGGGTAGATATGGAAGATCCATACATTACCTATAAATCTAAATATATGGAATCTGTTTGGTGGTTGCTAAAACAGATTTATAATAAAGAATTAATTTATAAGGGCTATACTATTCAACCCTATTCTCCAAAAGCAGGAACTGGTTTAAGTAATAATGAACTAAATCAACCTGGTTGTTACAGAGATGTTACAGATACGACTGTAGTTGCTCAATTTAAAGCTGAAGAAAATACATTACCAGATTTCCTTAAAAATGAAGGAGATATTTACTTTTTAGCTTGGACAACAACTCCTTGGACATTGCCAAGTAATACTGCATTAACAGTTGGAGCAAAGATTGATTATGTGTTGGTAGAGACTTATAATCAATATACTTTTAAACCGATGAATGTAATACTTGCTAAAAAATTAGTAGGTAAGCAATTTACAGGTAAGTATACAGAAGTTGAAGAAAAAAGTGAATTAATAACTTATAAAGAGGGAGATAAGAAAATACCTTTCTTTGTGGTTAAAGATTTTAAAGGGAAAGATTTAGTAGGGATAAAGTATGAGCAATTATTAGCTTATGCATTGCCATATGAAAATGCTGAAAACGCATTTAGAGTGATTTCTGGAGATTTTGTAACTACTGAAGATGGTACAGGTATTGTACATACAGCGCCTACATTTGGAGCTGATGATGCTTTAGTAGCAAAAAAAGCAAGACCAGAAATACCACCATTATTGGTTTTAGATGATGAAGGGAATCCTGTTCCTTTAGTAGATTTACAAGGTAGGTTTAGACCAGAAATGGCTGAATTTGGAGGGAAATACGTGAAGAATGAATACTATAATGACGATGAAGTTCCTGAAAAATCTATAGATGTAGAACTAGCAATTAAATTAAAAACTGAAAATAGAGCATTTAAAGTTGAGAAATATGTACACAGTTATCCACACTGTTGGAGAACAGATAAACCTATTTTATATTACCCGTTAGATTCTTGGTTTATTAAAGTTACTGATGTTGGTGAAAAGATGTTTGATTTGAATGAAACAATCAATTGGAAACCAAAATCAACAGGTACAGGTCGTTTCGGAAATTGGTTAAAGAATACAAATGATTGGAATTTATCTCGTTCTCGTTTTTGGGGAATTCCATTACCAATTTGGAGAACTGAAGATGGAACGGAACAAGTTTGTATTGGTTCTATGGAAGAGCTAAAATCTGAAATAACAAAAGCTGTTGAAGCGGGAGTTTCTAGTGAAGATATTTTTGCTGATTTTGAGGTAGGAAATATGTCTGAAGAGAATTATGATAAAGTTGATTTACATAAAAATGTAGTAGATAAAATTGTATTAGTTTCTCCTTCAGGAAAACCAATGTATCGTGAAAGTGATTTAATAGATGTTTGGTTTGATTCTGGATCTATGCCTTACGCACAATGGCATTATCCGTTTGAGAATAAAAATTTAATTGATAATAAAGAAAATTATCCAGCAGATTTTATTGCTGAAGGAGTAGACCAAACAAGAGGATGGTTTTACACATTACATGCAATAGGAACGATGGTTTTCGATTCTGTAGCCTATAAAAATGTAGTATCTAATGGATTGGTATTAGATAAGAATGGACAGAAAATGTCTAAACGTTTAGGAAATGGAGTAGATCCATTTAAAACGTTAGGAGATCATGGACCAGATGCTACAAGGTGGTATATGATTTCAAATGCAAACCCGTGGGATAATTTAAAATTTGATATTGCAGGTATAGAGGAAGTAAAACGTAAGTTTTTTGGTACTTTATATAATACTTATTCTTTCTTCTGTTTATATGCAAATATAGACGGATTTAACTATAGTGAAGCAGAAGTTGCATTAAACGAGCGACCAGAAATAGATCGTTGGGTGTTGTCTGAATTAAATACATTAATTCAAAAAGTAGATGTGTTTTATTCAGAATATGAACCAACAAAAGCAACAAGAGCAATTTCAGACTTTGTACAAGATCATTTAAGTAATTGGTATGTGCGTTTGTGTAGAAGACGTTTTTGGAAAGGGGAATATGCGCAAGATAAAATCTCAGCATATCAAACTTTATATACTTGTATGCTTACTGTTGCTAAATTATCAGCACCAGTAGCTCCATTTTTTATGGATCGTTTATATAAAGATTTAAATAAAGCAACTCAAAAAGAAACTTTTGAAAGTATTCACCTTGCAGATTTTCCTGTTTATAATGAATCATTAGTAGATAAATCTTTAGAAAGAAAGATGGAAAATGCGCAAACCATTTCATCATTAGTGCTTTCTTTAAGGGCTAAGGAGAAGATAAAAGTGCGTCAACCATTACAAAAAATAATGATTCCTATACTCGATGATGCTCAAAAATCAGCCATTTTAGCAGTGTCAGATTTAATTAAATCTGAGGTTAACGTTAAGGAAATAGAGCTTTTAGATGATGCTTCTGGGATATTAGTAAAGCAGATTAAACCAAACTTTAAAGCATTAGGTCCAAAGTTCGGAAAAGATATGAGATTGATATCTAGCAAGATACAGTCTTTTGGTCAAGAGCAAATAACTCAAATTGAAAAAGAGGGTCAAATTTCTGTGGAAATTAACGGAAAAATGATTATTTTGGATACCAGTGATGTAGAAATTTCATCAAAGGACATTGAAGGTTGGCTAGTAGCAAACGCAGAAGGTTTAACAGTTGCATTAGATGTTACAATTAATGAAGATTTACGAAAAGAAGGTATTGCGAGAGAGTTAGTAAACAGAATTCAAAATGCACGTAAAGATTCAGGATTCGAAGTAACAGATAAGATAAAATTAACTTTTTTAAATTTTCAAGAACTAGAACAATCTGTCTTGGCTAATGAACGTTACATTAAAGCTGAAACACTAACTAATGAATTAGTTTTTGTTGATGCACTAGAAAATGGTACAGAAATTGAATTCGATACCATTAAAAGTAGAATGTTAATCGAAAAAGCATAGTAATATGGCAGAAGATGTTAAAGTAAGGTATTCAGATAATGACTTACAAGAGTTTAAAGAAATCATTTTAAACAAAATTAAAAGGGCAGAAGAAGATTTAGAATCATTAAAAACTTCGTATAAAAACGGTTCTGATAATGGTACTGAAGATACTTCACCGACGTTTAAATCATTTGAAGAGGGAACAGATACAATGGCTAAAGAAGCAAACATGCAATTAGCTATTCGTCAAGAAAAGTTTCTTCGAGATTTAAGAAATGCAATTATGCGTATTGAAAATAAAACATACGGTGTTTGTAGAGTTACAGGTAAATTAATACAAAAGGAGCGTTTAAAATTAGTACCTCATGCAACATTGAGTATTGAAGCAAAACGTAAACAATAAACTATTTTAAAAGCTTCCTATATGGAAGCTTTTTTTATATGAGAAATATTTTAATTTTATTATTATTTGTAAATACCACTGTCTTTTGTCAAAGTTCAGTGATTAAAAAATTTGAAATAAAGAATAGCGAAATTGAATTAGATGTTACTGGTTTAGATGAAATTAAAATAATAAATACATTAACAAATTCAATTGAAGTTAAGCTGTATTCTGAAAATGAAAATTCTAATTCAATAATAACAAAACTTCAAAAAAACATATTAAAAGTTAAATTTAAAATTGATACTTTTAATCAAAAACCACCTGTTTTTAGAAAGTTTATTACAAGAAGACTTAATAGGTCATCTGCTATTATAAGTATACCTAAAAATAAAACAGTAAGTGTTTTTGGTACTAATATAGATGTAATCTCAAAAAGCTACAAAGGAGATTTAAATATTTATATAGATAAAGGACTTGTTAATTTAAATACGATTCAAAAAAACGTAGTTTTAAAACTTTTTCAAGGAAATATTCATGGTAAGATAATTAATGCTGTTCTTGATTTAAAAACAAGAAATGGTAGTATAAAAGTGAATGATAAAGAAAAAATTTCTCCGTATATAAAAAAATCTACAACATCAAAGAGTAAGCTTACTGTTGTGTCTATAAATGCAAACATTTTTATAAAAGATAATTAGTTTGTAATGAGATGTGTTTAGTTATATAAAATTTTAAAAAGTTAAATTTTGTATAACCAAGTGATATTGTAACATTTTGTGTTTTTGGAATACTAATTTAGCATAAAATTAAATCAAGATGAATAAACATATATTAAATACGATAGTAGCGGGGGCTTTATTAGTAGGATGTAGTTCTACAAAGACGGGAAGTAAAAGTGATTTAGCAAATCAAAATCCAATAAAAACATCTTTAGATTTAACAAAAGTTAATAATGATAAGTTACCAGTGGTTATTAATCCAGGTAGATTTACTACAGAGAAGGTAATTTATAGGTTGCCTAAAGTTGTTCAAGGAACTTATTCGGTAAGTGATTTTGGAAAGTTTGTCGATGATTTTAAAGCATTCGATTATACAGGAAATTTATTACCAGTAAATAAAATAGATACGAATACATGGGAAATTAATGATGCTACAAAGTTAGATAAATTGATGTATTGGGTTAATGATACTTTCGATATCGAAAAAGAAGGAGGTATAGGTAAGGAAGTTCCTTTTTCACCATCTGGAACTAACATAGAAGATACTAATTATGTGTTAAATCTTCACGGTTTTATTGGGTATTTTGATTCATTAAAGAAGAGTCAGTATCAATTAGATGTTGTTGCTCCATCTAATTTTAAGAGAACATCGGCTTTACAAGAGATAAGCTCAAAAGTAAGCGATGACGGAAAAACGCAAATATCAAGTTATTTTGCACCTCGCTATTTTGATATTACTGATAACCCTATGTTTTATGGAGAGTTAGATGTAGAAGAGTTTATAGTAGGAGATATAAAAATTGTATTGAGTGTTTATTCTCCAAATAAAAAACATTCTGCTGAAAAAATTAAAGCTACTATGGAAAAGATGATGCAAGCGCAGAAATCTTATTTAGGAGGAGTAAATAGTACAGCACGTTATGATATTTATTTATACTTATCAGAAGGTAAAGAAACTTCTCCTAAAGGGTTTGGAGCTTTAGAGCATCATACATCTACAGTAGTTGTTTTACCAGAAAGTATGCCAGACGCTGCATTAGCAGAAAGTATGATTGATGTAGTTTCTCATGAATTTTTTCATATAGTAACTCCTCTTAGTGTTCATTCAGAAGATGTTCATTATTTTGATTACAATGCACCTACCTTTTCAAAACATTTGTGGATGTATGAAGGAGTAACAGAATACTTTGCTACTTTATTTCAAGTAAATAAAGGGTTAGTTAAAGAGGATGAATTTTATGCTAAAATTATGGATAAAATTAATAGCGCAGCTAAAATGAATGATGCTATGAGTTTTACTAAAATGAGCGAAAATATTCTTGAAAAAGAATACCATGATCAATATATTAATGTTTACCAAAAAGGAGCTTTGATAGGTATGTGTATTGATATTTTAATGAGAGAAGAAAGTAATGGTACAAGAGGTATTTTATCTTTAATGAAAGAATTGTCTAATAAATATGGTAAGAATAAACCTTTTGTAGATGATACTCTTATTACAGAAATAATAGAAATGACATACCCATCGGTTGGTGAGTTTTTAAATAAACATGTAGTTGGTACTACACCAATTAATTATAATGCTTTTTTTGAAAAAGTAGGTTTAGGAATTAAAGAATCTAAAGTGAAAACAAACTATCTTCAGAATGCAGGTGTAAATATTGTAACAGGTAGTGCTAAAACAAAGAGTATTTTTTTTACACCTGGGGTTGCTGATAATAGTTTTTGGAATGATAATGGAGTTAAAGGAGGAGATGTTATAAAAAGTGTGAATGGAGAAGAAGTAACACTTACAACAGTTAATCAGGTACTAGGTAAAGTGTTTTTATGGAAACCAGGCATAAAAGCAGAAGTAGTTTTAGTGAGAGATGGGAAAGAAATAATAATTAAAACAACTACCACTCAGTCTTATACGAAGGGAAAAGGTTTAGAGTCTAATAAGAATATGACAAAAAAACAAAAAGACCTTTTGAATGCTTGGCTAAAAGGATAGTATTTTACAATTGTGTTAAATATTGAGACCAATAATCTATTTCTAGATTATTGGTCTTTTTTGTTTTATAAAAAAGACTCGGAAGCTAATATTCTTACTTAGGAAGTTTATATCCTCATTTAGGAAGTTTAGCCATATTGTAGGGACTGATTTGTATGATATTTGTGAAAACTAGAATTAAACAAGCCTAAAAGTAAAAAATATGAGAAGAGTAATTTTATTACTATTAGTTTTTAACTTTTTAATATCATGTTCAAAGGAAGAACAAGATTGTTCAGAACAAATATGGTATTTAGACGCAGATAAAGATGGTTTTGGAGATAAAGAGAAAAGTAAGAAAGCATGTTTGCAACCAAAAGGATATGTAAGTGATAATACTGATTGTGATGATACGAATGTAAATATTTACTCATCTGCGATAGAAATTCATAACGGAATAGATGATAATTGCGATGGTGTTGTTGATGAATGTAATTCAAATACCAATTGTAATGGAATATGTGTAGATGGAATTTGTGTAGAAGACACAAGCTCTTTTGTGTATAAGTTTACTAAACATAATTTTACACATGAATTAACTAATACTGTTATTCCGTATAGTTTTTTCGAACCCAAACAATCTCTTAATTCAAATGAAAAATTCCCTTTAATTATAGCTTTACATGGTGCTGAGTTTTTTTATAATGAAGAAGAAGATTTTTTAATAGAAGAACTTGAAATTACTGGTTATTACGCTCTAGGGTGGATAAAGCAAGAAAAACAAAAAGAGTATCCGGCTTATGTTTTAGCTTCTAATATTCATAAAAACATTTTAGAAAAGGATAGAGTAAATTATAATGGATGGGGTAAAGAAGGATCTAAAGATTTTGTGGAGAAATTAATGGACTTTATAATAAAGAATAAAAATATAGATATCTCTAGAATATATTTAACAGGACACTCGATGGGAGGAGTAGGAACTTGGACAATTGGGGTAGCATTAAAAGATAAATTAGCAGCTATTGTACCTTTAAGCCCTGCTTTTTCAATAGACACAAGTATTTATACTGAACTGAAAAACAGTATAGATATGGGAGATTTTGACGAGTTGCCTGTTTGGGCATTAATTCATAAGGCTGATGCTAATGGACCAAACGGATCAGATGCTTCTAGGGAATTACTTAAGTATATGGAAGAAGCTAAAAACTATGATGTTGTTTATACACATAGAGCAGCTAATGAAGTTTATGATTTATCTAAAGATAAGATTAATGAAAAAATAAACGAAGGTAGAAAATACTTTTACACTGAATATACAGGAGATTGTGCTAAGTATGATGGTTTTTGTCATTTTTATGGAATGAATGAAAGAGTAAGAGATCCTTTGCTATTCAAATGGCTTTTTAAGCAAGAAAGAAAATGAGAAAAATTATAGTTTTAATAGTAGTTTTTGTAGGGCTTTTTTTAAATGCTCAAGATTGTGGTTGTGATTATATTATCAATTCGGTTCAGGGTAAAAAAAGGATACCTTTTTAAAGGAGGGCATGTTTCAGGATTTCAAATAAATCCAGGAACTAAGGCAAAAATGTATAATAATATAGTAAAAAACGGAACTGGGAGCGCTTTTTTTATCAAAGGTGATGGTGTAGAGATTTTTAATAATGTAGTGAATAGCGCAAAAAATGCTGTTGAAGCTTATGATAATTTAACAAGCTCAGATTCGAGGTATAAAATATATAATAACACTTTTGTTAATTTAAAAAAATCAGGAATTGCTATGATAAATGCCAGTTTTACGTTAAATGAAAACTTTTTTTATAATAATATTCTTCACACAATTCCTGGAGTTAGTGAATGGGGCTATAAAAAAACGGATGCTTTTATTTTAGATAATATTAAAAACAATATCATAACAAAAGATATATCATCTCTCGATTTTATAGATGTTGAAAATGGAGATTTACGATTATCTCGTAATTCTATATTAGCTATTAACAAAGGAGATTGTACTATTAATAGTCTTAGAATTGATATTTTAGGAGAATCAAGAATTAAAGAAGGTAAGCGTTGTGATATTGGAGCTTATGAGTATATAGATTTTACATTATCAATTACTAATGAATTTAATGAAACAATTAATGTTATTTATCCTAATCCAATAAAATCTAGTAATTTTTTAACATTAGTACTAAAAAATGAACCAGATGAAAATACTTTTATTACTATATTTTCTATAACAGGAAAGCAAGTTTTAAAAGAGAAGCTATTGTTTAAAGAATCAGATGTTATATTAGGAAATCAATTAAGTACAGGTATTTACTTGGTTAAGGTTTCTAATGCACAAGGTGGTGGTACAAGAAAAATATTTATCGAATAAATAATGAGGTTATTAGAAAGGAAACTATTAATTCTAATTCAGATAACCTCATTTTTTTGTTGTTAAGACTATGATTATTTTTTTTGATGAATAATTATAGTTTTTTTAATTGTTTTTTTCTGATTATAAAAGTGAAAGCAAAAAGAATAAGTATTAAGGTTAATAATTTGCTTAAATATGTTGTAGAGTGTGTCAACGCACCAAAATAATCAAGAAAAGGAATACCGTTGATATTAGCATATGTAATCATAAAAAATAAAACTTCAAATAACTTTTTTCCTTTTGTTACAATACCTAATGATGCTGAAAGAAGAACTAGAAAAACACCACCTAAAAGAATAGATATAAAACCAGAGAAATTGATAATTAATAATTCTCTAATTAATAAGGGAAGTGCTAAAAATAAAACTAAAAGAATACTCGCACCTATTTGAGAAACTAATAATCGATATATTGGTTTATATGAGGTAAAAGCAAAGTAATGTACTTTGTTTGTTATTTCTTTAGTTGTAATTTCTGATAATCTACTTACTTGTAAAAACCATAAAATAGGTAATACGAACTGATGCGCAATTTGTAAAGGTAAAAAGGTAAGTAAAACCATTCCAAGTAGGTTAATAAACCACAACCATTTTTTACCTTTTCGAATTAATAATAATAATTCTGTTTTTAATAAAGGAAAAATACTGAAGTTCATTTTTACTTTTGCTAAATGTGAAAGAGAAATGTTTTTTATGATAGATTTAGATTGTATAGTAGCCTTGTGTTTTTTTGTAGTGATTTTTTCTTTAATATTAAATCGGTGAAAAGATAGAGAACTAATGTAAATCATAATGAACCCCAATAAAACCCATAAAAAACGACTTATTATAAATGAAGAAGTAAAGTTTACACCATTAAATTGAAATTGTTTTGCTTTTTTTACATTCCCTATTACGTATCCGATTGATAATTGTTTCGTTTTTTTTACATCTGCAACTTGTTTCACTTGTTCTTCCATTTGAGACATTACAATTTTGCTTCCAAAAAGATCTAAGGAAAAGTTTTTTTCGTTATAAGGATTAGGTCCCATTAATAGAGAAAATAAAAAAAAGAAACCAATGTTTTGAACAACAGTATATCGCTCAAAGAAAACCTCAAAAAGAACTGCTAAAACAGCTACAAAAAATAATGTCGGAATAGGAATAAGTACATATGGTTTTATAAATTGGAAAACCTCAAATGAATACCCATCACTGTATAAAAAGAAAAGTATAATACTCATTGTAAAGATGATTACAAGTATTGTTAGTAATACTAAAAAATTACTTAGAACTTTTGCTAATAAATAATTAAAGTTTTTAACTTTAGTCGTAGCTACTATTTGTCCGACGTTAGTTTCAATATCTGATTTTATTCCACTATTTACTAGATAAAAACCAATGAGAGATAAAAAGAGGCTTGTCATTATTGCAGTAACATACCCAAACCAAGCAGAATTATATTGACCAATATAATCGGCAATTCTAATTGTAGAATAATTTGCGTTAGGTTCTGGTACAAAAGTATATGCAATAGCCAAACTAGCACAAAGTGTAATTAAGAAAGCATAACTTCTTGTACGTTGTAAATAATCATATTTTATAATTGAAAAAAAGTTCATAGGTGTTGTTTTTAGTGAGCGTTATATACGCCAATATGGAATTTAGCAGAAACTATAAATAAGAAGAGTGTGCTTACTATAAAAATTATGATGATTTTAAAAATCTGCTTATTTTTAATTTTCATAATTATTTAGTTTTAGTTAAGTATAAATAAGCATCTTCTAAATTGGCTTCTTTTTTTACTGAATTCTCTAGAGGATTATCAGTAATATATCTAACCATTAAATTTCCTGATTTACGAGTTGTACTAACTATAAGGTGTTTGTTTTTAAATAAGTTATAATTGCCTTTAGGGATTGAAATTTCAAAAACATTATTGCGTACTTTGTTTATAACATCTTCTTGATGTCCTTTTAAAAGTAATGTTCCATTTTTTAAAACAGCGACTTCATCAGCAATCGTATCAATGTCAGAAACAATGTGAGAAGATAAAATAACAATACAATCATTAGCTAAATCGGTAATTAGGTTACGAAAACGAACACGCTCTTCAGGGTCTAAACCAACAGTGGGTTCATCAAATATGAGCACTTTAGGGTTGTTTAATAAAGCTTGTGCAATTCCTACTCGTTGTTTCATTCCTCCAGAATAACTTCCAATAGGTTTCTTAGCTGCCTCTATTAAATTTAAACCTTCTAATAATTGTGTTATACGTGTGTTTAAATCTTTGCCTCCAATACCTTTCATCGCAGCCATATATTTTAAAAACTCATAAGCATTTAAATTAGGATATACTCCAAAATCTTGTGGTAAAAAACCTATTTGTTTACGCATGTAGTTAGCATCTTTAACAATATTGTTTTTGTTTAAAATGATAGTACCTTCTGTAGGTTTGCTAACTGTTGCAATCATTTTTAAAAGTGTAGATTTACCTGCTCCGTTAGGGCCTAATAATCCTAGAATTCCTTTTTCAATAGTTATTGAAAAATCTTTTAATCCGTATTTATTTCCAGTGTATCGTTTAGATACGTTTTGTATTTCTAATTTCATAACTAATTAAGATTTTACACGTTTAATAATTGTTTCTAACCCGTTTTGTCTGAATATTAATTCATCTGAGTTTTTAGGATTCACTTCTAACTCTACTCCAAAACTTCCATTGTATAGTTTACCTTTTTCTTTGCTTATTAAAATGACTTTAGCACCTTGAGCAGAAAAATATAAATGATTGTTTTTTTCTAAAATTCTCATATCCATTTTCATTCCATGTGAATCAAATAAATAACTGCCTAATGTATTTTTAAAGTCCGAAACTACATTTTCGTTAAAAGTGATTGTATTTGGTTTTTCTTCAATAAAATTGAAAAGCTCTTCTTTCAACATTTTACTAAAAGGAATGAAGCGAGAGTTACTAAAGATTAAAATTAAATTCTGATTTTTAGGATTGTAATATTCTCTATAAGAATAACCAAGGTTATTACCACCATGACCAACATAACCGTTTTTTAATTTCATAATTCCTAAACCATAATTAGCATCATCAAAAGAAACAAATTGTTGTAAAGATGTTTTAGAAAGCAATGTTTCTTTTTGAAATAAGTGATTGTAAAACTTTGTAATATCGTTTAAAGTAGAAGCAACACTACCAGCAGCATAGGCATAGTTAGCATAAAACCTATAATCTAAATAAGAAGATACATCTTTTTGTTTATGAGTAGGAGTTGCAAGGTTTTTAAGTTTTTTTGAAACATACGGATAAGATGCTGTCATATTACAAGGCGTAAATATTCGTTCTTGTAGTAAATCAAAATAACTTTTGTCATTTACTTTTTCTAGAATATGACCTAATAAAATATAGTTTGTATTACAGTAATCGTATTTTCCAATTTTTTTAGGATTGTTTTCCGGAATTTTATTTAAAAAATCTGAATTGTAAAAGCTATCTTTTTTATCATAAAACTCTTTTTCAAAGTTTTTTCCTACGATTTCACCTAAACCACTTCTGTGTCTTAATAATGTTTCTATAGTTAAACTATTATCAACGTTTTTTATCGATTGTAAATAAGTACCAATAGAATCAGATAATTTTAAAGTTCCTTTTTCAACTTCTTGAAGTATTAAAATAGCAGTCATTTTTTTGGTAGCGCTTCCTATATTAAAAACTGTGTGCTCATTAAAATTATATGCTCCCATACTAGCAGATGTTGTTTTATTATTCTGATGAACTAAAACAGCAACTCCTTGATTTAATTCTTGTATGTACGGAGTATATTTTTCTAATTGAGATTGTAAATTTTGAGTATAACCGAAAAGACTTATTACTGAGAAAGTAATGAATAATATTGATTTAAAATATTTCATAATTGTTTGATTTTTAAAATGAACACTTCAAAAGTCTAGTAAAAAATCAATGATTAAAAAGAAGAATGATGAGTGTATATTTAAAAATGATGAGCGTATCTTTTTACAGAAATCATGAATAGAAGTCTGTTCACACAAAAAAAAGTATCTTTCATCATTAAAAAGTGTGTTTTTTATAGCTAAAAAGTAAGTTTGCTGTAAATATTTAAGAAAAAAGAATGTCGAAATTTGATACTTGGGTAGATAATAAGGTAGTACAAAATGTATTTGTTTGGTGTTGCCTTTTTCTAATTTTAATAGGAGGAATTCAGTCTGAAAACAAAATTTATACAGCGTTATATGTTGTTTTATTTCTAGTGCCAACCATATATATAACTAATTATGGTATTCTCCCTTTTTTTAATAGAAAAAGAACTTTGTTTTTTACTCTTTTTATAATAAGCGGTGTTGTTTTTACAATAATTCCAGTATTTATTATTAGTAAATCTTTACAACAGGAGTTAAATGTAAAAATGTTTTTAAATCTTTTTGGATTTGTTTTATTAGCCATGATTTTTGGTATGGCTATAAAAATAGCTCGAGATAGTTTTAAAAGGAGACAAGAAGAAAAAGAAGCAGAATTAAAACTATTAAAGGCACAGTTAAATCCTCATTTTTTATTTAATACGTTGAATAATTTATATGGGTTATCTGTTGTTAAGTCAGATAAATTACCTGGTTTAATGTTAAAGCTTTCCGATTTATTACGCTACAGTTTATATGAAACAAAAGAAATAGTTGTTCCGCTAGAAAAAGAAATAAGTTACTTAGAAAACTATATTTCTTTAGAAAAAATTAGATTAGAAGAACAAGCAGAAATTAATTTTTCAATTAAAGGTGATATAAGAGGAAAGCAAATAGCGCCTATGTTGTTAATTGTTTTTGTAGAAAATGCATTTAAACATTTATCTACTGTAAATAAAGAGATAAGTAAAGTAACCGTTACAATAAGTAGTACTGAAGATACATTAAGTTTTTTATGTGAAAATTCATATGAAGAGATAGGTGTAAAAGAAAATAATTTAGAAAAAGGAAAAAGTGGAATAGGTTTAATAAATGCAAAGAAGAGATTGAATTTAATATACCCTAATCTTCATAATTTAGAGATACAAAAGAAAGGTGGTAATTTTTTAGTTGATTTAAAACTTACACTGTAAATATGAAAATACTTCGATGTTTAATTGCCGATGACGAACCTATAGCGCGCCAAATAGTGGAGAGTTATATTAAAGATATACCTTATTTAGAATTAGTGTCTTCCTGTAAAAATGCATTTGAAGTAATGGAAGT
This sequence comes from uncultured Tenacibaculum sp., assembly GCA_937922085.1. GTDB lineage: Bacteria > Bacteroidota > Bacteroidia > Flavobacteriales > Flavobacteriaceae > Polaribacter. Next base: position 2,931 of record CAKZVD010000057.1, on the reverse strand, counting down.
TTTACAACAAGAGACTATCGATTTACTTTTTCTAGATATTAATATGCCAAAGTTTACTGGAATTAGTTTATTAAAATCATTAACTAAAAGGCCAAATGTTATTATAACAACTGCGTATCCTGAATATGCAATAGAAGGTTTTGAGCTTTCTGTTACCGATTATTTATTAAAGCCTTTTTCGTTAGAACGTTTTTTACAAGCTGTTTTAAAAGTACAACAAAAACAAAATATTGATAAAGAAGTAATTAAAGTGACTCCTACTGTTGAAAAAGAACAAAAATCATTATTTGTAAAAAGTGATAAAAAAATTATTAAATTAAATTTTGAAGAAGTTACTTATATTGAAGCATATGGTAATTATATAAAAATTTATACAGATACAATGATTCTTACATCACAAACCTTGTCTGAGTTTTTAGGTAAATTACCTAATAATTTTTTGCGAATTCATAAATCGTATGCAATAAATTTCAATCATTTAAAGTTAATAGATGGAAATCAAATTTTTTTACAAAACGAAGTGAAATTACCTATTGGGAAATCATTTAAAAAGCAAGTAATAGAAAAGATTGATAATGAAATAAGTTAAATGAAAAAACACATTGTTTTTTTCTTATTTTTGTCGCTGTTAAATTTTTAAAATGTCTAAGAAAACCATAGCTATACTTACTGTTATATTAGCAATATTAATCGATCAAATTAGTAAAATATATGTAAAAACTCATTTTTATTTAGGAGAAGAAGTTACTGTTTTTGCTGATTGGTTTATTATTCACTTTACAGAGAACAATGGTATGGCGTGGGGATTTGAGTTTGGTGGTAAAGCAGGAAAGTTGTTTTTAACCGTATTTAGGTTGGTAGCAGTTACGGGGATTGTTTTTTGGTTAGTAAAAACAATTAAAAACAAAATACATTCAGGAGTTGTTGTGGCTATTTCATTAATATTAGCAGGGGCAATAGGTAATATAATTGATTCTGTTTTTTATGGTGTTTTATTTAACACACCAAAAGGACAGGGAATTGCTACTCTATTTTCAGATGAACCATATGGTGACATGTTTTTTGGTAAAGTAGTAGACATGTTATATTTTCCAATGTATAAAGGCGAGAGTTTTACTTTTTTTAATGCCATTTTTAATGGGGCTGATAGTTGGATTACTATAGGGGTTATACTATTGTTTATTTTTAACAAACAAGCTTTTCCTAAAGAAGAGAAAGAAATTAAGAAAACTTCATAAGAACTGTAATGAAGGAATATTTTCAACTTCGAATAAAAATGTTGAACAGACATTTTAAAGATTTCGGAGTCGAACCTATTTTAGCATATCCAATTGTAATTCTCCTTTTTACTGGTATTTCCACTTTTTTATATGGCAAATTACAAGAGTATGCCGTTTTTGTTTATTGCTTTATAGCAATAAGTACCTTATCTAAGTTAGGAGAAAAAAAAAGAAATGATTTTTTAAAAAGTTGCTTTATAAAAAGAAATTACTTTAAAGTAAGATGGATAGAAAACAGCTTACTAGTACTTCCTTTTATCTTATATATACTTTATCAGAAAGATTTTTTTTATGCTGTAATTTTATATCTTATTGCGCTTGTATTAAGTTTCATTATTTATAATGCTACTGCAAGTTTTACAATACCTACTCCTTTTAGTAAAAAGCCATTTGAATTTTCTGTAGGGTTTAGAAATACATGCTATATATATCCATTTATATATTGGTTAACTTATAAATCAATTGAAGTAAATAACTTTAATTTAGGCGCATTTTCTTTGATTGCATTATTTTTTATGCTGTTAAATTATTATTCTAAAATTGAAGATTCTTATTACGCTTGGATATATAAGAAGTCTCCCAAAGATTTTATTGTAAATAAGATAAAAACAGGAATTAGGTATGGTATTATTTTAAGCCTACCAATTTGTATTGCTCTAAGTGTTTTTTTTGATACTTATATTCTTATTATATTTTCTTTTCAGTTGGGAGGTCTGTTTTATCTAACACAGGCTATTGTAGCAAAATATTCGATGTTCCCTGAAGAAGTTAATATACCTATAAGAGTATTAATAGTTATGAGCATGTTCTTTCCTCCATTTATTCTTATTACTTTTCCTTATTTTTATTCAAAATCTATAGAAAAATTAAATGCTGTTTTAAATGATTAAAATTCAAAACCTTTCTAAAAAATACGGTAAAATACAAGTATTGAATACCATTAATCTAGAATTAGAGAGAGGAAAGATTTATGGAATTGTAGGAGAAAATGGATCTGGAAAAACAACTTTGTTTAGGTGTATAGCTGGAATGGAGAAATATAATGGTAAAATTGATACGATTCAAAATATGAAAGACTACTTAGGTTTTTTAGAAACAGAATCTTATTTTTTTTCAAAAATTACAGGAAGAGAATACATACAGTTACTTTGTAACGCTAGAGAGAAAGAGTTGGTGAATATTGAAGAAAAAAATATTTTTGATTTACCGTTAGATAAATACGCTACAGCTTATTCTACAGGAATGAAAAAGAAATTGGCATTAACAGCCATTCTTCTTCAAGGAAATTCTGTTTTTATTTTAGACGAACCTTTTAACGGGGTAGATATTCAAAGTAATATTATTATTACAGAGCTCATTCATAAGTTAAAAGAACTTGGAAAATTAGTAATTATTTCTTCCCATATATTTTCGACATTAGCAGATACTTGTGATGAAATTCATTTATTAGAAAATGGGAGTTTTGTTAAAAAAGTATTTAAAGAACGTGAGTTCGACCTAAGCAATGCTGTTATTTGGCAGCATATTAGGTATTTTAATTGACGGTTTTTTTGGTAAAAAAGAATAGGCGATTAATCCAGATATCATATTTGTTATAAAGTTATCAAAAGATCGATGTCTAGAATGTTCAATTTGACAAGTGTTTTTTAGT
>CAKZVD010000056.1 GCA_937922085.1 uncultured Tenacibaculum sp. | reverse complement strand
AAATCTATGATTTGGCGGATTAGTGGCTTGTTTGTATTTTTAGTGCGCTTGAAGAGTCCCATAAATTGTATTTTTTGTTCGCAAAACTAAAATACGGGATTCTCAAGCTTTTATGGTATTCAAACTTTCGGATGCTTGTGATCTAGTTTATTTTATTTATTAAAGACAATTAATAATCAAAAACAACTTGCAGAAATAAAAAATGATTTGATTAGTAATATAACTCATGAGTTTAAAACGCCTATTACTACTGTTTCAACAGCTTTAGAAGCTATTAATAATTTTAATGCCCTTGAAGACACCGAAAAAACAAAAAAATATATCTCAATTTCAGAAAATCAAATAAAAAAACTACATCTAATGGTTGAAAAATTATTAGAAACCGCAACATTAGACAGTGAAAAGTTATTACTTAAAAAGGAAGAAGTTGAAATTGTTGGTTTATTAGAAAAATTGACTAAAAAACATCAACTATTAACCAATAACAAATCTATTACATGCATCACTAACTCAAAAGAACTTATATTAAAAATAGATGAATTTCATATTGAAAATGCAATATCAAATTTAATTGATAATGCTATTAAATATGGAGGAGATACTATTGAAGTAAATTTAAATACCTTACTTAATACTATTGAAATTTCTGTTGCTGATAACGGTTACGGGATTGACAAAAATCAGCAAGAAAAAATATTTGATAAATTTTATCGAGTACCAAAAGGAAATACTCATGATGTAAAAGGGTTTGGTATTGGTTTATACTATACTAAGAAAATCATAGAAAAACACATGGGAACTATTTCCTTAAACTCTAATACCAAACAAACTGTTTTTAAAATTACATTACCTAATGAATCATAATATAAAACTGTTACTAGCCGAGGATGAACCTAGTTTAGGTCAAATTGTAAAAGAAAGTTTAGAGACTAGAAATTTTGAAGTTTTTCATGCTTTAAACGGTGAGGAGGCTTTAGAAATTTATACCACTAAGCATCCTGAGGTTTTAGTATTAGATGTAATGATGCCTAAGAAAGATGGCTTTACTTTAGCTAAAGAAATTAGAGAACAAAACCCAACAATTCCTATTATTTTCTTAACTGCAAAATCACAAACTAAAGATGTTTTAGAAGGATTTCAACATGGAGGAAATGACTACCTTAAAAAACCTTTTTCTATGGAAGAACTCATTGTAAGGGTTCATAGTTTACTAGATAGAGTAAACCTTAAAAAGAGTTTTGATAAAATTATCATTGGAAATTTTATTTTTAATTATGAAAAACAAAAATTATATTTTAACGATCAAGCAGATTTACTTACGCATAGAGAAAGTGAACTATTATTTTATTTAACAGAGAAAAGAAATAAAATTTTAGACAGAACGTTTATTCTTAATAAACTTTGGGGAAATGATGATTTCTTCAATGCTAGAAGCATGGATGTATTCATTTCTAAGCTTCGAAAAAAATTAAAAAAAGACACATCTGTAGAAATTATTAATGTTCGTGGTTTTGGATATAAATTAATTTGTTAAATCATAAAAAAACAGAAATAATGTGTAATTTTGAAACGTTTAAAAACTCTCATACATGCACGTTGCAATTGCAGGAAATATTGGCGCTGGTAAAACCACTTTAACCAAACTATTAGCAAAACATTATAATTGGGATCCTCATTTCGAGTCTGTAGATGAGAACCCTTATTTAGATGACTTTTATAGTGAAATGGAACGTTGGTCTTTTAATTTACAAGTATATTTCTTAAATAGTAGATTCCGTCAAATTTTAGAATTACGAAAATCAGGTAAAAATATTATTCAAGATAGAACGATTTATGAAGATGCTCACATTTTTGCTCCGAATTTACATGCTATGGGTTTAATGACGAATCGAGATTTTAGTAATTACTCTTCTTTGTTTGAATTAATGGAAAACTTAGTAAATCCGCCCGATTTACTTATCTATTTACGTGCAGACATCTCTACTCTGGTAGGTCAAATACATAAAAGAGGGCGTGAATATGAAAGCTCTATAAGTATCGATTATCTAAGTAGACTTAATGAACGCTATGAAGCATGGATTACAGGCTATAATAAAGGTAAATTATTAATTATAGAAGTTGACGAACTCGATTTTGTAGAAAAGCCAGAAGATTTAGGTTTTATAATAGATCGAATTGATGCTCAAATAAATGGATTATTTTAATAGTATATGTTGACTAAGAAATTATTGTTTTTAGTATTCGTTACAATATCTAATTTTGCTTATTCTAAAAACAGTTTTTCTTTTGATTCTTATTTAAAACTCCCAAACCATAGCACTCATTACAATATAAAAAAAGCTAATTATCAATTTAAGAAAGCTTTATTTAATAAAAATATTCAAAAAAACAATAACAAAGATTATAGAACGTCATTGCAAGCTGACCAAAAAAAATCTTTACTTCTACTTTCTATTAAGTTAGATAGTATTAAAAAATTGCATCAAAAAAAACTACTACAAAAAGATGTCTTAAAAAACACTGGTTATTACACCAACTTTTTAAAAGAATTAAAAAACAGTAGTATTGTTGATGATGAATATATTTTTTTAGAAAATGAACTGCTTAAAATTTCTATAGCTAACACTAATAAAAAATTTACGTTTTCAATTATAACAAGTATTTTTTTAGTTGCAATTATTATACTTTTTATCTTTTTTATTTTAAAAAATAAAAAAAAGAAAATTGCTAAAATAGATTTAACAAAACAGGAAGTTACAATAAAAAAACTTATCATTAATGGTAAAACAAATAAAGAAATTGCCAACGAATTACATATTAGTTTAAACACTGTTAAAACACATATTTCAAATATTTATCAGAAATTAAATATCTCTAACAGAAAGGATTTGATCTTAAATTTCAAAAATTAGTCCCCGTACTAGTACTAAAATCATTCTACCTTTTCTTATTTTTATAGTAGCTTTTTTGGTTTTTTGCTTCAAAAACAAATAATGAAGCAATTTATTTTTTTCTTATTCTTAATTCTACCAAAAACAGTTTATAGCCAAATAAACTTTTCTATTTCTGGGGTTGTACATGATGCAAACAATAATATTATTGAATATGGTGATGTGTTAATCATTTCAAAGAAAAGCGAGAAAATACTTATGTACACTTTTATTGAAAACGGAAAATTTTATCTGAATAACATTAAAAAAGGGGATTACATTTTAAGAATAAATGCAATTTCTTATGAGGATATCAAACAAGAAATAACAATAAACAACAATCTTAATCTAAAATTTTCTTTGACTTTAAAAGACAACCTTTTAAACGAAGTTGAAATAACGGCTCATAAAAGATTAATTCAAAATAGAAAAGGGAACATTCTAGTAAATGTAGAAAACAGCATTTTATCTGCAGAACCAACTACGACTAATTTATTGGCTAAATTACCTAAATTGCAAATAAATGAAACGCAAGAAACTATTGAAATAATTGGTAAAGGAACCCCATTAATTTATGTAGATAATCAGCAAGTTTCTTTTCAAATGCTAAGTACACTACAAGTAGACGAAATAAAAACTATAGAAATAATCAACAATCCTTCAGTGAAATATGAAGCAAATGCTAATTCTGTACTTCTTATTACACTTAAAAAAAACAAATCGGACGGACTAAAAATACTTTTAAAAGAAACAGTTGCTTTCAAAAGTTTTTTTAACAATTATTTATCTAGTTATATCAATTTAAAAAAAGATAAAAACGAAATTAAATTAAGTATTTCTTATAATAACATCAACGTTTGGGAACGTAATAAAACTTCGTATTCAATTCCGAAGAAAAACATACAATCAAATCATTTATTAACAGCAATTACCAATAGAAAACAAGCGATATTTAATGGTGGGTTTTATCATCAAATTAATAAAAACGATTATTTTTCTATCAGTGCAAATACGCAAGTTCAAGAAGAACCTTTCTTCTTTAATACTCTTACAAATTATACTAAAAACAATACTCATAATATTATTGATACTGAAACTGACGATTTAGGAAGTCGTTTTTTTACAACTGCAACTTTAAATTATCAAAAACAATTTAAAAACTCTGATATACTTTTCTTTGGGGCACAACATGTTTTTTATCTAAAAAAAGTAACTAATAATATCACCAACATAATTAATAATGAGACTTCTAATTTTGAAAGAACACAAGACTTCTCTATTGATTCTTATAATTTTAAAATTAATTATGAAAAAAAGTTCTCTAAAGACAATTTATTAGAAGCTGGAATGTCTTTTCTCAAAACTGAAACAATTAACGATAACAATACTATAGCTTATAATTTTACAGAAAAAAACAAAGCCTTATACATTCAATTATCCTCTAAATTATTCGAAAAATTAGAATATTCACTGGGTTTTCGAGTTGAAGAAAATACCGCTTTTGGGTATTTTGAAAACACAAAAAATGATCAATTCTATCGAAAAAACACATTCCTTTTTCCAAAATTAAATATTCACTTCCCTTTAAAAAGAAAGCAATCATTTACTTTTAACTATAATAAAAGCATTGTTAGGCCTCCTTTTTCCTCGGTATCTAACACCTCTGCTTATGTAAATCCTTATATTGAATTTACAGGTAATTTAAAACTTAAAAATGCTATTACAGATGAACTTTCTTTAAATTACATCTTTAATAAAAAAGCTCTTACGCTAACGTACAGCTATACTAAAACACCAATTAAATTATATACTTTCGATTATAATTCTTTAGAAGAAATAGCGACTATACGTCCCTTAAATTTAAAAAAAAGAACGAGTATTAGTTTAGAAACAAACATACCAGTTGCTTATAAATCGTGGTCTTCTGAAAATAGTTTGAGTTTTATTTATTCCAAATTTACAAGTAATAATTCCATTAAAACAATTTTACAACCATACATATATTATTATTCTAATCAGAAGTTTTCAATTAATAATACTTCTTCTTTTAATGTAAATTTATGGGGCACAACTTTAAAAGGAGAAGGTCCGTTTAATACTAAATCTATTTTCACGATAAATACATCTTTTCAAAAAAAAATCAAGAATGTTGATATTACATTAAGTTATAATGACATTTTTAACACCTTTGAATTTAACGAAACACACACTTTTCCTAACATAAATGGAAATACGTTATTCTTTACAGATGTAAATGCTATTTCATTATCATTAAAATATGATTTTGGAAAAATTAAAAAAAGTAATTACAAAAGTAAAGCGATTAATAACACAAAAAGAATTAGATAGCACCTCTTCTAAATTCACTTAATAAAATAGAAGTAGCAGTTGCTACATTTAAACTTTCTGTTTTTTGAACATTTCCAAATCTAGGTATAGTCAATTTATTGGTTACCGTTTTACGTATTTCTTTAGAAATTCCGTTTGCTTCATTCCCCATTATTAAAACAGCTTCTTTAGGCAAATCAGTATTATAAACATTTGTACCATCCATATCTGCAGTAAAAGTAGGTACTGCGGTTTTTTCTAAAAAATCTTGTAAATTGGTATATATTATATTTACCCGAGTAATAGAACCCATTGTAGATTGAATTACTTTCTGATTATAACAATCTACGGTATCGCTAGAACAAATTAACTGTTGCACTCCAAACCAATCGCACAATCTTATTATGGTTCCTAAATTTCCTGGGTCGTTTATTTTGTCTAAAGCAATTGTAAATCCTGAATAATTTATTTCAGATTGTTCTGGAATTTTAAAAACCCCTAATACTTTATTAGGTGTTTTTAAAGCACTTAGTTTTTTTAAATCTTTATCATTAATTATTGTCAACTTATTCGTTGGAATATTCGTTGAAAACTCACTCGTAGCAAAAACCTTCTCTACTTTAATAGATGAATTTAAAAGTTCATTTACTACCTTAACTCCTTCGGCTATAAAAAGTTTATTTAGTTGACGGTATTTTTTTTGTCGTAAACTATTAATTAATTTAAAATCGTTTTTTAATAACGTCATTGGCGGTTTTTTAACAGCAGTTAACTATAAAAATGGTATTTTTGAACACTAAAGCAGCGTGTAAAGTTAATGAAAAAACTTTTTTTTTACTTTTTAATATATATTCTTTTAAACTCATGTAGTACTATTAAACATGTTGCTAACAATGAATTATTACTTACTGAAAATACAATAGTTGTTGATAGTGTTCCTCAAAAGAATAGTGAGTTAAATAATTTGTTACTACAAAGAAGTAATGCAAAGGCTATTGGTTTACCTTTATCTCTATATTTTTATAATTTAGGAAACCCAAAAGGTTCTCAAGATGTTGATCAATGGAAAATAAACCATCCTAAATGGTATAAATTCTTTAAAGATGTTTTTTCAGAAAAGCAAAGTATTTCTGTAGCAACTAGTTTTATTGGTATAAATAATTGGTATTTAAAAAACGGACAACCTCCTGTAATTATTAATGATTCTAAAACAAAAAGAACAGCATTAAATCTACAAGCTTATTTTCAAAATGAAGGCTTCTTTAAAGCTAAAGTTTCTTATAAAAAAGATACCGTTTCTCAAAAAAAAGGAGCCATTTCTTACTTTATTAAAAAAGGAAAACCTTCTTTTTTAGACTCTATATATACTTCTATACAATCTCCTGTATTAGATTCTATATATCATAAAAATATTTCTAAAAACTTTCTAAAAAAAGGTATTCAATACAAGGATAAAAATTTTATAAATGAAGCAAATAGAATTGTAAAGCTTTTTAGAAATAAAGGAGTTTATCATTTTGCTGAAAACAATATTCTTTTTGATATAGATACTTTAAAAGACTATCGCAAAGCAAATGTAGATATAAGAATATCAGACCGTTTAATTGAAAAGAATGGAGAGTATATTTCAAAGCCTTTCAAAATTCAAAAAATAAAAAGAATCAATGTTCTTACAGATTATTCTTATGCTTTAAGAAATGCTTCTTATGATAAGTCTGTTTCTTACAAAGGCATTCATTTTTTTGCTCATAAAAAAATTAGATATAATCCAAAGTTTTTATCGCAATCTATTTTTATAAAACCCAATCAAATTTATACTGACTCGCTTCGAAACCTTACCCAAATACACTTAAGAGGATTGCGTAATTTTAAATCTACCTCTATACGTTACAACCCTATTGAAGGAAGCAATGATGCTTTAGAAGCTAACATTTTCTTAACTCCTTTAGAAAAGTATACAATTTCATTTGATTCTGAATTATCTAGATCTAATATTCGAAATTTTGATATTTCTGGAAAATTTTCAATCATTAACAGAAATACTTTTAAAGGTGCCGAAATTTTTAAGTTTTCTGCATTAGGAAGTTATTTTAATTCAAGAAATGGTCCTGGTTGGGAAATAGGAGGAAACATTTCTCTTGAAGTACCTCGCTTTATGGCTCCTTTTGGATTTCATAAATTTGTACCTAAAAGAATGCAGCCTAAAACTATTTTTTCTACAGGTATTAGTATTCAAAAAAACATAGCATTAGATAAGCAAAACATTTCTTTAGGTGTTGATTATAAATGGAAATACACCAAAAGAAAATCAATACAGTTAGAGTTACTAAATGCACAGTATATTAGGAATTTAAATGTTGATAATTATTTTAATATTTATGGATCAGAATATAGTAAACTAAAAAAAGTAGCTACTGATTCTGGTCTAGCTTTACCTTTAAACATTCCTGAAAACAATCAACAAATTGTTTCCTTTATGAGAACTTTATCTAATGATGCAAGTTTTCAAAATTCTAATCCTATTTCTTTCAGAGATAATATTAATATTTTAAATAGATATAATATTATTACTTCAGATTTTTTAATACCCGAAATTGCTTACACTTTCACATATAACAATCAAGAAAGTATTAAAGATGCTAATTTTTCTTATTTTAAAATAAGAGTTGCTAATTCAGGAAATGTAATGGGAGTTTTGTCTAACCAAACTAATTTCAACGGACAAAAAACAGTTTTTAAAATTCCTGTAGCGCAATATTTTAAAACAGATATAGAATATAAAAAATTCTGGGATTTAGGTCAAAATAATGTACTTGCTCACAGAACTTTTTTAGGAGCTATTATTACCTATAATGATTCTACTATTCCTTTTTCTAGAAGTTATTTTGCTGGTGGATCTAACGACATAAGAGCTTGGAGAACCTATGATTTAGGCCCAGGGAGAAGAGCTCCAGGTTTAGAATACAACATTGGTAGTTTAAAGTTTTTGTCTTCTCTTGAGTATCGTTTTGATATTGCTGGAAGTTTAAAAAGTGCACTTTTCATTGATGTTGGTAATATTTGGGATATTACAAATTCTTCTTTAGTAGATACTAATTCTAAATTTAATGGTTTTAAATCATTTACTGACCTAGCCGTTGCTAGTGGTTTTGGCTTACGATATGATTTTAAATTCTTAATTGCTCGACTCGATTTAGGTTTTAAAGCACGCGAACCTTATTTAGCAAATAAAAGGTGGTTTCAAAATTTTAATTTCTCTAACACAGTATATAACATAGGAATTAATTACCCTTTTTAAATCTTTTTTTACTAAAACGAAATAGTAAACTCTTCTTGTTTTTCTTTTTATAAAACAAAAATTATGTAGTTTTGTTCATTAACAAATAACACCTAACATAAAACTAAACAAAATGATAAAACCAGGAGTTGCCACAGGCAAAGAAGTTCAAGAAATTTTTAAACTTGCTAAAGCTAAAGGCTTTGCTCTACCAGCGGTTAATGTTGTTGGGTCTAACTCTGTAAATTCAGTATTAGAAACTGCAAAAGATGTTAATGCTCCTGTTATTATTCAATTTTCAAATGGAGGTGCGCAATTCAATGCTGGTAAAGGATTATCTAATGAAGCTCAAAAAGCAGCTATCGCTGGTGCTGTAGCTGGAGCTAAACATGTTCATTTAATGGCGGAAGCTTATGGTATTCCTGTTATTTTACATACAGACCATGCTGCAAAAAAATTATTACCTTGGATAGATGGTTTATTAGACGCAAGTGAAAAACATTTTGCTGAAACAGGAAAATCATTATATAGTTCACATATGATCGATTTATCTGAAGAACCTTTAGAAGAAAACATTCAAATTTGTAAAGAATATTTAGCTCGTATGAGTAAAATAGGAATGACTTTAGAAATTGAGTTAGGAATTACTGGAGGAGAAGAAGATGGAGTAGATAATACAGATGTAGATAGTTCTAAATTATACACACAACCAGAAGAAGTTGCTTATGCTTATGAAGAACTTTTAAAAGTTAGCGATCAATTTACAATTGCTGCTGCTTTTGGTAATGTTCATGGAGTTTACAGACCTGGAAATGTAAAATTAACTCCAAAAATCTTAAAAAATTCTCAAGAGCATATTTCAAAAAAATACGATGTAGCTGAAAACACTATTGATTTCGTGTTTCATGGTGGTTCTGGATCTACTGTAGAAGAAATACGTGAAGCAATAGGTTATGGTGTAATTAAAATGAATATTGATACTGATTTACAATATGCATTTACTGAAGGAGTTCGTGATTATGTTTTAGGAAAGAAAGATTATTTACAAACTCAAATTGGTAACCCTGATGGTGCTGATATTCCTAACAAAAAATATTACGACCCTAGAAAATGGTTACGTGAAGGAGAACAAACTTTTAAAAACCGTTTAAAGAAAGCTTTTGAAGATTTAAATAATATTGATACTTTATAAAAAGTAATAACCTTATTAAAAAAGTATTCTGAAGTTACACTTTAGAATACTTTTTTAATTATAATTAAATATTTTATTGTTCTTCCCCTCTGATAAACTTTTTTTCTTCAATTAACTCTCCATATTTATTATACTTTTTATATACCCCATCTTTTTCTATAATCTCTTTAAAAAAATCATTTTCAAACCTTTTGTATTCACAATATTCAGTAAGTCCTCCTTGTAAACCTAGATAAGTAAAATGTCTTATTCTCTCTTTACCTATAAAATCAATTGATTTTATCAAATTATTATTTGCATCATAATTCAAAGAATTATTCTTTTCAAATCTTAAACTATCATTCTTAAAATATTTTAAAGACATAACATATCTCTTTGTATAAAAGATAGAATCTCTATTTTTTCCAGAATAATAACTCCCATCTATAAAAGATCTATTTGGGCCATTTAATTTTCCATCTCTATAATATTCATACCCTAAATATTCTTTATAATTGGCTGTATAAAGAATATGTACTTTATTTTTATATTCATTTGTAGTTACATCTACAGATCTTCTATATACATTATCTTTATTCTTTATTTTGTATAATTCATAAGCTACTGTTTCCTTTAACTTTCCGTCTTCATCATAAAAAAAACTTTTATTTATATCTATCTTTCCTCTAGTAAAAGTTATTTCACTTTCTAAATTTCCATTTAAATAATAATATTTTGTGACTCCACTATAATTTAACTCATCTGTTCTTTCTTCTCTTAATTTTCCATTTCTAAAAAAATAACATACCATTTTCTTTTTTCCTTTTTCATAAATTACTTTCTTTTTAATATTTCCGCTTCTAAAAAAATATTTTGTAACTCCATCATAATTTAACTCATCTGTTCTTGATTCTTTTAATTTTCCTTTTTTAGAATAGTATAACATAGCTCCTATAACTTCTCCTTTTTTATATGTTATTGTTTTCCTAACATTTCCATTTCTAAAAAAATATTTCCATACTCCATTTTTGTTATTGTTTTTATAATTTCCTCTAACACTAATAGTATCATTTATTATTTCTTTAAAACCGCCTTCAGCAATCCCTTTTTTAAAAGTTACAAATACTTCCTTATTTATATGTTTATTAGAATAAGCAAACTCCCATACATCTTCTAACTTTCCTTTAATTATCTTACCTTTAACAATATCATTATTCTCTAGAGCTAGTTTTAATCCAAAAAAATCATATCCTGATCTAAATATTGACTTTGGAGTATTAATATTGTAATCTCCATTTAATAAATTATCCTTATATGATATTTCTTTAGTCTCTTTATTAAACTCTAATTCGTCATATCTTCTTAAAATTCTTTTTTCTCCTTTGTAAGTATAAGAGTTAAATTTTGTCGCAACAGTATCAGAAGATCTATCTGAAATATTTTCTTCTAAAACCCCTCTTCCTCTTATTAAATATTTTGTATCATTAATAAAACCATAAAAATCTTTATTATTACTTATATCTGTATTTTTTAAATAAATTTTACTTTCAGAAGAACAATTAAAAATATAATTATTATTCCCAGATAGATTGTATTCTACTTTGCTATCTATTATATTTAATTCTCCTCCTTTTACTTCAACAAGATTACTTGATACTATATTATCAACCACAAAGCAATCTTTAAAGAAAATATTATCCGTTTCTTCTATAACTAATAGTTTAAGAAGTTCATTATTATGAAAATCACATCTGATAAAATTTATTTTTTCCGAATTAGATATTTTAAGGGCATATTTAAAGTTATTATAGAACTCACAGTTTAAAAAATTAAAAGTATCATTATCATATATAGAAGCGCCTACTGTTTCTCCACCATTAAAATGAGAATTTTGAAAATAAAAAAAAGAACAATTGATAAAAGAGACTACTTCACCTTGACGAATATTACCTTCTGTTAGTTCATGATGAAAATTAATATTATCTATTAAAAAATTAATGCAGTCAACAAAATTAATAACGCTTCCTAAACTATCATTTACTATAAAATTTACCTGTCTATTTTTCCCTCTTATTTCTATATTTTTATACTTATACAAACTAAAAGAAATTACATCATACAATTTTCTATAAAAGACTGTTTCCTCATTAAAATAAACTTTATCTTCTTCACCTAAAAACAGGTATTTATCTAATTTAGTTTCTCTTATATATTTACTTAAATTGATAACCTCTGTATCAACCCATATTACTCTATTGGATTTTAATGCATTAACAAATTCTTTTTCATTTTTTACTGTTACTGTATCTTTTTTTATTTTTGAAGAATAGTATTCTTTTTCAAACTGATAATCTAAAAAATTATCTAGCACATACCCTTCAATATAATTATTGTCTTTTTGTAAATATTCAACCTTAACCCAATTACCATAAGAATTGCTTTTTTTTAAACTTTTTATGTTTTTAAACCTGTTTGTAAATGAAATGATTCTTATTTCAGCATTAAAAGGAATCTTTATTATGATTTCACTATTTATATTTTTATCTATTCGAAGGTCTAATCCTTTTTCCGTATTTACCTTACCTGTATAAACATATCTCCTTTTTGCATTTTCTCTTTTCTCTTTACTTGTATTATCACAAGACATCATTTGAAAAACTATCATTATCATTAACAAATAGTAACAATACTTTAATTTTATTTTTTTCATACTAGTTAAGAACTATATATACAACTCTATTTTAAAAAATTATTTGGTAAACAATATTAATTCATTTTTATTACCCCCTTAATTTTAAATCAATATTTGAAATAGTTTAATCTATATTTGACTACCAATCATTTATAAACTTCTTTTTCAAATTATGAAATAATATTCAGCATCTTGATTAAGATGCTACTTTATAATATAGAATCGAAAAATTTAAATAACTTCATTAAAGAAAAATCTTTTACATTTGTCTTTCCAATCTTTATATAAAGGTTGGAAAACAAAAACAGACACTAAAAAATATATAAACTAACTATGGCTTGGTTTAAACGTACAGATAAAGGGATACAAACTCCTACAGAAGAAAAAAAAGACACTCCTAAAGGATTGTGGTATAAAACTCCTAGTGGTAAGGTTATAGATACCGACGAACTAAAGAAAAACTTATACGTTAGTCCAGAAGATGGGTACCACGTTAGAGTTGGAAGTAAGGAGTATTTTGAATTGTTTTTTGATGACAATAAGTACACAGAGTTAAATAAAAAATTAACTTCAAAAGATCCTTTAAAATTTGAAGACACTAAAAAATATCCAGACAGATTAAAAGCTGCCCAAGAAAAAACAGGATTAAAAGATGCTGTAAGAACTGCTGTTGGTAAATCAGCAGGAAAAGATTTAGTTATTGCTTGTATGGATTTTGCTTTTATTGGCGGATCTATGGGGAGTGTTGTAGGTGAAAAAATTGCACGTGCAATTGATTACTCTATAGAAAAAGGTGTTCCTTTTTTAATGGTTTCTAAATCAGGTGGAGCAAGAATGATGGAAGCTTCATTATCATTAATGCAGTTAGTAAAAACATCTGTGAAATTAGCGCAATTAGCAGACGCTAAAATTCCTTATGTTTCTTTATGTACAGATCCTACTACGGGTGGTACTACAGCATCATTTGCTATGCTAGGTGACATTAATATTGCTGAACCTAATGCTTTAATTGCTTTTGCGGGTCCTCGTGTTGTAAAAGATACAACAGGTAAAGAATTACCAGAAGGTTTTCAACGTTCAGAGTTTGTATTAGAACATGGTTTCTTAGATGCTATTTATGAGCGTAAAGATTTAAAGAAACAAGTAAATTTATATTTAGATTTAATTCAAAATGAACCTGTAAGGGTTTAATTTTCATTTAAACAACTAAAAAAGATCTCATAAATTTAAAATTTATGAGATCTTTTTTTTCTACTTCTTATTTCAATTTACATATCTTTAAAACTTCGTTGCAAAAAACAACACCTTTATAGTACTTTAAAGTTATAGTGTTAAAAAAATAATTGTACATTTGCAACTTCAATGAAAAATCATTGTGTACATTAAAATCATTTAAACAATATTGGTATGTATTTAACTAAAGAAGCAAAACAAGAAATTTTTGCTAAGCATGGTAAAGATGGTAACGATTCAGGATCTGCAGAAGGTCAGATTGCGTTATTCACTCACAGAATTAACCACCTAACAGAGCACTTAAAGAAAAATCGTAAAGATTTTAACACAGAGCGTTCGTTAGTAAGAATGGTTGGTAAGCGTAGAAGTCTTTTAGATTATTTAAAGAAAAAAGAAATCAACAGATACCGTGCGATTATTAAAGAATTAGGAATTAGAAAATAATTTCAATAAAAAGAGGCTCTATAAACGTGCCTCTTTTTTTTTTATCAAAAAACACTTATATTCAACCTAACAGACTGAATATATTTTATATAAAAACTCAAAATTAGTAACAGCAATTTTGAATTTCCATTGGAAAAACAACAACACAACAACAACAAAAATTAAAAAAATTTAGAATTAAAAATTTATGATTCCAAAAGTATTTAGAGAGGTCATTGACCTTGGAGATGGAAGAACCATCTCACTTGAAACCGGTAAACTAGCAAAACAAGCACACGGTTCAGTTGTTGTTCAAATGGGAAAAGCAATGTTATTATGTACTGTTGTATCTAACTACAAACAGTCAGATGTAGACTTTTTACCTTTAACAGTAGATTATAGAGAGAAATTTGCTGCTGCAGGTCGTTATCCAGGTGGATTTTTTAAGAGAGAAGCAAGGCCTAGTGATGGAGAAGTATTAACGATGCGTTTAGTAGATCGTGTATTACGTCCATTATTTCCAAAAGATTATCATGCAGAAACGCAGGTAATGATACAATTAATGTCGCACGATCCAGAAGTAATGCCAGATGCATTAGCTGGTTTAGCTGCTTCTACTGTTATTCAGTTAAGTGACATTCCTTTTGAAACTCCAATTTCAGAAGTAAGAGTTGCAAGAATAAATGGTGAATTCGTTATTAACCCAAATAGAGCTCAATTAGCTGATGCTGATTTAGATATGATGATTGGTGCTTCTGCTGATTCTGTAATGATGGTAGAAGGTGAAATGGATGAGGTTACTGAAGAAGAAATGGCGGATGCAATTAAGTTTGCTCATGAAGCTATTAAAGTACAATGTGCAGCACAAGTACGTTTGGCTGAAGCTTTCGGTAAAAAAGAAACTCGTGAATACGAAGCAGAAAGAGAAGATGAAGAATTAGAGAAAAAAATTCATGATGCTGCATACCAAAAATGTTATGATATAGCTAAACAAGGAACTTCTAAAAAAGAAAGAGGTTTAGCGTTTTCTGAAGTAAAAGAAGAGATAATAGCTTCATTTACTGAAGAAGAAGTTGAAGATTACGGAAAATTAATCGGAAAATATTTTAATAAAGCTCAGAAAACAGCGGTTAGAGAATTAACTTTATCTGAAGGGTTACGTTTAGACGGACGTAAAACTACTGAGATTAGACCAATTTGGTGTGAGGTAGATTATTTACCATCTACACATGGTTCTTCTATCTTTACTCGTGGAGAAACACAAGCATTAGCTACTGTTACTTTAGGAACTTCTAGAGAAGCTAATCAAATAGATATGCCTTCTTATGAAGGAGAAGAAACATTTTATTTACACTATAACTTCCCTCCTTTTTGTACAGGAGAAGCACGTCCTTTAAGAGGAACTTCTCGTCGTGAAGTAGGTCATGGAAATTTAGCACAAAGAGCTTTAAAAGGAATGATTCCTGCAGATTGTCCTTATACAGTACGTGTAGTATCTGAAGTATTAGAATCTAACGGTTCTTCTTCTATGGCTACTGTTTGTTCTGGTACAATGGCTTTAATGGATGCTGGAGTACAATTAAAGAAACCAGTTTCTGGTATTGCAATGGGATTAATTTCTGATGGTGATCGTTATGCGGTTTTATCTGATATTTTAGGGGATGAAGATCATTTAGGTGATATGGACTTTAAAGTAACTGGTACTGCTGATGGTATTACTGCTTGTCAGATGGATATTAAAGTAAAGGGATTATCATACGAAATTTTAGTGAATGCATTAAAACAAGCTCGTGATGGTCGTTTACATATTTTATCTAAATTAACAGATACGATTCCTGCTGCTAATGCTGAAGTAAAAGCACATGCTCCTAAAATGGTTACTAGAGTAATTCCTAATGACATGATTGGTGCGTTTATAGGACCAGGAGGTAAACATATTCAAGAACTTCAAAAAGAAACAGAAACTACTATTGTAATTAATGAAGATCCTGTTACTGAAGAAGGTATTGTTGAAATATTAGGTACAAGTCCTGAAGGAATTGAAAAAGTTCTTGCACGTATAGAATCAATGTTATTTAAACCAGAAAGAGGTTCTGTTTACGAAGTAAAAGTCGTTAAGTTATTAGATTTTGGTGCTGTTGTAGAGTATACTGAAGCCCCAGGAAACGAAGTTTTATTACACGTAAGTGAATTGGCTTGGGAACGTACAAATAACGTAACTGATGTAGTTAATTTAGGTGATGTTTTAGATGTGAAATACTTTGGTATAGATCCTAAAACTCGTAAAGAAAAAGTATCTCGTAAAGCATTGTTACCAAAACCAGAAGGTTATGTAGCAAGACCACCAAGAGATAATAATAGAGATAACAGAGGATCTAGAGATAATCGTGGTCGTGACAATCGTCGTGATGATAGAAGACCTAGACCAGAAAAGAAAGACGCTTAATATTAGCTTCTTTTTAACTAAAAACTA
Source organism: uncultured Tenacibaculum sp. (assembly GCA_937922085.1). Classification (GTDB taxonomy): domain Bacteria; phylum Bacteroidota; class Bacteroidia; order Flavobacteriales; family Flavobacteriaceae; genus Polaribacter. The sequence continues at coordinate 9,198 of CAKZVD010000056.1, read as the reverse complement.
AACCCATTTCAAAGTAATTTTGTTTTGGGTTTTTTTATTTATTTAAAAATTATGATAAAGAGATTTTTTGTTTGCATAACCATTATTAACTCATTTATTGCTACTGCGCAAATAAATAAAAACTGCGAAACATTACTAAAGACTTCACTAAACCTTGAAGATGCCAATAGTAATTCACAAGAATTTAGAAAAAACATAAATCAATTATTTGATTGCATTAATTTTGATGAATATGAAATAGCCAGTTTTATTGAAACTCCTTTTCTAAGTAGCATTCTTGTAGAATTTTATTCTAATAAAAATGTCACTTATCTAGATGTAAAAAACAAATTATTCTCTGTAAGAGAAACTGCTAATTTTAAACAAATTAAAAATAATATGATAGCAATGAAAAAGTTAGAAAAAATGACTTTTTCTATTGATAACTGGAATGAAGCTAAAAAGATATTAATCCAATTAGGATCACCTAAAGAGGGTATAATTAAAGTTAAAGAATATTTAATTAACAATAAAGACTTATCTCATTTAACTTTCAAAGAAGCTTCAAAAAAATTATTTACACCTACCAAAAAGAAAAGTGAAATAAACAAAAAGGGTTTCATTAAAAATAATAATGCCGTAGATGAAAAACTAAACAAAATACTAAAACAACCAAAAGAAATAGCTTTCGATTTTTTTCTTAAAAAGGCAAAAGAAAAGAATAAAAAATTGTTGTTATTCTTTACTGGATATGCTTGTGTAAATTGTGTTAAAATGTCTTATCATTTAGCTGAAAATGGCGTCTATGAAAAAATTAAAGAAAATTATCATTTAGTATCTCTTTTTGTAGATAACAATAGAGTTCTACCAGAAAACGAATGGACTAAATCATCAAGAAAGAAAGAGAAAATACTAAAAACTTTAGGTGAAAAGGCTTACGATTTACAAATCGAAAAATTTAAATATTCTGCACAACCTTTTTTTGTTATTTTAGATAATAATGGAGTTGTTATTGACAAGTTAACTTACTCTGATTTAGAAATATTTAAAGAATTTATAAATAGAAAATAATATTTCAATAAATCTACCTTCCTAAATATAAAAAAACCGTCAAAATAAATTTGACGGTTTTTTGTGCTGTACCAAATTTTCACAATTTAGTAGCTAACTAACTATTAAAGAAACAAAAACGATGCAACAATCATCCATACTCCTACAACAAGTCCTATTACCCCTAATTTTCCTTGTTTAGTAGCTAATTTACTTCTTAATTGAGCCGCTTTTTCTTTAGACGCTTCATTCTTAGAAAAAATATGTTTGTTAAGTAAACCAAATCCTAACATAAAACCTAAAATAGCTTCAACAGCATTTCCTATTAAAAAAGTACTCCACCATATAGGATTCGTGCTTAACCAACCTAAATTTAAAATTGCTGATATTACCCCCCATATTCCCCAAAGACAAAAAGCAAAGCCAATCCAACCTTGATAAGGTTCTATTTTCTCTAACAATTCTTTTGCATCAGGTTTACGAGATAATAATAGAGAAGGTACAGCTATGATACTTAAAAAAACTAATGTTATTCCCCAAATCATAATTTATTCTTTTTTTAAAGTTTATTATATAATACAAAGATGTAATTCTTTGCCTCTAAAAAAAACACCATATACAGTGAAAATAACATCCCTGAAAACTGGGGGGCTAAATTTTTAATATTTTGAATTCCTTTACTTTTTATAATAAAATTCATCTTCAATTAATTTAAATCCAAGACTTTCTATTCTTTTAGTTTTTTTTCTCAACATGTACATAAAAAACATTCCCAGTATTACAACCACAACCTTCACAATGAGGTAATAATTCCATTTTTATTTGAATGGATTTAAATTTGATCTTTTGTTTTTTAAGAAAAACACTTAATTGAGCTTTCTTCTCTTTTTTTGTGTAGCCATCTCCCCAAGCATTCGTAATACATGATTTTTCTTCATATAAATAGGTTAATATTAATTAATTATTTCCTTCTGTACTAGAAAAAGAAGTATTTACTATAAGCAGGAATATTGACAAACATAATGTACTCATCTTTTAAAATAATTATATTCTTAATTATCTACATAACCTTTTTTTAATGCATATTTGGTTAAGCCTGCGATATTTCTCACATTTAGTTTTATCATCAAATTTTTACGATAACTTTCTATAGTATGTTTACTTAAAAATAATTTATCCGCAATTTCCTGTGTTGTAAACTCTTTAGCTATTAAAGTTATTACCTGTATTTCTCTTTGAGTTAATTTAACCTCTTCTTCTTTTCTCTTAGATAATTTACTTTCTAAATAAATCTCTTTTATTTCTCTTGAGAAATACTTCTCTCCTTTTAATATTATTTCAATTGCCTTTGCTAATTCTTCTTTCTCTGCATTTTTAGGCACATATCCATCTACATCTTCATTAACTAAAGTTTCTATCATTTTTGCATCAGTATGCATACTTACTACTAAAGTTTTAATACTATTTCGTTTCTTTTTAATCGCTTTATTTAAGGCTATTCCATTTAGTTTTGGCATAGTAATATCTGTAATAACTAAATCGATATTTTCATCCTTATTATTTTCTATATACTTTAGTATTTCTTCTCCATTTTTACCTGTAAGTAAAACATTATATTCTTCCATTGATTCAAAAATACTTTGTAAACCATCTAAAAACATTTTATGATCATCTACTATTATTAAATTATATTTCATGATTTACTCGTTATTTCTATGTTAATGATAGTTCCTCTTCCTATTCTTGAATCTACTAATAATGAACCTTCTATTTTACTTAAACGTTTTTTAATGTTAACAAACCCTAAACCTTCTCTTTCATTTCCATAATCAAAACCAACCCCATTATCTTCAAAAAGAATATTTAACACCTTTTCATCAGATAAACTTATATTTAAATCCATAAATGATGCGTTTGCATGTTTTATTGTATTTGTTATTAATTCTTGAATAATTTTAAAAACTTCAGATTTGATATACTCAGATAATAAATCTATTTTCTTTTTAGGATATATTGTAAAAGAAGTTTCTATATCACTTGAATCTCCTATATTATTTAAATATGTTTCAATTGCATTACAAAAGGCTTTCTTATAGTTTTTTTCAGAAATTAACGAATGAGATATATTACGCACTTGTTTATACGTTTCGTCTATTTGAATATTTACCTTTTTAATATATTCTGGATTTGAAATTTTTGAACTCCCTAACTGCAGCTTAATTGCTGCTAAATTACCTCCAATACTATCATGTAACTCCTCTGCTATTCTCTCTCTCTCTTTATCCCTCCCTTCTATATTTGCTTTAATCAACTCTAATTCTTTTTCTTTATACAAGCTAGTTACTTTTTGCTTGTTAATTTCTTTTTCCTTCTTATTTAATTCACCTTGAGCTTTAAGTCTTAAATAATAATTAATCAATAAACCAATAATTGGTATCAAAAAAATTAAAAAAGAAATTAAGATAATCTTTTTATTTCCTTTTTCTCTCTTTAAATTAAATTCCTGTAATTCTTGGCTTTTCTTTAGTAATATAATTTCTTTTTCTTTCTTTATTGTTTCATATCGAACCTCCAGTTCATTAATTTTTTCATCTTTCTGCTGTTCATTAATTGATTCTTTTATTTGAAAATACCTCGAACTATGTAAAAAAGCTTCTTTATAATTACCTGTTTTTACAGCTATTATTTTTAGTTTTTCATAAATTACTAATTGCTGACTTAATAAATCAAACTCTAAAGCATGGGCAAGCGTTATACTATAAATTAATTTCGCTTCTTTATAATCCTTTAAATCCATAAGTATGTTTCCTACACTAATTCTAGCCGCAGTTTTAATTAAATGAAAACCTTCTTTATCACTTATTTCTATTGTTCTTTCATATAATTTTCTTGCCTTCTCTATGTTTTTTTGTCTCTGAGCATTTTTCCCTAAATTTAAAAGAATTACTGCTATTGCTTTTGTATTATTTTTAGCTAAACTTATATCATACGCTTTTTTTAAAAAAACATCTGACTCCTTATAATCTTCAAGTTCGCTATAAATCATTCCAAGATTTATATAACTTCCATAAACAATTTCTTCATCTCCCTTATATTTTAAACATTCTTTAAAGAAACCTACCGCTTTCTTTAAATTTCCTTCGTTATAATACACTAAAGCTAGCCCATGTGTATTTTTATAATAATATTGTTCTTCATTGTATTTCTGAGCCTCTTCTATCCCTTTTATAAACCATTTTTTACTCTCTCTATAAAGCCCTTTTGTTTTATAATTTCTTCCTAAAAGATCATATATTATTGAATTCCTTCTAGATTTTAATGAGTCTCCTCCCTCTGTATTAAGTAAAAGAGACTCTTTAGCATAAATGATAGCAGAATCTATAGCCACTTTACGATTAAAATAATTAGCTAGAATAACATTACTATTCATTAAAGCATATTGAGACTTACCCGTTCTTTTTAAATTCTTTGCTATTAAGTAAGCTTTTTCCGGTTTATTATTATTTAGTAAAAAAAAAGCGTGAACCACTTTTTCTTTCTCATCTTTATATTCTTTCGAAATATTTGTTTGACTGTTGATTAGAATGCTAAAAAAAAGAAAGCATGTTATTAAATATTTAAGAATGGGTTTAATCATAATCAAAAATATTTATTTATATATATACCATAAATCACTGAAAACAGGGTTTTTTTCAATAAAAAACTTCATTAAAAACAGATGAATTCTTTTATGCTTTTTGTTTCTTTGTGCTTTAAATTAAGTCATTGAAAATACAACGCATTACATACTTATCCTTGGGCACAAATCAAGGAAACAAATTAGATAACCTTCAATTTGCAATTAATACTATTGCTGAAGAAATTGGAGTTATTATAAAAATTGCTTCTATTTATAAAACTGGCTCATGGGGGTTTAAGGGCAACGATTTTTATAATACTTGCATACAAGTATCTACTTATCTTCCTCCTGAAGAATTAATTTTAAAATTATTAAAAATTGAAAACGAACTAGGTAGAGTTCGAAAAAACAATGAAGAATATTCTGATAGAATTATTGATATCGATATTTTACTTTTTGATGATGAAATTATTTTTTCTAAAGATTTAATTGTGCCACATCCTCGCATGTTAGCACGAAAATTTGTACTTGTTCCTTTAGTAGACATTGCCCCAGCAGTAATTCATCCTATTGAAAAAAAGAACATTACTAATTGTTTACTGCAATGTGATGATACCATAGAGATTAAAAAAATTAAAGCCATTTTAAAAAGACCAATACCTATTTCTGAACAATATAATTACATTGCTATTGAAGGAAATATTGGAGCAGGTAAAACTACATTAGCTAAAATGATGTCTGATGAGTTTAATGCTAAAGTTGTATTAGAACGATTTGCAGACAACCCTTTTCTTCCTAAGTTTTATGAAGATGAAGAGCGCTATGCTTTCCCTTTAGAAATGAGTTTTTTAGCAGATCGATATCAACAACTTTCCGATGGTTTGGCTCAACTCGATTTATTTAAAAACTTTGTTGTTTCTGACTATTACATCTTTAAATCATTGATTTTTGCCCAAATAACACTTCAAAAAGAAGAGTATTTATTATATAGGAAGATGTTTAACTTAATGTATAAAGAAATTTCAAAGCCTGACTTGTATGTCTATTTATATCAAAACACAGATCGACTATTACAAAATATACAAAAACGTGGTAGAGATTATGAGCAAGATATTGAAGCTAATTATCTTCAAAAAATACACGATGGCTACACAACCTTTATTAAAACTCAACAAAACTTAAATGTCTTGGTTATTGATGTCTCTGAATTAGATTTTGTAAATAATAAAGAGGATTACACTGCAATTATACAACAGATAAAAGAACATTAATATGTATTGGGCGTTCCCTAAAGGTCGGGCTTTGCGCAGTCGCTTTTAAAATTTTATTTCATACATTTTAAAGAGCTCCAACAAATGCTACAATCCCTAACGCAAAAAAACAAAACCACAACATTCTGAAAAATGAAGTGGTTTATTATAAATTATTACGCTTGCTTTTATATGATATTTTAAAGGTTAATTCCCCCTACTCACTCTTAAAAACTCATTTATTTTTTTACTAACCTACGCTAGCGCAAGCGTCTCGCTTGTGCCGTCAAACAAATTAAAATTATTATTTACTATCATATGTCTCTAATTTAATCTTCTTGATAGTCTCTTCTAAAACATTAAAGTAGTTTTATATATTTTTAATTTATCTTTCTGAACCCTTCTTAATCATAAACGGTACGAGCAAGATACTCGCACTAGCAAATGCTTAATTATTTATTTCTGCTCGCACCAGCTGGGGGAATATTAAAATAAAGTAAGTTTTTGATAATTAGGTTTTCCGTTTTTAGCGAGAACAGAAAGCAGTATAAGATAATTCTTAAATTGCTTTCTGTTTATACTATCCTAATATATCTAATTTTTTTTTATTTAAATTGGATTTATTTTATTCCATATGGTATTATTACAACAATTTAATGATTTTCATATTTAGTTTTTTACTTATTTAAATATAATCTTATTTTTTAATAAATTTTATTTCACCTTTTCCTGGTATTGACACAATGTATGCACCTGATTTTAAGTATGATATATTTATATTTTCTTCTTTACTTTTAGCTATTTTGGTGTTTATTAGCTCTCCTGATAATCTATATAATTTTATTTTGTCACCGTAGTTAATTCCTCTTATAGATATATTATTTTTTGAAGGGTTAGGAAATACTTTTAAATTTAGATCTTCATTCTGAACATTAGGATCCAATATCTTTGAATTGGTAATTTGGTTGGTATTAATAATTTTCCATTTTTGATTTTTGTTATCAGGATTGTATTTCCAAATTTGTGCATTTGTATTTAAAGTTCCTTTTGATCTATCTAAAGCAAGTTCTTGACAGTGTATTGGTTTAAAAGAAAAACTATTTCCATTTTTTATGACTTTCCATTTCTGGTGATTATACGCTCCAGAAATCCATGTTGCAACATCTTCTCCATTACTACATTTTGCATAAGGAACCTCTAAGTATCGATTTGTCGTTTTATTTCGGATATTATATATATTATCTTTGAGATGGGTAAAAATCCACTTTTGAACATTGTAATTTTGTGGATTAACCATTCTTGCACTATGTAAATCTAATTCTTTAGCGATAAGTCTTTGATTAGAAACAGGAGAGGTGATATAATAGGTGCCATTTTTAATTTTTTCAGAAGTCTCAGGTTCTACTGGTACTTGGGTTTTTTCTAAAATAACAGGATAAAGAGTACCCCCTGTTGGAGTTTCATTTCTAGGTAAGGCGGGAAAATTTGTCGCTGGATCTCTTGGTTTTACCTGCTTAGGTCCTTTATATAAAAAATCAGGGTTAGACCATGGTCTTAAATTATTATGATTTTTTTCTAAACACTCATTTTTATAAATGAAGTTTGGGTTTTTAGAATTTTGATGTTTTGAAGACCAAGCCCCCATTATAGCATAATAATTTGGTTCATTACGGTTATTATAAGAAGCGTTTGGAGTATCTGCCTTTGAATTTGGCATATCTTTGGGTAAAGTAATTCTATTGTTTTCAATTAAATTATTTCCTTTATCTCCACTATGAAAACTAACTTCTTGTTTAAAATCGTTATTATACACCACATTATACTCTACTTTAGACCCCTGTAAAGAGATATGTCTAAGATGAGTTACTTCACAACCTGTGATTAGATTGTAAGCACCTTGAATGAAAAAATATCCTTGAGCTCCACCTGATTTTTTATGAGCACCATCTACTTTTAAATCTCTTAAAGTAATATGGTTTGAAGGAACACGTACAGGATCTTTAGCACAATTAAATATATTAACTTTGTCTAACCAACAGTCTGTTGAACTATTAAACTTTACAGAAATATTATTATTTCTAGGTAGTTCATCGTTAGCATTTAAACTATAATTCCAATCATATTTTGGTTGACCCCAATTTCCTTTTATAGTCAAGGTATATATGCCGCTATTTCTTATTTTATAAAAACGAAAAGCATCTCCACTATTCATTTGTATAACACATTTTACTCCATCTCTACTTTCACCTATTAAAGATACATTAGATTTCATTCTAATAGTTTTGTCTATTTTGTAATTTCCGTTTCTAAGAAAAACAGCAACAAGTCCATTTTGTGTTGAAGCTTCATTAATCGCTTTATTTATAGCATTACTATTTGCTCCGCTATTTATAGTTTTAACTATTTGTATGTCTTTAAGAAACGGAATTCCACCTCTCACACCTGCTTTTTGCCATTCTTGCATTTGAGGGTAACGACTGTCAAACTTATCTTTATTAAAAGTAATCCCTGGATCACCTATTCTTAATTGAGCTTGTAGTTTATATGATGTATTGATTAAAAAAAATAGAGCCGTTATTGAAAAGTATGTAGAAATTCTTAGTCTTTGGTAAAGTAAAAAAAAATGTTTCATGAGTTTTTAATTTAGGGATTAAATGTTTTTGTTAACTATTTTAATAATGTCTGTACATTCATTTTTTTTCTTTAAAAATGACTATTACAAATCATTAATATTCTTCTATGCTTATGTACAGTTATAAAATGTAGAAGAATTTAAAATGCACAAACAGAAAACTTTCTTTGTAATTAGATACAAGAAAATAAAGGAAAAAGGGATAGAATGTTTTTTGATTAAACTATGGCTTTGCATTGGATAGTCTTTAATTATACTCTATATGATAACGTCAAATACAAATTAAAATTATATACCCAATATCTTTTTAATCTTACTTCCAAAACTATCCTCTTTATTGGTTGGTTTTTCATCTTCTTCAAATAAAATTCCCCTCGCAGGTTGTCATTTGCAATGGTAACCGACTTCTTAACTCTAAATTATTACTCAATTAAAAACTACCTTACAAATTAATATAAAGTAGTTCTTTTTAACTTATCGTGTAGCCATTACAAATAGCTTTTATAATTTTCGTTTTTTTAGTAACGTTCACAAGCATCCGAAAGTTTGAATACCATAAAAGCTTGAGAATCCCGTATTTTAGTTTTGCGAACAAAAAATACAATTTATGGGACTCTTCAAGCGCACTAAAAATACAAACAAGCCACTAATCCGCCAAATCATAGATT
>CAKZVD010000055.1 GCA_937922085.1 uncultured Tenacibaculum sp. | reverse complement strand
AATAACAGCTCTTAGTGCAAGTTATACAACTTTATCAACTATAGCAAGTTTTGTTAGGGTGGGAAATGTAGTTACTTTTAATATGTTATTAACTGGTATAAATACAACAGGAACTCCAACACAAGGAATTACTATTGAAGGATTGCCTTTTGATGGGGCTTCAGGAACAGATGTTATAAATATTGGAAGATTTACAAATTCAAATATTGACCTAAGTAATGAAGGTAAGCTAATCGCTTGGGTAGATGGAGGAACTAAAAAAAGAATTCTTTTTAGAAGTAATTTACATAATAATGCTTCTAATACACTTTTCGTGTTTAATTCAGGACTTATATTTTTATCTGGAACATATATAACAAATATTTATACACCTTAATCCTAAGAAATAACAATTAATTTAGCTTTTCGTTCTTTAGCCTTTCAAAATATTCTTTAGAAGCCTTTTTAACCTTAGGAGCCAGAATTAAAGTAGATATAACAGTGGGTATTGCCATTAACGCGTACCCACTATCTATTAAATTAATAACAAATTCTAATTTTATAACCGAAGCTATTACTATCGTTACAATATAAATGTAGTTGTAATTTTTCCCAATTTTATTATTGGTTAAAAAACTTAAACAAGAGTATCCATAAAATGAATAGGTGAATAACGTAGAAAAAGCAAATATTAAAACACAGATGGTTAAAACAATTTTTCCTAAACCATAAGGCAAAACAGCATCAAAAGCGGTTAAGGTTAATGAAATTCCATTACCATCAAAGTTTTTCCAAATGCCTGAAGCTAAAATAGCCAAAGCAGTTAATGTGCATACTAATAGTGTGTCAATAGCTGGTCCTAGCATTGCTACTAAACCTTCTCTAATAGGTTCCTTTGTTTTTGCAGCTCCATGCATTATAGGAGCAGTACCAATACCTGCTTCGTTAGAAAAGGCAGCTCTTTTAACACCTATAATAATTAAACTTCCTAAAGCACCTCCTAAAACAGACTTACCTGAAAATGCATCTGTAAAAATTAATGAAAAGATAGAAGGGATATTTTCAATTTTTAAAATTAAAATAGCTAATACGGTTACCAAATAGATAACCACCATTACAGGTACTAATTTACCTGCTACTTTTCCAATACGTTTAATACCTCCAAAAATCACTAAAGAAGTAATAATTGCTATCGTAATTCCTAATAATAATTTAGCAACAAAAAGATTACTTTCTTTTACTTGAAAAACATCTACTAAAGTCTGTGTAAGTTGGTTTGCCTGAAATGCAGGTAATGTACCTATTAAACCTGCAATTGAAAAAAATACAGCTAGAGGTTTCCATTTTTTTCCTAAGCCTTCAGTTATAACATACATGGGACCTCCTTTTGTATTTCCTTCTTCATCTTCTCCTCTATACATAACAGATAAAGTACAGGTGAAAAATTTGGTAGCCATACCTACAAAAGCACTAATCCACATCCAAAAAATAGCTCCAGGTCCACCAGTTGCAATTGCAATGGCAACACCACTGATGTTACCCATTCCTACAGTTGCGGCAATAGCAGAAGAAAGAGCTTCATAATGAGATAAATCTCCAGGAGAATTGTGTTTGTCGTATTTTCCTCTAAGAATAGCAATACCATGTCCTAAGTAACGAAAAGGAACTAATCCAGAATATATAAAAAGGAATAAACCTCCTCCAATAAGAAGTATTAGTAAAGGAATTCCCCATACCCAAGAAGAAAACTCAGAAACTAAACTTTGAAGACTTAAAAACATGTTTTTTTTAATGGTAAAGTTATCACAAATTATGTTGTTGACTTATAATACATGGGTAAAAAAATTAATTTGCACAATATTGTAAGTTTATACTAAAAATTAGACATACTTAAAATCTAAAATAGAGATATAATGAAGCTAATCTTAAAATGTGTTTTTTCTGTACTTTCATTAACAATGATTTCTTGTAATACCAAAGAAATTAAAAAAGAAACTGTAGTGGTAGAAAAGAAAGAAGAGAAGTTAACGAAATCGGATTCAATAATAAACGGAGCAATCAAAGCGCATGGAGGTGATTTGTATGATAAAGCATCTTATAAATTCGTTTTCAGAAATAAACAATATTCATTTACCAATAATGGAACTTCTTATAGATATTCGATAGAGAGAATTGTAAAGGATAAGAAGGTAATTGATGTTCTTGAAAATGGAAATATAACTAGAACTATAGATGGAGTTGAAATAGTATTAAATGATAGAGATAAAGGAAGGTATTCTGAATCTCTAAATTCAGTAATATATTTTGCTACATTACCTTATAAATTAAAAGATAAGGCTGTGAAAAAAGAATACAAAGGAACTGTTTTAATAAAAAATAAAAATTATAATGTAGTTAAAGTTAGTTTCAATGAAGAAGGTGGAGGAAAAGATTTTGACGATAAATTTTATTACTGGATAGATGCAGAAACAAATACAATTGATTATTTAGCTTATAGTTATAGTGTTAATAAAGGAGGGGGCCGTTTTAGAAGTGCTTATAACCGTAGAAATGTAGATGGAGTAATTTTTCAAGATTACATAAACTTTAAAGCTGAAGTAGGAACTCCTTTATCTAAGTTACCAGAATTGTATGAAAAAAATGAGTTAAAAGAGCTTTCAAGAATTGAGACTGAAAATGTTGTAAATTTAGCTAAGTAAAAAATACACAATGGCAGTAATTAATATTCAAGAAAAGTTAAACTTATTTTCAGATCACTGGTCACCTAAGAAAATAGGAGAGCTAAATGGTCAGCAAATTTTATTAGCTAAAATAAAAGGAGAATTTGTATTTCATAAGCATGATAATGAAGATGAGTTGTTTATGGTTATGAAAGGGCGATTGCAAATAGATTTAGAAGGAGATACTTCGGTAACTATAAATGAAGGAGAATTTTATGTGGTACCAAAAGGAGTCTTACATAAACCTATAGCAAAAGAAGAAGTACACATTTTACTATTTGAGCCGTTAACAACGAAACATACAGGTGATGTAATTGCAGATATTACTGTAGAAACTTATCAAACAATTTAATAAAGAAAAGAATTTTGCTTTTTAGAAATAAATAATGTTGTTAACCTGTTGCTTAATCCCATTAATCTACAGTAAATAAAGATCAATCGAAATATCACTTTTACAGATGTAAATGTATTGTATCTTTGAAGTGTAGTTAAGTTTTAAATAAAGTAATAGTTATATAATCCCCTTTAGTTTTTCATTTTTATAATCCCTTAAAAAATGAAGTTTTCAAATAAAAAAACCTTGAGCAATCCCTAATTGTTAAGGTTTTTTTTATTTGAATAATTATTCCTTTCTTATTTAAAATGTTAATCGTTTTTGAAGTTCTTTTATTAATTTCAAAAATGAATGTTTTCTTCAAAAAATGAACAAGGGTATTTTTGTGTCATATGAAAAGAAGTGCAACATAAGCTCATTACAAAATAAGAAATACATGTTTTACTGCTTGAGTCGTTGACGAGGAAACATTCAGGAAATATAATTGTATGTATCGCTGTAGAAACCTATTAAACAATTTAATGAAGAAAAGAGTTTTACTTTTTGGTAATAAATAATGTTGTTAATCTGTTGTTTAATCCCATTAATCTACAGTAAAGAAAGATCAATCGAAATATCATTTTTATAGGTGTAAATGTATTGTATCTTTGAAATGTAATTAAGTTTTAAATAAAGTAATAGTTATATAATCCCCTTTAGTTTTTCATTTTTATACCCCCTAAAAAAGTAAAATTATTCAAATAAAAAAAACCTTGTACAATCCCTAATTGTTGAGGTTTTTTTCATTTTATAATTATCCCTTCTTTATTTAAAATGTCAATCATTTTTAAAGATTCTTGTTTAATTGAATTCGCTTTAAAAGTGAAGGTTTTTTCCATGATTTTATTTCCTTCAAAAAAAGAAATCTGAAATCTGTTATCTAAAATAAAAACATCAGCATGTATTAATTCTACTTTCTCAAAAGAATTGGGAGGTAGTTTTTCTATTTTTTTTCGAAACACTGTGGTTGTTTTTGTTTCAGAAAAACCTTGAGAAACAACCATGACCATTTCTATAGTAATCTCTTTTCTATTAATTAAATATACGTACCAATTATTTTCTTGATTATCGTTTTTTTCAAAAACAACAGCCATTTCTATGCCTGTTACTTCAGGAAGTATAATATCTTTTTTCATAAAAAATAATTTAAATAATTCTTTTGAGACTAAAAAAAGTTGTAAAAAACCAATTCATTAGATTTTTTACAACTTTACTTTTTTATTTTTTAAATTTAAATAACAGATTTAAATTGTTCTAAGAAACGTGCGTCGTTCTCATAAAACATTCTAATATCTGGTATTTGATATAATAACATGGCAATACGTTCAATACCCATTCCAAAAGCATAACCAGAATATTTTGTTGGATCGATATTACAATTCTTTAAAACATTAGGATCTACCATTCCACATCCCATAATTTCTAACCAACCAGTACCTTTGGTAATTCTATAATCTGTTTCAGTTTCTAATCCCCAATAAATATCTACTTCCGCACTTGGCTCAGTAAAAGGAAAATAAGAAGGACGTAAACGAATTTTCGATTTCCCAAACATTTCTTTAGTGAAATACAATAAGGTTTGCTTTAAGTCAGCAAAAGAAACGTCAGTATCAATATATAAACCTTCTACTTGATGAAATATACAATGAGCACGAGCAGAAATATCTTCGTTCCTAAATACTCTACCAGGAGAAATAGTACGAATAGGAGGTTGGTTTTCCTCCATGTATCTAACTTGTACTGAAGAAGTATGCGTTCTTAGTAAAGTATCAGGATTTTTATCTATAAAAAAAGTATCCTGCATATCTCTTGCTGGATGATATTCTGGTAAATTTAAAGCGGTAAAATTATGCCAGTCGTCTTCTATTTCAGGTCCTTCAGAAACTGTAAAACCAATACGATTAAAAACTTCAATAATTTGATTTTTAACAATAGAGATAGGATGACGAGATCCTAATTTAATAGGCTCAGAAGGTCTAGTTAAATCCCCATAAACACCTTTTTCTTCTACAGCATTTTCAATTGCTTCTTTTAGGGTGTTTACTTTTTCTTCAGCAGACTTTTTAAGTAAGTTGATGGTTTGTCCAAATTCTTTCTTTTGCTCATTGGGCACATTCTTAAATTCAGCAAATAAATCTTTTAAAATACCCTTACTACCTAAGTATTTAATTCTAAAAGTTTCAATGTCGCTTGCAGAGGTTGTATTAAATGTTGCTACCTCCGAAATTAATTCCTTTACTTTATCTAACATAATCCATCAAAAATTAAGTTGCAAATTTACATTTTTTTTATGATTTTTCTAGTTAAACGCTATGTTTCACGAAATCGTTTGAAATTGCTTTTTTACGAAAAACAAAAAAAAAGAATTTTAAATTTATCAAATTATAAATTAGTTATATTTGTATAGATAAAAATTTGAAAGAATCATAAAAATGGCAGATAATTTAAGTGCTAAAATAGAGGGTTTTATGGATCTTGTGAAGAAGCGCAATGGTCATGAACCAGAATTTTTACAAGCAGTACAAGAAGTAGCTGAAACAGTAATACCTTATATTGCAAGTAAAGAGATATACAATGGTAAAAACATTTTACTAAGAATGGTTGAACCTGAACGTTTAATTTCGTTTAGGGTTTCTTGGGTAGATGATAAAGGAGAAATCCAAGTAAATAGAGGTTATAGAGTTCAAATGAACTCTGCTATTGGGCCTTATAAAGGAGGATTACGTTTTCATCCAACTGTAAACGCAAGTATTTTAAAGTTTTTGGCTTTTGAACAGGTGTTTAAAAACTCGTTAACTACTTTGCCTATGGGTGGAGGAAAAGGAGGTTCTGATTTTGACCCTAAAGGAAAGTCTGATAATGAAATTATGCGTTTTTGTCATGCATTCATGAGTGAACTTTTCCGACATATTGGATCAAATACGGATGTTCCTGCTGGAGATATTGGAGTAGGTGGACGTGAAATCGGATTTATGTTTGGTATGTATAGAAAACTTAGAAATGAGTTTACAGGTGTATTAACAGGAAAAGGAGCTACTTGGGGAGGATCTTTAATTAGACCTGAGGCAACTGGTTATGGGGCAGTGTATTTTGCTCAGAACATGTTGGAAACCAAAGGAGATTCTTTTAAAGGAAAAATAGTTGCAATTTCTGGTTCGGGTAATGTAGCACAATATGCTAGTGAAAAAGCTACGGAATTAGGAGCTAAGGTGGTTTCGCTTTCAGATTCTTCAGGATATATTTATGACGAAGATGGGATTGATGCTGAAAAATTAGCTTTTATAATGGAGCTTAAAAATGTAAAAAGAGCTCGTATTCATGAGTATGTTACAAAGTATCCTTCAGCAAAGTTTTTTAAAGGAGAAAGACCTTGGGGAGTAAAATGTGATATTGCTTTACCTTGTGCTACTCAGAATGAGTTAAACGGAGAAGAGGCAAATACTTTAATTAATAATGGGTGTGTTTGTGTGAGTGAAGGGGCGAATATGCCATCTACACCTGAAGCAATTGCTGCTTTTCACAAAAGTAAAATATTATTTGCACCAGGTAAGGCTTCAAATGCTGGTGGAGTAGCTACTTCTGGTTTAGAAATGAGTCAAAATTCATTGCGTTTAAGTTGGACTCGTGAAGAAGTAGATGAGAAATTAAAAGGAATAATGAATGAAATTCATGCTTCATGTGTTAAATATGGAACCGATAAAGATGGTTATGTAGATTATGTAAAAGGAGCAAATGTTGCAGGTTTTGTAAAAGTTGCAGATGCAATGTTGGCACAAGGAGTTGTATAAAGTTAAACTCTTAAAATATTTAAAAGCTCATCATAATTGATGAGCTTTTTTGTTTTTAATAAATAGAATCTATAAATATCCAAGGATACTTATTAAGTACTTCTTTTTTTATTTTTATTAAAGTTTCATCTTTTCGACCGCTAATTATAATATCTTCATTTATTTTCTTGTAGCTTTTACCGTATGTTTTTTTAGTATAAATGTTTCTAACTTTATTTATGGCGACTTTTGATGTTGAGAGGACATTGAAATACTCTTTAAAAGAAGTTTTTTTACTATAAATTAAATTTACAGGACAAGTATCTACGTTAGAATATAGAGAGATTAGTTCCTTTTTCAAATTCGAAATTGAAACAACTTTATTATCTATTAAAAAATTATCATTGTCTAAAAATTTAATAAAAGTTCTTTTTTTAAGAGGAATTTTTTGATTGTGAAAGTTTGAAGCTAAATTAAAACCCAAAACATATTTGGATTTATAATAAAAAGGAAACCTGTTGTTTTGAGGTTTTTTTACAGAATAATAAATATTTTTTGCTCCTATCTTACCTAGCCTTTTCTTAAATTCAGAAATATATTTCATAGGAATATTTTGATCAATAAAAAGGACTCTTTTTAAATAAGGGAATTCATATTCTGAAAGGTTTTTGGAATCAAAAAAATCAACTAATACTTCTTCAATTTTTGAATCATTAATATCTATTTCATGATTTCCTAATATTACTTTTGGTATTGAATCTCCTGTTGAAATAAAGATTTCTGAGATTAAAAAACGATGTTCTAATTTTTTAGAATCCTCAGAGCTAACAATATTGATATTGTGTTTGCTTAAGGTGTTTTTTTGAAGAATTACAGTGTTAACTTTATTAATATTTGAGAAATTTGTTTTAGATACACAAAAAGATAGAAATACGATAGAGATTAAAGCAATAGAAAACCATTTAAATCTGTTTTTAGAAAAAAAGAATCTTAAAGACATCCATATTTGTCCTAAAAATACGGTTAAGATTAAAATAATTATATAGTTGTGGGTTGGATAAAAACTAAACTCTTTAAAATCCATAGTTACAATCCCTATAAAAGTACCTATTCTGGCAAACCAACTCATAAAAAACCAATTGGTAACACGTTGTTGATTTTCAATATGTTTTCTTTTATAATTATGACGAGTGAAAATTTTATTAGGTTTGTTTAACCAAAAATGAATCACAATAGAATAGGAAAAGAATATAGAAATAAAGGCATAGAAAAAATTATAAAAAGTATTTTCCTCTTCTGATAAGTGAAATAATTCATAATTTTTTAATAGAGCATCAAAAACAATAATGCCCTTTTTAAAAAGAAGTAAAAAATTATAAAAAATAATGGAATATATAATTCCTAAAAGCAAGCCGACAATTACTTGGCTTTTAGGAACTTTGAATAATAGTTGGTTCTTTTTCATTTGCAATTATTTTTAAAATAAAAAAGTGACAAATAATTTTTTATCACTTTCCTTTTTCTTGTTTTTTCTTTTCTATAGCAAATTCTCACTCAGGTTCTGTTCCGTTTTAAATCGCGTGTAATTTTCTTTTATAATTAGCTTGTTTTTAAAGTTTTTAAATAATCGATTCAGCAAAAACCGATTGTTTTTTTGTTTCTTTTTCTTGTTTTTTCTTTTCTATAACAAATTCCCACTCAGGTTCTATTCAGTTTTAAATCGCGTGTAATTTTTTTCATGGTTAGTTTCGTTCTAAAGTTTTTAAATAATCGATTCAGCAAAAACCGATCATTTTTAGTTTCTTTTTCTTGTTTTTTTCTTTTCTATAGCAAATTCCCACTCAAGTTTTGTTCAGTTTTAAATCGCGTATAATTTTTTTCATAAATAGTCTGGTTTATAATATTAACAAAAAATAGATTCGACAAAAACCCATAATTTTTCTAAAAGAGCAATAGTTAGTTTTAATAGTATTAGTATCATTTTAAGTTTGGTTTAGTGTTAATAATTAGTTCAATTCCTTGATTGTTTTCTCAATATATGACTAAAGAAATAACACTGCCAAATTTTTGAAATAGATTTCATGAGTTTGAGTTTATATATGAATGTAAAAAATAATATTATGTTTTAAAATGAAACCATATTTACTATAAATGTGTTTTAAAATGAAATTATAAACTTGTGTTAATTACTTAATTGTAATTAAGTAAAGGGGTTTTTTATTGTTAATTTTGAAAGTAAAGAGACGATGCTGTTTTTTTTACTTATTTTTTGCAATTCCATTTTTTTAGAAGTAATGATGATAAATTTTTATAGAAATAAAAAGAATCGTAATTACCTTGTTTTTTTGGATTTAAAACTTGAATTCAGTTGCGGTATTAAATCGTTATATTCGCAAAAAAAGAATTTATATGAGTGCAGCTTATGTTATAATAGGATTGTTATTATTGGTTTTAGGAGGTGAGTTTTTAGTTAGATCATCGGTTGGGTTGTCATTTAAATTGAATATATCTAAAATGGTAATCGGTATGACGGTAGTTTCTTTTGCTACTTCTGCCCCAGAATTATTAGTTAGTTTACAAGCAGCTTTAGATGGTTCTCCAGCAATAGCTATAAATAATGTAATAGG
>CAKZVD010000054.1 GCA_937922085.1 uncultured Tenacibaculum sp. | reverse complement strand
CTATGATTTGGCGGATTAGTGGCTTGTTTGTATTTTTAGTGCGCTTGAAGAGTCCCATAAATTGTATTTTTTGTTCGCAAAACTAAAATACGGGATTCTCAAGCTTTTATGGTATTCAAACTTTCGGATGCTTGTGAAAATGTTTTCTGAATTAATACGAGTTTTAAAAAAGAAAGGAACCTTATTTATTAGAATGACGACAGATGTAGGTGTAACTAGTACAATTTGTAATCATAAAAACGGAGTTTATGATTTAAAAGATGGATCTAAACGTTTTTTAATTACAAGAAAGATGCTTTCTTTTTTATTGAAAGAGCACAATTTAGAACTGATAGAACCATTTAAAACAACAGTTGTTGAAGACTTAAGAAGTATGGCAACAATTGTTTTAAGGAAGGGGTAATTTACTTTGTTATATTAAAAAGAAATTGTTTTTTAATTATTTGTAGAAATAAAAACGGTAAACTAATTAGAAACAATTATTCACTCATTTAGAGTTTTTAAATACTTAAACAAGGAATAAATTTGAAAATAAATATAAACTAAATGAAAAATAGTGGAATATTATTTTTGACTTTACTTCTGAATATCAATTTAAGTTTTTCGCAGACGAGATCTATGATTAATCTGTTACTAAAAGGAATTTCAGAAATTGAAGATTCAAAAGAAATAATAAACACAAAGCAAGCTGAGAAAATAATTATTTTAGGAGAAAAATCGTTACCATATCTAGTAGGTTTTTTTTCTGATTCAACTCAGACCAGAGTAAAATCGGAATGTCACGATCGAAATTTGACCAAAGGAGAAATTGCAATAATTATGGCTGACCAAATAGATAGAATGCCTTATGCTCTCTTGACTGGTGTTCAAAATTGTCTGTTTGAATTTTGTGAAAATAATTCCAATTTAATAGAATACTATTTGCCTTGGATTAATAGTGATGGGGTTTATAAATTTAGAAATAAATACATTAATTGGTTGTCAGAAGACTGGATTAAAGAAGTAAAAGGAAAAGAAAGAAGGGAAAGAGAAAAGATAATAAATGGGAGGAAAGAGATTAAAAAATAAAGGTAATAGAGAATTCTTTTGATTTTCCCAATTGTTTACATGGTTCTTTATTTTGTTTAATAATTCGTTTATTTCAGGTTTTTCTACCCAATCTAACTTATTTCGTTCTGAGTGAATACAAACTTGAGCATTTTTAGATTCGATTAATTCCAAAACCTCCTTTTCGTTTAGGGCGCTAATTTTTTACGAGAGATAATTGATTCTTTATAAATTACTTTTGCTTTCTGGTCAAAAAAATATTCCTCAGTTTTATTATTCATTTTGAGCTTAAGTTTAATACCATTATTAATTCTTGGTTAAATTAAATTTCACGAATCTAAGTTTATTTCGTAATTAATTGTAACAATGGGTTTAAACTCATTGATCTTTTAAAAATAAGAAATGCAGTAATGCGAAATAAATAATTATAAATTGGTATTACTTCAAAGGGGTTAATAAAATTTCATTAGTAACATAATTTTCTTTAGAATTCCCTAATCGTCTAAACTCAGAAACAACATTAGAAGTTGTACCACTAACAATGTTCTCGATTGCTAAATTTAAAATAGGATCAGATTTTTCACCCAAAACACCTAAATTATTATAATCTTCAGCAAGTGTTTGTGTTGCTGGTATTTTATCACTTAATCCATTTTTATTAGTAACTCCTGCAACAACAGGTAACATAACATAGTTATGACTTGGATTGATATTTGTTTTCTGATAATCTTCTGAATCATATAATAAAGAAGAAGCATTGTACACCCCTTTAGTTTCTTCACCAATAGTGATTACTTCTATATGTGGACTTAATCCGTTTATTAAAACTTCAGCTGCTGATGCAGTTTTGTTAGAAGTTAAAAAGTAAATTTTAGTAAGTGCTAATGAGTTTAAAATATCTCCATTAGGTAATTTATCTGTAACAACACTCTGTAATAATTGCGTTATTCTATTAGAGTTTACTTTTTCATTCCATACTTCAGAAGCAATAACTTCATCTTTTAATTGACCAGAAATTAAACTAGCTAAAGTAGCTACTGTTTCAATAGTTCCATTAGAAGTATAACGTAAGTCAATAATTAAATCGCTAATAGCCTCAGCTCTAAAATTGGCAAAAACAACGTTTAATTCACTTAAAAATTCGCCATTAAATTCATTATATAATAAGTAACCTATTTTATCAGCTCCTTCTAAAAAAACTTTATTAATTAAAATAGGGTTTGGATTTAAAGGTTCAGAGGTTAAATCAATAGTAGTAGGAGCAGGTACTGTAATTTCAGGATTTCCATTGTTATAGTTGTCTGCTAATGTTATTGTGAAATTAGGTGTATTGGTACTATTTAATAACAAGCCTCTAAAATTATCTTCTGTTAGTATGGTGCCATCTACTTCTGTAAAAATCATACCTCTTGTAACTCCGTTAATTTCAGCATTAGAACCTGGATGTACAAATTCAACATACCCAAAAACATTATTAGAACGATCTTGGAAATTTACAATTTCAAATTCCATACCGGTAGTTTCTATATTTCCTTTTAATTGCTCTTCCAGAATATTAAAATCATCAGAAATAAATGAAACACTATCTATTTCAGTAGGTCTATATAGTAAACTTTGTAATAAAGTATTTTCATCTTCAAAGCCCATTAAATAGGTATTCAATTGCTCACGAGTAGAAAAACTTCTGTCAGATAAATCAGGTATTTCACCTTGCCATCTGTAATAAGCATTCATACTTCCCCAAACAAAATCATGAACCTCAATATTATCAGGAACAAATTCTTCTTTACTACAATTAAATAAAGAAGCAATAATTACTATAAAAAGAAGATTCTTTATTGGAGATGTTAATTTCATAATTTTATTCTTTGAGTATTCACTAAAGCCCACAATCATTGTACCATTTTATGTTGTTTCTACATTTAATATAAAAACAAGAAAATTATATTTATAAATTAGCCGTTAATTTATGAATATACATATCTATGTAACGCAAGTTATATAAAAAATAGTATTTATTTTAAATATTGATGTAACAAAAAAAGAACAGTGTCGTCGTAATGGTGTAAAGTTAATAGATTAAAAAGAGAAATAGAGACTAATTATCAAGTAACCAAACATGAACCAATCAGATTTTATAAAAGCGGTTTTACCATTTAAAGATAAAGTTTTTCGTTTAGCAAAACGTTTATTGGTATCTCGTGAGGAAGCAGAAGATGCAACACAAGAGCTTTATTTTAAATTATGGAGAAATAAAGAAAAATTGGCAGCATATAAAAATGTAGAAGCTTTTGCAATGACAATGACAAAGAATTATTGTTTTGATCGATTAAAATCTAAACAAGCCAATAATTTAAGTTTGGTTCATAGTAATTATAAGGAAAAAGATACGTCATTAGATAAGAAGATAGAATATAAAGACAGTGTAAACCAAGTACACAAGCTCATTGAAAATTTACCTGAACAACAACGAATAATTATTCAATTAAGAGATATAGAACAGTATAACTTTGATGAAATTTGTAAAGTGTTGGATATGAAACCAACCGCAGTTCGAGTAGCATTGTCGAGAGCACGTAAAACAATAAGAGAAGCATTAATTAAAAAACATAACTATGGAGTTAGCTAACATAGAAAAGTTATTAGAAAAATACCTAGAAGCAACAACATCTTTACAAGAAGAGAAAGAGTTGAGAGATTATTTTACATCTGGCAATATCGCCCCTCATTTAGAAGAGTATGGTATGTTATTTGGGTATTTTAAAGAAAATCAAAGTGAAACATGCACTAAAACCATTAAGTTAAAACCTGAGAAAACAAGAAAGAAGAACTTAAAATGGTTAACAATAGCAGCATCTTTAACTTTATTAGTAAGTATGTATTTAGGAAAACAAGCGTATGATAAAGAGAAAAAACGAGAAAAGCAGCTCAAATATTATGCGCAAGTAAAAGAAGCTTTACAAATGATTTCGTCGAATTTAAATAAAGGAAATGATGCATTGTATGCCGTTTCTAACAATTTAAACAAAGGAACAGAAGCTGTAGCCAAGTTAGATACTTATGATAAAACTGTAAAAACAGTTTTAAGTAAAGTAAATTATTAATAAAAAAGTAAACTAAGTAAACCCAAGTTTAAAATTAAAGATCATGAAAAAAGTAATTATATTATTAGCTTTATTATTTGCAGCTAATACCGCATTTAGTCAAACGATATTTGACAAATTAGAAGATTTAGATGATGTTACTTCTGTAGTTGTAACAAAAGATGCCTTTGAGTTATTAAGAAATTTTTCAGATGTAGAATCTGAGGATATGGAAATTTTTAATACCGCAAAAGGATTACAAGAATTGAAAGTTTTTTCTACAGAGAACATGAGTATAGCTGCAGATATGGAACGTATGGTAAATACAGCAATTAAAAAATCGAACCTTACACAATTAATGAGAGTTAAGGATAAAGACTCTAGAGTTAAGATTTATATTAAATCGACTAAAAATAAAGAAATAGTTAGTGAAGTTTTAATGTATGTGAAGAGTTCTGATAAAGATGGAGATAAAAAAGAAGTGTCATCTACAGTTATTTCTTTAATAGGAGAAATAAATGTAAACAAGTTATCTAAGATTGCGAATGACTATAAAAAGAAATAATTAAAACACAAATAATAAAGTTGAGCTTATTAAGGCTCAGCTTTATTTAAAATATATAGATATGAAAAAACTACAGATTATTACAATATTACTTTTAACACTTACATTTTTTTCGTGTAAAAAAGAATCATTACAAACGTATTTGGTAGATAGTCAGGATAAAGAAAATTTTATGACTTTCGATTTTTCTACAAGTACATTACCAATTCAGATGAATGAAAACATGTCGGATGAAGATATGAATACATTTAAAAGTATAAAGAAAGTGAATATAGCTTTTTTACCTAAAGCAGAGGCTACAGAAGAAGAGTTAGTGTTAGAGAATAATAAAATTAAAACTATTTTAAAGAAATCTGATTATAAAACATTAATGAAGTTTAATGATAAAAGAGGAAAAGGAACTGTTTATTATCTAGGAAAACCAGAAGCTATTGATGAAATAATAGGTTTTGTTAATTCAAATGATGTGGGTGTTGGTATAGTAAGATTATTAGGAAACGATATGAACCCAGCAGCTATTATGAAAATGATGAAAAGTGTGAAAATGGATGCTAATAGTAGTAGTTTAAAATCACTAGAAAAAATATTTAAGAATAAAAGTTTCTTAGATTAATCTAATTAATATTTTTTCATATTTATAATAAATTAAAAAGCTAAAAATGTCTATAGATGTTTTTAGCTTTTTCTGTGTATGTATACTCTTAGGTGAAAAAGCTATATAGATAATGATTTCGTGTTAAAATTATGTAGGAATGGTCTAAGTACGTGACAAAAATTAGTCTATATCTTTCAATAACTTAATTTTAGACCTCACAGGTTTTTAAAACCTGTGAGGTCTAAAATTAAAAACATGATAATCAGTTTTTTACATGGGGTTTAGTTGGTTTTGTCATGTACTATGAGCAACGGGTTAAAACCCATTGATTTTTTTTTGAAGTTTAGTATAACATTATTATACAGAGCATATAACATTAGTCAATAACAATTTCGTCAATGAATGTCCAAACTTTATTTCCTGCACCTTGTTTTCCTTCAGGAATATAACCGTAATTAGGGATTTTTAATGTAATAAATCGAACTTTTTTATTTTTAAATTGTTTTTTGAACTCAACGAGCAAATTATTATTAAATGCGTTGATTGTTTCTTTAGAAGAAAAATTTTCATCAAAAGTAATTTCTATTTTTTTAGGAGCGTAAATCCACTGTCCGTTTGCATTATAAAAACGAGTCGAAATAGAATTTACTTCTAAAGAAGACCCTAAATCTATAGTTATGATAAGATCTTTACCCCAAAAACCTAACCATTCTTTATCTCCATATCTTTCATTACTTCCAGAAATTCCATTTATCAAAGCTTCTTTTCCGCCTGCATTATAGGATTTATGCGGTGAATTATTCAAGGTTATTTTTTTACCAAGAGCTTTGTGTTTATAAATAGAAACAGAATGAATTGTGCTTATTTTTTTTGAATTATCAAAACTAGCTGCTTTTATAGTTGACGATTTATTTACAGGTATTGGTAGTGAATAGATTGATGAAGTACTGGTAGGTTCAGAATTATCTGTGGTATAATGAATTTGTTTCCCGCTTGTATTAGCCGAAAGTTGGTATTTAATACTGTCTTTAACAGTCAATATTTTACCATTTATTTCATACAGATGGTTCGCATAATTAATGTTAAGTGCATCCAATCTGTTTTGAAAATGGATTAAACGATGTTTAAAATCAGTATAATTTTTTAAAGAAGATTTAGTCCATGTAGCTTCCGCTAAGGCAATAACTCTTGGAAAAGCCATGTATTCCAACTTATCAGACGTTTTTATGTACTCTGTCCAAATGTTTCCTTGTGCTCCTAATACGTATTTAGCTTCTTCTTCGTTTAATTCTTTTGGTATTGGGTTAAAAGAATACACTTTTTCTAAAGGTAAATAACCACCAATAGCTAAAGGTTCTTTCTCATTTTCAGATTGATAATAATCAAAATAACAATGAGACATAGGAGTGAGAATTACATGGTGTTTTTGCTTCACTGCTTCAATAGCTCCTTTGGTACCTCTCCAAGACATTACGGTTGCATTTGGAGCTAGTCCGCCTTCTAAAATTTCATCCCAACCTATAATTTGTTTTCCTTTGCTGTTAATATATTTTGCCATTCTAGAAATAAAATAACTTTGTAAACCATGTTCGTCTTTTAAATTTTTACTTTTAATTAATTCTTGACAGTATTTAGAGTTTTTCCAGTTTGTTTTAGGAGCTTCATCACCACCGATATGAATGTATTTACTAGGAAACAATTCAACAACTTCGTCAATAACATCTTCTAAAAAGGCAAAGGTTGTTTCTTTAGGACAGTATATTTCTTTAAAACCCCCCCACTTTGTAGCAACTTTTACAGAATCTCCTGTACAACCTAGTTCAGGGTAGGCAGCAATGGCAGCTTG
Source organism: uncultured Tenacibaculum sp. (assembly GCA_937922085.1). Taxonomy (GTDB): domain Bacteria; phylum Bacteroidota; class Bacteroidia; order Flavobacteriales; family Flavobacteriaceae; genus Polaribacter. Next base: position 5,905 of record CAKZVD010000054.1, on the reverse strand, counting down.
TGAATGACCAGGCATTTCTATTTCAGGAATAATATCAATAAACCTATCTGAAGCGTATTTTACAATTTCTTTAATTTCTTTTTGAGAATAATAACCACCATATTTCTTACCATCAAATTTATGAGGTTGATCATTATAATGACCAATAAGAGTTTCATTTCTGTATGCAGCAATTTCCTGTAGCTTTGGATATTTTTTTATTTCTATTCGCCAACCTTGATCTTCTGTTAAATGCCAATGAAATGTGTTAATTTTTAATCTAGATAGTATGTCTATATATTTTTTTATAAAATTAACAGGAAAAAAATGCCTACCTACATCTAAATGCATTCCTCTATAAGAAAATTGAGGTTTATCTTTAATTTCTAGACATTGAATAGAAATACTTTTTGAAGTATTAGCTATAGGTAACAATTGTAGTAATGTTTGTACTCCATAAAAAGCTCCTTTAGCTGTTTTTGATTTAAGTAGAATTTTCTTTTTATCTATTAATAAATGATATTCTTCATCGTTTTTAATAGTTGTATCAATTAGTAAATGAATACCATTTTTAGCTTCTTTTGAAGTTGATTTTATGTTTAAATCGTTAGTAATAAAATTATTTAAATAATTTGTAACATCTTTTAATTCATAGCCGCCAATAATAGCTGTTTCCTTTGAAAGTATAAAATTACCTTCTATAATATTTTGACTATGAGGTAAAGGAATTATTTGTGGTTGAATTGCTTTTTCGTTTTTTGAGCTACAGTTTGAGAATATAAGTAAGAAAATACTTAAAAAAAGAGATAATTTCATTCTTGATGTATTGAAAACATAAAGTTAAGAATCTAAATTAGATAATTAGCTATACTATTTTCAGAGAAGAATTTCGTGTTAAAACTTTAACAAGGGGTTTAAATCCCTTGATTTTCTTTGATGTTGAAATAATTAATCGTAAATTAAACCTTATTTATAGTTATATTTTATTTGCTCTGTAAGTTTTTCATTCTCAAACCGATCTTGAGATATAAGAAAGCCTTTTTTATTAACATTTTTCTTAATGTTAAAAGGTAATCTCTCTGCTTTTTCATTATAACTTGTAGAAATTCCATTTTTAGTAATTCCTTTTGAATAAAAGAAATAATTAGGTTTATTAATGGTTACTATTTCTTCATACAGTTTATTTTTTTCATAAACACGAGTAGAAACAGTATGATTTAAATCTCCTGAATATTGTTTCTCAATAATAGTTTTAGGGTTTTCTTTGTATTCCCATTTATATTTAAAGCTAGGGTTTAAAGGTGTTCTTTTACCAGTTTTAGCATTATAATTAAGTATTTCTTTACTCTTTAAAGTATAATCGGAGTTAAATTCTAATTTTGTACATGAAATTCTATCAAAATCACTAGAATGATAAGGAGATGCTTTTTCAGGTTTAATTAAATAAGCATATAACAATGTATTTGTAACCCAGGAAAGATGTAATATATTTTCACTAGTGCTATTTAATTTTTCACGATAGTTTAATTTTTTAATTTGTTTAAGTAAACCATTGTTATTGTAGCTTAAGTAATTTTGAGAGAAATTTTCGCCGTCATAAATTAACCAATCGCTATAGATTCGTTTCCCTTCATCATCTAAAATTACTTTAGATTTTCTTCCTTTCCAAGAACCTTCTGTAACTTTTATATATAACTTATGGTATGGTTTTGTAAAATAATCTTCATTAAAATTATAGCCATATACAAAATCGAAATGTTTTAATAAAGTTGCATTTATCTGTTTCTTTTCTGTAGTATTTACTTGAAGAGTAACTTTAGATTTTATGACTTTTAAAACTTTATTGTAATACGTTTTATAGTCCTTTTTATAATTTTTATAAACTGTTTTCTCTCTTCGTTTTATATATTGTTTTAATTGTCTTTTACTATGAATATTATAAAAATCTTTAAATTCTTCTAAAAAATTCGTGTTATGTAGAGGAAGAATAGAAGGTTCATTTATACCATCTGAGAAAATAACACCTGTTTTTGGTTTAGCAATGTTGTTATTTACTAAATAAGAACCTTTTTGATTATTGTAACGAATGCTTGCTTCATTTGTAATAATATAAGGGAAACTAATTAATTGTTCTTTACCAATTATTTTTTCTAGGTTTTTTATTTGTTCTTGTAATAAAAAAGAATTTTCTAGTCCCATTTTTGTGGGTTTGTATATAACAACAGAAGGTATGTCTCCTAAAGTAATATCAGGTTTTTTATTCTTAGAAGTATTTAATTTATCTCCTTTAGAAACAATTAGTGCATTGGTTAAAGTGCTTTGTGTTTTACAAGAAATAAAAATGAGTAAAAGAAAAAAAAGATTAGCAAGCTGGGTTATTTTTAAGAGAGGTTTATATTGTTTTTTAATATTCATGATTAGTTAAGTATTTACTTTTTCTTTTAAATGAATTTATAGTTATTTAATATACTTTTTTCTGAATTTTATGAAGTAATAATAAAAGAAACTTAAATATGGAATACTAGCTATTAGTATAGGTAAAGCTTCTTGAGAATATAATAAAGGAGTTATTATAAGTAGATATATTAAGCTAATAATATGCAATCCAAAAAAAGAAAGAAAAGAGTGTTTAAAATTAAATAAAACGTTCTCTTTTTGGTTTAAAAAAGCAAGTAGACTTAATAAAACTAAATATAATTGATATGCTATGTAAAGTGCAAAAGCAATACCAGACATATCACAACGCATACGATTATGATCAACAGGTTGGTTTGATAAAAATTGATATAGCGCAAAAACTCCTATGATAGAAGAAAAAAAGAATGTTTTAAAAATTATAACAGATAATTGCTTTGCCATATTGTAATATTTATTAAAAACCGCTACGAATTTATATTTAACGTTTAAATAAGAGTAGAGAAGCAGTAAATGTTAAATTGTTGCTTAGTTAAAAATCACTACTCTTTGGATTTAAGGTTCATATTATAACTTTCATTACTTATTGTTTTTTATAATGTCTTCTAAAGTTAATTTCTCAACTTTATTAATATCACAACTATCTATATCAAAAATATACAAAGTATTATTATCTTTTTTATCTATAAATAAAATTAGAGTTTCTTCAAAGCCAATAGCAATGCAATTAAGGAACTTTTCATGTTCTGTATTTTCCATTATTTCAATGATAGCTTTTAATGAATTAGAAAATCCCTTTACTTGTAACATTTTTTTTCCTCTAATATTAGTTTCGGTGCAAAGCTCTTTTAAAGTATATAATTTAAAATCATATCCATCATCAAAAATATTTAGAGTTGGTTTGAAACTGTTTGAAATTAAGTATTCAAAATATGAATTTGGTATTTCAATTTTATTAAAATTAAGAATGTTTTTAAATTCTTTTATTACCTTTTCATCAAAAGTATTTTCCATTACAAGGTGTTTTATATTATTAGATAAGTAACGAAGATCTAAAGTTTACTAGAGTTCGTAATAGTTAAATTAATATTTGAAGTTTTATAATGTATATCTGTTTAAAAAGAAAAAATTTAATACCATATTATAAGGATTGTATAAAATAGTATTAGAATTTAAAGAAAATTAAAAACTATTTTTGTAAAAAAATAGAACAAATGAAGAAAGCACTTTTAATCTTATCTATCTTAATGTTTATTGCATGTGATAAAGACGAGTTAAAAATTGGTGAAACACCAACAGATGAAAATGTTTTATCAGACTGTACTTTTACTTTAACAAATGTAAAACCTAATGACAATATCATTATAAATTGTTTACTTGATTTAAAAGGAGAAATAATAAACTTACCTTCTAATGTTACTTTAAAACATGAAGGAGGAGGTAAAATATTTAATGGTAATTTAGTTTTTAATAAAGGGAAAATAGATGGCGAGCTTTTAAATATAGATCTAAAAATAGACGGAGATGTTGAGTTGAGTAAGAAAGAATTTTTCTTTACTCCAGAAAAATGGGATATAACTGAAGGAAAAACGTCTGTTGAAATAGCATTAAATAATAAAGAAAACCTTCAAAAATCTATAGATTTGGTAAATAAAATGAAAGGAACTACCTTTTCTATAGATAAAATGGATGCCTTTTTTGAGATTGGAAGAGATCAATGGGTAGATCCTTTAGGATATGATCAACTAGCTATTCATCTCCCCTCTAATTTCCATTTAAAAATGACAGAAAACACATTTTTACGAGTACAACCTTCTTATTGGCCTAGAGGAATATTATTAAGTGTTTATATTAAAGATGAGGTAAATATTACTGGAGGTAATTTAATTGGAGATAGATTTGAACATGATTATACTGATATTATAGACGAAGTAGGGATTTCTAGAGGCACTCACGAATGGCCTACTTTGATTAATGTAGCGGGTTCAAAAGATGTTATTGTAAAAAATGTAAATATGAAAAATTCTACAGGAGATGGATTTGCTTTTAATGCATCTGCTGGCTTTAGATTTTTGCCCGGAAATGAATTTAATAAAAATATAAGTTTAATAGGGTGTACCATTGATGCTTCTAGGCGAAATAACATTAGTGTACTTGACGGAGAAGACCTTTTTATAACCAATTGTACTATAATTAATGCTGGAGAGATAAAAGAAAAAGAAGATTCTAATGGTTGGTTAGGTACAAACCCAAAAGTAGGGATAGATATAGAACCTTTTAGAAGTAGAGCTCCTGATTTATCAGATGCTTTCGAAATAGTAGAAAATACACAAATTAAAGGTTGTACGTTTAAAAACAATCAAGTTGCAAGTATTATTGAGTATTCTGGAAATAACACGACAATGGAAGGTAATACGTCAGATTTTGGATTTTTCGCATCATTCTCTATAGGCTCAAAGTTTATAAACAATACGTTCATTGGTAATGAAAAAGCAAAAACATCAGTCGCAATTACTACTGGAGATTTAGTGGTAGAAATAAATGGGGTAGATACTCAACTTTCAAAAGGAAATGTTGTAAGAGGAAATACAGTAAAAGGATTTAATGTTGGTATTGAAGCTAGAGGAGATGATGGTATTGTGGAAGATAATAACCTAGATATATTATTATATGGTATACAAGTTAAAAAAGCATCAGGATATACCTTTAAAAATAATATATCTACTAGTATGCATCCAAATTCTTATGGACTTTCGATTGCTAATACCTTTGCTGAAAATTTAACCTTTATAAATGAAAACTATACTAATCCAAGGCATCCTGTTCAGGTTTTTAATGTTAATAATGAAGCTCCCTACAGTAGTTCTTCTATAGTTTTTGATAATTGTACATTTAAATCAATACAAGGTCTTGATATGCTTTTTAAAAATATACCTAATGTTACTGTAAAAGATTCACAGTTAATTAATACTAAAATACAGGCGATTGATTGTCTTAACTTTCAAGATGTAAATAACACTATATTACCTTAATATATAATCCTTAGAGGTTCTTTATTATAAGGTTTTATAAATAATGTAGGTTATTCGCTTCTGAGAATACATAGAAGCGTACTAGCCTCTATAATTATCCCTATTCTATGATATCAAGTCACAGAATAGGGATAATTTATAAAAGGGATACTTACAACTTTAGAGTGTTATTTTGTAAGTAGAAAAGAATATAACAAAATGGTCATAGCGAGTTAAATAAATAAAATTAGAATAGTTTTTTTGTGATATAAAAAAATGATATGAAGCTTGTTTTTAGAAATAAGAATCGATAATAATCATCCTCGTTTTAATTCTTTAATATTTTCTGTTTAATGTATTAAATAACGTGAGTTCGATGTAAGAGATCAGAATTAATCCAAAGAAAAAGCAGAATATTTAGTAATTTAAAGTGCTTACTTTTAATTAATTAAAAACATTCTGCTTATGATTTCTGATTCTAAAATTATTGAAATTTTTTG
>CAKZVD010000053.1 GCA_937922085.1 uncultured Tenacibaculum sp. | reverse complement strand
TACTACAGTATTTTATTATTAGCTATTAAATTATTATCAACAACATAAACAAGACCAACTTTTGTTTTATCAACATAAACAGGTTTTGATATTTTAAGATGATCTAAAGCTTTATTAATGGCGATCTGTGTTAAGTTTTGCCTAGTTTTTAATGCTTCTAGAGTTATTTCTAAAGTATCTATTTCGCTTTCTAAGGAGTAGAAATCATTTATGCATTTTACTATAAACTCTCTACCCGCATCAATATCTCCTTGGATAATATCAACTACTCCTGAATAACTACCGTCAATATCTAATTCAAAGTCTTTTTCTGTTATACTCATAATCCTACTGTTTTTTAAGATGTTTATTCAAAATGTAAATTCCAATAATTGAATTTGCTAAAAAAATTAGTGCTAGTATCGAGTTTTCGTCTATTTTCATAATTACTGATTGTTTATAATTTGACTTGATAAACACTGTTGTCTCAAAGACTTAACAGTCTCTGTAGTCAATGCAGGAAAAAAACTTTGCTTATTAAAGTTTCTTTTAGCACATGCAAGGACTAACTCATCTTCGTTTTCATATAATGAATATTGAGGATCACTTGTATTTATTTCTAAAATATGCCTTGTAAGAACTTCAACTTCTATTCGTTTTATTTTCATAATGTTTGTTTTACTACAGGTTTAATGGTTTTAACACCTCATTTAATTCTTTTAAGTTTTTAACTTTTACTTCTCTTGGTTTCGCTCCTAAAAATTCACCAACAATATTTAAGCCTTCTAATTGATCAATAATTTTCCCTGCTCTATTATAACCAAGAGTAAATTTTATTTGCAACAATGATGATGAGCCTGATTGATGATTAACAATTAATTCAGCTGCTTGTCTTAATATTTTATCGTATTCCATTTTTACTACTATTAATTTAGTTTTTTTGTATACGTTTTATTACTTAAAGTCTCTTTAATTGCTGACATTCTCCAAATAGCTTGCTTTTCTTCAAGTGTTAATGGTTTTGTGTTTTTTAAATGCTCTTCTGTCGGCTCTCCAAATAATCTATGTTTTTGGATATATGCCTGAGTAAAATCATTTAAAAATTGTTGTTTTTCCTTGTTGAAGTTTTCTAAATGAAAATCTATTTCTTCCAGTATTTGAATATGTTCATAATCTGAAGCTTCAGTTCCTATTTCTTTATAAGATGATACAGTCCAAATTCTAGACCTATTAGTTACACGGTAAATTATTTGTCTAATTATTTTTGCTGAAATTTTAGTAGTGTATTTATAATAAAAGTCCTTCAGCTCCTCTGTGTCAATATTATCAATCGTAAGACCATGTTTTTTAAGTAGCTTATTTAGCATTAATTCAGCATTCACTTTTTCTCCGTCAATACCCCTTTTAACTAACTCGTAAAGCTTTAATAGCTTTTCTTTTAACTTTGCTTCCATACTTAAAAACCTACATTATCAATCTTATTATTTGAATTATTGTATAGCATACAATCACTATTACAACTATAGCTAGACATCCGTCTTTTTTTATTTCTTCCATTTTTAACTACGTTTTAGATAGATAGATTTGTGATATTATTAATGCTGCGATGTAATGCATTGATAAATCTACTTTGGTTAAATAATTTGCTACTAATATTAGTGTTGAAAGGACAACCCAGAAAGCACCTTGTTTACTGTTTTTTTCTTTTTTTTTCTTGCCCATTGTCCTATAAATTATTTAGATCCTCGTAAATTTCTCTTAATAATTCACACGACTCATCTATTAAACTATTTGCTCTTTTAAATGCGTCTCGATCTTCTTTTGTTGCTTCTAACATATAATTTTCTGAAGCTGAATAAAACATTTTAGCAGCTGATAAATTAGCTCCAATAGTGTCATGCATTTTTTGTGCTAGATCTATTAATTTTTGATTTTTAGCCATATTTCTATTTTTTTTAATTATTAGCATTCATTTTCCATTAAATGTTCGTCAAATTCTTCTAAATTGTCGAAGGTTTCACCACAATTAGGGCATTCAAATTGTTTATTCATACTTATAATTTTGTAATTACTAATTGCTCTTTTCTTTCAAAACTAAAATCAGAATCAACAAGGTTATTTTCTTTAATAAACTGTTGCAGTTCTTGTAAATCGCTGAAGTAAAACTGATCTCCAGATACTATTTTTTTTATCATAAAAACCCTTTTTTAGTTTTTAATATTTTGATATAGTTTTATATACTTTGTACCGCTCAGAGACTCGAACCCTGAAGTGTGCCACTACGGTTAATGAAAATTATTTCTTAATTTCTTCGAAGTCATTTACTTCAGAATAAAAAGCTCTTACAGTATTTTTGTTTTTAGCATACCAATCGCAATAAGATTCTTGCATAGTTTCAGCCATTTTTAGGTAATCTTGGCTTGTATGTCCTAAGTTTTCAACTTCTCCAGTAAAAAAAACATGTGCTTCTGTTATTGGTTGTGTTCCGTCTACGATTTTGTAGACTCTTTTGTTATTTTTTACTTCTTCAGTTAAGAAATACTTTAAATTTTCTTGAATTTCTGTGTTCATAATTTTATAATTTACTGTCTATTTTTTGCGATAAATTGTAGAGTATTGTTCTTTCATTAATACCTTGATATTCTTTGCGATTTTCGAATAAAAACAACTTTAAATGATACGCCTGGTAATACTCTAGCTTAAACTCTAAATTGTCTTTTTCACCTTTAGTTAAAAGGGCTTTTTTTAGCTTTATAATTATTTTATCGAGTAAATTATAAAGTGCTTTATTAGCTTTGTAATTTGAAGGTTTTACAGGATATCTTGAGTGTTCGTGCTTTAAAAAATCGTAGAGTTTACAAATGCAATCAATTGTATAATATTTTGCTTTTACAGTTATTTTTTTATCGATGCTCATTTCTGATAGTTTTACCGCAGTTTTTACAAACGATTTCAAATTCTTCAATTAAAAAAAGAACTCTCACAAACCTTGCTTCTGTATGCTCATGTTTGCAAACTTCTTCCTCTTTTTTCATGC
>CAKZVD010000052.1 GCA_937922085.1 uncultured Tenacibaculum sp. | reverse complement strand
CTATGATTTGGCGGATTAGTGGCTTGTTTGTATTTTTAGTGCGCTTGAAGAGTCCCATAAATTGTATTTTTTGTTCGCAAAACTAAAATACGGGATTCTCAAGCTTTTATGGTATTCAAACTTTCGGATGCTTGTGAAAATATATAACTTATATAAGTAATTTAAGTTTTTGATGCGTTTTTTACCAACAGTAATGTAAGTGCTATCTAATTTAATATTTTTAGGAATGTAATTCATTAATTCAGTGAATATATCCTTTTGAGAGAAAATAAATTTATTTAAGAATAATAAGCAGAAAATTAAATAGTATTTTTTCATATTTAAACAATTACTTGTTAAGTACGAAATTAGTGGAGGTGTTTTTTTTTGAGCCTTAAAAAAGACATAAAACTTTTATAATATTTTGATAAAGAAAGATGTTTTTAATTTAAAGTTATGGTAATAAATATTTACCATGTATACTCATAGAATATATAGCAGATCTGTATTACCAAAACTGGGGTATTATAAAGGGACATCTTTTTCTAAGTTACCTTTATTATAGGTATTCATTTGTTATAATAAGTCGTTTAATAATGTATTTGTAGTGGTAATAAGAAGATCAATTTTTTTAGTATCATAAGCATCTGGATGTGCGTTGTTAAAACCTCCTTTATCATTATCAAAATATTTCCCAGAGCTGTCTTTAAATTTTTCAGAAGAAGTTAAGTCATATAAAATAGCAACACCTTTGTCTGCTGAAGACCAAAACTGTCCGTAAGCTTCATTTGCCATTTTAGTGTTTAATAAAGAGCCAGGGTTAACAGCGATAAAATTTATTTGATCAATTTTTTTCGAAATATCGAAAGTCCACATTGTTAAAGCTAATTTACTTTGAGCATAAGCATCTTGAGCAGTTAATCCTGATTGATGACCTTTAAGTGCTTGAATATTGATGGGAGATTGCGCTGCAGAACTTAAGTTAATTACTTTAGGCTTTGTTCCTTTTTGTAGTAACGAAATTAAATGATTTGTGAGAAGATAAGGAGCAAGATAGTTTACAGTAAATCTTATATCTATTCCCATTTTATCTTGTTGAATAGGACTTTTAAAAATTCCGGCATTATTAATTAATACATCTAAATGATCTAATTCATTAATAGCTTCTTTGCTCATTGAAGCAACACTATCTAAATCAGAAAAATCAGAAACAAAACCACTTACTTTATTGTTTTTTGAAACTTCTTTTATTTCATCTATTGTACGGTATAGTTTTTCTGAATTTCTTCCATGTAAGTAAATAATGTGTCCTTCTTTAGCTAGTTTAATAGCAGTAAGTTTTCCTATTCCATCAGTACTTCCAGTTATTAATATTGTTTTTTTCATCTTTATTTTTTATTGTAAAATGTATATTATTTGTAATTTAAATAATATACAAACTATATTTATTATAGTTGCAAAATTATTTATAGTTTATTAATTTTGCAATAACGGTCAAAAAGGATAGTATAATAATGCATAAAGTTAAAGGAAAAGAGTATCCGTGTTGTACAAGTGTTACTATGGGGATAATTGGCGGAAAATGGAAAACAGTTATTTTATATCATTTAATGGAGGAGACATTACGATATAATGAGTTAAGAAAAAAAATGGGAAGTGTAACTGAAAGAACATTGAGTTTACAATTACAACAATTGCAAAAAGATGGAGTAATAAAAAGAAGAGTATATACCACTAAACCACCATTAAAAGTAGAGTATTCATTAACGGACTTTGGAAAAACGTTGATTCCTGTTATACAATCTATAGTGGATTGGGGAGATTATGTTGTTGAAAATTATGCTGAGTCTAAATAAATAAGATCATAAATTACAATTTTAAAGAAGGTTGTTTTAAAACAACCTTCTTTAAAATATACTTTATTTTAGGCCTAAAATTACTTCAAAACCTATAGCGTCAGATATAGCTTTGTTTTTTATATTATTGTTATAATTAATTCCCCAACGAGTTCTGTCAATTTTAAATTTTGTAGTCATTTCAAGTTTTTCATAATTTAATTTAGCGTTAAAATGAATTGCTTTTGTAATTCCTTTAATCGTAAGATTTGCCGTTATTTTTAAATCTGTAGAAGAATTATAAATGACATTAGTAATGGTTAATTGAGAAGAAGGAAATTGAGAAACATTAAAAAAATCTGTGTGTTTTAAATGTTTAGTCAATCCATTGTTTGCCTCAATGTTGTCCATATCGGTGGTAATAATAGTATTCATGTCTATGATAAAAGAACCACCAGTAATTTTATTATTAGTTTTAATAAATTCTCCTTTGCTAAATTTTATGGTGCCATAATGACTATAAAATTTAAAAGTCATTTCACCAAACCATTTTATTTCACTTTTTTCAATGTTAATTTTTAAGGTTTCTTGAGCGTATGTAGGTATTAAATAACTAATGACAATTGCTACGAATAGAATACGTTTTTTCATGTTTTAGGAATAAAATTTTTTGAATAAATAAAATTAACTTGTACATTAAAAGAAAGTGTGAAAAGATTGTAAAATAAGTGTCAATGAGTGTAAAAAGTCTTGAAATAATATGTTCTTTGCAAAGATGATGGATAAAAAGAAAGTTTATTTATTGGTAGTATTACTAGTGTTATTCCTGTTATGGTTAGTTTCAAATATTAATACAATAAAAAATAAAGAAGAGTTTTCTGAAGTTGTAAAAATATCTTTAAGAGAAGCAGGAAACCAATTGTTGTTAACAAATAAGGATAGTACTTCATTAATATTACCTATTATTAAAATAGGAGAGTTAAAGTATGAATTATCATTTCAATCAGAATTATCAATTAATCCTGATAGTTTAGTTTCTGTTATAAAAAAGAGTTTTAAAAAATCTGAATTACCTAAAAAATATAGGGTTGAAGTTATTCAATGTGAAGGCGAAGAGGTGAGTTATAGTTATGAAATTAAAGAAAGTATAGGAAGTAGTATTGTGCCTTGTAAAGGAAGAGTATTGCCAGGTAATTGTTATACAATAGAAGTTAGATTTACAGAAAAGAATACTGCTTTTTTAGATATAGTATTCTTAATTATAGGTGTTTTAATTGTTTTCTTACTGTTATATGAATTTCTTTTTAGGAGTAAATCAAAAGTAAATTCTAAAATTGTAGAAGAACAATTTCTTGCTATTGGAGGGTTTCAATTTTATCCAGATCAAAATAAATTAGTAAAAAAAGTTCTTGAAATAAATCTTTCAAGAAAAGAATGTGAATTATTAGTGATTTTTGCAGGTAAACCCAATGAAATAGTAAAAAGAGAAGAGCTAACAAAAAGAGTGTGGGAAGATAATGGTGTTATTGTAGGAAGAAGTTTAGATACATATATATCTAAACTTCGTAAAAAGTTAAAATCGGATCCTACAATTAAGATTGTGAATATTCATGGAGTAGGTTATAAACTAGAAATGAATACTTAAAAACTACAATTGACCATCATTGATTATTTCATTAGTATAATCATAAAAGATCTACTATTATTAATAGTAGATCTTTTCATGTAATAAATAATATTTTAACCCATTATACTTTCTGGATTATATCCTAAATAAGGAACTTCTTTTTCAAAGAAAGTAACGCCATAATCTTCCAATTCTTTTAAAATAGGTTCATACACCTCTTTTTCAATAGGTAATTGAACCCCAGGAGTAGTTATTTCTCCATTTAAAATACGTAATGTAGCCATAGCAACAGGTAAACCAACAGTTTTCGCCATTGCTGTATAGGTTTGATCTTCCCCTTTAATAACCATACTACTTTCAATTTGATGGTTACCAGTTTTACTTTTATATCCAAATATGTGATGCATTACAATCATATCTTTATCATCAGGTTGAAGCGTCCATGAATCCATCAATATTTTTTGTAAAATTTGAGCAGGAGTAGCGTTTTTTAAATTTACTTTTTTATTAGCATTAAAAATATCTAACTCAACAAATTTACTCCACATAATATCATCTTGATCTATTTTTAAATACGATCTAAATTTTAATTCTACAGAATCTGAAGGAGAATACGCTAAAAAAGAATTCGTAAAATCTCTATAACTCATGTTTTCTGAATCTTCTACTGTATAACTGTCATCGGTCATTCCAAGTTGAACAAAAACATTCCAAGCTCTAGAGAAACCAATTTTACGTATGGTACCTCTATACATTGTAGGAATATCATCTAAACCATAAATACTTCGATATTTTAGAGAGTCTCTATTTGCATAACCTTCGAAAGTACCGCTTCCATTAATTGTTAAAAATTCTGTTCTTCTAAATAATTTATGATACGGAATGTATTTATAAGTACCTTCTTGAATAAATTTTGAAGCACCACCTTGTCCTGCTAAAACAACATTTCTAGGATTCCAAGTAAACTTGTAATTCCATAAATTTGTATCGCTTTCAGGAGCAACTAAACCACCAGTAAAAGATTCAAATAAAAGCATTTCATTGCCATTGTCACGAATTTCATTAATAACTTTCATGGCGCTCATATGATCAATACCAGGATCTAAACCTATTTCATTCATAAAAACGAGCCCTTTTTCTTTCACTTCTTTATCCAAAGCTTTCATTTCTTTAGAAATATAAGAAGCGGTTACCATGTGCTTGTTAAATTCAAGGCAATTCTTAGCCACTTCAATATGTAAACGAGCAGGTAACATTGAAATTACAATATCTGACTTTTTAATAATCTCACTACGTTGTTGTTCATTAAATACATCTAATTCAATTGCAGAAGCATTTTCATGGTTTTTTATTTTGTCTTTAGCATTTTGAAGAGATAAATCACCAATAGTGATATGTAAATTTTCTGATGAAGATTTATCTAGTAAATACTTAATTAGTGACGAACTAGATCTACCTGCTCCAATAATCAATATATTTCTCATAAAATTATGCTGTATTTTTGTTTGAACTTCTAAAAAGAAGTTGATTTTTTAAAGTTTAATATTTAACAAATATAATATAAATGTATAAAAATTTAACATTAGTTTCATTATTAGGAGCTTTAACAATTATACTTGGTGCTTTTGGTGCGCATACATTGAAAGATAAATTAACAATAGATGCGATGCAAAGTTTTGAAACGGCAATACGATATCAAATGTATCATGTAATTATGTTGTTTGTAATTAATTTATATGAAGGTTTTTCATCAAGTTTTAAGAAGAAAATAACATATTTGTTCCTACTGGGAGTGTTGTTTTTTTCAGGATCAATTTATTTAATTCAATTATTTAAAATACCTGCAAAGTTAATTTGGTTTTTAACTCCATTAGGAGGGCTTTTATTTATTGTAGGCTGGTTGTTTTTAGGGTATGAATTTTATCAAAAAAAAGCAGAAAAATAAAATATTGATAAAAAATATGTAATGATAATGTGTTTAAACAAAAAGGTTTATTTTTGTCGTAAATAAAACACAACTAAAAAAAATAAGAGATGGCAAATCTTGAAGCGAAAACGATTTCGTTAGAATCATTAGGAATAAAGAGTTCTACAATTCGTTATCAGTTAACTTCTGAAGAGTTACACGATTTAACTATTGAGAAAAAACAAGGAAAAGAAACTGGATTTGGAGCATTAACGGTAAACACAGGAGAATTTACTGGTAGATCACCAAAAGACAGATTCATAGTTAAAGATGATGTAACTAAAGATGAGATTTGGTGGGGAGATATTAATATCCCTTTCGATACAAATAAATTTGATGCATTATATGATAAAGTAACAGCATATCTTTCTGGTAAAGAAATTTTTGTTAGAGATAGTTACGCATGTGCAGATGAAGATTACAAACTAAATATTAGAGTTGTAAACGAATATCCTTGGAGTAACATGTTTGCTTATAATATGTTTCTTCGTCCTACAGAAGAAGAGTTAAGTAATTTTACTCCTGAATGGACAGTAATAAATGCACCTGGTTTTATGGCAGATGCCGAAATAGATGGTACTCGTCAACATAATTTTGCAATTTTAAATTTTACAAAAAAAGTTGCTTTAATTGGTGGTACAGGGTATACAGGTGAAATTAAGAAAGGAATTTTTTCTGCATTAAACTTTATTTTACCAGTATATAAAAATACATTACCAATGCACTGTTCTGCTAACGTAGGAAAAGAGGGTGATACTGCTATATTCTTCGGATTATCAGGTACAGGTAAAACTACTTTATCTACAGATCCTAATAGAAGTTTAATTGGTGATGATGAGCATGGTTGGACTGCTGAAAATAAAGTTTTTAATTTTGAAGGAGGTTGTTATGCAAAAGTAATAGACCTTTCTAAGGAAAAAGAACCAGAAATTTACGGAGCAATTAAAAAAGGAGCCATTCTAGAAAATATTGTAATGGATGACAATGGCAATGTAGATTTCCATGATACATCAGTTACACAAAATACTAGAGTAAGTTATCCTATTCATCATATAGAAAATATTAAAACTCCATCTATAGGAGAAAATCCTAAAAATGTATTCTTTTTAACAGCTGATGCATTTGGTGTGTTACCTCCAATTTCTAAATTAACTCCAGGTCAGGCTGCGTATCACTTTATTTCTGGTTATACAGCAAAAGTAGCAGGTACAGAAGCAGGAGTTACTGAACCATTACCAAGTTTTTCTGCTTGTTTTGGAGCGCCATTTATGCCTTTACACCCAACACGTTATGCTGAAATCTTAAGTAAAAAGATGAAAGAAACAGGAGTAAATGTATGGTTGGTAAATACAGGATGGTTTGCAGGTCCTTACGGAGTTGGAAACAGAATGAAATTAAAATATACTCGTGCAATGATTAATGCTGCCTTAACTGGTGGGTTACCTGATGAAATTACTCACGAGAATTACCATATACATTCGGTGTTTGGTTTAGCACAACCAAGAGAATGTCCTGGAATTCCTACAGAATTACTAAGTCAGAGAAAGGCTTGGGATAATGATAAAGGATATTATGAAACAGCACATAAATTAGCAGATTCATTTAGAGCTAACTTTAAAAAGTTTGAAGAATACGCAAATGATGAAATTTTAGCTGGTGGACCACCAATTGTAAAAAAATAATAAATTAAAAAGCATCCAATTTGGATGCTTTTTTTATGCAAAAAAATGTCGTTATTTTAGCCGAAAATATTAGAGAATGATAGTACAAGGAAACATCGTTGATATTCAACAGAAAAGAATATTTAAAGGAGAAGTAACGATTGTAAATGGTAAGATTAAAGAAATTAAAGAAGTAGATCATTCTGTAGAACATTATATCCTTCCAGGATTTGTAGATGCACACATTCATATTGAAAGTTCTATGTTAGTGCCTTCAGAATTTGCAAAAATAGCAGTAACTCATGGTACAGTTGCTACAGTTTCAGATCCGCATGAAATAGCAAATGTATTAGGAGTAAAAGGAGTGGAATTTATGATTGAAAATGGAAAAAAAGTACCATTAAAATTCAATTTTGGAGCTCCTTCTTGTGTTCCAGCAACTTCATTTGAAAGTGCAGGTGCTATTATTGATTCTGAAGATATTAAATTAATGATGGAGAATCCAGATATTAAGTATTTAGCAGAAATGATGAATTACCCTGGAGTTTTATTTGATGATGAGGAGGTATTAAAAAAGATTCAACACGCAAAGAACAATAACAAACCTATAGATGGTCATGCTCCTGGATTGCGAGGAGATGCTATAACTAAATATATTTCAGCAGGAATTTCTACAGATCATGAATGTTTTACCTACGAAGAAGCTTTAGAAAAACTTCAAAAAGGGATGAAGGTGATCGTTAGGGAGGGAAGTGCTGCCAAGAATTTCGAAGCTTTGATAGGTTTACTTCCTGAGTATTATGAAGAGATGATGTTTTGTTCAGATGATAAGCATCCAGATGATTTATTATTAGGTCATTTAAATCAGTTATGTGAACGTGCAGTAGCAAAAGGTATTGATGTTTTTAAAGTGCTACAGGCAGCTTGTATAAACCCAGTAAAGCATTATAACTTAGATGTAGGGCTATTAAATGAAGGAGACGATGCAGATTTTATTGTTGTAGAAGATTTAGAGAAATTTAAAGTATTACAAACCTATATAAATGGTGAAATAGTTGCCGAGAAAGGAATTTCTTTTGTTGAATCTGTAGATTTTGAAGTGTTAAACAATTTTAATACAGATAAAAAGAAGGTCTCAGATTTTGAATTTCATGCGACTTCAGAAAAAATAAGAGTTATAGAAGCATTAGATGGCGAGTTGGTAACAAATGAAATAGAAGCAGATTCTTTAATAAAAGAAGGAAACTTAATTTCAAATATAGAAAATGATGTATTAAAAATGACGGTAGTAAATCGTTATAAAAATGCAGAACCATCTATCGCATTTATTAAAAATTTCGGATTAAAAGAAGGAGCTATAGCAAGTTCTGTAGGGCATGATTCTCATAATATTATAGCAGTCGGAGTTTCAGATGAAGCCATTTGTAAAGCGGTGAATTTATTAATAGAAAATAGAGGAGGAGTTTGTGCAGTGTCAGATACCAATGAAAAAATTGTTTCATTGCCTGTTGCAGGAATCATGAGTGATAAACCCGCAAAAGAAATTGGAAAAGCGTATACTAAGTTAGATATAATGGCTAAGGAAATGGGGAGTAAATTACGTGCACCATACATGACACTATCTTTTATGGCTTTATTAGTTATTCCGTCGTTAAAATTATCTGATAAAGGATTGTTTGATGGAAATACTTTTCAGTTTACTTCGATAGAAATAAAATAATCTCAGTTTTAAATTTAAAACTGAGATTATTATCTATAATAAAAGATTAATTATAGATAATTAAATCAGAAATATTAGCGTATGGTTTAATGCCTCCATCGAAAGAAGCTAAAACAGTTAATTTATTTTCTAAAGCTATTAAAACAAATTTTTCTAGATTAGAAGGAACAACTACAGTATAATATTTATTTTTATCGCTACTAGGATGAAAGTTTGCTATAACTTTACCATAGGCAGTACCTATACATCCAAATTGACCCCATGGTCTATCATTATCTGTAGAGTTATTAGCTTCGTTTATTTGTGGTATTACTTGTTCTTGTGTTAAAGTACTCATTTTTATAGTGTTTAGTTTTCCTACTCATAAAGCTTTTCGGATTCCGCTTCGTTTTTTATAGTGGTTACTGCTCCACGAAGTTTGGTTAATTGTTAAATAAAATGTTAATAGGAGGTTTGTTATTACTGAAAACACAGTTGGGGTTGCTATTATTTTATTTTTTTAACAAGAAGAAATAATTTGTGCTAGCTTTTTATTTCTGTTATGAAGTTACATTAGAAAAGAAGAGGAAATTGAAAAAATGGAATAAACGAAGGTTTCTTATCCACGAAAGAAGTAGAATTTGGAAGTAATTTTGATAAAAATATATTTAAAGGCTAATAGATGAGTGTGTATTAGTGTGTTGATTTATAGTTTTTAAGGTGTGTTTGGTTGTCGGTTTCAGTGGAGTTGAGAGTCTTTAGATTATAAATTAAATTTAAACTTCGCTCGATTAGAAATATTTAGATTAAAATGCAAATAAAAAAGTATGTATTTAACTGTTGATCTATATTAGAGATTATTACATTAGAAGTGAAATGAAAAGAGGCTGTCTGAAAAGGCAGCTTCTTTTTTGCATAAAATTTGGGATTTTCGTAACTTAATAGTATGAAAAGTCCTGTTATTTTCAAAGAATACAATCAAAAAACATTACAGCTTATGTGAAATACAATTATTTTGATAAGGAGCAGAAAAGTAAAAAAGCTCCTGAAAACCCTTTCGCTTCCGATAATTTATTTTACAACAAAGAACAAGACTGCTACTATTGTCCAATGGGACAACAGATGAGAAACATAAGAACGTTCTCTAAAAAACGAAAACAACGATGTTGGGATGTAGAAGCTGTCTTTGGAAATATAAAACAAAATATGAACTTTAAAAGATTTATGCTCAGAGGAATTGAAAAAGTTACTATTGAAACTGGACTGATAGCTTTAGCACATAATTTGAAGAAATATACACATCAATTAGAGGTATAACTCTAATTAACAACCAACTTTTATTGGTTAATAATTTATATCCTAAAATAGAGTTAAAATAAAACTGCCTGAAAATTACTTTTCAGACAGCCTATTTTTTTATGTTTTTTATTCTTTTGAAGGTGAACCATTAGGATGATAAATTAAAATAAATTTCTTCTTATCATTAGAATTACCTCCATAAATTGTATTCAATGATTCTTTTGAAATAATATTTTTATTTTCTTTTTTAATGGAATTTAAACTTTTTTTTAACATAATATTTTTAATTTAATAATAAACTTCATTTATTCTTTTTTTTGTTTTTCAGTTTACATTAATATTGCTCTGGCAATATAATAAAAAGAATACAAATTAATGAGCTTTAAAACCTATTTTAGGAATGAAATATTGATTGAATTAAAAAAGGATATTTAAAGAAGAATTGAATAGCAATCTAAGTTTTTCCATTGAAAGTGATTTTTTAATAAAGGAATATTCTGAATCTTAATTTTATACCATAGAAGCTCATGATCTATAATTGGTTCTTGTTTGTAATTAAAAAAGCATATTGTTAAGAGATAAAATTGCTTCAAAATTTGATGGGAAAAGTCAATTTTATTTGTGTTATATGATGTATTATTGCCAGATTAAATAATCCCAAAATAATTGAAAAAATGAAACAAAAAATTCTATTAACAATCCTCTCTTTGATTTTTCTTTACTCTTGTAATGACGATAATGATAAAGAAATTGAAAAAGTAATCGAACAAGAAAAAAGCAATTACTCAAAAATTATAGAAGAACAAGATAGCAAAATTTCTAATGTTATAAATTTTTCTAAAATAACAACAACTCTTCGTTTTAAAGTAACTGATAAACAAAATCAACCATTGGAAAACACAAAAGTGTTAATAAATGGAAGTGAAAATAATACAGATGAATTAGGAGAAGTAAGTTTTGAAGATGTTTCTGTTAATAGTAATTACATTGTTGTAGAAGTATTTAAAGAAGGTTTTGAAAAAATCTTAAAAACTGTAACTCCATCAACAAACGGAGAATTAATTACTGATATTATTTTAATTGAAGAGCAAAACTCAGTTTTATTAAACGCAGAAGTCGGAGGTGTAATTGAAAAAAATAATGTAGAGCTTTTATTTCCTTCAGAATCCTTAATTTATGAAGATGGTGAAACTTACAAAGGAGAAGCGTCTGTGAAAATAGTGTATTATAATCCAAAGGATACAGATTTTTTAACTATATCTCCGGGTAATTTAACAGGTGTAACAAGCGATAATCAAGAAGTTGGACTTAAATCTGAAGGTATGTTAACAGTACATATTCAGGATTCTGAAGGTAAGGTGTTAAGAATAGCAAATAATAAGACAGTAAAAGTTACTATGCCTGCAAGTGATTCAGGTGAGAATGAAATTCCTTTTTGGCATTTAAGTGAAAAGTATGGAATTTGGATGGAAGAAGGAAAAGCAATAAAAAAAGAAAATAAATATGAATTTGAAGCTTCTCATTTTTCAACATACAATTTAGATTATAAATTATTAGATGCTATTGATTTTTGTGTAGTGTTAAAAGATGTTGATGGTAGACTTATGCAAAACACAAAAGTGTTTTTAGATATAAATGGTTTAACAAGATCTGTTTATTCAGATAATAATGGAGAGGCTTGTTTTAGAAATGCTGGAAAGGGAGATTACATTTTTAAATTTAAAGATTCAGAAAAAATATTAAATGTTACAAGTAATCAGAAATATGAAATAATTTTTGATGTTAAATATACAGACGATGATATTGAAGATCCTTATAGTTTTTGTTTGAAAATAGTAGATAAAAATGGGAATCCATTTAAAAGTAGATTTATTACTTTAACTGTACTTACCTCTCCTAATAATTTATCTTTCGGTTATGAGAATAGACTAACAGATGAGTTCGGTGAAGTTTGTTTTAAAGATTTACGTGAAAGTGAAATTGATTATTATGTAGCTATTTTTGATAAAGATGTTCAGTTTCAAGGACAAATTCAAGCAATTGCACCAGTACATTTTTTCTCAACGACTAAAGACGTCAATAGTTATGAAGTTGTTTTTGATGTAGCAGTTTTACCAGATGGTACTGAGGCAGCTTCGTTCACTGACTATTATGACTTGAAACAAGAAAATAGAAGGATTTATATAGAAAAAAAGGATAGAGCAATTGCAGAGAATGTAAGGGTTGTTGATAGTGGAGCAGGTGTTTTCATATATTTATACAATCAAAACTACACACATAGTCCTTTTTTATATTCAGGAAATTACTCTTTGCCAGAGTTTATTGAGATACCAGATTCTTCTAACTTAACTAGTGGAACTAATTATATTCTTGAATTTAAAACGAATATTGGATTTATGAGGTATGAGTTTACATTAGAGTAAAAAGTAGTTAAATTATATTAAAAAGCAAGATAAAGATCTTTATCTTGCTTTTTGGTTCTATATATCCTTTAAAAATAAGGAAGAAAATAATATATATAATTTTAAACTAATCATAGTTTTTTATATTAAAAACGAATACTTTTGTTTAATATTTTTAAAATAAAATGAAACAAAGCAAAAGTGGTGTTTGGGTAAGTTGGAATAAAAATATTTCCTATAATTACAAATCTCTTTATAGTATAAAAACAGAACAAGAACTGCAAGAGGTTATTGCAAATACAGATAAGGTACGTTTTTTTGGAGCTAAACAATCTTCCGCAGATATTGCAGCAGGAACAGATACACTAATTGATATTACAACTTACAATAAGATTTTATCTTATGATGATTCTGAGCGTACAATAACAGTTCAGTCAGGTGTTGTTTTAGGTGATTTATTAGAAGCAATAGAATCTAAAGGTTGGTGTATTCCTTGTTTACCAGATATTAATACAATAACAATTGGAGGAGCTTTGGCTACTGGAACTCATGGTACAAGCGGAAATTTGTTAAGTGAATACATGATAGCATGTAGTTTAATTTTAGCAGATGGTTCTATTAAAGAGGTTAATGAGAGAGATAAATTGATGGATGCTGTTAGGGTTTCTTTGGGTGTTTTAGGGGTAATGTCTACCATAACTTTTAAGTGCGAGCCTATTTATACATTACATGTAAAAGAAGGGCCAGAAAGTGATAAAGAATGGCTTCCTAAAATTAAAGAACGTTTACAAAGACACGATTTTCTTAGAGTGTTATGGTTGCCTCATACAGATAAAGGGTATGTAATTACGGGTGATAAAATTGACCCTGATACAAAAATCAAAGAAAATTTAGGTCCTAAATATTTAAAACATAGAAGAAAGACTTCTAAAATATTATATAAATACACACATGTTTTCCCTTGGATTACTGCTATAGCTAATAAACTTTTGTATAGAGGTTTTTTTAATTCTAGAAAAGAACATAAAGGTTCTTTGTATCAAGCAACAGTTACTAAATCAAGAGGATCTACCTTAGAATTAGCAGAATGGACTATTGGTTTGGATCAATTCCCAATAGTGTTTGAGGAATTAAAAAAAGAGATTAATAAATGGAGTAATAAATCTTTTATTCATATTCCTATGGATATTCGTTTTGTATATAAAGATAATTCATGGTTAAGTTATGCTTATAAAAAAAATATAGTTACAATGGGGTGTGTTTCTAGAAATGCTGCTACTGCAGATACATACGAAGCTTTTAAAAGTATTGAAAGTATATTTTTAAAATATGGAGGAAGACCACATTGGGGAAAACGGTTTACAGCTAAAGATAATCAATTAACGAAAGTTTATGAGAAATGGGAAGCTTTTAAACTTTTAAGAAGTGAGTTAGATGCAAAGAATAAATTTTTGAATCCGTATTTAACTGAATTATTTAACGAAATAAAGAACTAATAAATGTTACCTAAAGGAATTTTATTTGATTTTGATGGTGTAGTAGTAGATAGTTTTGAAAGTCATTACTCGGCATGGTCTTCTGCTTTTAAAGAATTATTTAATAAAGAAATAGCTCCTTACCCTAAGAGTCATGTAGGGGAGTCACCTAAAAAAATAGCAAAATATTTTTGCAGTGTAATAGGGGAGAGTAATCGTTCTGAAGAGTTATTTTTATTAAAAGATAAACATTTAGATCTGTATTTTAAAACGCCTCAATTATTACCAGGAGTTACAGAGATTACTAGTTTTTTAATAAATAAAAAGATACCGTATGGAGTGGCAAGTAATGCAACAAAATTATTTTTAAAAAATAGTATTGAGCGTTTAAAATTAAATTTCACAACAGTTTTTGGATTAGAAGATTATATAAAACCAAAACCAGCTCCAGAAGCATATATAACATTGGCTAAAGCATTAAGTTTTACAGAAAAGGAATTTGAAAGTATATGGGTTTTTGAAGATAGTTTAACGGGGACAACGGCTGCAAAATTAGCAGGAATGATTCCTATAGGTATTTTAGCTAAAAACTCTGAAGATGAAATGAGAAAGGCAGGAAGCGTCATGGTTTTTTCTTCTCTTCTAGAGGCTTATAGTTATCTAATAAAACAAATAGTAAGGTAAAAAATTATTTACTTGAGGTTAGTTCTCTAAATAAGCTTTCTAAGTTTTTGTTTTCAGAATTTAATTCAAGAATTTTTAATTCATGTTCTTGAGCAAAATCAAATAATTTAGGACGCATATCTTCTTCAGAAGTAAAAGTAAGCGTCCAAGAGTTGTCAAAATTGTTTTTAATGTTAGTTACATTAGGTAATCGTTGTAAAAACTGTTCTTCTATTTTGTAATCAAAAGCAATAGTAATAATTTGTTCGTTGTTTTCTTTTAATTCATTTAATTGTTTGTCAATGACAATCTCGCCATTGTTAATAATAATAACTCGGTTGCATACAGCTTCTACTTCTTGCATAATGTGTGTAGAAAAAAGAACTGTTTTGTTTTTACCTAAATCTTTGATTAAATTTCTGATTTCAACTAATTGATTAGGATCTAAACCAGTAGTGGGTTCATCTAGAATTAAAATACTTGGATCGTGTAAAATAGCTGCAGCTAGTCCAACTCGTTGCCTGTAACCTTTAGAAAGTTGGTTTATTTTTTTATGAGCCTCTTTACCTAACCCAACTTTAGAAATAACATCGTTAATGTTAATTGTTTTTATATTATGAATATCAGCATGAAATTGAAGATATTCTTTTACATACATGTCTGTGTATAATGGGTTATGTTCAGGTAAATAGCCTATTCTTTTTTGTGCATCAATAGGATTATTAACTACGTTAATATCATCTACTAAAACTGTACCTTCATTAGGTTTGATAAAACCAGTTAAAATTTTCATTGTAGTAGATTTTCCAGCACCATTTGGACCTAAAAAACCAACAATTTCGCCTTTTTTTGCTGAAAAAGAAATGGTGTTTATTGCTTTCTGATTTCCGTATATTTTGGTAACTGAATTAAGTTGAATAGACATAATTAACGAGTAAATTGAATTTTTATAGCTTTAATACTAGTTGAATTCAGAGTGATGTTTTCAATAATAGTAAAGCCTAATTTTTTATAAAATTTTATTGGAGATTGATAGGGTTGATTATTAGTTTTTAAATAAGTGTTTGAAATTACTACCCACCCATTTAAAAGAGAGTATTTTTTTTTAGCTTTTTCTAAAACTTCTCTACCTATACCTTTACCCTGAAATTTAGTGTCTAAAATCATTAAAAACCAGCGCTCATCATTTCGAATAAAATCTGCATACCAACCAATAATTAGATTGTTTTTAGTTACAATTGTATGATTTACATTTTTTAAAGAATTGATATACCCTTCAAAATCTTTAAGAGTATCGTGTTTAATTATTTCAGGATATTCATTATTCCAAAGAATTCTTAATGCTTTTTTTTGTGTTGTATTAAGAAAATGTATATCTAAAAAAATCATTTCTTTCTTTCATAAGAAACGAAACTATAATCAAATTTATTTTTTTCATCCGCTTTAAAATTCTCTCTAGAAACTTCAATCCATAGATTAGGATCTATTTCAGGAAAAAATACATCAGCATCAAATGAGGCGTGTACAATAGTAATATCTAGTCTGTCAGCTAAATTTAAAGACATGGTTTGTTTGTAAATTTGAGCTCCCCCTATAATAAATATAGCATCTTCATTATTTGCTAATTCTAAAGCATTTTCTATGCTACTAGCAATTAAACAACCATCTTTAAAATAATTGTCATTTCTAGTAATGATAATTGTTGTTCTGTTAGGAAGTGGCTTTCCAATACTTTCAAAAGTATTTCGACCCATTAAAATATGGTGTCCAGTGGTCACTTTTTTAAAACGTTTTAAATCAGCTGGTAAATGCCAAATTAAATCATTGTTTTTTCCTAGTTCATTGTTCTGCCCAATAGCAGCAATAATTGTAATCATAAAAATAAATTGTTAGTGAAAATTACATGTTTTTCACCCATTCTTTTATGTAGCCAGTTAAATCTCTTTTATCTGTTGTAACTTCATTCAGGGCATTAGAACGAATATTTTCTATAATAGTTTTTACAGCGATTAAAACATTTTCATCATCAATCTCTGCTACAATATCATATATGTCCTCTTTTATAGTATCAATTTCTGAAATCATTTTTTTTATTTAGTGATTTTGGATACTAATTTAATCAGATTTTAGAACTTTAAAAGTAAAAAAGAGATAAAAGAACGTTAAAAAACTAGATGGCAACAGTTCCTTTAATATGTGGATGCGGATTATAATCTATTAATTCAAAATCTTCAAAAGTAAAATCTTCAATATTTTTTATAGAAGTATTCATTTTCATTTTTGGTAAACTCCTTGTTTCTCTGGATAATTGTAATTTTAATTGATCTAAGTGATTGTTATAAATATGAGCATCTCCAAATGTGTGAATAAACTCCCCAGCTTCATAACCGCAAACTTGTGCAATCATCATCGTTAATAAAGCATAACTTGCAATATTAAAAGGAACTCCTAAAAAAATATCAGCACTACGTTGGTATAATTGACAAGATAATTTCCCGTCTGCTACATAAAATTGGAAAAAAGCGTGACATGGAGGTAAAGCCGCTTTACCATTCGCTACATTCTCTGAAAAAGAAATAGAGGTATCTGGTAAAACACTAGGATTCCATGCAGAAACGATCATTCTTCGACTGTTAGGATTCTTTTTTAGAGTTTCAATAACATCTTTTAGTTGATCAATTTCATCACTATTCCAGTTCCTCCATTGATGACCATATACAGGTCCTAAGTCACCATTTTCATCTGCCCAATCATTCCAAATACGAACACCATTTTCTTGTAAATATTTAATGTTTGTATCTCCTTTTATGAACCAAAGTAACTCATGAATTATAGATTTTAAATGCAATTTTTTAGTAGTAACCATTGGAAACCCTTCACTTAAATCAAAACGCATTTGATGACCAAAAACACTTCTAGTACCTGTACCAGTTCTATCTCCTTTTTCATTTCCATTTTCTAGAACATGTGTTACTAAATCTAAATACTGCTTCATGTTATCCTCATTTATTTTAGACTGTAAAAATAAAAAAGCATCAACAAAAAATGTTGATGCTTTATAATTTGTTTTTATGAAGTTATTAACTATTTGTAACCTAAGCCCAAATGCAACCACCTCTAACACAATAACCATAATCACAGAATGTAAACCCACTAGGAGTATCTACACAACATTGGTTATTGCCTTTACAATAAGGTCTACTAAACATTGACCCGTTAATTTCATTTTGCTCTTTTTTAGATAAAATTTTAATACCTTTTAAGTTTGATATTTTCTTCATGATTGATTTTATTTAAGGTTGATTAATTTTTTAAGCGTAAATACAATTACCAAAACGACAGAAACCAACAAAAGCATCTACTCCGTTAGGGAGTGAAATGTAACATCTGCTACCTCTACAAAATGGTCTTATGCTATTGGAACCATTAATTTCGTTTTGTTCTTTTTTAGATAAAACCTTGAAACCTTTTAAGTTTGATATTTTTTTCATGTTTGAAAACTATTTATGGTTGATTAAATAAATTTGTTATGCCCAAGCACAGTAACCATTACTAAAGCAATATCCATAATCGCAAATAGAAAGTCCATTAGGAGTATCTATACAGCATTGATTGTTACCTTTACAATATGGTCTATTAAACATAGATCCATTAATTTCATTTTGTTCTTTTTTAGATAGGATTTTAACACCTTTTAAGTTTGAAATTTTACTCATAATCTTATTTTAATTTTTATAAGGTTGATAATTAAAGTTAAATGTGAAAAATCACATTATAAATTTTATAATGAATTATAGTATGTATAGGAAATAAAGGTTTATAAAGTAATTGAAGTTTAATTTTTTTTCAAAAGTATTTTAAACTTAAAGCCAAGTACAACTATAGTAACCATAGCAATGACCTGCTTCACAGAGTTCGTGACCACTAGAGGTAGTTATGCAGCACAATCCGTTAGAACAATAACGATTAGTTCCATTGATTTTAATTAGCTGTTTTTTTGATAGAATTATGACTCCTTCTAAGTTTGAAAGATTTTTCATTAGTTGTTTGATTAAGAGGTTGTTGTAAATATATGTAAAAAACGCAAATAATTCAAAAAAACAACTCTAAAAATACAAACTTCATATTTTTGGATGAAAATTACAGTGTTATTAAGAATTAGTGTTTGGTTTTATACCCATAAGTAAATAATTTTCTAGCACCTCTGATACCACATTTTTGATATTTATGATAAGCTTGAGCAGCTTTTTCTTTAATTTCTTTTTTTGATTCATGGTTAGACCAACCATCTATAGCGGCTTTTAAAGTATAGGCTTCTGGAGCCATCAAATTGGTAGTAAGCAGAATTGGATTTGTATTTGCCTTTTTTAACTCTTTAGAAAAGAAATTTTGACTAAAACAAGCTAAGATAATGACGTCTTTTTTTAGAGAACTCTTCTTAGTATAGTTAATATTAACTTGGAAATCCATTAATCCATCATGACCTATGTAAGAAACCAAGTCTGAACTTCCACCAAATTTCAGTTTTTTTGATTTAAATACTAGGTTTTCTGTGTTTTGATGATTAACAGCTTTTAAAAAATTTTCAGTACATTTCTTTATTTGTTCTCCATCATAAGCATCTGCTAATAAGAATAAATCTTTCTTTTTATGTTTGAATAATATCCTTTCTAATATGTTTGGATTTTTTGTATCTAACTTAGAGACTAACTGCCAGTCTTTCGTTTTGTATTTAAAATAAGATTTTAAACCATAAGCAGCACCCCAATATAAATTGTTGCGAGGATCTTTTCCAATGCCTAACTTTTTTGGAACAGGAACAATTCCTTGAAATTGATTATCGCAAAGAGCTACAAAAACATGTATTGTTTTAGTTTGCGAATAAATTTTTGAGATGAAGATAAAAAGACAGAATAAAAATATTTTTTTCTTTAGCATTAGATTTTTTTAAGTGTTAAAAATAGAACGTTTTTAAAGACTTAAAATTATGTTTTTCTAAAGAAAGGTAATCTTTTAAGAAAATAATAGGATTGAAAGAATACCTATTATAGAGGCAAGAGAGCCCATTGAAATTACTAGTTTAGGAGTAATGCTAATGGCTTCTTTATCTTTTTCGAGAATATTGGCGTTTAGTTTTTTTGCAATTAAAAGACCAATAGTTGAGTCGAACATTCCAATTAAAAAAGAACCAATTATAGAAATTATAAGTCCATCATATTTTTCTAAATATAATGCGATTAACCCATAGATTACAAAAGATCCAAAAGTTAACCATACATATTCAAAGTTTAATTTTCTTGATAATATAGAGCCAATAGCATCATATATAGCAATAATAGCTAATGCAATCAAAATTATAATTATTGATTCCATGGGGGGATTATTTTGAGGTTAATTTTATATTTATCCTATAATCATTCCTGCAATTGTAGCAGACATTAATGAAGCAATTGTACCTCCTATTAATGCTTTCATACCAAAACTAGATAGTGTTTTTCTTTGTCCAGGAGCCAAAGAACCAATACCACCAATTTGTATACCAATAGATGCAAAATTAGCAAAACCACAAAGCATATAAGTAGCCATTATAATAGATTTATTATAAGTTAAGTGTGTTGCATTAGCAATGTTTTTTAATTCTGCTAATTGTATATAACCCACAAATTCACTAGCTGCTAATTTAATACCTAATAATTGCCCCATTAAGGCGATGTCTTCACTAGCAACACCTATTAACCACATTAA
This sequence comes from uncultured Tenacibaculum sp., assembly GCA_937922085.1. Taxonomy (GTDB): domain Bacteria; phylum Bacteroidota; class Bacteroidia; order Flavobacteriales; family Flavobacteriaceae; genus Polaribacter. The sequence goes on along the minus strand of CAKZVD010000052.1, from coordinate 52,188 downwards.
AGGCGCAAACATATATCCTAACACAGACTCTAAAGAGAATTTTTCATAAGGTGTATTTGTGGCCATCCATTCATTTAGGGAAGTAATGTCACCAACCCATCCTAAAATACCATTAATCATAGCTATGAAAGCTACAAAAACTAGTAACATAGCACCTACATTCATTGCTAATTGTAACCCTTCAGTAGTTCCATTAGCAATTGCATCTAAAATGTTTGAACCAATTTTTTCAGAAGAAACCTTCACGTCAGTGTTAATTTCTTCAGTTTGAGGGTATAATATTTTTGAAATAATAATAGCACCAGGAGCTGCCATTACAGAAGCAGCAAGTAAGTGTTTTGCAAATTGTAATCGTAAAACAGGATCGTCACCTCCTAAGAAACCAATATATGCAGCTAAAACTGCACCAGCTACAGTAGCCATACCACCAATCATAACTAGTAATATTTCTGATTTGGTCATTTTCTCTAAGTAGGCTTTTATTAATAAAGGAGCCTCTGTTTGACCTAGAAATATATTACCCGCAACAGACAAGCTTTCTGCCCCAGAAATTTTTAAAATTTTAGAAAGTGTCCAAGCTAAAGCTTTTACAACTTTTTGAATAACTCCTAAATAGAATAATAATGAAGTTAATGCAGAGAAAAATATAATCGTAGGTAGTACTTGAAAAGCAAAAATAAAACCAAAAGTATCCATATCCACAACTAAACCTTCAAAAAGGAATTTACTTCCAGCTCTTGTAAAATCTAAAACATTAACAAATAGATTTCCAATACCTTCAAATATCTTTTGAATAAAAGGAACTTTTAATACTCCAAAAGCAATTAAAAGTTGAAAAGCTAAACCTAAACCTACAGTTTTCCAATCTATTGCTTTTTTATTAGAACTAAATAGAAAAGCAATTACTAATAATGCAATCATTCCTAAAACACCTCTACCGAAACTATTTAATGAAAATCCTTGACTTTCGATTAATTTAGTTTGTTCTATTGCAGCTTTGGGAGTTTCTCTAGCTATTACTGTTTTTTTACTAGATGAAAAACTATAATTAATATTACCTTCTGATAAAGAAAGTTTTTCATCTTTCAGTTCCACAACATTATAATATCTAACAGTATCTTTTGGTTCTGTATAATTAAATATTAATAAATTATTCTGGTGAATATAATTACCTGAGGCTTTTAAGCTGTCTTTGCCTTCTAAGAAGTAAGAAAAGACACCATTGCTAAGTTTAAAATAATCTCCTTTATTAATGTCTATTAATTTTTCTCCTTTTGTATTTTGTATAGAAGAAAAATTCCAATTTTTCTCTATTTTTTGACCAAATAGAGTTATTGAAAAACAAATAAGGATAAATGAAATGAATTTTTTCATGCCAATAAGGGAAGGGTTGTTTATAAACGTTTACTTATTTCGTCTCTAATTTTAGCTGCTAGTTCATAATCTTCATTACCTACAGCTTTATTAAGTTGTTCTTCTAATTCATTTAAAGAAAGTTGAGAATTATCACTTTCTAAAATGAGTTCATCATCTGTAATAAGTTCTATGTCATTAACATCAGATTCTTGTTGAATATCTATTTCTTCATCCGATTTTAAATAAATACCAGCTTTATCTAAAATGTTTTTAAAAGTGAAGATAGGAGCTTGAAAGCGAACAGCTAAAGCTATTGCGTCAGATGTTCTTGTATCTATAGATTCTTCAATGCCGTCTCTTTCGCATATTAAGCTAGAGAAAAAGACACCATCAACAAGTTTATGAATAATAACTTGTTTCACTTCTATTTGAAACCTTTCAGCAAATGATTTAAATAAATCATGAGTTAGAGGTCTAGGAGGTCTAATTTCTTTCTCTAAAGCAATTGCAATAGATTGTGCTTCAAAAGCACCTATAATAATTGGTAATGTTCTTGTTCCTTCCATTTCGCTCAACACAAGAGCATAAGCTCCGCTTTGAGTCTGACTATATGAAATTCCTTTGATGGTTAATCTTACTAAGCTCATGTATCTGTCTTCATACAAAAAAAGCTGTCTTTCATAGACTGCCTTTAAGGTGTCACAATTTAATAAAAAATATGAGTACAAAAAGTGTTTCTAAGTAAAAAATAAAAACCTCGAAAATAAAGGTTTTCGAGGTTTTGTATATATTTAACTTTATTAAGCTTGTTTAAAGGCTTTTAGTTTCTCTATAAGTTGAGGAATTACCTCAAAAGCATCACCAACAATTCCATAATCAGCAGCTTTAAAGAAAGGAGCTTCAGGGTCATTATTGATTACAACTTTTACTTTAGAAGCATTTACACCTGCTAAATGTTGAATTGCACCAGAAATACCAATAGCAATGTATAAATTTGAAGCAACAGGTTTACCAGTTTGTCCTACGTGTTCACTATGAGGTCTCCATCCTAAATCTGAAACAGGTTTAGAACATGCAGTAGCAGCTCCTAAGATATCTGCTAATTCTTCTACCATTCCCCAGTTCTCAGGTCCTTTTAAACCACGTCCTGCAGAAACAACAACATCAGCATCTGAAATTGTAACTTTTCCAGTAGCTTTGTCAATAGACACAGAGTTAACTCCTAAATCTGGTATCGTAGCATCAAAACTTTCTGTAGATCCACTAACCGCATTTTCGTGAGCTCCGTAAGAATTTTTAGCAACTCCTATTACTTTGTTTTCACTAATGATTTCAGTATTGTTAAAACCTTTATTAGAAAAAGCTTTACGTTTTACTACAAAAGGACTTGTGCTGTTTGGTAATTCAACTACATTAGAAGCATAACCAGCTTCTAAACTAACAGCAACTAAAGGAGCAACTGTTAATCCATCAATACTAGAATCGATAATAACAGTATTTGAACTTTGATTTTTTGCAACTTGATTTATAATTGAGGCATAAGCTTTAGCGTTAAAAGAAGATAAGTCATTTTTTACTTCGATTACTTTCTCTGCTCCATAAGCATATAACTCAGAAGCATCTCCACCATTTATAGTTAAAGCAATAACATTAGTACCTAATTGTTCTGCTACCTTTTTTCCATATGAAACAACTTCATAAGCTGTTTTTTTGAATTTTCCTTCCGATGAATCGGCAAAAACTAATACAGACATATTAATATATTTTTAGAATTTTAGTAAAAATGATTTGATCATTTACTAAAAAAGTGATTTTAAATTTAAATTGCTTTTGCTTCGTTATGTAATAAGTTGATTAAATCATCAACATTGTCTACTAACTTTACGTCGCCTTTTGGTGCTGGCTTCTCAAATGTTTGAGTACTGGTAGAATTGCTAACTCCAGTTGGCTCAATAACATTTAAAGGCTTTTTTCTAGCCATCATAATACCACGCATATTAGGAATACGTAAATCTTTTTCTTCTACGATTCCTTTTTGCCCAGCAACTACTATAGGTAAAGATGAAGTAACTTTTTCTTCTCCTCCGTCAATTTCTCTTTCTAAAGAAGCATTTGTACCTTCTATTTCAACTCCAACACATCCGTTTACAAAATTATATTCAAGTAAAGAAGCTAACATTCCAGGAACCATTTGCCCATTATAATCAGCAGATTCTTTTCCTGCTAGTACTACGTCATAACCTCCATTTTTTACAACTTCAGCTAATTCTTTTGCTACTAAAAAACCATCAGTAGGTACTGCATTAACACGAATAGCATCATCCGCTCCAATAGCTAAAGCTTTACGTAAAGTAGGTTCAGTTTCAGCGCCTCCAACATTTACAACTGTTACAGAAGCTCCTTGCTTTTCTTTAAACCACATTGCACGAGTTAAACTAAACTCGTCATAAGGGTTTATAACAAATTGAACCCCATTAGTATCAAATTTAGTGTTGTCATCGGTGAAATTAATTTTTGAAGTGGTATCTGGCACGTGGCTGATACAAACTAATATTTTCATATATTTTGTTTTAGAACGCTTAATTTTGTGCCACGAATTTAAGTATTTTTTTTGATTTATTATGCATGCATAGTAAATTTATTAAATTGAGAAGTTTTTTTAACAAGTTCTTAATAATGTATTAAAACATCTTATTTATGGTGTATTGTTAAAGAAAAGAAAGGTTTTCATTTGTTAGTTTTAGTATTTTGAAATAGACTGTTTAGTTATTAATAAGATACTAAAAGGAAGTACCATGCTTAAATATGACAAATCAAAAACGGTTCCATAGATATTCTTAGCAACACCTTCTTCAAGTATATTTAAAAGAAAAGTAATAAAGACTAAAAAGAATATTATGTAAAGAGAATACTTATAGGTATCGTTAATAGTTAGGTTTTTTCTAGAAAGAAATAAAGGAGTTATTAGAGATATTATAATTAGAATTTTTGGAGCATATTTGGTTTGGTGAGTAAATGGATTATGCTCAATAGCTATAGAGATGTTATCTATGGAAAATAATATAGGGACTATTAATAATATTATCCAAAAAAAAGAGAAAAAAATGAATTTTAATTTGTAGCGAATCGTAGATTCTATAAAAACAGAAAAAAGTATTAAAAGAAGTGGTATTAAAACAATTCCTCTAGTTAAAATTAAGAGACTAATTAGAAGAGTTGAAAAAATAATTGTATTTGTTTTTTGACTTTTAATTTTCTCTTTCCAAGCGCTTATAAATAAGATAAGTAATAATATATTGCTCATTAAATCACTTTTAACAAAAACTTCCCATAAAAAAGAGGGTGATAAAATAAATAATATTAAGATAGTAAGTTTTGTTTTATGCTGTCTATTAGTTTTTAATAGCCATATAAAAAACAACAAAAACACAAATGGTTGAAGTAAACCTACATCACCCATAAAATAAAAAGGTAATCCAATGTATGATAAACCAGGTAAATTAGAGGAAGTTTGCCCCAAATGATCTAATTGATTGTATGGATAAACTCCTTTGAGCATGTTTTCTATTGTAATATGCATGGCAGACCACCTATCAACATTTAAATTAGAGCTATCAACTACAATATTTATAAGGATAAAGATTAAAAATAAGATAATGATAAAAAGCAAAAAATAACTGTTAAATTGAGTTATACCGTTTATTTTTTGTTTGTTTTTTTCTAGAAAAAAAAGACAAATTAAGATACAAGATACATAAATGAAAGAAATAACATATTCAGAAATAAAAGGTTGTCTACTACCGTATCTCAAGATAAAAATAACATTAACAAATAAAAATATAAGTAAAGGAAAATTAAAGATAAATAGAGTTTTGTTTTTTCTTAACACTTTTTAAATCATTTAAAATAATCAAATATAATTTTTTTACAGCTATTTTATTTATTTTTGCAAATCAAATAAACAACTACTTTAATATAACGTATGAAAACAATTCAATTTAGAGAAGCTATTTGCGAGGCAATGAGTGAAGAAATGCGTCGTGATGAGAGTATCTATTTAATGGGAGAAGAGGTTGCTGAGTATAATGGTGCTTATAAGGCAAGTAAAGGAATGCTTGACGAGTTTGGTGCTAAGAGAGTTATAGATACTCCTATTGCCGAATTAGGTTTTGGAGGTATAGCTGTAGGGTCAGCTATGAACGGTAACAGACCTATTGTAGAATATATGACTTTCAATTTCTCTTTAGTGGGTATTGATCAAATTATTAATAACGCTGCTAAAATACGTCAAATGAGTGGTGGTCAATTTAATTGTCCTATCGTTTTTAGAGGTCCAACAGCCTCTGCAGGTCAATTAGCAGCCACACATTCACAAGCATTTGAAAGTTGGTTTGCAAATTGTCCAGGATTAAAAGTAATAGTACCTTCTAATCCATACGATGCAAAAGGATTATTAAAAGCAGCAATTAGAGATGATGATCCTGTAATTTTTATGGAATCGGAACAGATGTATGGTGATAAAATGGAGGTTCCTGAAGGAGAATATATTATACCTATTGGGGTTGCTGAAATTAAAAAAGAAGGATCAGACGTAACAGTGGTTTCTTTTGGTAAGATTATAAAAGAAGCTTATAAAGCCGCAGATAGTTTAGCTAAAGAAGGTATTTCTGTTGAGGTAATAGATTTAAGGACTGTTCGTCCTATGGATCATAATACAATATTAGAATCTGTAAAGAAAACAAATAGATTAGTGATTTTAGAAGAAGCTTGGCCTTTTGGAAGTGTTTCATCTGAAATAACTTTTAGAGTGCAAGACGAAGCTTTTGATTATTTAGATGCACCAATTAAAAGAATAACAACGGCTGATACACCAGCACCATATTCTCCAGTATTATTAGAGAAGTGGTTACCTAATGCTAACGATGTTATTAAGGCAGTTAAAGAAGTAATGTACCTTAAATAAGAAAGTTATAAAATTAAATTTTTTAAAAATCCTTTTGGCATATTTTTTGCCGAAAGGATTTTGATGTAAATAAAGATATGAAAGTTAAAGTTTTTATAATATTCATTTTTTTGAGTTTGGTAGTAAAAGCTCAATTAGTAATTAAGGGTAAAGTAGTTGATGAGTTTAATAATCCAATGCCAGATGTATCGGTATTTATTAAAGGAACTACACAAGGAACTAATACTGATTTTGATGGAAGATTTGCTTTTAAAGCAAAGAAAAGAAGAGGAGTTTTAGAGGTTTCTTTTATTGGGTTTCAAACTCAAACACTAAAGGTTTCTCCGAAAACAAAATTTTTAAACATTGTTTTAAAAGAAGGAGCGAATGTATTAGAAGAGGTAATTGTTGTAACTAAACCTAAAAAGAGGTTAAAAAAGAAAGAAAATCCTGCGTATAAGATTTTAAAAGAAATATGGAAACGCAAAAGAAAAAATGGAGTTGATTTAGTAAACAATTACCAATTTAAAAAACACACTCAAATTGAGATAGGTTTAAATAACTTAGATTCGGGATTCATTAAACGAATTTTCAAAAAAGAATATAAAGAGATAATTAAGGAAGTTAAATATGATAGTGATGGAATTAACTATTATATACCAATTTTTTTAAGTGAACAAATAGCTAAAGTTTACGGAAATAATAAAACAAAGGACGTAAGAGAAGACATTGAAGCTGAAAAGCAAGAAGGTTTAGGAGCACAAGGATTTGTTTTTGATAGAATGTCTAATACATTTCAGAATGTAGATGTATTTAGAAATAATATTACATTATTAAGAAAGTCATTTGTAAGTCCTTTATCTACAGATGGTTTTGCAACATATGATTATGTGTTATATGATAGTGTTGTAAATAACAAAGAGAAATTATATAATATATTTTTCTTTCCTATTAGAGATCAAGATTTAGCATTTAAAGGAAATTTTTGGGTAGCTGATAAAGCATTTACAATTAAGAAATTGAGAATGCAGGTAGTTAAAGGAGCCAATTTAAACTTTGTTAGAGGTTTAACTTTTGAGAAAGAATTTGAAGTAAGGAATGATAGTATTTATATCCCTACAAAAAATGCTTATGAAGGAGATTTTACATTCTTAGATAAAAATGAAGCAAATAAAGGATTAACTATTAAAAAGACTATTGGTTATAGCGATTATGTTTTAGATAAGCCTTTACCTAATGAGTTTTATCTAACATCGAAACAAAAGATAAGGCCAGATCAATATTTTAGATCGGATAATTATTGGAAAAAACAAGATACTGAAAGCAGTAAAGAAACCTATAAGTTAATTAAAACGGTAAAAGAGAAAAAGGAAATAAAGAAATTAACTGGTTTAATTAATACCATTTCAAGTGGTTTTATAAATATACCAGGATTAAATTTACAATTAGGTCCTTTTTGGACTGCTTTTGCTAGTAATGAGGTGGAAGGTTTTAGAACTAGATTAGGTTTTAGAACATTTAAAACAAAGGATGATCGATTTAGGTTGTCAGGTCATTTAGCATATGGGTTTAAAGATAAGGATTTAAAATACGGAGTAGAAGCTCAATATTTATTGTCTTATGCACCTAGAATTACAACAAGTGTTGCTTATCAAAAAGATATAGAACAATTAGGTAGTAGCTTACTAAATACGACACAATTATTAGGGAGAACATTTGGTTCAACGGCATTATTTTCTAGAGGTAATAACTTTTTCTTATCTACAGTAGAAAAATATGCTACAAATTTTGATTATGCAGTGAATAATAATTTTCATTTAGGATTTAATTTTTCACATTCACAAATACAATCAGCTAGTCCTGAGAATTTTTCGATTCGATATAATGATGATTTAGGAAGAATACAATCAAGAGTTACAGATGTAGCTTCTGATGTATATTTAACGTTTACGCCAGGTAGATTTGTATATGGATTAGGAGTTCAACAACGTTATGGAAGGAATGTTTTTCCATCTATTGTGATTAATTATCGTCATGGGTATAAAGGATTTTTAAATGGAACTCATGATTACGATAAAATTCAAATAAAATATAATCAACCAATTTTATTAGGAAAGTATGGTTTGTTAGATGCTACAGTTGAAGGGGGTAAAACCTTTGGAAATGTACCTATTTCATTATTGAGTGCTGTACCAGCTAACCAATCATTTTCGTTAGTTCCTAATACTTTTTCATTATTGAATTTTTATGATTTTCTAACAGATGAATATGTTTCTACTCATTTTGAACATCATTTTAATGGTTTTATTTTAAATAGAATTCCATTGTTAAAAAAGCTTAAATTAAGGAGTTTAGCTACTTTTAGAGCAGTGTATGGTAAAATCTCTGATGCAAACATAGCAGTTAATAGTGTTCCTAATAATACTGGTTTAGCTCAAAATATAAATTATAATGCACCTACAAGACCTTATTATGAGTATGGATTTGGGGTAGAGAATATAGGATATGGTAATTTACGTTTCTTAAGAGTAGATGCAATATGGAGAAGTAGTTATACGCCTCCGGCCAATAGTATTGCAGTACCAACGCCTACATTTGCTATTAGAATAGGAATTAAACCAGATCTATAATATTTATTTAACTTAAAAATAACCCTAAAAGTTTGTGATCGAACTGCAATTTATATGTAGTTTTGTAATCCGAATTTTTGAAACGAATAAAACAAATATGACAGCAAAAGAGAAACAAACTGTTGATGTACTAATAGAGATACCAAAAGGAAGTAGAAATAAATACGAATACGATTTTGATTTAGGAAAAATCCGTTTTGATAGAATGTTATTTTCTTCAATGATGTATCCTGGTGATTACGGTTTTATTCCAGAAACATTAGCTTTAGATGGTGACCCATTAGATGTTTTAGTGTTAGGAGCAGAGCCAACTTTTCCAATGTGTGTAATGGAAGTTAAACCTATTGGGGTTTTTCATATGGCAGACGAAAAAGGACCAGATGAAAAAATAGTTTGTGTACCTGTGTCAGATCCTATTTGGAATAAGTATACTGATTTATCAGATTTAAATCCACATCTTCAAAAAGAGATAACACATTTTTTTAAGGTGTATAAAGATTTAGAAAAGAAAAAAGTAGATATTGGTGACTGGGGAAATGCAGATGAAGCTTATGAAATCTTAGATAAATGTATTTCACGTTATGAAAATAGTGAGCATAAAGAAAAAGGAGATTTTAAAATATAATAGAGAAGAATTCTCTTAAAAACAAGAAGCCATTCAGAATAAACTGAATGGCTTTTTTTGTTTAGTTGTTGATTTTGTTATATTTATAAACACAAATTAACTAATCAAATAACTAAATATGGAATCAAACATAGTATATGTGCCAATAATTTTGGCAGTATTGGGATTAATTTTTATGATGATAAAGATGTCTTGGGTGAAAAAACAAGATCCTGGAGATGAAAAAATGCAATCCATATCTAAAAGTATAAAAGAAGGAGCTTTAGCCTTTTTAGCTGCAGAATATAGACTCTTACTAATTTTTGTAGTAATTGCTTCTGTAGCGCTTTTTATAATTTCAACTTTAATAGAAACTACAAGCTGGATGATTGTTCCGGCATTTATAATAGGAGCTGTTTTTTCTGCTTTAGCGGGTAATATTGGAATGCGAATAGCAACTGATGCAAATGCTAGAACTGCAGAGGCAGCAAAAACAAGTTTACCACAGGCATTAAAAGTCTCTTTTGGAGGAGGTACAGTAATGGGGTTAGGAGTTGCTGGTTTAGCAGTTCTAGGTTTAAGTTTATTCTTTATTTTCTTTACTAGCCAATTTATGGGAGGACAAGGTTCTTTTTATAATAATATGACCGTTGTTTTAGAAGCTCTAGCTGGATTTTCTTTAGGAGCAGAATCAATTGCTTTATTTGCTCGTGTTGGTGGAGGTATTTATACAAAAGCGGCAGATGTTGGAGCGGATTTAGTAGGAAAGGTAGAAGCAGGAATTCCAGAAGATGATCCACGTAACCCAGCTACTATTGCAGATAATGTTGGTGATAATGTTGGAGATGTTGCAGGGATGGGAGCAGATTTATTTGGTTCTTATGTCGCTACAGTATTAGCAGCAATGGTGTTAGGTAATTATGTGATAAGAGATATGTCATCTACCACTCAATTTACAGATGCATTTAATGGAATGGGACCTATTTTATTGCCATTAGTTATTGCTGGTGTAGGAATTTTAGCATCCATTATAGGAACTTTTTTAGTTAAAATTAAAGATAACAATGCAAAAGAAGCTCAAGTACAAAAAGCTTTAGATGTAGGAAATTGGGCTTCAATGCTATTAACTTTAATAGCAAGTTGGTTTTTGATTCAATGGATGTTACCAGAAACATTAAAAATGGACTTTTTTGGAGAAGGAGTAAAAGATGTACCTTCTAGACATGTATTTTATACCTGTATGATAGGTTTGGCGGTAGGAGCATTAATTTCTATGGTAACTGCTTATTATACAAGTTTAGGTAAAAAGCCAGTGATGGATATTGTGCAGAATAGTGCAACTGGGGCAGGAACAAATATAATTGCTGGTTTAGCTGTGGGTATGAAATCTACCTTTTTATCTGTTATTTTATTTGCAGCAGCAATTTATGGTTCATATGCATTGGCAGGTTTTTATGGAGTAGCCTTAGCGGCTTCTGCAATGATGGCTACAACAGCAATGCAATTGGCTATTGATGGTTTTGGACCTATTGCAGATAATGCAGGAGGAGTCGCAGAAATGAGTGAATTAGAAGACCATGTTCGGGAACGTACTGATATTTTAGATTCAGTAGGTAACACAACAGCAGCAGTAGGAAAAGGGTTTGCAATAGCATCAGCAGCATTAACAGCCTTAGCTTTATTTGCAGCTTATGTAACATTTACAGGAATTGATGGAATTAATATTTTTAAGGCAGATGTTTTAGCCATGTTATTTGTTGGAGGAATGATTCCTGTTATTTTTTCAGCTTTAGCGATGGAGTCTGTTGGTAAAGCAGCTATGGAAATGGTTCATGAAGTACGTCGTCAGTTTAGAGAAATTCCTGGAATTATGGAAGGAACTGGTACTCCAGAATACGCAAAATGTGTAGATATTTCTACAAAAGCAGCATTAAGAGAAATGATTTTACCAGGATTAATAACTATTATAACTCCAATTTTAATCGGATTGATTTTTGGGGCTGAACCATTAGGTGGTTATATGGCAGGTGTTTGTGTTTCTGGTGTAATGTGGGCTATTTTTCAAAACAATGCAGGAGGAGCTTGGGATAATGCAAAAAATCTTTTGAAGCTGGTGTAGAGATTAATGGAGAAATGACATACAAAGGTTCTGATGCACATAAAGCTGCCGTTACTGGAGATACTGTTGGAGATCCTTTTAAAGATACTTCAGGACCTTCAATGAATATTCTAATAAAATTAACTTGTTTAGTTGGTTTGGTAATAGCACCAATTTTAGGCGGGCACTCTTCAAGCGAGCATGCTTCAGCAGAAACAAAAGAAGAAATTAAGATTAAAGTAAAAAAAGAGAAAACTAATTTAACAACAGCCATTTTTACAACTACTTATATGAAAGACGGAGTAGAGGAAGAAAAAAAAGAGACAATAGAAGGAACACTTCAAGAAGTGAAATCGAAAATATTAGCTCTTAAAGAAGAAGATGCCAATGGTAAAGTTCATTATAAATTGGATTCCGGTAAAGGAAAAATAAAAAAGATAGGTGAAATAGAAAGAGTTTTATAAGATAATTCTATTTCTAATATTTTAAAACACCAGTTTATTTGCTGGTGTTTTTTTATACCACAATATGTGTTGAGTTTTTTACATCGCTAATCATAAAAGAACTTTGAGTACTTCCTATATGTTTAATAGAGGTAAGTTTGTTTACCATGAATTCTCTATATTCGGGCATATCTTGAACGTAGATCTTTAAAAGATAATCGTAATCACCACTAATATGAAAGCATTCAGAAACTTCGTCTAATTTTAAAATTTCTTTTTCAAATAACGATAGAAATTCTCTAGAATGCTGTATTAATTTTACGTGACAAAAAACCAAAAATGATTTATTCACTTTTTTAGGGTTGATAACTGCGACGTAATTAGAAATTATTTTTTCCTTTTCTAATTTCTTTACTCGTTCATATACCGCTGTTACAGATAGGTTTAGTTGTAGTGAAAGTTGCTTTGTAGTCTGTTTACTATTTTTTTGTAAAAGATTTATAAGCTTTTTGTCAATTTTATCAAATTCCATTTAGAAAATTATTCTATAAATATTCATTTATTAAATCTTAAAAAAGATTATTAAACTATAAAAACACATAAAAATAGTTTTTAATTCTTTATATTAAATTTTTTATTGATTTTTGTATTGAATTTTCATTGCTTTGTTAGAGAACAAACTAACTATCATGAAGAAATTTAAACCAGCTAATAAAATACAAGATTTACAATATTTTGGAGAATTTGGAGGAGTAAATCCATCTATATCAGATTCGTCTACCTATACTTTTTTATCTGCCAAAACAATGTTCGATACTTTTGAAGGAAATGCAGATGGGTGTTATTTATATTCGAGACATACTTCACCATCAAATTTATATTTAGGAGAGGCTTTAGCAGAAATGGAAGGAACAGAAACAGCTAATGTAACAGGATCTGGAATGGGAGCAATTACGCCTGTTCTTTTACAATTATGTAATTCGGGAGATCATGTTGTTTCTAGTAGAACTATTTATGGAGGTACTTATGCTTTCTTAAAAAATTTTACACCAAAATTGAATATAGAAACTTCTTTTGTAGATATAACAAAGTTAGATGTTGTTGAAGCATCTATAAAAAAGAATACAAAAATATTGTATTGTGAAAGTGTGAGTAATCCGTTATTAGAGGTTGCAGATATAAAAGCATTAGCAGCTTTGGCAAAAAAGTATAATCTAAAATTAGTCGTAGATAATACATTTTCACCTCTATCTATAACTCCAGTTCAGTTAGGAGCAGATGTTGTAATTCATAGTTTAACAAAGTTTATTAATGGCTCTTCAGATACTGTTGGAGGAGTAGTTTGTGGAACACAGCAATTTATAGATGATTTACGTAATGTGAATGATGGAGCATGTATGTTGTTAGGGTCTACAATGGATAGCTTAAGAGCTTCTTCTATTTTAAAAAACATGAGGACGCTGCATATTAGAATGAAACAGCATAGCAAGAACGCAACGTTTTTAGCAAATAGATTTGAAGCAGATGGCTTGAAAACAGTGTATCCAGGATTAAAATCGCATCCATCTCATGAATTATTTAAATCTATGATGAATGAAGAGTATGGTTTTGGAGGAATGCTAACAATTGATGTTGGCTCATTAGACAAAGCCAATGAGTTAATGGAATTAATGCAAAATAAAAATCTAGGGTACCTAGCTGTTAGCCTTGGTTTTTATAAAACATTATTTTCTGCGCCAGGTACTTCAACATCGTCGGAGATTAGTGAAGAAGAGCAAGAAGAAATGGGATTAACAGATGGTTTAATTCGTTTTTCTATTGGATTAGATAATGATATTGAACGCACTTATCAAATTATGAAAGAGTGTATGCAAGAAGTTGGTGTTTTAGAATTAGTTTCCTAAAATTCGCTTCCAAAATAACTCTAAATCTTTTTTAGTTGGAGTTTTTTCAAAAAATGGCATTGTTTCCCAACGATTGCCATTTTTTTTAAGTTTAAAACTAAAAATGGAAGAGTTTTTGTCTTTAGGGTTTAATAAAGGATAACGTAGATCGTTGTACCTTATAGCTGTACTGTCTATATTTTGTAAGTTAAAATAGTCGTTGCTAAACCAAGTAAGTTTTTTTAAATCAGAATGAGAAATATCTAATAAATGATGATCTTTTGGTAAACTTAATATGTTTTCTGTAGGATCACTTTTATCAAAGAGAGAATAGAAAACTATCTTATAAGAATCATCAGTTTCTGCAATACCATACCATAAGATATTATTGAAAATTGTGGGTTGTACAGAAAAGCGATGATAATTAATTCCAGATTTATCAAATGTGTTTTTAAAAACACGGTTAATGTATGTTTTATTAATAATAGTAAATAATAGATAAGAAGAACTAATATAGATACCTGCCTTTAACCATAATTTTCTTTTTAGATTGGTTCTTTTATAAAAAAGCACTACTACTAAACAAATTAAAAAAGGAAGCGTATATAAGGGGTCTACCACAGAAATGTTGTTAAAAGCAACTCGATAGTTGGAAAAAGGTAGAAATAACTGAGTTCCATACGGAGTAAAACAATCTAAAAGAGGATGCGTAAAAATAGATAAGAAGAATAGCCAAATCCAATCATTACGAAGGGTTGTGTTTATTCGTTTTTTAGTGTTATATAACGAAAAAGTAAGATAACCAAAAGCAAATGCACCTATGATAGAAAATAAAATGGAATGCATAAAACCTCTATGAAAAATTAATTGATCTATAGAATTATCATAAAAAAGTTTCCCTAAGAAAACATCTAAATCGGGTATAGTACCACCAATAGCTCCAAATAATAAAGCTTTGTTACCAATTTTTTTTCCAAGTACTATTTCTCCACAAGCAGCACCTAAAACTATCTGTGTTAATGAATCCATATTATGCAAAATTAGGGAATGGTTTTCATTTGTTTATTTCTTTACAAAATCGTAACATTACAAACCGAAAATTACTACAAATGCAAGAAAGCAATACTAATTCTGAAATTAAAATTCAAGATCAAAAAATACAGAGAAATAAAAACCTATCTATTGGGGAAGCATTAATTCCTGTAATAGCTCTTATTGCTATGCTTGCTTTTAATGTTTTTGTTTTTGGAGATGATGCTTTGAGTGGAAGTAATCAGTTTGTTTTATTGTTAGGAGGAACAGTTGCAGCTTTAATAGGATTTAAAAATAAAGTCAGTTATAAACTTATGATGGAAGAAGTAGCTGAGAATATAAAATCAACTGCAAGTGCAATATTGATATTATTAATGGTTGGAGCTTTGGCAGGAACTTGGTTAATTAGTGGAGTGATTCCTTCTATGATTTATTATGGGTTACAAATACTAAATCCGACAATATTTTTAGCAGCATGTTTAATAATATGTGCAGTAATTTCTGTTGCAACAGGAAGTTCATGGACTACAGCTGCTACAGTAGGTATTGCATTAATAGGTATTAGCGAAGCTTTAGGGATTTCATTAGGTATGACAGCAGGGGCTGTTCTATCTGGAGCTTATTTTGGAGATAAAATGTCTCCAATGTCTGATACTACGAATTTAGCTCCTGCAATGGCAGGGACTGATTTATTTACACATATTAGATATATGGCATATACAACTATTCCAACTTTTGTTGTTACATTAATAGTATTTATAATTCTTGGTTTCACTCAATCGACTACAGGGAATGCGAGTACTACTGAGATGTTAATTGATATTGATAAGGCTTTTAATATTTCTCCAATACTATTTGTTGTACCAATATTAGTAGTGGTATTAATTATAAAGAAAACGCCACCTTTAATAGCTTTATTAGCTGGAACTATATTAGGAGGGATATTCGCTTTGATTTTTCAACCACAAATTGTAGCACAAGTTGCAGGTGTAGAAAAATTAGATTTTAAATCAGCATATAAAGGAGTAATGCAGGCTATTACAGTAAAAACATCAGTAGCAACAGAAAATGAAGTGTTAAAAGATTTGTTTACAGCTGGAGGGATGGTGAAAATGTTAAATACCATATGGCTAATTTTATGTGCTATGGTTTTTGGAGGTATTATGGATGCTATTGGAGCTTTAGCAAAAATAAGTAACTTTATGTTAAATTTATTTGATAGCGTATTTGGTTTATTTGCTAGTACAGTAGCTACTTGTATTGGTTTAAATGTAACTGCTTCAGATCAGTATTTGGCATTAGTTGTTCCTGGTAAAATGTATGCTAAAGCATATAAAGATAAAGGCTTGTCACCTGAAAATTTAAGTAGAACTTTAGAAGATAGTGGAACAGTTACGTCAGTGTTAGTTCCTTGGAATACTTGTGGAGCTTATCATTCAGGGGTTTTAGGGGTACCTGTAGTGGATTATGCTTTTTACGCTGTTTTTAATTGGTTAAGCCCATTTATGACACTTTTATTTGCAGCATTTAGCATTAAAATTAGACAAATAGTTAAGAAATAGAATAAAAAAATGAGTTATGGATTTAAAAGAGCGTCTTCAGTATTGTAAAACATGTGAAAAAAGAGAGTTTAATAGTAGTATAGGAATAGTTTGTTCGTTAACCAAAGAGAAACCTAATTTTCAAAATAGATGTAGTGATTATGTAATGGATGCTAAAGCTGTTGAAAAAATAAAAGCACAAATCTCATATAACAACACTTCAAGTGAAAGCGTAGAAAAAGAAAGTAATCCTGTATGGTTTTTTATAGGACTTTTAATAGCTGTTATAAAACTACTTTTAATTTTTGGTAGATAGAAGAAAGAGGAAGTATTTTACGAGTGATTAAATAAACCAATTCCATACCACTCCAAAACGGATAGATAATTCTCTATATGGGTAATTAGGAGCAGAGAAATAATTTCTATAAGGTAAAAATGACGAGTTGATATTTTCAACTTTAAAAAATAATCGAGTTCTTTTTATTCTTGCGTTAAAAAATACATCTAAAGAAGGGTATCCTATTTCTGTGTTATTTTGTAATGTAAATTCGCCCAATAAAGGATTGTATGCATTCGCTTTGTATTTAGTAAAGAAATTAGCGGTTCCACCTATTTGTACTAAAATAGGATCGCCTTTAAACCAGCTATCTGTATAATATAAGGTGTTTCTGGTGACAAATTCAGGAACTCTAAAAACATCACTTCCGCTAGATACATTTTGATACATTAAAGTATTATCTAAAGCAAAGTATTTTAGGAATTTGAATTCTTTATTAACTTTAACTTTAAGGTAGGTAATAGATTCGTTAAATTGTTTAGGTGTATTATCTGTACCAAAATATACGTAATCTTCAATGTTTGTAAAATCTAAACTAGCATTCCCCCATTTAGATTTAAAAGAGAAACCAAGATTTCGAGTATCAATATTTGTAAAATTATTTTCCCAATTATAATCATTGTAAGTACTTTGGAATAATTGCTGATTAAAGTTAGGTGCTCTAGAGTTCAGAAGTAAACTGGCTTTTACAGAAAAAACACTGTCTTTCTTATATGAAGCATCACCACTAAAATGATTACCTGCTAAATGACCACTACCAGGTGTTACCATGGCACTTGCATTTACCTTAAAATTTCCTATTCTACCATTCCAATCTCCGCCTAATGAAAAGGCTTTACCTTTCAATCGTTTAGTGTTTATAAGAACATTTCCATTATAAATGGTATCATATCCGTAATTTACAGTGGTGTAATTAGCTTTTGCTTTAAATTTACCTAAAACATACTTTGAGTTAAATTCTAAGTATGCTTGGTTGTTAGTAATGCTATGTGCTACACTTTCATTTATAATACCAGAAGTTTTACTAGCGTCATTAAAAAAATCGGTTGTTATAGTTCTTTGATTGAAATTATACTCTTTTTTCTCATAATAAAAAACATGACCAACTTTTAAATTGCTGAAATTATTTACATTGGTAGTATCTTTAACGGTAAAAAGTTTAAAGTTATGATCTAAATATAAACGAGTTCCTTCTAAAACATTTTCAGCATCATTTAAATTTACATCTAGTCTCCCTCTATCTTTAAAATTAGGATCGTCAGTTAAAAAATTTGAAAGAGCCTGTGTATTAAGTCCTCCATTCTCTTGATTTGTGAAATCTTGAGAAGCAATGTGTGTTCTAATACTATACTGATCTTTTGGAGTTCTATAAGTCATTGTAGCTCTAAAATTACCAGTACTTGATAATGAACGGCGGTATTGACCTAAAGATCTTAATCCTCTATATGCAAAACTTAAATTAAGTCTTTTTGAAAAATTTAAGGTAAACAAAGCATCTAAAACTTGTCCTTGTTCATTACCAGTTCTAGCCATTATTTGAGTTGTAGGAGTAGCAACTCTATAATAATTAATGTCTTCAACGTTTAAGTAATTAAATTGCTTTGCTCTAAAACCAATATCAGGAAATTGATTATTGTTTCTAAGATTATAAGCAAGATTGTTAAACGTTTGCCCCTGATTTGCAAAAGCCAACAATTCAAAATTATCTTTTCTTCTAAAATTAAATTTATATTCTTTTTTAATTGTTAATGTAGTATCTACATACGTAGTGTCATTATGAAAACTTATAATTTTATAATCTGTATACTTCGTTTTTCCGCTAAGTTTTACACTTATTTCATTATTAGATAAAGAATCAATTCTAGAAGTACCACCAAAACCTCCAAAACCACCGTCTGCCGATCTAATTTGCGAATTGATACCAATTGAAATACAGAAAAAAATAAAAACAAAAATATATTTCATAAGAGCAAATGTAAAATAATAAAACTAAAATAAATGTGAATAATATCTTTGAAAACTGTTAATTTGTTATATGTTAAAATTAAATTATAGTGGTTTTGCTTTAGAGGCAGGTACAGACGAGGCTGGAAGAGGTTGTTTGAGCGGCCCTGTAGTTGCAGCAGCGGTAATTTTACCAGATAATTTTGCTCATGAATTATTGAATGACTCGAAACAATTATCTGAAAAAAAAAGAGCATTATTGCGACCTTATATTGAGGAGCATGCAATTGCGTACGGAGTTTCTTTTATTTCAAATGAAGAAGTTGATGAAATAAACGTTTTACAAGCATCTATTACAGGAATGCATCGTTCTTTAGATATGTTAAAAACAAAGCCAGAATATGTTATAGTTGATGGTAATAAATTTAGACCATATAAAAATATTGTTTCTGAAACAATAGTGAAGGGAGATGCAAAATATATGAGTATTGCAGCCGCTTCTGTTTTAGCAAAAACATATAGAGATGAATTTATGGAAAAAATTCATGAAGAGTTTCCTGAATATAATTGGAAAAAAAATAAAGGATATCCTACCAAAGAGCATCGAAATGCGATTAGAGAATGTGGAATAACTAAATATCACAGAAAATCTTTTCGACTGTTACCAGAACAATTAGAAATAGATTTTAAAAAGTAGTTTTTAAAACAAGGGGAGTAAACCCCTTGTTTAGATTTTATTACTTTGATTTAACACCTATAAAATGATCAGTTTTTAGCTTAAAAAGAACATTAAATGTAGTTAAACTACCATAAATACGAGTAATGTATTGTTGTAAATCAATTTTATCTTGATCATCTAAAGTTTTACTTGAATTTATCTTTTGTTCCATCACTCTAATTCGATCACGTACCATAACTACTTTATGAAAGAATGTATCAATCGGAATTTCTTTAGAAGTTAAATTGGTGTCGGCAGGTTCAATAATCAATTTACCACCTTTAAATTTATCAGCAATAGGAACCACCTCAGAAACATCGCTCCATTTTTTCAAAATGGTTCGTAAAGATTTTTCTACTTCATATAAACTAACTGTATCAACTTCATCATCAACAGCTTCTATGATTTCAATTTCTTCATTAAGAGTAATTGTTTCTAATCCGTTTTCTTGAAAAGTAACCCAATAATGTTTGTTATCTACATTGGTTACAACTCCAAAACCAAACTCTGAATGATTAATTCTAGAGCCTATACCTAATAATTTCATATCTCAACTATTTTTAACGATACTAAAATACGTATTTTTGTAACCTAATTTTAAAATTATGATTAAAAGAACTCGTGTAGAATTAAGTAAATGTATTATTCATAAGGTAGCGAATAAATATAATAGTGGTAGTAGTGCTATGTCTGAAAGCCTTGTCCGATTTGATGAGGAGAGCTATGAGTTATTAGTACCGTTTTTGTTAAAGCCATTTTCTTCTGTAACACAGAGTTATCGATTTAGTCATCATGCGGATGTTAGATTAAATGAAATAAATAAGTATACTTCTGATATTTTTGAAGACGAGGAAACTTTTATAGAACATTCTAAAAATATCGTGAATCATTTATATGAACAATCTAATTCTGCGAATATTAAAACAGGAGATGTATTGATTGTTTTGTTTGAAGGTATTGAGTATAAAGATGTATTAACAGAAGCGGTAGGTGTTTTTAAAATTGAAAATAAAGTAGATTTTTTTCAAACATATTTAGATGACGATAGTTTTGATGTAGTTGTTCAAAAGGGAATTTCTACAAAGAAACTAGATAAAGGATGTTTAATATTAAATTCTTCGGATACAGAAGGAACTGTTGTTTTATCTGTAGATAATAATAACTATGATGCGCAATATTGGATTAATAATTTTTTAAGTGTAAAATATGCAGATGATAGAAATTTACATACTCAGAATTATTTAGAGTTGTGTAAAGATTTTTCTGAAGAAATTATTAAACCAGAAATGGGAAAGCATGAACAAGGAAACTTTTTAGCGAATACAGTAGACTACTTTAAAGAGCATGAAAGTGTAGATTATCATTCTTTTAAAGATGAGGTGTTTGAAGAAGACAAGCATAAAGATATGTTTGAAGATTATAAAAAACATTTTGAGAAACTAAATGATGTGCTAATACGTAACAATTTTGAGGTTTCTGATGTGGTATTGAAAAAAGAGAAAGGAAAGCTTAAAACGGAAATTAAATTAGATACAAATATTCAAATTAAATTGGATATTGATGCTCCTGATGCAGCATCTGAATACTTAGAAAGAGGGTTTGATGAAGAAAAGAAAATGAAGTTTTATAAAGTGTATTATAACGCTGAGAAGTAGGTTCTTTAATTTTTTTAGGTGTTAAGTAGTTTAGGAGTAGTGGGGGAAGAAGTTTAGAATTGAAATAAAAATAAAAGCTCAAAAATTTATTAAATTTTTGAGCTTTTATTTTTACTAAATAATTTGTTTCTCTTAAACGAGATTATTTCTTAGCTTCAATTAATTGTTTTACTAAAGTTTTTAATTCTTCAATATCTTTATTTTGCTTTTCTAATTTCTTTTCTTGTTGAATAGTGTATAAAGTTAACTCTTCTATTTTTTGAAGCAATTTAGCATCCATTTCACCAAGTTTAATACCATTTTTTGCTACTTGTTTAGCAGAAGGAATATTAGTTAAATGCCCATTCTCTTTAATATGATTTTCTACTTCTTGTAAAGTAGGTAAATTATAATCGTTTTTAAAAACATAATCTGGCCAGTTAGCTCTTAATTGTACTTTTACTTCTTCGGTAATAATTTTTCCTACTACAGCCAGTTTATAATCTGTAGGTATATTGGTTGTACCTATTCCTACTTTCCCTGCAAAGTAATTTTTAGCAGCTGTAGTACCAGCATATAAATCATATCTATTTATTACTGTTGCTTTTTTATAAGCATTAGTTGATATTTTTACACCATAAGCATTTTCAATAGTTGTGCCAGCAACATTATCTAAAATTTCTGCAAAAACGGCAGTTGCATTATTTATTTTAGCACCAGCAGTAGCTCTAAATATACCAGCCCTAGCAGAAACTCCAGAATTGGTTTTAAGAGTACCTTTAAAATTTACAGTATTGGAAAAAGAACTTGCGTCTACACCAATTTTGTATCCAGAATCAGTAATGTTAGGAGCTATAGAAAAATTACCTATAGAAGAAAAAAGACCTTTATCATAACTAGTTTTATTAGATGCAGCATTAGTGTGTCTGGCAATTGTAATTCCATTTTTAGTAATTTGATTATTAGTTGTAGTATATACAATATCTAGTTTTGCTACTGGAGATTTTGTACCAAGACCTAATTTTCCATCAAAACTAGATGTTTGTCCATTACCACGAAGAATAGTTTCTCCGCCAAGACCTAAATAACCATATTGTCCACTAGCATTATTTGCTAAATGTAAATAAACTTTTTGATTGTTACTTGGCTCAGAAATCATTAATCCATAATCAGTATTAGGATCGTTTTTTTGCCTAATCTCAAGTAATCTAGTAGGAGAATTAGTACCTATACCAATATTACCATTAGGATTAAATACCATAAACGAATCATTATAGTTTTTCCCAATATAACTATAAATAACGGAAGAAACTCCTTGATCATAACCACCGTATGTACCAAAAGTTATAAAAGGTTTACTTGCTTGATCTGAGATATGAAAACCTCTAGCCCAACCTCCTTTTCCGGTAGGGAAGTTTGCATTTATTTTTACACCATTAGCAGGACTACTTAGGCCTAATTTAATATTTGAATCTATTTGTGCATTTGTATATAAAGCGCAACTAAAAATAGCAAATGCTATAACTAACTTTTTCATAATAAAATTTCTATAAATTTACGAGTGCAAAACTATGAATAATAAGTACGTAAAAAAAAGAACTGAAACAATTATAATAATTGCTTCAGTTCTTTTTTGGGTGATTAAAGTAATACTTTAATTTATTTTTTACGCTGAATTAATTGATTTACTAAAGTTTTTAATTTTTCAATTTCATTTTCTTGACGCTCTAGTCTTTTTTCTTGCTTCTTAAGTCTATTTATATCTTTCTCTTGTTGAATTGTGTATAAAGTTAACTCTTCTACTTTTTCAAGAAGTTTTTTATTCATTTCGCCAAGTTTAATACCATTTTTTTCTACTTGTTTAGCAGAAGGGATATTTTGTAAATGACCATTCTCTTTAATATGATTTTCTACTTCTTTTAAAGTAGGTAAAGTATAATCGTTAGCAAAAACATAATCTGGCCACCCTACTAAATCTACTTTTACTTCTTTAGTATGAATTGTTCCATTTACAGCTAATTTAGTATCAGGAGTTGTTGTACCGATACCTACGTTACCTTTAGTGGATAAATGTAAAATTTTAGTGAATTCATTTAAAGATTTAGGAGTTGAAGTATTCCCCCAATTGTAACCATAAAAAGTTAAGTCACTTACTCCTCCAGAAGCCATTGACATTACCATTCCAGAAGCTGCGGAAGAACCACTCCACGCAGGTTTGAATTTACTAACATCATTTTTATCTATAAGAGCATTAAAACTGAGAATTCCAGCATTATTAATTGTTTCTCTTTCATTAAGTTCAATATAGTCACCTAGTCTTAAACCATTATTAGCTCCTAATCTTCTACCTATATCTAATTTACCAGAAGGACTAGTAATGTCGACACCTACTTTACCTGCAAAGTAATTTTTAGCAGCAGCTGTACCAGCATACAAGTCGTACCTATTTATAACAGTTGACTTTTTATAGTCGTTTGTGCTTATCTTTACGCCATAAATATTATTAATAGTCGTACCTATTACATTGTCTAAAACTTGGGCGTTAATAGCTATTGCGTTGTTTATTTTGGCTCCGGGTGTTCCTCGAAAAATACCTGCTCTAGCCCATATTCCATAGTTATCTGTTAAGGTTCCTTTAAATTCATTAGTATATGAAAAAGAACTTGCATCTACACCTATTTTATAACCAGAATCAGTAATGTTAGGAGCTATAGAAAAAAAACCAACATGAGAGTACATTCCTTTATCATAACTTTTTACATTTGTATTAGCTATTGTGTGTCTAAAAGAATTTATGCCGTTTTTAGAGATTTGTCCTGAATTAGTTTTGTAATCTATATGAAGTTTACTTACAGGTACTACCGTGCCAATACCTACATTTCCTTTGGCGTCTAAACTAAGTTCACCACCAGCAGTTTTTAATAACAAACCATAATAACCAGCTAATTGTACTGCATCATATTGAGCTCCTAATTTTATATTACTTCTGCCTAGACCGTACCATGGACTCTCGTTTATTTTAACAGTAGGTTGGATAATAGGGTATTCTATCTGTTGTGCATTTAAATAAAATCCAATAAATACCATAGCAAAAGCTATAATTATCTTTTTCATAATAATATTTTTTAATTAATGAGCGCAAAACTATGAATAATAAGTATATAAAAAAACAACTGGAATAATTATAATAGTTGTTTCAGTTGTTTTTAAAATCTCAAATAAGTTTATTAACCTATTTTTTAGAATCTATTAGTTGTTTCACTAAAACTTTTAATTTTTCAATTTCTTTATTTTGTTTTTTAAGCTCTAGAATTTCGTTTTCTTGCTTTCTAATTTGTGTTTTTTGACTTTGCAATTCTTTTTCTTGTTGAATTGTATACAAAGTTAATTCTTCAATTTTCTGAAGTAATTTAGCATCCATTTCACCTAAAAAGAATCCATTTTTTTCTACTTCTTTGGCTGAAGATATATTTTGTAAATGACCTTTTTCTTTAATATGATTTTCTACTTCAGTAAGTGTAGGTAATTTATATTCCTTTTTAAAAACAAAATCTGGCCAATTAGAATAAGTGGCAACTTTTACTTCTGTGGCAGCTATTTTACCATTTACGCCTAGTTTGAAGCCTTTAGTATCAGAAGTACCAATAGCTACATCACCTGTATCGTTGATGAACATTTTAGGTTCTGGAGTTACAATTTGGTTAGCTACTGTATTTTCTTTATTTGTATAGAATAATAATTTCCCCCAACTAGCTCTAATCCCCGCATATCCATATTTGTTATTATGTGTGTATGGTGTATAGATTTTATCATGATTATTTCCTCCTTGTTGTACAGCGATATTACTTCCAAAGATAGCGTTACCTCCTGTAGTTCCAGAGATAGATGCTCCAAAGTTACTACCGACGACTAATTGAGCAGAAGGGGTTGTGATACCAATACCAACATTACTTTCTTTGTCTATAGTTAAAGCGTATTTTTTATTAGCGTTTTTATAATTATATAAATTAAACTTTCCTTCATTCGGATAATTAGATAAAAACCCCCAACTAGATTTTCCTTCATCTTGAAATCTTAAAACAGAAACTTTATCTTTTGTAGTTGTGTTTAAGTGTAATTCAGAGTTCTTGTCTTTACCAGATTTTATTTCTAATAAAGCAGATGGATTAGCAGTACCAATACCCACATGTCCATTACCGTTGTTCACAAATAATTTATTACTAGCAACATTAAACCTTCCAAAATTTGTGATTGTACCTGTAACAACATCACCACCTCGATTAGGTAAGGTTCCTTCAAAAATTGTACCTCCAGTCCATGCAGCTCTATTTAAATGAATAGTTAATGAAGGTATTTCTTTTGTGAAGTTTATTTCTAGGAAGCCATTAGTTCCATCAAAAGTAATTCTGGCTTGTGACCAATATCTAACTCTACTCAAAGTTTCAGTATGTATTCCTCCATAATCAGAATACCCTTTAAACCATGAGATTTTAGAAACGGTTGGTGCAACGGTTCCACCTTTAGTTAAAATGGTTATTTCATTATAACCTCTCCCAGCACTACCACTAAATTTGGCTACTCTTTTCCATCCTGGAGCATCCACAATAACATTTTTTGTTATTGTATTTTGTGCGTAAGAAACTAGTGTGCTAATTAATATAGCAAATGCTATAATTATCTTTTTCATAATAAGAATTTTTTAAATTAATGGGCACAAATATATAGGTTTTTTTTTAAAAGAAACCTATATAAATTTTTAGTTATAGTGCTGTATTTCTTCTTCTAAGCGTTTTTTTAACTCTAATAATTGTGTGAGTTTTTTCTTGTTTTGATATTTAGAGGAGAAATGATATATAAAGCATAAAACAATATAAGTGAGTCCGCAAATTACAACCAATTTAGTATAAGTATGATCTCCTTTTTGGAACATAGATTCACTTTTTTGGTGAAACGCATCGCTTGACCTGAAAGTTGGAGCCCAAAAAGAAAAAAGAATTCCTAAACCAATGACTTTCCATAAGTTTTTTAAAAGAAAATTTTGTTCTCTTATAGTATTTTCAATTCTATAAATAGTTGCTTGTAAGTGTTTTTCTTTATGATGTTTTGACATTAATTACTCTTTTTCAGCCATTTTCTTAACATAGTCTGTAATAATTACAATTTGCGTAGGCCCTACTTTTCCTTCTATATATTTTGCATTTTCACGATCTAAAGAAATTCGTCTAACAGCAGTTCCTTGTTTAGCAACCATACTAGAACCTTTTACTTTTAAATCCTTTATTAAAACTACAGTATCTCCTGCTTCTAAAATAGCACCATTGGCGTCTCTATGAATTATTTTTTCGCTTTCTTCTAAATGATCACCACTCTCTTTTGCGAAACGAAGATCGTCATCTTCTAAATACATCATATCTAATAAATCTTGTGGCCACCCTTCTTTTTTTAATCTGTTTAACATTCTCCAAGCAACAACTTTTACGGCTCTATATTCACTCCACATGCTATCGTTTAAACATCGCCAATGATTAGCATCTGTAGTTTCTGGAGCCTCAATTTGAGTTTTACAAGTTTCACAAGTCAATAAACTACCATCTACACCTCCGGTAGAAATAGGAGGCACTTCATAAATGCTTAAATCATTTGCTGAAGTACATAATTCGCATATATTTCCACTTCGTTGTTGTAAATCTTGTAGTAAATTCATGTTGTAATTCTATTAGAGTGTAAAAGTACATTTTTACTTAATTTCCTAGCAAGAAGTATCCGCAATAATTTTCCATTTATCATTAATTTTTTTGAAAATAATCATAAAAACACCATTTGCATTTCCTTTTTCTCTGTTTAAATGATATTCTCGCATTACATAATAACTATTGTTTTCAATTTTAGTAATGTCGTTAACTTTAAAGGTTAAAGTTCCTGTGTGCGCTTTTGTTGGATAGTTTTTAATATAATTGTTTAAAGTCTTTTGCCAACCGTATGTTATACCACTCTGACCATAAAATTTAAGAGAATCAGATTTCCAATAACCTTTCATAAATCCCTTTAAATCATTCTTAGACCAAGCAATTTCTTGCTGTTTCATGATGTTTATAATTTCTTTTTTATCATTTTTTTCTGAAGAAGAGTTTGAACATGAATAGGTTAATATGATAAATAATATGAGTAATCTTTGCATGGTGAAAATTTATTGGTGTAAGATAATTTATATTGATGTAAGAAAAAGCATATAAGTTATTTTATGTGAGTTGAAAATAAAAAGGGGAGAATTAAGGTAAGAACTTTAAAAATTCATAATTTGTAATTCGTAAATTGAAATTATGTAAGATGTTTATAGAAAGTGAAAGATTAATTATTCGAGAGGCCAAAGTAACAGATGCATCTTTTTATTTTGAGTTATTCAACGACCCTGATTGGGTTAAATATATTAGTGATAAAGGGTTGAAAACGATTGAAGAAACGACTGTTTATCTTCAAGATATTTTATTGAAGAATGCTAAGTTAAATGGATTGGGTTTTTTTACTGTTATTTCTAAAGAAAGTAATAAAGCTATTGGACTTTCTTCTGCTTTACAAAGAGAAAAATTAGAATTTATTGATGTTGGATATGGTCTTTTATCTAAAGAAAGAGGAAAAGGATATGCAGCAGAAGCAACAAGATTGATTATAGAATATGTAAGAGAAACGTTTAAACAAGAAAAAGTGTACGCCTTTACAATGCCTAAAAATGAGCCTTCTAAAAAGTTGTTGATCAATTTAGGGTTTAAATTTATTGGAATGCAAGTTGTTTTTGAAAATGAAGAGGATTGTGTGTACGAGTATAAATTTTGATCGCAGTGCGATAGTGAAAAAGTGTTAAAAAAATGAAGGCGTAAGTAATTTTATTCTTCTAAATATAAATCAATTAAACCTTCAGGAGTTTCAACTTCAATTGTTTTATTTTCTCGATCTACTTTTTTTATGAAATCATCAATCATAGGAATAAAAATTTCAGTACCGTTTCTATCTATTTCAAATAAAGGTTGAGCGGCTTTGTCATTAATGTTCTCTATAATACCAACTTCACCAAAAGCTGCATCTTTAATAGTAAAACCAATAACTTCATGATAATAAAATTTATCTCCTGTAAGTTTTGGTAATAAAGAAATTGGAAGGTGAATTCCTGCTTTTAAAATAGATTCAGCATCTTGTTCTGTATCTATTCCTTCGAATTTAACACGTAACATTGTGCCTCTACTTAAAGAGGATTTAGTAATAAAAAAAGGAATCAGATTATTGCCTAAATCGACAAAAACTGATTCCAAATTTTTATACAGTTCTGGCTCGTCAGTATCTAACTTAATAACAACTTCGCCTCTAAAACTGTGTTTTTTAACGATTTTGCCAAGGTAA
This sequence comes from uncultured Tenacibaculum sp., assembly GCA_937922085.1. GTDB lineage: Bacteria > Bacteroidota > Bacteroidia > Flavobacteriales > Flavobacteriaceae > Polaribacter. Next base: position 23,634 of record CAKZVD010000052.1, on the reverse strand, counting down.
AAAGAATCTTTTCTTTGCATTATCGTCGTTTTTTTACTCTTCGCTATCTCCAGCTTCTTCTGTAGTAGCATCTTCGCTATCTACAACAGGAGTATTTGCAGCAATACGAGCTTCGTTAACCGCTTTTTCAGCTTCTAATGCTTTTGCTTTTTCAGCCTCTTGTACTTTTGCTAAACCATCTACTTTACCAGCTACTTTACCAGCTTTTTCTTCTAACCAAGCAGTAAATTTTGCTTCAGCTTGTTCTTCAGTTAAAGCGCCTTTTTTAACTCCACCAACTAAATGATTTTTTAATAAAGCTCCTTTATAAGATAAAAGTGTTTTAGCAGTATCAGAAGGTTGTGCTCCATTTTGTAACCAATTTACAGCTGAATCAATATTTAAATCGATAGTTGCAGGATTAGTGTTTGGATTATACGTTCCGATCTTTTCTAAATAACGACCATCTCTTTTAGCTCTTGAATCAGCAGCTACTATCCAATAAAATGGTTTTCCTTTTTTACCGTGTCTTTGTAAACGAATTCTTACAGGCATAATTGTTAATTTTTAAGGTACGCGACCTTGATTATTAATTTGTTGTTTTCAATAATTAAATTAGCTTTAATTATTGAGTGCGCAAATGTATAAAATCTTTTTTAGAAAAGAGGCTTAAAAAAAACTAATTTAAAAGAAAAAGCATCTGATATACAGATGCTTTTAAAAAAATTAAATGTTGTGATTTATTAAATTACTCTAACACTAACAGCGTTTAATCCTTTTTTTCCTTCTTTTAGTTCAAACTCTACTTCATCTCCTTGTCTAATATCGTCGATTAAACCTGAGATGTGTACAAAATACTCTGTATTTGAGCTTGACTCTGTAATAAATCCAAAACCTTTAGATTCATTAAAGAACTTTACCGTTCCTTGTTTCATTATAAAATATATTAAATTAAAAAGGCAAATATAAACTTTAATTGTTGGTTTTGAGAGCGTTTTTAAAATAATTTTTGTTTTTATTTTTATTTTTTTTGCAGTGAGATAATAATGATTAATTAATTATAAGAGAGTAGTTTAAATTAAAATGTGTTTAAAGATTTTTTTGCTGATTCTTTAAAAAAGTATCTGTTTGAAGTTTGATTAAATTACTTGCCATATTTTGTTTATATGTATATAATTCTTCTTCAGCTTTTAAGTTGTCATTTAAGGTCGTGTTCAAGTGAATATCTGCTTGCATTATTTTTTCTCGTAAGTCAACTTGTTGTTGTATCCATAACTTGATGATAGACTCTTGATTTTCTAATTTGAAATCATATTCACTTGTAGAGCTAATTAATTTTGTAAATATAGGGGCAGTTTCTATAGCTAAAAATAATAAAAAAATGAAAAAGGAAGGTAGCCAGGGAAGTTTGTTTAATGCATTTATACGAGCCATTAATCCATCAAAATTTTCTATTATTGGTAGTGTATTAATCTCTTTTTGTTGTTGTTTTTGTTGTAAGTCAGTTATGTTTTTTTCTTTTAAAGCTATTTTTTTTAAGTTTATTTTTTTTAGTTCGTTTAATTGAGTTAATGCGGTATCATGTTTTTCTCTTTTTTCTTTGTAAACAGGGCCTTTACCTTTTCGTTTTGTGCCTTTTGTACCTTCAGCTTCTGTTATGTATGTTTCATAAAGTTTATTGGTTTCTTCTTCTTCAGTGGTGATTTCTGATTTTAATTTTTCTACTTCTTTTTGGTTTTTTTCTATTTCAGGAGTAAATATTTCTGCTATTTGAGTTTTATTATCAAGAGTCATTTGATTCTTTTCGGTTAATAATACTTGATTTATTTCTTTCTCAAATATTTTTAATTCAAGAGGTTTTGAAATAACTATGGCTATAATAATCGCTAATAATAAACGAGGTAGTACTTGTAAAATTTCTAAGCTAATTTTTTTTTCTTTTTCATTGTAGAAACAATAAATCGATCTAAATTAAAGATTAAAAGGCTCCATATAAAGCCGAAAAAAAGAGAAGTGTAAATGTTTTTGAAGATTGTATATATAGCAAAAGTACCAGCTATAAAAGCCATTAATGCTGTAAAAAAAATGGTAGCACCAATACCTGCATATTTGTTTTGTTCTCCGTTAGAGCATTCATGAATTAGTTTTAAATCAGCACCAGAGCAGATTAAAAAAAAGCGATTTAACATGTTTTTGTTTCTATATTAAAGAAACGAGTTTAGAGTCTGTTTGTTACAAAAAAAGCCTCATTATGAGGCTTTTTAACGAAATATTTAGAGTTTTATTTCTTTTTGCTTGTAATGTATATACGGCCAGATCCGTCTTTATTTTTTTTAACATCAATTCGTTCAATATCATTGGTGTTAATATTGTTAATATCTTCTCTTCTGGTAAGTTTACCATCTAAATAAAATTGAATATTTTCATCTTTAAATTTTGAAAGTAAATTTTCGTTAGATTTTTCATTAAAGGAAAGTTTAATAATTTTTTCACCCTTTACATTTACAGTAGAAACATTTACTCCTTTTTTCTTTTTTAAAGAAGAAATAGTTTTATTAGCTTGTATATTTTTGGCTTTAATATAAAAACCAGTACTATTTTGTTCTTGAGCATATTTTAAAAGATCAACAGGAGGTGGAGGAGGTGGGATATTAGAAACTTGCCCCTTTTTTACAACAGGAAAACCAATGCTATCCTTTTTTTGAACATGTTTTAAATGATTAACATGAGATGGTGGAGGGGGTGGAATATTAGAAACTTGCCCCTTTTTTACAATTGGGGAATTGGTTTTTTTAAATTCACTTACAATTTTCCCATCTTTATATACTTTAGCAATATTTTGATCTGGAATAACTTCATTCGAAGGAGTTTGCTCAGGTGAAATTATTTTTCCTTCTTTGGTAACTTTTTGTCCAAAACGATTGTAGTAATTTGTGTTGTTTTTATCTTTTACATAATACAATGTATTTTCATTTTCTGAATAAAAACCGGTTTCTGTTTTTGTATTCCCATCTACAGAGCTTTTAGGAACATTATTTTTTTCTTGCGCCTCAATTCTATTGGCAAATAAAAATAATAGCAAGCCAATAAAAGGTAATGTTACTAACTGTTTAATTAAAATTTGTCTTTTTGAGCTTTGATTTGTCATCATAAGTAAGCGTTTTTTTGTTAATGAATAATTTAGATTACTGGCCAAGTAATAATTGCTGTTACGAACAGTTTTATTTAATAATAAATATTGATATTCTTTGATGTTTTTATGAGATTGGATTACATTGATATCTGCTAGAAATTCATGATTTAATTTTATCGCTTTTTTTAAGAAATAATAGACAGGGTTTATCCAAAATAAAGACTGTAGAAATTCTGTTAATAAAATGTCCAAAGTATGTTTTTGATAAACATGTGTAAGTTCGTGAGTTAGTAATTGTGGAGCTATCTTATCAGAATTATAATCCTGCTTATTAATAAAAATATATTTTAAAAACGTGTGAGTAGGAATTGGTTCGTCTACAAGTACTATGGTAGCATTTTTGATTTTAATTTTTTCGTTCTTTCGTATATTATTAATGATTTTTGTTAAATTTTTAATGAAACGAACAAAAAATAAAGAAGTAATAATACCATAGAAAATAGTTATATAATTTATGTAAGTTAAACCTTCATTTGAGCTTTGATTTTCAATAGTAGTAATAATAAAATTATTAGATAGAGAAGGAGTGATTCTTGTGATAGATTTTATATATATAATATATAGCGGAGCTAAAAAAGAAAAGAGTATACTTACCAATAAAAAGAATCTATTAAAACGATGCATTTTTTCCTTTTCTAAAAAAAGATGATAAAATATTAGAAGTAATGCGAGGCATAAACTTGATTTTAAAATATAAGTAATCATTTTTTTTGTTCTTTAATTTGTGAATCGATTAACTTTCGTAATTCTTCTAATTCGGTTACAGACAAATTTGTTTCAGAAGTGAAAAATGATGCGAATTGTGAGGCAGAGTTGTTAAAAAAGTTTTTAATTAAACCATTAACATGTTTAGAGAAATAATCAGTTTTTTTAATCAAAGGATAATATTCTCGAGATTTTCCATAAAGGTTGTAATTCACAAAACCTTTATCAATCATTCTTTTTAATAAAGTAGCAACTGTAGTAGTAGCTGGTTTTGGTTGAGGGAATTCAGTAAGTATGTCTTTCATAAAAGCTTTTTCAAGCTTCCATAGATATTGCATAACTTGTTCTTCGGTTTTCGATAATTTCATTTCTACAAACTTGTATTTTACTCTACAAATGTAGAGTATTAAATTTTATTCTACAAGTGTAGAGGTTTTTTTATTCGTGTTCTCAAATATAAATTAACAAAAAACAGTAGTTAAAACTATTGGTTATGATAGTTTTAACTACTGTTTTTTAAAGAGTACATATGTTTCCAAAAACGTAACTGTTTAGAGTTTTTTATATTCTAAGTAAGAGTTTTGAGTTTTAATAATGATGTTGTAGAGTTCTTTTAGGTATTGATATTCTATATTGTTATAAGAAATTTTATTTGAAAAGAATTTAAAATAAATAGTAAGCTTGTTTTCTTTAATTGAAGAATTAACTAACAATTTACCTCCGTTATTTGGTAGAGAAGAGGCGAATGATTTTGGATATTTTAATAATTTATAGCCTTTTGGTGTTTCAATATTTATAACATAAGTTTTTGATTGTTTAAAACCGAAATCAACAGGGTAATTTCGTTTCTTAAGTGTAAAAGGATTTGTAGTTATTCGATCTATAATAAAAGGATTGAGTTTAATTGTATTATTATTATCTATATCGTTAATAATAATGTCATAGGTGGTTTCAAGCTTTCCAGACTCTTTTATATTCGATTTAAAATTATCTATTTCTAAATAAGGATAGCGATCTTCTAAGGAGTTTAAATATTCCTCTTCAGTCTGTAAGTTAATTTCTTTTCTTTTTTTTAAGGCAAAGTATCCTCTGTCAATTTCTTTTATTTTGCCTGTAATATTAAGATTGTTATCGAATTTTAAAAGAATTTGTTTGTTATTGTAACTAGTACGTTTTGGGTTTATAGACTCCCAATAACCACCTTTTTTAAAATCTAATACACGTCCTTCTCCATTTAATGTTCTAAAAGGAATTTCACCAAATAATAAGTCTTTGTCAGTAATGTCTAGAAAGTATGATTTATCATTTATACTTGCTTTAACAACAATATAGTTAAATTCAGATACAGAAGGGAATATTTTTGTTAAAACTCTATTGTTTCTGGTAGATAAAACAACAAGGTTTGTTTCTATATTAGCAGCCTTTAAAGCATTGAATAAGGTAATGTTTAAACCATCTACAGCCCCAATTTTATTGTCATAAATATTTTTTACTCTTAATTTCTCAGGTGTCCAATATTTATTATTCCATGTCAAACGATTTTGTAAATGCTTATAAATACGTTTAGCTTTCTCTAATTTGTTGTTTATTAACAATAATTCTTTTGGTAATTTCTTTTTAAAATAATTTTTCTTTGAAGTTTGATTGTCAAAAAAGTTCTTTTTTAAGGTTTTATCTGCATCTTTCCAAGTTTTAGTATATTTGGTTATATAGCCATATATATCTTTGTATGATATCAATTCAAAAGTTAATTTAGATTTATAATTTCTTTCTGCCAACATGTATTTTTCTTTTTTAAAGGCAGGAATATGATCCATTCCGAATTTAGATTCAGCACAAGATCCTGATTTAGCACCATCCATTTCTAAGCAATCTTTTTTTATAGAGCTTTCTTTACGGGCTAATGGTTGATAACTTTGAAACCTAATATTATAATGATAATTACCAGGAATAGAAAAGGAAAAGTCACTTTTTACTTTTGGGATATCAGACTGAAAAATCCAATCATCTAATTTAGAATAAGGAGAAATTATGCTATAAGTATATTCTATAACACTTCCTTTTTGAATGTTAGGAAGTGTAAAGCTAACTTCAGTCCATTTTTCAGAAACCTTTTTCCTGTATATTTTATCTTTAGTTAAATTGATTTTATACATTTTATTATCTTCATAATTATATGAGACAGCTTGTATGTATTTTATTTTTTCTTTGTCATACAGATCGATGTTTATTGTAGCTTGATCAAATTCAGTTTGATCAAAAATTTTAATACGCCTATAAATATTTTTTCTAAAGTTATAATCATTTTTATGATCGACATATATATGACCTTTTTCTTCTAAAATTACTGCTTTTGCAATTGAGTCTTTTTTATAAACAACCATTTTAAGCTCATCTATAGTAGCTTTGTTAAGTTTAAAGCTATCCTTGTTTTGTGCGGAAACATTATAAAATAAGAAAAAAGAGAAAAAAAGAATTTGCTTGATCTTAATCATTTTTTATTTCTTAATTAATACAATTTTTTCATTTTGCTTAGCAATAGTTTTAGAATAAAAATCTTTAAGAGTTTGATAATAAGTTGGAGCTATCATTGATGAATTGAATTGCAAAATAGCGCTAACTTTAATGTTTAGACCTTGTTTAACAACTATAAACTTGAAAAAACCTTGGTTCTCAGGAAGCCCTATAGCTAGTTGCTCAGGAATAGATTCTACTTCATACCCCTCAGGAATTTTAATAGATATTTTATTTACATCTTTCCATGGGGTTATATAATCTACAGGGAATTCTCTTTTGTTTGATTTAAATGGGTTTGTAGAAGAAGTTAAAAACAAGAAAGGATTTACATAGAGTTTGTTGTTGATTTCTTCTACTAAATTGTCTGAAGAGAACTTTAACATTTGAGTTAATGTACTTCCTAGTTTGTGTTGATTTGCAATTTTTAAATTTTCAATTTCAAAATCATATTTCTCTTCAAGTTTAGAGATGATATCTTCTTTGTTAACGTTATTAAATTTATTTCTACTTAATAAAGCGTTCAACATTTTTTCTTTTTTTATAAATAACCCATTAATAGTTCCGTCTGAATCTATTGTTGCTTTTATTGTTCTTTCTTCTAAAGAATGCTTCGGAGATTTAAGATTAACCCAACCAGAGTGACCTTCTTTAGTTACTTTTCTTCCATTCCAATTTAAAGCTCTTATTGGTAGTACGTTTGGGGTAGAATATGGTTCTGTAGCATCTAATAAAGCGTAGGAGTTATTGCTAAATTGAACTATAGTAATTACATAGTTAAAACCATCTAAAGTTGGGTGTAAAGGAATACCATTTGTTTTGGAACTTACTAAAACTGGATTAGCGTTCAAACCTGCTTGCCTTAACATAGAGGTTAACATTAGGTTGATGTCCGCTACATTTCCAGAGCCATTTTTATAGGCTTTTTTTACTCCTTCTTGGGTGTATTTACCATAATTACCATTCCATTTTACTTTTGATTTTACAAATTGAAAAATAAGGCCAACTTTTTCTGTTGATTTAGTAGCCTTTGCAATTAAACTATTTAAGTCTTCTTTGTAATAATTTGTTTTGTTTATTTCATTTCCAAAACCTTTAAAAGAGTATATTTTTTTACTTACATCTTCCCAAGAGGTAGTGTAATACCTAGGTCGACTATTAGGAAATTTAGTAGAAGATAATTCGTATTTAATACCTCCTCTGTAATTTTGAATGCTATAAACATAAGGTTCTTTTTCAGAAATAGCAGGAATATTTGAGGCTTGATATTTATCTACATGCCTTGTGTAATCGACTGTTGAGCTTTGAAAAGAGGTTCTCACAGCAGTATTTATGCCTCCTCCTCTTCTTGTTTTTGAAGTAAATGTAATACTGCCTCTTTTCTTTGTGCTAGTAACAGGTACACTATAGTATCCTTTTGAAATCTTTTTAAAATTGTAATATTCAGGATACTCAACGGTAATATCTAATTTGTTTACAGGTATATTGTGTTGGAAATTTATTTCATCAATGTTTTGTTCGAAAGGTGAGTTGAAAACATATTTTAAATCGATAATAGTCCCTTCTTTTACATCAGGAAAAACAATTTTTACAATATCATGATTATCAGAAACTTCTTCTTTAAAGCGGTGTTCTTTTTTAAGTTTTGTCTTTTTTATTTTGTCGTTTTCTATGTTGAAAGAATAACCTTTTACACTTAGTACTTTTTCTTTGTTACCACTTGTTTTAAAGGTGCGGATTTTAAAAGTAGCTTTATCAAAACCTTCTTTATTGTATATTTTAATTCGATTGTGTATCTCGGTAATTAACATAAAGCCTTTACTTTGATTATACTGATAATACGTTCTTCTTTTTTTATAAAGATAAGCTGCATTAGCACTTGAATCTATTGAATGAAAAGTTTCTTTAAGTTCTTGGTTAGATACTTCTCCAAATTCAATCTCTTGAGAAAAACTTTTAAAGGTTATTAAAAGTGTAAATAAAATAAATAAATTCTTCATGATTTTTTCTTTTTTTTAGTAGGTGTTATTGCTTTTGTAAAGCAATTCGCAAACTTTCTTGTTTAGCAATACTTTTTCTGAATTTTCGGTATAATTTGTAATCTTCTTTGGTATAAGTTCCTTCTTTTATTAAAATTGATTTTGAATATAAAATAGATTTTTCATTTATTTTTTTCAATTCAATAGTGTAATGACCAAATTTGGTTTGCAATTCTTTTTTTTGTGGCAATTGAGTTATTTTATAAGATGTTGGGATGGTAAATGTATATTCGTCTATATCTTTGTAACCTCTGTCGATTTTAAGAGGAAGTTTTCTTGTTCGATAGCGTTTAGGTATAAAAGAATTTTTATTAAAAACGTTTAATCTAAATAATAGTTCATTGTCTGTCTTTGTAGCATAATCTTTAATTGTAACATTTAATTCTTCTTTAAAAGAGATATTTTCTTTATCATTGATAATGTTAATAGAATTAACTTCAAGGTTGTTGTTGTAATCCCAAATATTAGATTTGTAATGTTTTTTTAAATCATCTTTAGATTTGGTTTCAATATGAAATTTATTATCATACTGAATTCCTTTTGATAAAATTTCAACGTTTGCAGAAACATTACCTTCTTCAGTAATAGAAATAGTAGCTTTAGTAGTTTGTATATTTGTTTCGTTTTTATAAGCAGGAGTTCTTTTAATAATACCACCTTCAGGAGTAATTACAAGTACATCTCTATCGTCTGTAAAATCACCTAAGAAACCAAAAGGAGTATTTTGGCTAGTGCATTCTAACCAAATGTCTTTACCATTATTAGGGATGTTTAAAATCATGTGATTTCCTTGTATAGAAGTAAAGTCTTTATCTATATCTCTATTTTTATTTGCATACACCAAAGTGTGGTAAGCTTCTACATCTGCAATTTCAAGAAGAGCTTTTGTATAATTGGTTAATCCTTTGCAATCTCCGTAACCTAATTTGTCAACTTCGTCGGCAGATATTGGTTCCCAACCACCTATTCCTACTTGTACGCTAATGTATCTTGTTTTGTTTTGTACGTATTTATATACTATTTTGGCTTTTTCTATATCGTGTTCAATTCCTTCAGTTAAGCTTTTAATTTTGTTAATAGTTTCTTCGTCTAAAGTTGTTTTATTTATAAAAAGTTTTGAATACATCCATGTTCCAAATTCTTTCCAGTCTGTAGCTTTTCCTGAAACTTTTTTCAAAGTGAAATGATTCATAGCAACTAATAGGTTAGGCATTAAATCTGTAAAAAGCAAGGTGTTTCTTTCATGTTTAAGTGCAGGTATATTTTCTGCTAAATAATGAATGGATTCTTCAGAGATCTTCTTTATAGGGAAATCTTTAAAATTTATTTCTTTAGTTCTTATTTCAAAGTTTTTAGGATTATTTATTTTGAATTCACTTTTTTGAACAGAAACAAGAAATGAAGTTATTGGGTGCCAAGAAGGAATAAAACCAGTTGAAGATGTTTTGTATTCACATTCAAAAACTACGGTATATGGATAACTAGTTGGAGTGTAATCGATATATTTTACTCTTGAATCAGAATAAAGAGTACCACCGTCTACAGCACTAATATCTATAAATTTGCTTTTAGAGAACTTTTTTATTTCTACACCTAAAGAGTTATATATTTTGGCAGATAACTTAGTTACTTTGGTATCATTATTATAGTGAACATAAGTATCTACTTCTTTATTTCCTAATTTATTAAGTATTGTTATCGTTCTTTTTTTCTTTACATACATTAGATCGATAGCGTCAATAGTAACTTCAGTATAGTTTTCTTTAACTACTGCATTTGCGTGTTTTGTTAATTCTTTAGGAATTAATAGAGAAGATAAGTTAATTTCTTGTGATTGTATATTCACAGAAAATAAAATTGCTGCCAAAATAGGTAGGATCTTTTTCATCTATAACTTTTTTGGCGGCAAATGTATAAAAAAAAACTAAAACCCTTTTGTTAATCAGAGTTTTAGTTGTTTTTTAATGTAGTTCTGTAAAATATTTATAAAAATAAGGTATTGTTTCTATACCTTTTAAATAGTTCCATATTCCAAAATGTTCATCAGGTGAGTGTATTGCGTCAGAATTTAAACCAAATCCCATTAATATAGTTTTGCTTTTTAATTCTTGTTCAAATAAAGCAACAATAGGAATACTTCCGCCACTTCTTTGTGGAATAGGTAAAACACCAAACGTTTCATTGTACGCTTTACTGGCTGCTTGGTAACCAACGCTGTTTGTTGGAGTAACATAACCTTGTCCGCCATGATGTGGTGTCACCTTTACAGTAACACTATCTGGAGCAATATTTTCAAAATGATTTTTAAATAATTCAGTTATCTCTTCCCAATTTTGATTAGGAACTAAACGCATTGATATTTTTGCATATGCTTTAGAAGCAATTACTGTTTTAGCACCTTCACCTGTATATCCACCCCAAATACCATTCACATCTAGTGTAGGTCTAATAGAATTACGCTCATTAGTTGTGTATCCATTTTCACCATAAACATCATTAATGTTTAATGCATCTTTATATGCTGAAATAGAAAAGGGAGCTTTAGCCATTTCATTTCTCTCTTCTTTACTTAGCTCTTCTACTTTATCATAAAAACCAGGTATTGTAATATGATTGTTTTCATCATGTAAAGAAGCAATCATTTTAGAAAGAATGTTAATAGGGTTAGCAACAGCTCCACCATATAACCCAGAATGAAGATCTCTATTAGGTCCCGTAATTTCAACTTCAACATAACTTAAACCACGTAAACCAGTAGTAATAGAAGGAATGTCATTTGCAATCATTCCAGTGTCAGAAATTAAAATAACATCATTAGCTAATTTTTTTTTATTTCTAGGTACAAACCAAGCTAAGCTTTCTGAACCGACTTCTTCTTCTCCTTCAATCATAAACTTAACATTACAAGGTAAGTTGCCAGTAGTAGTCATGTATTCTAGAGCTTTAACATGCATATACATTTGACCTTTATCATCACAAGCGCCACGTGCGAAAATAGCACCTTCAGGATGAATGTCTGTTTTTTTGATAACAGGTTCAAAAGGAGGAGAGGTCCATAAATCAATTGGATCAGCTGGTTGAACATCATAATGACCATAAACTAATACAGTGGGTAAGTTTTTATCTATGATTTTTTCTCCATAAACAATAGGATATCCAGGTGTTTCACATAATTCAATAGTATCACATCCTGCTTTCTTTAAAGAGTCCATAACTGCATCAGCTGTATTTAAAACATCTTGTGAATAAGCAGTGTCTGCACTAATAGAAGGGATTTTTAAAAGGTCTATTAATTCATTTATAAAACGATCTTTATGTTCAGAAATATACTGTTGAATAGTTTGCATGATAAAATTTAAATTTACGCTAAGTTAAATTATTTTGATTAATAATATTTATTGTAATTTTTAAACAATTGTAATGTGTTGATTTTTAATTAAAAAAGAAAAAGAACAAATTAAATGATATTTTAAGTTTGAGATTTGAATAGTTTTTTTATATTTGCAAACCAAATTTTAGTATTAGCGGGCGTGGTGGAATTGGTAGACACGCTAGACTTAGGATCTAGTGCCGCAAGGTGTGGGAGTTCGAGTCTCCCTGCCCGTACTTAGCAAGAATGCAATTAGTTGATTTATAACTGATTGCATTTTTTATTTTATACCATTTGCACAGTATCTGCACAATTTTTCTTAAATCTTTAATATTTTTCAGATTATACTTTAATGTTGGTTAATAATTAATTTTTAAAAATAGGAAAAACACCTACATTACGTAGGTGCTTAATTTATAAATTTACATTACCAATTCTTTATTTAATTTAAGGCTTATTTATATAATAAAGAAATTGTTTCTCATAATGAGATAAGTGAAATATTTCATTTTTACTTATAGAAGTAAATTAAGATTTAGATTTTAAATCTTAATTCTATGAAAAAACAATTAACTAATCAAATAAAAAAGTTACGACTGAAACTTTCTAAATTTTCCAAAATTTTAAATAAAAATTCAGGCTTAATAAACTTTATACGATTATTGGTTAGTTTGTTAATGTAAAATTTAATAAACTACAGATTAAGTCTCTCATCATAAATCATAACAGGATGAGAGGCTTTTTATTACCTATAAGGATTTCACCTAATTAAAAAGACCTTTAAATTTTAATATTAAAAAATTCTTTAAGCTCTATTTCCATAGCGATTGCTAATGCGGAAATCGTAACTATATTAGGTGTTACAACCGCTTTCTCTATCTTATATAGGTATTGCCTATCCTTTCCAACTAACTCGGCTAATTCGGTTTGTGTAAGTTTTTTCTGCTTTCTTATTTCTCTTACTCTTAAACCTATTTTAATAGGTATTTCGATCTTTAATTCTTGTAGTTTTTCTTCTGATAATTCTATCATACGGTAAAAATCCAATATGATAAATGATATTTTGTAACCTTAAATAACTACGTTTTTATATCTTTGAATAAATTATTAAATAAAATCTAATGAAAAAATATTTTGCAATAGCTGTAGTTATATTATTAACTTCTTGTGAAACTAACAAGCAGAAAGAAGATAAAAATAATGACCTCTCTAAAGATAGCCTAGTTGTTACAACTTCAAAGAAGCCTTTAATTAATAAAGAATTAGAAGAGAAGAAGAAAGAAAAAGAGAAGTTAGAGAAACTACGTTTTTTCTTAGATAACTCGTCTGTAACAGATGAAAATGGTATTAGATACAACTTAAAGGTTAAAAAGAAAACAATAGCTAAAAACAAGGTCTATAGGTCTAATAAGATACATTACGAGTATCGTTATGATAAGTTTGATATAGTTGTAAGTTCTTATGAAATAACAACGTTATTTAAGCTCTACACTAATGGTAAGAATATAGATAACATAGAATTGAAAGGTTATTTGTTAGAGTCTAAGAGGAGCGATAAGAATGATTATAGTACGTATTGTAGTGATAGTTACACTTACTATCCAAAGCTAGAAGATGAAGCTACAAGAAAAAGAAAAATAGCTAAATTCACAGGGGTTAATTGTGGATTAGGAGAAGAGATAAACAATAAGGTTAGAGTCGTAAGGGTTGAAGCTGTTAAAGCTTGTGGAATCCTTAAATAACGTCTAAGTTTTATTCTTCAACGTCTATATAAAATTAGCATACAAATCTGGGCGAAGGGTTTCTTATCTATAATAAGTAGAACTTTTACCCAGATTTGTAGTCCATTTTCCCCGTAAAATAAGGGAATCTTAAAATGTACCTACAAAGTAAAAAATTAAAGAAAAACACCCTAATTTAGGGTGTTTTTTATTTTTAAGGTGTTAACCCAAGATCTCCATTGCTGTTTGTGCAAATCGAAGAGAGGTTGAAATTTATAGTCTCTTAAAAAAATCAATTAAGATTTCTTTTTAATTTTGTGCCAATACACTCTTGATTTGTGAAAAAACACCTTTAAAGAATATTTATAATTTATTTTTTTGTTAAAAATGAAATTCTCAACGTAAATATAAGTATAGTTAGGTTGAGGGTTTAAAACTAAATCGTCTTTAATGTGTTCTTTAATTTTACAAACTGTTGAATCTTTTGAAGTATCCCAATCTTGAGATTCAATGATTAAATTACTCCAAATATGAATTTGTGTAGAGTTTGCTTTTTTCCAATTAATTGATTTCAAATGTGAATTAATTAATTTAGAACTAATGTATCTATGATGGCCATTTACGATACAATTATCATCTACATGAATAGCTTTTGTTTCATAACCTAAAAACATTTTTTTACAAATTCTATTTATAATGGGAAGGGATAATTTATTTTGAGTTGGTTTTAATTCTAATTTTCCTGATTGAAATACATTTTTAACATCTTTTACCGTAAATTCTTTAAGCATTTTCTACAATTGTTCATATACAATGATACGAATAACGAATGTTGAAAACAAAAAAAAGTATTAGAAATCTTTCAATATACTAATTGCAAAGTTGGCTCTTTCTTCATTTAAACCTACTAATGGACTAGTTTGGGTAAATTTTCTTTTTATATTCAAAGGTAAGCTATTTAGTGATTTATCATCATCAATAATAACGTAACCAGAAGTAATCTCTTTTTTATTAATCCAATCTAAAACCTCTTGTTTTCTATCAAAGTAATTTTTTCTATTATTGATTTTCTTAATAGAGAAATTAGAAATACCTCTTGTTATGAAAATAGTTTTCCATTCCTTTAAACTATATTTAAATTTATGAGAAGTTGTTAGAACAATAGAAGCTTCTGTCTCATTTAGAATCCTCTGCAATGAATTTACAGCTCTACTACTAAATTCGGGAAAACCATCATCCATTATTTGAGGAGCTTTCCAAGAAGTAGCAGGAATCATTACACCATCTATGTCTAATAAAATTAACATATCGCAAATATATTTAAAAAAATCAAATTTATTATGTTTTTTTTGTTATAGTTTACCATTTGATCTAGTTTATTATAACTAATTATTATCAGTAAGTTAAAGTTGTTTGTTTTAAATGATTTTATTTTTTTCATATAGTTCTTTAAATTGTTTAGCATAATCATAAGATGTTTTACCAATATACCCTAGAAAGGTTTTCTCACTAGAATGTCCTGTAACACTCATAATTAAGTAATTTGGAAGCTTTCCAAAGTTATTAGTACAAAAACTACGCCTACATATATGAGTTGAAACTAATTTCCATTTCTCATACTTTCCAAACTCACGTCGTTTAGTCGTATTATTATATATAAATCCTTCTGTTAACTCATTTAGTCCTGCAAGTCTGCAAACTTCTTTAATATAAAGGTTAAATTTCTGTTGACTTATTTTATGTGGAAATCCATTGTTAACAATTTCTTTTACTTCATCAAGCACAGGGATTGTGACTAACTTATTAGTTTTCTGTTGTTTTAGCTCTATAACTTCTAACCCATTTCTAGTATGAAAATCATTGAGAGTTATATTTAGTAAATCTCCTGATCTTTGACCTGTATAACAGCCTAATAAAAGCCATTTACGGGCGTTTTCAAGGCTTGAAAACTTCAATTCAGTATTGCTTATAAGCTCTATTTCTTTAGGGCTTAAAACAATTATATATTCGTTCTTGGTTTTAAATCCTGAAACTTTAACTAATTGTGAATGAGTTTCTAATCCTTGGAATTTAGCATCATTACAAATGGTTTTAATTGCTCCTAGCATTCTACCAGCATATCCCGAAGCATATTTTTTAGTTTCAGTCATCCAGTTAATGAACTTATTACTAAATTCAAGATTTACATCTTTTATTTTGATGTTTTTATTTTCTTGAAATTCAATTAAAAACTTCTTTAATATTTTGAAATCATCAATTCTTGATTTAGATAAACCAAAAGTTCCTTTTGAGTTTTTAATTCTTGAAGATTTATCTATGTAGTAACCTATATAATCAACTAAGTTTAAAGGTAATCTCTCTTTTTCTTGTTTATTTCTACCAAAGAAAATATTAATACACTCTTGTAGCCAAGACTTATTAATGTTTTCAATCTCAAAATCTTTATTGAATTGATTAAATATAAACTCTTCAAGTTTAATAATAGTAGCTTTAATTTCTAAAGATTCTTTACAATCAGTTTTAGGGTATTTTAATTGTTTGTTTTTAGAATCAAACCAATATTCTCTATTAGAATTAAATTCCGTATTGATAAATATATCAATGTTTTTATGAGTCAATCTCATAATCAATGGAGCAAAGTCTTTTTTAGACCTAAAAATGAATTTAATTGATGCCATTTTTTTGCACAGTATTTGCACATTAAAGCTTGAAAAATTGAAAATATCTATTGTTTTAATATTTAGCGTATATTTGTTTTACCAAACTTAAAAACGAATACGGATATAGAAATAAGTTAGGCGTGGTGGAATTGGTAGACACGCTAGACTTAGGATCTAGTGCCGCAAGGTGTGGGAGTTCGAGTCTCCCTGCCCGTACAAATAAAAACGCAATAAAAGCTGCTTTCAGTAGTTTTTGTTGCGTTTTTTGTTAAATTTGAATTGAATTAAAAAAAATAGGGATTAAAAAGTATATAAAAGTATTTTTTTTATCTGTACTATCTTTATCAAGTTGTAATAATGAAAATAAAGGTAAAAAGTATACGATAGGATATTCTCAGTTTTCTACAGATGAGAATTGGCGTAAAGCTGTAACTCAATCTATGAGAATAGAAGAAAAATATCATGAGAATGTAGAATTGATTATTTCAAACTCTAAATCTAATGTAGACCGACAAATTTCCGATATTGAAAACTTTATAGAAAAAGAAGTTGATGCTATAATTGTTTCTCCAATAGCTACAAAACCTTTAAAAGCAATCATTAATAAAGCATTAGGTAATAAAATACCTGTTATTTTATTGGATAGAGCGGTTAGTAATTTTACTTCTTTTGTTGGAGTTGATAATTATGAAGTGGGGATTAATGCAGCTAAATATTTAAAGTCTTTTAAAAAGAATATAAATATTGTGGAAATTAAAGGATGGGCAGGTACTTCACCAACAAAGCATATAAGTTTAGGTTTTAAAGAAACTATAAAAGGTAATAAAAGTTTAAATGTAATTACTAGAATTCAAGATAGTTATGATGATTCTGATGTAAAAGAGAAGTTTAGAAATTTACTAGAAAAAAAAGTTGATATAGATTATGTTTTTGCGCACTCAGATGATTTAGCTTTTAAAGCTTATGAGGTAGCTAAAAAAATGAATTTAGAAAAGAGAATAAAATTTATAGGTGTTGGTGGGTTGCATTTTGATAAAGGAGGAGTTAATTTAGTAAGAGAAAAAATATTAGATGCTACTATTTTATGCCCTACAGGAGGAAAAGAGGCATTTAATATTGCCGTTCAAGCAATAAAAAAAGAACAAGTAAAAAAAGATTACCTACTTCCTTCTGTTATTGTAGATTCAACAAATGTTGATTTATTAAAAAGGCAGTTAGCACTTATTAATAATCAAGAACTAGATATCAATAGGCAACAATTAAAAATTGACGAACAATTAAAATTATATAATTCACAAAAAGATTTTTTAATAGCAACATTACTTTTTCTAGGAATTATAATAACATTACTGATTATTACTTTTAGATCTAATCAAAAATTAATAAATCAAAAAAGATTGTTAGTTAAATTGATAGATCAAATTGATAATCAAAAAAAAGAGATTGAGCAAATAGCAGAAGATTTAAGAGTAGCAAGTGAAGCAACAAATAATTTTTTTACAGGAGTATCGCATGATTTTAAAACACCTATTTCTTTAATTTTATCTTCCACAGAATCATTAATAGGATCTGGAGAAGAACAGAAACCAACAGAATTTAATCTAATTTATAATAACTCTAAGCGTTTGCTTAGAATGATAAATCAGTTGTTAGATTTTAGGAGAGTCGAGAGCCGTAAATTTAAATTAAAAGCATCTAAAACAGATATTAAAGAGTTTGTTAAAACTATTTTTTTAGATTTTAGAAATGAGGCAAATAAGAAAAAAATAAAATATGATATAAATACAGAGATTAATGAGCCCAATTTATTTATAGATAAAGGGTTGTTTGATAATTTGTTATTTAATCTTTTTTCAAATGCTTTTAAATTTACACCCTCAGGAGGAAACATATCGATTAAGTTAACGGAAGATACCAACCAAGTATTTATATCGGTAAAAGATTCAGGTATTGGTATTCCTGAAAGTGAAAAAGATAAAATTTTTAATCAATTTTTTCAAGGCTCTAATAATAATCAGTCTAGTTCAGGGATAGGTTTATATTTAACAAAAGAATATGTGAAATTACATAAAGGGACTGTTGAAGTAGTCTCTAAAAAAGGAGAAGGGGCAGAGTTTATTATTTCCATTCCAAAAGGGAATTCACATTTAAAAGCAGAAGAGATATTAGTTGATGAGGAGGTGAAGGTTTCAGAGTTTGTGCAAATAACTCCTTTTGAAGAAGAGAATTCTATTAAAGATGATGAAAAAGAAAAAGAAACATTATTATTAATAGAGGATAATACAGATCTTCGAGAGTTTTTGAAAACAAAATTATCGAGTGTATACAAAGTATATGATTCTGATGGACTTAAAGTAACAGAAAAAGTATTAGAGATTATTCCTGATATAATTCTTAGTGATGTAAATTTACCAGATAAAAGTGGTTTCGAAATTTGTGATTTTGTAAAAAAAGATGAAAGAACCTCTCATATTCCTGTAATAATGTTAACTGCTTTAAATACAGATGAAGCTCATTTAGAAGGATTGAAATGTGGGGTAGATATGTTTTTAACTAAGCCATTTAATCTATCTGTATTATTTCAATCTATAGAATCGTTACTATATAATAGAAAAAAGCTTCAATATCATTATAAAGAAAAGATAGATAAAAAACTCTTAGTAAATACAAATAACAATAAAAAGAAAAGTAAGAATAAAGAGACTGAATTTCTTGATAAAATAAATAAATATATTCAGGATAACATAGATGATTCTACTTTTACTGTAGAAGTTTTAGCCGAAAAATTGAGTATATCTAGAGTTCAGTTGTATCGAAAAATTAAAGCCGTTTTAGGTATAACAATTAGTGATTATATTCAAAACATAAGATTAGAAAAAGGAAAAGAAATGTTGATAGATAAAAAGGATTTAACAATAGCAGATATAGCTTATTCTGTTGGTTTTTCTTCTCCGAATTATTTCTCTACTGCTTTCAAAAATAAATTTGGAATAACACCTAAAAAATTTAAAAATTTAAATTAAATGTAACATTTTTCATGTTTTTGTTATTCAAGCTACTGCTTTTTCAGTGTTTTACGATTTTATTTTTAATGTAACAATTTTAAAGTATAAAAAGTAAATTATAGAATACCTTTGACTCATAAAGATCTTTCTTTGTGTGAATCACAGATTAAAATAAAAAAGTTGGGGGACTATTTTATGTTTAAATTTCAATTATTCATAAAGAAAAGATTAATAATTAAAGGTGTAGTTTTTACTATGCCTTTTTTGTTGTTTGTATATTTAAAGTTTTAACAAAAAACTAGATAGCTTGGATTTGTAGTTTGTGTATTAAACAAGTTAATGTGTTTAAAATTTAGAATATAAAACTACACTAATTTTAACTTTTGGTTTTAGCTTTTTTTATTTTTGGCACGCTACTTGGTATTATGTAAGTGTATATCAACATAATGATATGCATTTAAAATCAAAAAGTATGAGAAAATTTGTTTTACTACTTACAGGGTTTTTGTTGGCAACTTTTTCAGCTAACGCATCAGAAACTAGTGTAAATACAACTGCACGTTATGACAACTATGGAAAATCGTTCATCTTTAATGAAGGAGGGGTTGAATTCTCAGTATATGCAGATGGACAATTTGATTTTTACTTAAATGGTTCAAGAAACGGCGTAAGTGTTAATGTAAATATTCCTGGAGTAAATATTAGTTTTAATTCAGGTTTCAATTATGATTCATTTGTACAATATGACGATTATGGAGCAGTAGTACAAATAGAAGATGTTCCAGTTTTTTATGATCACTATGGTAGGATTAAACAAGCAGGAGACGTGTTTATAAACTACAACCGTTGGGGACGTATTTCAAGAGTAGGAGGCTTGTATTTAAATTACAATAGTTATGGTGATTTCTTGAATTGTTCAGGGTATATCAACCGCCTTAATAGACGTTATGTGTACAGACCATTTCATGCATACTTTGCTTTGCCAATTGTAGATAGATGTGTTGTTTGGAATAACCCATATAGAAGATTCTATTCACCTTATAGATTTTCATATACTGTATATAGAAATAATTATTACAATGGGTATTATAGTAGATCATATAGAACCCGTAATTACTGTAGACCAGGAAGCAGCGTAAGAAATTTCAATAGAGGACGTAGAGTAGCTAGTGCAAGAAATGTAAAGTTTAGATCAAGAGACAATAGAAGAACGATGTATCAGAGAAATGATCGTAACTATAGAAAGATAAATAGAAGTAGATCGAGAGTTGCTAGTAGTACTAATCGTAATGTAAACAGATCTCGTACGGTTACAAGAAATACAAGAGTAGTTTCAAGAGATAGAAATAGAGCAGTAACTAGAAATGTTTCTAAAAATAGCACTCAAACTAGAGAGAGAAGTATAAATACTATAGTTAATAGATCGAAAAGTAGAACACCAATATATAACAGAACTGCTAGAAATAAACAAACTCAAAAAACAAGAGGTTATTCAAGAAATCGTTCTGTTAGTAAAACAACGAATCAAAATAGTCGATACAATAGCAGAAAGAAAACATCGAGATCGAATACAAGTATAGCGAAAAGAGGTACTTATAACAGATCAAAAAGAAATACTACTTCAAGATCAAGAGTTGTTAGAGGTAGAAGATAGAATAGTATAACTTATTGATATATTAAAAGAAGTAAAATTAAAAATTATAAACAGTTTGGAAATCATTTCTAAGCTGTTTTTTTATGATGAAGTTTTATTATAATTTTCTTTTACTTCTAAAAGATTCTAAATTAGTACTTTTGTGTTAAGAAAAAGTAAAAATATGCTAGTAAAAGTTCATGGATCTACTGTGTTTGGGGTAGACGCTACCACAATAATTGTTGAAGTAAATATAGATAAAGGTATTGGTTATCATTTGGTGGGTTTGCCAGATAATGCTGTAAGAGAAAGTTCTTATAGAATTTCGGCTGCTTTAAATAATAATAATTTTAAGTTACCAGGTAAGAAGATAATCATTAACATGGCACCGGCAGATATTAGAAAAGAAGGTGCGGCTTATGATTTAACTTTAGCAATAGGAATATTGGCAGCTTCAAAACAAATTCAATCAGAGAATATAGAAGAATATATTATTATGGGAGAGTTGTCTTTAGATGGTAGTCTACAACCGATAAAAGGAGCATTACCTATTGCAGTTAAGGCTAAAGAAGATGGCTTTAAACATTTCATTTTACCTAAAGAAAATGCTAAAGAAGCTGCTATTGTTAATGATGTAAATATTTATGGAGTTAATAATATAATGGAGGTTATTAATCATTTTAATGGAAAAGAAAAACTGACTCCTACTATTATAGATACAAGGAAGGAGTTTAGTAAGCACGTTAATTTTCCAGAATTTGATTTTTCAGACGTTAAAGGACAAGAATCAATAAAAAGATGTATGGAAATTGCAGCGGCTGGAGGTCATAATATCATTCTAATAGGCCCTCCTGGATCTGGAAAAACAATGTTGGCGAAACGATTGCCTTCTATATTACCACCAATGACACTTCATGAAGCTTTAGAAACAACAAAAATTCATTCTGTAGTAGGTAAAGTTAAAAGTGCTGGATTAATGTGTATGCGACCATTTAGATCACCTCATCATACTGTGTCAGATGTAGCTTTAGTAGGTGGAGGGCAATATCCACAACCTGGCGAAATATCTTTGGCTCATAATGGAGTATTATTTTTAGATGAATTACCAGAATTTAAACGATCTGTATTGGAAGTAATGAGACAGCCCTTAGAAGATAGAGAGGTTACTATTTCTAGAGCAAGATTTACTGTAAACTATCCAAGTAGTTTTATGTTGGTTGCAAGTATGAACCCTAGTCCTTCAGGCTATTTTAATGATGGAAATAGTCCTGTAACATCATCACCAGCAGAAATACAACGTTATTTAAGTAAAATATCAGGACCTTTATTAGATAGAATAGATATTCATATAGAAGTAACACCAGTACCTTTTGATAAATTATCTGAAGATATAAAAGGAGAAAGTAGTATCACAATTAGAGAAAGAGTGACGCAAGCTAGAGAACTTCAGTCTATTAGGTTTAAAGATACAGAAAGTGTACACTATAATGCTCAAATGAATGTTAAGCAAATAAAAAAATATTGTAAACTGAATGAAGAAAGTAAGGCTTTATTAAAAAATGCAATGGAAAAATTGAATTTATCTGCTAGAGCTTATGATAGAATTTTAAAAGTGAGTAGAACTATTGCTGATTTAGACAATTCGAAAGAACTTGAATCGAATCATATAGCCGAAGCAATTCAATATAGAAGTTTAGATAGAGAGGGGTGGTTAGGATAAAAGGTTTTAAAAGAGTGTTTTGTAAGCGTTTTTTTTTAGATTAGCTTCTTTTGAATAAAAACTATAAAGATGCCCTCGATCTTAATTAACCACAAATTATATGAATTAATAGCTTTAATTTTATTTATGACGACAATTTTTAGTTGTTCAAAAAATGAAGCAAAAGAATTACAAGAGATTAAATTTACTTATAAATCTTATGTAGATAAAACCAATGAATATTCAATAAAAGAGTTTAAAGAAATTCCATTTGAAGGTTTAAAGAATTTAAATTTCCCTTTTTTTAAGGGCGCAATATGGATAGAAATTAAATTAAAGAACATTGGAAATGAAAAGAAAGAAATTGTAATTCAAAATAATGATCGAATAAACTGGAATTATGATCTTTTTAAGTTAAATGAAACTAAAGACAAACTATTTCTAGATAAAATTAAGGATGTGAAATATAAAGACAGTAGAACTTTTAATTTTACAAAACCAAATTTTAAAATTATATTAAATCCACATAAAGAAAAAACAGTATTTCTTCATACAACAAGTTGCGGTAGGGTGGTAAGAGCAACTCCATCTATAGTATCGTTAAATCAATTTATTAAAATAATGAATTTAGAAACGATAAAGAATATTTTTTTTTATGGGGTGTTGTTTATTATTTTTTTGATTAATGTCTTTTACTGGAAAGTTTTTAAAAGAAAAGTTTATTTCATGTATGTGTTGTATATCGTTTCTACTGGCTTTTTTTATGTAGGATTTGATGGTTACTTATACGGGATAGGAATACCTATTAATATTGCTGAGCATATTGTATTTGTTTTGTTTAGGTGTTTGGTTTTTAGCTTAATGATGTTTAGTGCTACCTTTTTAAATATAAAAAAAACAAAACCTAAATTTTATTCTTTTCTTAAAAAATACACTTTGTTTGTAGTTATAACAACATCCTTATATCAATTTTTTTTCTGTATCGATAAGGTGGGAGAAATACATGTTGTTGAATTCTTTTTTGGTTTTGGGTGGTTAATTTTATTAATTAACATGATTGTGATTTCAAGGAAAAGAAGCGAAACAAAATATTATGTTTTGGCAATGTCTGTAGTT
>CAKZVD010000051.1 GCA_937922085.1 uncultured Tenacibaculum sp. | reverse complement strand
CAAACTAGATGAACTGTTAATCTTGAAACTGTATGACCATTGGTTCGTTGATTACCCATTAAACAAAGGTAAATCTTTTTAGAAGCTAAAGCGAGATGCACTAAAGTGCATAGTTTTAACTATTTTTGAGACCAATAAAAGCCTACTTTAGCTTTACAAAAAAAATTGAAAACTATGATTGTACTATTAGACAATGGCCATGGAGGATTAATCAATGGCAAATACCAAACAAAAGGTAAAAGAAAAGATTGGGGGAAAGATGGTATTATTTACGAAGGAGAATTTAATAGAGCTATTGTTTCTGGAATAATAGAAGAATTAACTAAATTAAACATTCCATATGTTAACATTGCTCCAGAATACAGAGATGTTAGATTAGAAACCAGAGTAAACCGAGCTAACAAATACCCTAAAGGCTCTTGCTTTTATTTAAGCATCCATTCAAATGCTGGTGGAGGGCATGGCAGCGAGATGTTTACCTCTCCTGGCGATACCAAAAGCGACAAAATTGCTACAATTTTTGGTCAAGAATTCAAAAGAGAATTCCCTAACAACAGATTAAGAACAGATTTTAGTGATGGTGATCTAGATAAAGAAAGACGATTTTATGTTCTTACCAAAACAAAAATGCCTGCCGTTTTAACCGAAAGTTTTTTTATGGATAACCTTGAAGAGTTTAAGACTATTTTGAACACTAAAAAAGGACGCCAACAAATAATCAATTACCACATAGAAGCTATATTAAGAGTTCAAAAAGAAATATTTTAAGCTAAATTCATTATGAAAAAGTATATTTTAATTTTTATGACCACACTATTTATATCGTGTGGTTCATTAAAGACGGCACCATTTGATCAGTATTCTTATCAAAAAACTATTGAAATAAAATTTGATGCCCTAAAATTAATCGATAAAGCTACCCTCAACTATGAAGACCATAAATTGGAAGTACAAAAACTTGAGAACGAAATTGAAAAAATTTTAGAATACGAGAAATACAAACCCAACAATGAAATCACCTATGAAATATGGAAAATACTATCTAATAAGGAAAAAAACTTACTCTCTGCCTTCTTTAAAAGATGGAAAGATAAAAAAACATTGAATTCCTTCTTCATAAAAGAAGCTAAACAACAAATTACAGAGGCAATGAATATTTTAATTCAATATGAAGGAAAAAAAGAACCAGAAATTAAGAATCAATTGCTACAAATAATCTCATCAAATTAATTGCCATGAATTTTGAAAAAACGTTAAATGAGTTAGAAAATTCTTTAGAAATTCTTTTTAATCAAAAATACAAAGGATACACTAAAGAGGCAAAAAAAGACATTAAGGAGTTTTTAGAAATTTCTAAAGAAAAATTAAAACGCTGGACAATTCTTTTAAAAAATGGCAACTTAACACTTGAAGACTTTGAATGGCTAATCACAAGCCAGAAAAACTTATTTCACCTAAAGGCACTTCAAGGGGTTGGAATTTCAAAAATTAGCCTAGGTCATTTTAAAAACAAAATCACTGAAACTATTATTAGTTTTATTTCAAAAGCAATATTCATCTAAAAAAAGAAAACTATATAAAAGCAAAAACTCCAAGATTAAAAAATCTTGGAGTTTTTTGTTGGCCTACAAGGACTCGAACCTTGAATGTCGGTACCAAAAACCGGTGTGTTACCAATTACACCATAGGCCATTATTGTTATTCCGGGTGCAAATATAACACAATCTTACATACCAGCAAATGTTTTTTTACTTTTTTTTCTTTTAACAGAACTTTACCAGATATCGACTATCATTCTTTTACTTTTGTTTGTTATTGATTAGATGATAATAAACACTACTTTTTTACTTAAAATATTTAGTACATTCGCATTGATTTTTTTGAATAGATTATGAAAGACTTTAGTTACAATAAATGGAATATTATTTTAGGGTGGGTTTCATTCACAATTGCATTTATAACTTATACTTTAACACTAGAACCAACAGTAAGTTTTTGGGATTGTGGAGAATACATATCAACGGCTGTTAATCTTGAGGTTGGTCACCCGCCAGGAGCCCCTCTTTTTCAAATGTTAGGAGCGTTCTTTGCTATGTTTACAAATGATCCTAGCCAATGGGCTAAAATGGTAAACTTCATGTCTGGTCTTGCAAGTGCTTTTACAATTTTATTCATGTTTTGGACTATTACTGATTTAGCTAAAAGAATATTACTTAAAGATCGTTTATTAGAAGTAGAAGAAAAAATCGCTAATTTAAATACTGACATCTCTAAAAAAACAGCTATTAAAGATAGCTTATTAGAAACTGGTGGAAAAATAGCTATTTTAGGAAGTGGTTTAGTAGGCTCACTAGCATATACATTTTCTGATAGTTTTTGGTTTAGTGCAGTAGAAGGAGAAGTGTATGCGATGTCTTCTTTTTTAATGGCTTTGTTATTTTGGCTTGGTTTACGCTGGGAAAATGAAATGTTTGAACCTAGAGGTAACAAATGGCTGTTACTAATAAGTTTTGTGGTTGGTTTATCTTTTGGTGTTCACATATTATCTTTATTGGTAATACCGGCTATTGTAATGCTGTATTATTTTAAAAACTACAAAGAACGAACTATTAAAAAAACTGCAATTGCTACTATAGTTTCTATTTTAGTACTTGCCTTTGTTTTTAAATTTCTATTTCCTTTTACATTAAAGTTTTTTAGTGTTTCAGAATTGTTTTTTATAAACTCAATCGGCCTACCTTATAACTCTGGTTCTATAATAGCTGGTCTTATTTTAATTGCTCTCTTTTATTTTGGATTAAAATACACTAGAAAAAAGCAAATGCTTATAGCAAACACAGCTATTTTAGCTGTTCTTTTTATAATGCTTGGGTTTTCTTCTTGGTTAATGCTACCAATTAGAGCTAATGCAGATACCATTGTAAACGAAAACAATCCTTCTAGTGCCAGAGAATTATTGGCTTATTATAATCGTGAACAATATGGTGATTCTAATGTGTTTTATGACAACTATTATTCATTTGCTTTTAATAGAGAACAAGAGACTAGAAGAAATTCAAGAGGTGAATTGGTGAGCGTTTATAAAGATGACAAACCGAAGTATGAGAAAATTAATGGTAAGTATGAAATTGTAAATCAATACAAAAATGTAATACCTAAGTGGTCTGACAAACATAAAGGATTCATTCCTAGAATGGTAGATCCTGGAGCTGAACAATATTATAAACAAATAGCTGGCATTCCTTCTAACAGTAAAAAAAGACCTTCTTTTGCTGAAAACTTACGATTTATGATCAGTTATCAATTTGGTTATATGTATGGGCGTTATTTTATGTGGAATTTTGTAGGACGTCAAAATGATGTACAAGGTCACATGAATAATGATGGAAATTGGCTAAGTGGTATAAAACCTATAGATGAATTTTTCTTAGGTTCTCAAGAAAAATTGCCCGATGATGTTAAAAATAATAAAGGTAGAAACACTTACTTTTTCTTACCTTTAATACTTGGTATCATAGGTCTATTGTATCACTTAAATAAAGATAAAAATAACTGGTACATATTAGCTTTGTTTTTTGCTTTTACTGGATTCGCTATTATATTTTACACCAACCCAAAACCTTTTGAACCTAGAGAACGAGATTATGCTGTAGTTGGCTCCTTTTATGTATTTGCCATCTGGATTGGCTTTGGTGTATTAGCTATATATGAATCTTTAAAAATGTATGCTAAAAAACCAATAATAGCAATTGCTATATCTGCAATTTCTTTATTAGCTGTACCAGCTTTAATGGGCTTCCAAAATTGGGATGATCATGATAGAGGTGATCGATATATTGCGCAATTAAATGCACAAACCTATTTAGAAAGTTGCGATCCGAATGCTATTATTTTTACCATAGGAGATAATGATACATTCCCTCTTTGGTATATGCAACAAATAGAAGGTGTGCGAAGAGATATTAAAGTGATAAACACAAGTTTATTTGCTACAGATTGGTATATAGACCAGATGAAGAAAAAAACGTATGATGCAGATCCTATTCCTTCAAAATTAGAACATCAACAATACAGACATGGAACCTTAGATATCGCATACCATATGCCGCACCCTAAATTAAAAGACTCTACTTTACCTTTAGATACTTTTATGAAATGGATTGCTACTGATAATGAAGGTACTTATATTGAAACTGAAAGCGGGTTAAAAGAAAAAATATATCCTACTAAGAACATAAGAGTTCCTGTAAATAAAGAAAATGCTTTAAAGTATGGAATTGTGGATCCTAAAGATGCTGATAAAATAGTAGATTATATAGACATTCAAATTGGTGAAGGAATTACTAAAAATCGAATTCTAATGCTCGATATTTTAAATAATTTTGATTGGAAACGTCCTATTTACTTTACAGGAGGAGCTAATGCGGATGAAGAATACATTTGGATGAAAGATTATTTACAGTTAGATGGTATGTCTTTTAAATTAGTTCCTATAAAAACTCCTATTGCCGGAAGATCGATGTTTGACATGGGAAGAATTGATCCTGAAAAGATGTATGAGAATGTAAAAAAATGGGATTGGAAGACAATTAATAACGGAGAAATATATTTAGACGAACAATCTAAACGAAATGCTATTTCATTACGAAACAATTTAATGCGTTTATCAGAAGAATTCTTAACAAAAGGAGATACTGCAACAGCTAAAGACGTTTTAGATTTATCATTACATAAAATGCCAATAAAAGATTTTGGGCATTATAGTATTTCTTTAGGATACCCTGAATTGTATTACAAAATAGGAGATATTAATAAAGCACGTGAAACTGCAGAAACTTTAATTGATATTTTTCAACAACAAATTGAACATTATAGTACTTATGATGATATCAACTATATTGGTGAAGAACTCGAAACTACTGCTTTTATGTATCAAAATATTTTAGCGCAGATAAGACAATTTGATGATCAAAAATACAGCAGTTCTATCGAAGATCAATTTGAGAAAAAACTATCATTACTAAATCACTTAGTTGAAATGCCAAATCAACCAGAAACAAAAAGTGAATTTGAAATGCAAATGTTAGATTCTATTGAAACTGCTAATAGTAATAAGGTTTTAGATTCTATTGAATCAATTCTTGATTCAGCAAAAAAACCATAAACTTAAATTACAGTTCTATAAAAAACGTCTAAAATCAATTTTAGACGTTTTTTTACGCTCATACTTCAAAAGGAAGCACTCATGCATTTATAAAATATTTATTTTTTATTTATCTGTAGTTTTATATAGCAAGCATAAAAACTAATACTGTATAACCAAAACTTAAACTACGATGAAACTACGTATTTATCCTTCAATAGGTATAGCAAGGCTAGGAAACGGTCCTGCTAAAAAAGATGATGTTGTATTTACTCCAGAAATTCCTTGGGAAAATTTATACAATGAAAATTTAGAATTTTACACAAAAGATGGCGCTTTAAAAAAACAAGCACAACGATTTTATATTTATGAATGTGATAAAAACGGCGTCCCTACTAAAAAGTTAGATATCAATAGCTGTAAAGTAGAATGGACAGTTGAAGTAGCTAATAAAAAACCGTTTTGGTACGATTTTAATAATAGCTTAGATTTATCTCTTAAAACAAAAAATCAAAATTTAAGCCCTAATTTTTATAAAAACGAAATTGCACCTGGTATAAGTACCTCTAGAAGAAATCCAAATGTTTTAAATCAAACATTAATTAACTCTGGAGATATTAATTACAGAAAAGAGTTAGTAAACAGTCCAAAAGCTGTAAGTGTAAGCGATTCTAATAAAAATCAAATTATAGGAGGACAGTTTCCTTTCCCTTTAGAAAATGAAACCGATAGTAAAATTGCTTCTGCAATGAAAACTACTTCTAAAGACGTAAATTTAGGAGCTATAGAATATGATGAAGGTACTTTAATTTTTTACCCTGGAGATGGTGTATCTGCAGCTTTAAACCCATCAGATTTAAATACAGATTTTGCTGATAATTCAAATTGGTATGATGATATTTGTGATGGACGTGTAACAGCTAGAGTAACTATTGGAGATACTATCTACGAATTAAACAATGCTGAATCTGCTGCTTGGATTGCTACTGCCCCACCAGATTACGCACCTCAAATTCAACCATTAGCTACCATGTATGATCTTGTTAGTGGTATACACATAGATTCTCATGAAGCAGATTTCAGTTCAATATTTCCTGTTTTTTATAGATTGTACAGAATGCAATGGGTAAACTTAAGTGATTTCTTATCTCCCTCTTTCAGAGAAACTATTGATCAAATTATAGAAAAAGGCGAATTTAAATTATTATTTAACAATTCTGAAGAAGCTAAACCTTTACGAGAAAAAATATTTAATCTATTTAGAGACCCATTATACAACTATAACAATGAACCTATTATACCTAGTAAAAGCGTTACAGACATTACTAATATAGGAAGCGGTAATGAGGAAATTAAATATCCTTTTTATCCTGGAGATGGAATAAATTATCCTGGTAGCCCTGCACAATGGTTTGCTATTCCTCCAATATTATATGATGAGTTAAAAAAATGGAGAGATGGAAACTTTAAACCTTTAGAAAAGGATTTTAAAAACATGCAAGACACTGGTGAATATTATAGAAAGCAATACTTAGAAGCTGCTAAAGATCCTTCAAAAAGTGCTCTATTAATGACAAAAGCAGTACTTGAGACTTTATACGGGGGTGGATTTCATCCTGGCGTGGAACTAACTTGGCCTATGAGACATAAAGAAATGTACAAAGAAAACACCTTAGTATATCCTGAAGTTACTCATAACAATTGTCTTTTCGGTCTTAGAGAAATTAGAATTAATACCGCTTCTAAAAAAGAACAATCTCAAATTTTTTATAATGATTTTGGGTTTCAAATGGATTCTGATGATGTGAATGATTCTATAAAACCAGATAATTCTAAACACTGGTTATGGAAAACTACCCCTGGTGATTTAACAAAATGGATGGGAATTCCTTGGCAATCTGATGCGGGAAGCTGTCAAAAAGTATTTTTAGATAGCCAATATCCAATTCCTGCATGGTGGGCAGCAAATTTACCTGTCGATGTTCTTACAGAAGAAAGTTTAGTAGCTATGAGAAATACAAAGCTTACACCTAATACTGTTGAATATTTATATGCTAATAGGTCTCCTTGGTTAATGACCACTGATACAGGTTACGTAGGGTATCACGCAGAGGGTGGTTATTTAAATGGATTGATAAACATGGTTTATAAATGGAAAAACATTGGTGTTGTTGCTGCAAGAAAGGCAAATGTAGATGGTGTTCCAAAGACTGTTTATGTTGCTGCAGAAAGTAAAAATGTAAAAAACAAAACTGCTGTTTTTTTAGGTAAAGCATATCCTAATAAAAAAGTAACACTACCTCCTCCTAATATCTTTTATTCTAATACTAAAGAAATGGTTTGGATTCCTTCAGGTAAAGATGCTTATTTATCTTCTAATCCAGATGGAACAGGTGATGTATTTGTTGACGATGTTTTAGAACTACAAATAAATGGAAAATCTATTTTAAATGTTGATTTTAGCGATGGTTGTAGTGGAAAAATCACTCCAACTTCTCCTATAGAGATCTCTCCTTTTTTAGAAAAATATAGCAATTCTTTTGTAAACATAGAAATCAATTATATAGACAAATGTGGCGGGGCAGAATCTTCGTCTAAATTTTACTTAGTATTCAAATAATTATAATTCCTGAGATTCTTATGAAAACAGATGTACTAATAATTGGTAAAGGAATCTCAGGAATTCTTTTAAGTGTTTTATTAAAACAAAAAGGAATAAACTCAATTTTATTAGATAGAGGGCATAAAAACACTTCCCCTTTATCTGAAACAATCCCTCCTTCTACCTTAACACTTCTTAATCAATTAGATTTGTTAACTGTTTTTGAAGAAACTTCTTCTAAAACTTATGGATATCAATCTAAATGGAATAGTGTCAAAATTTTAGATCAAGGTTTTTTTAATTATAACCCATATAAATATGGTCTTAAATTAAACAAACAACTACTATTAAAACAATTAGAAAAAACAGCTTCAAACAATAGTATTACATATGATTTAATAAAAGAAATTGACAAAAAGAAAGAGACCACATTTGTTACAATAGAAAATAAAACAAAAACTTATGAAATTGAAAGTAAAATTATTATTGATGCTACTGGTAGAAAAAGAGCATTACTTAAACAATTAGGAATTCCTTCTATAGATTATGATGACACCTTTGCTTTTATTTGCTACATCCCTAAAAATGAGATGCATTTAAAATATGGTTTTTTTACTGAAACTTTTAATAACGGTTGGGGTACTGTTTCCGACTTAAATGAAACCACAAGAATTATAACCTTATACATTTCTAAATCTAACACCAATTTTAACCTTTTTAAGGCATACAAAAATTGGAACAAAATACTTTCTAATACTCAGATATTAAAAAACTGTTTACCTAATGAAGGTATCTTTAAAGTAATTGGAAAAAAAGCAAACTCTTCAAAACCTTTACATATTGTTGGTGATAATTGGTTAGCTATAGGAGATGCTGCAATGGCTTTTGATCCAATATCATCTCATGGAATTTCGAATACTATATTTTGTTGTAATAAAGCTAGTATTGTTATTAAAAAATATATTGAAAATAAAAACAGTGCTATTTTAAAAGAAAACTATGAAGATGTTTTGTTTACTATATTTAAAGAATATATAAAACAAAAAGAAAAATTATATACACAAAAGGTAATTACTATTTAAAAAGTTTCTTTAACCTTAAACGTACTGTTGAACCAAACCGATTAAAGTATTAGCATCCTGATCTCCAGTTTTTCTCCATTTCATTTCACCATTCTTATAAATCATAAAAGTTGGATTCCCCTTAACTCTAAGTGCTTCTGCTAATATTTCATTTTTTTTAATATCAATCTTGATAACTTTAGCTTTATCACCTAAAGCCGCAGCAACATTACGTAATGTTTCTACACCGTTTTCGTTATCTTCCCAGTCAAAATAAAAATCTATTAATACAGGTTTACTAATATTAATGATTTCTCCAAATTTTGTCATTTTACTATTTTTTTTCCCGTAAAGTGCTTAAAATTACTATTTTTTTATTAAGTAACCATAAACATTGGTTTAAAAAAACTGAAAATCACCCTTTTTTTAGCTCAATTACAGTAATTTCTGGCCAAATACCGACTCTTCCTGGAAATGCATGGTAACCAAAACCTCTATTTACGTTAATAAACCTACCAAATTCTTCATATAAACCAGCCCATTGTTTATAAACATACTGAGAAGGGCTCCATCTAAAAAAACCTGGTATTTCTATCCCAAATTGAAGTCCGTGTGTATGACCACTTAAACTTAATTGGTAATTAAAATCATCTTCTTTAACTTTCAAATCCCAATGTGTAGGATCATGCGTCATTAAAATTTTAAAATCTTCTTTTGATATTCCTTTAGAAGCTTTTTGTAAGTCTCCTTCTTTTTTAAATCCTTTACCCCAATTCTCTACTCCAATTAAAGCTATTTTCTCTCCGTCTTTTTCTAAGTAACGATTTTCATTCAACAATAAATCAAAACCTATTTTTGGATGAATCTCTTTTATTGCTTTAAAATTAGCTGCTTTATCCTCTTCATTTTTCCATGAAGAATAATCTCCATAATCATGATTTCCTAGTATAGAATATTTACCATGAGAAGCTTTTAAATCTTTAAAAACATCAATCCAATCATCCATTTCATGTGCAAAATTATTTACAATATCTCCTGTAAATAAAATAACATCCGATTCTTGTTTATTTATTAAATCTACTCCGTATTTAATTTTCTCTTTATTATCGAAACTTCCAGAATGAATATCGGTTATTTGTGTTATTGTAAAACCGTCAAAAGATTCAGGTAAATCTTTAAATTTAAGTTCATATTTTAAAACTTTAAAATTATACCTTCCTTTAAAGATACCATATAAAAGACCTGCAAAAGGAATTGCTGCTAAACCTAAAGCTATTTGCGAAACAAATTTCCTTCTACTAATTATTGGTTTTGTTGTTTCATTAGAAAATATAGACATCAGTTTTTTAACCCAACGTACTAGATCTTCCCCTAACATTGTTATTAGAACAAATAATTTTGGAACCAGTGCTAATAATAAAAAACCAACTGCCCATTGAAATTGTCTCGTTTGCCCTAAACTTCTATCAGAAGAAAGAATAACGTAAAAGAAATTTAAATAGGCCAATCCTCCTAAGAGAAGCCAGCTATATTGAATTATTTTATTTTTTGTAACTGTTTTTATTGCCTGAAAAGCATACAATTCAAACAAAAAAATTACACTAGAAATAATTAGTAAAGGTATTACCCAACGAGGCATATGCGTATCTATTTAAGCTAACAAATATAAGGTGATTCAATTAAAATATCCTTTTTGTTATTTTATTAACACTTCCATTTCTTTTTTTAACAAACTTTAAAAAAAATGATAATTTAATACAAGTATTTGTTTAAAATTTTGCCTTCTATTCTATTTTATTAATTTAACATTGTTTTGTTTAAAATAAAACATTTTATATAGTCAAATTAACTCCTAATTAGAATCAATTTTAAATTTTACACATATGAAAACCATTAAATCAATGTTAACTATTGCTATTACTGCCGGAATAGCTCTTACCTCTTGTTCTTCTAATGAAGATCAACAACCTGTAGAACAAACCGCTAATTTTAGTAAAAAGAATCTTCAATTTAATTTTAACACGAATATTGTTGCCAAAGGAACAAACAATCAATTAGGAGTTTTTCAAGAAATAAATAAAGATTTAAAAGGTTATGGAATTGCGCAAGTTGAAATATACAATGTTGCTAGTACCCCTGAAGACAAAAACGGCCTTACTGTAATTCCTGTTGTAGATGCCTCTGGTGAATACAGAACTGGATTTAGATTTATCCCAAACGACGCAAGAAGAGACAACAGAGATAATTTGACTTATGTAACTGTTTCTGATTTTGCAACTTCAGCAAATGGAGTAGCATCTGAACAAATTTTTGATGATATGTATGCTGTTTGGCAAAATGAGACTAACTGTAACAATGTTAGCATAGACAAACAAAACTTTAGTTTAGCCACAGACGGTTTACCTAGCTCTATTCTTTCTTTTGGAGGAGCTCCTCAAGGACCAATTGCCGATCATAATGTTCTAGGATACATTCCTCCATTTTTATTTGATGCTCTTGATTTAGGTGCTAATACATTAGCAGTTAACTTTTCTTTCGGTTTTAGAGATGAAGACGGAAATTTCACTGATATAAATGGAGATGGAAAAATAGATTTATCTCACACAGAAACATGGTTTAATGATGGAGTTAACTGGAGTCCTGATGGTGTAGACCCTACATCTGTAGATGTTGCTAGTGTTGCTTTACATGAATTTGGTCATTCTTTAGGTTTAGGTCATTCTGGAGTTTTATTAGCTACTTTTGACGAGAATGGTGATTTCACTGGTGAATTAAACTTCACACCTACTAATGTTATGAATCCTTCTTACATAGGGAATCCTAAAAGAGATTTAGCAGGAGATGATAATTCTATTTTCTGTGAAAACTTTAGTGCTTGTCCATATTATTAATATATAGTTTTGTGTAAATCAATTTACAATAACTTTGTTTATTAATTTACTAACTGATTATTATAAGTCAATAAATTAAATACTTTTTTTAACCTCTTAAAGATAATCTTTAAGAGGTTTTTTATTTATAGCATTTATATTTTGTAGCTTTACACTCTACAATTCAATCAACAAATGGCAACGAAAAAAAGACTTTTTTTACTAGATGCTTTTGCATTAATTTTTAGAGGATATTACGCTTTTATTAAAAATCCAAGAATCAATTCTAAAGGAATGGATGTTTCTGCAATTTTAGGATTTACCAATTCTTTATTAGATGTTATTAAACGAGAAAGACCAGATCATATCGCGGTATGTTTTGATCGTGGAGGAAGTGTAGCAAGAACTGAAGCTTTTCCTGAATATAAAGCAAACAGGCAAGAAACACCTGAGGCTATTAAAATTGCAGTTCCTTATATTGAACAAATTTTGAAAGCTATGAATATTCCTGCTGTCGTAAAAGAAGGCTATGAAGCAGATGATATTATAGGAACACTCGCTAAAAAAGCAGAAAAAGAAGGATATGAAACATTCATGGTTACTCCTGATAAAGATTTTGCGCAACTAGTTTCTGAAAATATTTTTATGTACCGACCACGTTTTGGAGGTGGATATGAAACTTGGGGGGTTACCGAAGTTCAAGAAAAATTTGGAGTAGAAAGACCTGAACAAGTAATAGATTACTTAGGAATGATGGGTGATTCTGTTGATAATATTCCAGGGTTGCCTGGAGTTGGCGAAAAAACAGCTAAAAAGTTCTTAGCCCAGTACGGTTCTATGGAAAATCTTTTAGCAAACACTGCCGATTTAAAAGGAAAAATGAAAGAGAAGATTGAAGCTAATGGTGAATTAGGTTTACTATCTAAAGAGTTAGCTACAATTATGTTAGATGTACCTGTTGAACTCCTTCAAGAAGATTTTGAGTTCTCAAAACCTGATATGCCAGCAATAACAGCTCTTTTTAATGAATTAGAGTTTAGAAGACTTGCAGATAATTTAGCAAAAACATATGCTATTTCAACAGAAAGTAATTCTGAATCAGCTGGAAAAACAAGCACTAAAAAACAAGCTTCTAAAGGTAATGAAGGTCAATTTGATTTGTTTGCAGCCCCTGGAACAGGAAACACTTCTGAGGAAGAGATTGCTTCAGGATATAAGTCTATTAAAACTACCAATCATTTTTACCAACACATAAATACTCCTTTATCTAGAAAGTTATTACTTACTAAATTAATGCAACAAAAATCGGTTTGTTTTGACACTGAAACTACTGGTTTAAAATCATTAGAAGTTGAATTAATAGGTATTGCCTTTTCTTATGATACTGGAAAAGGGTATTATGTTTCTTTCCCGGAAGATCAAGAGGAAACTAAAATAATATTAGAAGAATTTAGACCTTTCTTTGAAAATGAAAATATTGAAAAAATTGGTCATAATTTAAAATACGATATTAAAGTAGTATCAAACTATGGAATGCCTGTAAAAGGAAAACTGTTTGATACCATGATTGCACATTATTTAATAAATCCTGATATGCGTCATAATATGGATGTATTATCAGAAACCTATTTAAATTACCAGCCTGTTCCAATCGTAGAACTTATTGGTAAAAAAGGAAAGAATCAACTTTCTATGCGAACCGTTGAACTTTCTAAACAAACTGAATATGCTGTTGAAGATGCTGATATTACTTTTCAATTAAAAGAACATTTTTCTAAAGAATTAGAAAGTGGTAAGGTTACTCAATTATTTGATGATTTAGAAACTCCTTTAGTTTCTGTGTTAACAAATATGGAAATAGCTGGTATTAATTTAGATGTTGATTTTTTAAAATCACTTTCTGTTGATTTAACGGATGATATTTCTCGTTTAGAAAAAAATATTTACGAACAAGCCGGTGAAGAGTTTAATATTGCTTCTCCTAAACAATTAGGAATTGTATTGTTTGAGAATATGAAATTAGTTGACAAACCTAAAAAAACAAAAACAGGACAATATTCAACTGCAGAAGATGTTTTGTCGTTCCTAGCAAAGGATCATAAAATTATTAGAGATATTCAAGAATATCGCCAATATAAAAAACTACAAAGTACTTATGTAGATGCTTTACCTAATGAAGTTAACCCAAAGACAGGAAGAGTTCATACTGTGTATGCACAAGCTGTTGCTGCAACAGGAAGATTAAGCTCTAACAATCCTAACCTACAGAACATTCCTATTCGTACTAAAAGAGGACAAGAAGTTCGTAAAGCATTCATTCCAAAAGATGAAAATCATGTTTTATTAGCTGCGGATTATAGTCAAATAGAACTACGTATTATTGCTGCTTTAAGTGAAGAAGAAACAATGATTAAAGCCTTTCAAGACGGAGAAGACATTCATGCTTCTACTGCGGCTAAGGTTTTTGACGTCCCTTTAAATGAAGTTACTAGAGAGCAACGTAGCAATGCCAAAACTGTAAACTTTGGAATTATTTATGGGGTTTCTGCTTTTGGTTTAAGTAATCAAACAGATTTATCTCGTAAGGAAGCAAAAGCATTAATAGACACATATTACGAAACCTATCCTAAATTAAAAAACTACATGGCTAGTCAAGTAGATTTTGCGCGTGATAATGGATATGTTGAAACAGTTTTAGGTAGAAGACGTTATTTAAAAGACATTAATTCAAGAAATGCTATTGTTCGTGGTGGTGCCGAGCGTAACGCTGTAAATGCACCTATTCAAGGAAGTGCAGCAGACATCATTAAATTAGCTATGATTAATATTCATGAACGATTTGAAAAAGAAAATTTCACTTCTAGAATGTTATTACAAGTACATGATGAATTGGTATTTGACGCACATAAAGATGAGTTAGACACTATTAAACCTATTATTAAAGAAGAAATGGAAAATGCTTTTAAATTAGCAGTTCCTTTAGATGTAGAAATAGGTTTAGGTAATAATTGGTTAGAAGCGCATTAATTATCAATTATAAACAAAATAAAACCTGTTGAAATCATACAATCTCAACAGGTTTATTACTATAATCCCCTTCGTTAAAACTATTTAACGATTAATTTTTCATTTATTACTTGTCCATCACTTTTTAAAATTTTAATTAAACAACAAAACCGTTTTCCTCAAAACTCTTTGATTATTTCAAATATAGTTCGACCTACTTTTAAACTATTCATAATCTTTCCGAATAAAAAAAAATACTTTCCGAATGAAAAATGTTAATTGGAATACTTTAGAGAAACAACAATTATAATTCTACTTTCAAAAAAACAAGAAATAAATTACCTTAATTTTATTAAACTTACTCCCTTATCATTTTCTATTTATGAAGTAACAACAATTAATAAAAACCATTTCTACAACCTTTTGATACTTCTTAAAATTGTTAAAAAACAAAAACTTATTAACACGAAAACGTGTTAGTTGTCATGTTTAAAGTTTTTTACATTTTTCCTAATTGTTTTTCTTATAAATTGAAAACATGTTTAAACTATTTTTTTACTTAAATAGAAAACAACATTAGGTACTATATCTATGTAAACTTGTTGTTTTCAACAACTATTTATAAACTATTATACATTGTTTCAATTATCAAAATAGGTTGCGCAACCGAGAGACCGATTATAGAAAGTTAATGTCTTTAAAATATCACTTTAATTAAAAGCGGGAACCGAAAAGCTTATGAGTAGGTATAACCATTAATCTATTAAAAATGAAAAACGACTTTTTAAAAAGAGTAAAAGGAGCACTTCTTTCAAAAGAAGAAGCAAAAACTATTTCTGGAGGTTACGATCATTCTTACGATTACAAATGTTTTTTTGTTTGTTGTCCGGGAGGTGCATCTGGTAGTCCAGTAATAAATGTAAACGGATGTAGCGATACTCGTTATAAATATTACGCTCCACAATTTGCATCAGGTTACTGTGTAGATTGCAGTTAATTTTTTTGAATTAATCAATAACTGAGGAAAAGAATGTTATTTAACTTCTTTTCCTCTATTTCTCTTAAAACTAAATTATGATTGTACAAAGTTTTTGGTCGAAACCATTTTTAAAAGATTCTAATCATCCTAATGCTCGATTTAAAGGAGGTTGGTTACATGAAAAGTATTTTTACTATAGTACAGCTTTAAGTTGTTTAAAGTTTAAAGAGTTTTACAAAGAGGTAGATCTATATACAGATAGTAATGGAGAGAAAATTTTAAAAACTATTTTAAACATCCCTTATAGTAACTATCATAACACATTAGATCCCTTAAATGATTATCATGAAAATTTATGGGCTCTACCAAAATTACATACCTATAGCAATCAAAACACCCCTTTTATACATGCAGATACCGATGTATTTATTTGGGAAAAGTTTTCTGATAAAATAGTAAATAACCCTATTTTTTGTCAGAACATAGAAGATAACTACCCTATTTATGGTGAAACATTAGATCATATTTTACAAATTTTGGATTGGATACCTACTGAAATCATAAACTCTTTATATAAACATAAAAGAGTAGTTGCTTTTAATGCTGGAGTGTTAGGAGGTACTGATTTAGATTTCTATAAAAAACTGTATCGTAGTGCTATAAAAATGATTCAAGAAAACAATCATTTATTTCACAAAATAGATGTAGGCATGTTAAACATGATCTATGAACAACATTTAGGGCATGCCATCGCTGATAAAAATAACATCTCTATTCATCCATTATTTGAGAATATAGATCCTAAATTTACACAACTAACAAATTTTCATTTAGCTGGTTTTCATACCAAATATGTTCATGCTATTGGATATGCTAAAAAATCGGTATATGCTTGTGAACAAATTGAAGCTTTATTATTATATGAATTTCCAGAATATTATAATAGAATTAAACACAATGGTTTACACAATTCTCTTTGGAAAGAACAATATGAGATAAAAGAGAGTAGAAAAAACTTTTTACTTACCATGTTTCAATGGTTAAGAAATAATTCCATATCGCATATTTACAATACTAAATTCTCGTTAAATAATTCTGTTAAAATTTTAGATGAAGGAGAAACCATAACTATTCTTTTTACAAAACCACAAACAAACGAGATTGAAAAACTGGAATTAATAGATTGGGATAATATATTATTATATTTTCAAGAACCTTTATCTATTAATGAGCTGTGTAATGAATTAATGAATGATTCTGATATTAGCAAAAAGTATACAAAAGATAAACTTTTAGATAAAATATTATCTTTTGTTATAGATAAGTGTTTAATTCATGAAATTTTTATTCCTGAGAATGTATTAGAACTTAGTCTTTAAAATTATTTTTCATTATTTAAAATGCTATGTACCCTTGTTTTTAATACTGGTAATATATCTTTTTCAAACCATGCGTTTTTAGTTAACCAAAACCTGTTTCTTGGAGATGGGTGAGGTAATACAAAATATTTTGGTAAATACTCTTCAAAATTATTAACGGTTTCTGTAAGAGTTCTCTTTGCTTCTTTCTTTAAATAATAGTTTTGAGCATACATTCCTATTAATAGAACCAACTCTATATTATTCATTTTATCAAAAAGTAAATTATGCCATTGAGGCGCACATTCTTTTCTAGGTGGTAAATCTCCTGACTTCCCTTTTCCTGGATAACAAAAACCCATTGGAACTATTCCAAAAATACTCTCATCATAAAATTGTTCATCAGATACATTCAACCATTTTCTTAACTGTCTTCCACTTGCATCATCCCATGGAATTCCAGATAGGTGCACTTTTGTTCCAGGTGCTTGTCCTATTATTATAATTTTAGATTTTTTATTAGCTTTTACAACTGGGTTTGGGCTAATAAAATCTTTACATAAATTACATTTTCGTATGTCTTCTAATATTTTTTTCAAAATTCAAATTTTATTCATAAAAAAACGCTTATTACAATTTCTAGTAATAAGCGTTTAACGTTAACAGTTTTTTAATTTAATTTCTTAAAGCGTAGCTAGCTGCACTTCCAAAGTCAGATAATAATACAATTAGACTTTTAAAAAAACTACTAACTCTCTTAAGTAATAATTTCCCCATGATAGTTAATATTTAAAATAATCCCACAACAAATATAACGTATTAACATAGTATAATAATAGGGAAATAGCCCTTAATGTATTAAACGTTAAAAAAACTTTATGTTTGGGTTAAAAAACTACATGAACTGCATCCCCTTATTAATCAACTAGATAGTTTAACGAAATCTTCAAAGGATATATAGTAAGGTTGATCCTTGATAACTGGTAATTCTATACTTTCTGCATTTGCTATACCTACCCCTGCATACCAAACATGTGCATTCTGTTTTTTAGCATGTGCTTTAAAGGTTTCCATCCATAAAACATCGTACTCATTAGGTGCTTGCAAGTTACTTGTTGCCTTTACTAAAACAAAAATAGTTGGTTCTCCTTTTTTATATAAAATAAATTGAGGGTGCCTCTTAAGCTTACTATTAACAGCAACAAACTCATACCCCATTCCTTGCAACTTTTTACCTATCATATTCATAGCTAAATTATGCAACTCTTGCTCAGTAAGTATATGCATTTTATTTTTTCTTATTTTTCTTACTAGAATTTTTACTCCCTTTAGTCTTTGGCTTTTTGTATTTGATTGCAATTTCTCTTTTATAACTCCCTCCTAAATTCACCTTCTTATTTTTTTCTTTTTTCTCATGAAATGAAGGTCCAGGAGCATACTCTTTTGAAGTTCTATTCTTTGATTGATCTGTTTCTTCTTTTGGTCTTTCTTCTTCTGTTAATTCAGTAGATATTTTGACTGTCTCCGGTATCTCAACTAAAGGAATTTCATAATTCATTAATTCCTCTATTCTATTCTTTGCTTCTTGTTCTTTTTCTGTAGATAACAAGATTGAAACTCCTTTATGATCTGCTCGCCCAGTTCTTCCGATACGATGCATATAATTTTCAGGATAATAAGGTGTATTAAAATTAATAACATGCGTTATCTCTTCTAAATCTAAACCACGCGCAATAACATCTGTAGCAATTAAAATTCGATGCTTTCCTTTATTGAAGTTTTCTATAGAACGCATACGATAGTTTTGAGTTTTATTAGAATGAATTACACATGATTGATGTGGAAATTCTTCTTCTAATAAATTAAAAATTCTATCTGCATTTCTTTTATTTGGAGCAAAAACCAACACCTTACCATAAACAGTTTTATCGAACAGTAAATGATTCACTAAATTTATTTTAGTGTAAAAATTAGGAATGTTATAACTTTCTTGCTCAATATTATCTAGAGGTGTTCCGCTTACTGCTACTGCTATTTTTTTAGGAGCTATAAAATAATCATCAATCAATGCCTCCACATCTTCTGTCATTGTAGCAGAAAACATTACATTTTGTCTACGTACAGGTAACAAATCAAAAATATTTAAGATTTGAAATCTAAATCCTAAATCTAGCATTACATCTACTTCATCAATAACAAGCTTTTGAATAGATTTTAATTTTAAAACATTGCTAAGCGCCAAATCATATAATCTCCCTGGCGTTGCCACAATAATATCACTTCCTTCAGCTACAGCTTGCTTATGTCTATTTAAATTCACTCCTCCATATACACCTAAAACTCTTAAAGTAATATATTTTGTTAGTTTTTCTATTTCTTCTACTACTTGTAAAACTAACTCTCGAGTAGGTACTAATATTAATACTCTAGGAGCTAATTGTTTCGAAAATTTAAGATCTCGTAAAATTGGTAAAGTATAAGCAAACGTTTTACCTGTTCCTGTTTGTGCAATACCTACTACATCTTTACCTGATCTTACTACAGGAAAAGCTTCTGCTTGAATTGGTGTAGGTTGTACAAAACCTAAATCTGTAATTGCATTTCTTAACGGGTTCGATAAATCTAAATCTTCAAAAGTTGTCATGTAACTTAATTTCCGCAAATGTACAACCAATATTTTGTATATTTAGCTTGGCTAGCGAATTGTAATCATGGAAAAACAACACTTTTTTCAAGGTTTTAAATTTAAATTTTATATAAATATGGAAACTCCTAAACGCTTAGAACAAGCTTTAATAAAATTATATAATGCTTTTCATAATAATGAATTGAATCCTGAATATTGTTCTGCTTGTGCTGTTGGAAATATTTTGGATAATCATGATAGCTGGAAACATTTATCCAATGATCATGGCTCTATAGAATTAAGTTATGTTGGACGTGTACATCAACGATTAGGTAGAAAATTTAATGGTTATACTCCTCTTGAACTTTTGCATATTGAAAAAACTTTTTTAGAAGCTTGTGGTTTTACAACTCCATTAAATCACTATAACTCTAAACCTAAAAACACGACAAATAAAGATATTCTTTTTAATGGTTTATCTTCTGTGGTTAATTACCTGTGTAAGTTAGAAGGAATTAAAAATGTAATGGATTATTCTAAGATTTTTGAATTCGAAGACGAAAATCCTGTATATAAATTTGATGCAATTTATAATTAAGGAACAACCTTTTCTTAAAAAAAGAAAAACTGCTTGTACATTTCCACAAACAGTTTTCAATAATTTGAATTAAAAAAACTATTACTTTTTAAAATCCTTTAATTCTTTTACAATTTCTTTTGTAGTAAAAACGTGACTTGCAATCATTTTAAAGTTTACCATTGCTGCCTGATAACCATTCATTCCTGGAAGAATTGCTGCCGCAGTAGCATCTGAAACTACTGATACTCTAAAGCCTGACTCTACTAAATCTCTCATATGAGATTCTGTACATAAATTTGCAGACATACCAGCTAATATTACATTATCAAAACCATGCTTTCTTAATTGTAAAGCAAGATCATTAGATTCTGGCCCATATACTTTATGAGGATTTGTTACAATAACATTATCTTCTTTTATATACTTTTTATAACGATTTAACCAATCTGCCCCAGAGTTATCAAAACCTTCGGTTTTAATTACATCAGTACGATCAAACATATTTATTTTATGCATTAAAGCCTCCA
Source organism: uncultured Tenacibaculum sp. (assembly GCA_937922085.1). GTDB lineage: Bacteria > Bacteroidota > Bacteroidia > Flavobacteriales > Flavobacteriaceae > Polaribacter. The sequence goes on along the minus strand of CAKZVD010000051.1, from coordinate 29,793 downwards.
ATGCTCCTTCTATTTTCCAACTATGATCATGTTTAAAATAAAAATGAGGAGACACAAAAACTTTAATATTTTTCTTTTTTGCTATTTTAAAAAGTTCTTCTAAATTTTTTACTGTGTTATTTTTTGTAACACTCTCCCCTACTACTCCCCAAGCAACACCATTAGGGCTTAAAAAATCATTTTGTGGATCTGTAATTACAATAGCTGTTCTACTGTCAACTGTAAATCCTGGATCTGGTAATTGTGCCTGAACATTAAAACTTAATAATATTAAAGCGAACACTACTACTATTTTTTTCATCTTTTACTGTTTTTAATTATTGTATTAATTTTTAACAATACAAAGATCTAACAGAAGTAATCGTAATAGGTGGTCTACTATTCCTGATGAGTTAACAATTATTCCCGTATTAAATTTTGTCTAAATTTTGAAGGAGAAATTCCTTCTTTGTTTTTAAAAAACCGACTAAATGTTTGTATGTCTTCAAAACCTATTTCAAAAGCAACCTCTTTTATAGATAAGTTAGAATAATGTAACAATCGTTTCGATTCAAGTAGCAATCGATTTTGAATGTATTGTAATGGTGGTTTAAATCCAATTTTCGAAAATACATTGGATAATGTTTTAGGAGATTTAAACATTAACTCTGCGTATTCTGTAACAGAATGTTTTACCTTAAAATGCTGTTCTACTAAAAAATTAAATTCACGAACTATATCAACATCCTTTTTTTCTGAAGGGAAATTTTTCTGAGATTTATATATTCTTGCGCATAAGATAAGATATCTTTTAAGCATCATTCGTAACATTTCAATTTGTAAACTATCATTAGATTCCATTTCAATCATGAACATCTTCCATAGAATTTCAAATTTTTCTAAATCTTCATTATAAATATTAATAATAGGTAATTGTGACGCTCCAAAAAAAAGCAATCCCTTACAACCAACTTCAGTATCATGGTCTAGAACACAATAAAATGGTCTATTAAAACGTACAAACCTTATTTCTCCTATATTAATAGCTGTTACTTTATGAAACTCAGTTAAGAATACGATCTCATTTCTATCAAAAAAACAATGCTTTCCATCAATAACAATTTCATTAGAATCTTCCTGAAACCAAAGAACTGTAAGGCTACTTTCTATTTGTTTTTTAATTAAATCACAAGATTTTTTATCTATAATTTCTAATTGCAAATATTCTTGTATACTTCCTAGAAATTTCATTAATTTTTATTTTTGTGTAAATTTAGTTTAAAATTCTTCTTTTTTTTAAGCACCTTAAAAACAAAAACATTTCTATAAAAAAACCTCAAGGGTTTTCCTTGAGGCTTTTTATTTTATAAAAAATAAGTTTTCTTACTTATATACTTCTTTAATAAAGTCTTCGTAACTTAATTCTTTAGCTTTAAATTTCATATTTTCTTTAAAGAATCCTAATAATTTTTGAGACATCAACTGTGTTTGTAAACGTTGTGCTTCTTCTTTATTAGATAAAACTCTTGCAGCAATATCATCCAACTCTTTCTCTTCTGGATTCATATTACCAAACTGAGCCATTTGAGCTTTAATAAACCCTTTTGCATACTCTAACAATTCTGCATACTCTAATTTAATATCGTTATCCTTCATAATCTTACCTTCGATTAATTGATAACGCAATCCTTTTTCAGATTTAGTATATTCTTCAGTAGCTTCCTCTAAAGTTAATTCTTTTTCTCCAGCAGTTTGTAACCACTTTTGTAAAAAATCAGCAGGTAAATCAAACTTTGTATTATCTACTAAATGCTCAGTAATTGCATTCAATAATTGTTGATCTGCTTGTTGTTGAAATTGCCCTTCAGCGTCTGCTTTAATTTTTTCTTTTAATTCAGTTACAGTTTTAACACTTCCATCAGCAAATAACTTTCCAAATAACTCTTCATCTAAATCTGCTAATTCAGTTTTGGTTACTTCTTCTATTGTTAAAGTAACTTTAATATCTAAATCTTTAGCTTCTTCATTAGATACTCCTAAAACTTGTTGTAATTTGTTGTCTTCTTCAAAAAGTTTCTTAGTATCTAATTCTATAACATCACCAACCTTTGCTCCTATTAACTTTTTTTCGTTTTTCTTTCCTTTTAAGTCATTTACTAAAAAAGTAGATTTCTTGTTTAACTCTTTTTCTTCGTTAACAAATGTACCTGTTATATTAGAATGCTCTTCAGCAGCTTCTTGTGGAATTACATTACCATAACGAGATTGAATATTCTCTACTTCTTTTTCTAATAACTCGTCAGTAGCAATAATTTTATAATCAATTATTTTATTTTTTCCTGCTATGTCAACATCAAATTCAGGAGCTAAACCTAATTGAAATTCAAAAGAAAAAGCATCAGTATCCCAAGAAAAATCATCTTTTATTACTGGTAAAGGATTTCCTAGAATATCTAATTTTTCTTCAACTAAAAACTTATTTAAACTCTCTTGTAAAAGCTTATTTACTTCATCAATCATTACTGATTTACCATACTGCTTCTTAACCATTCCCATAGGTACATTACCTTTTCTAAAACCAGGAATATTTGCTTTTTTACGGTAATCATTTAAAACCTCTGTTACTTTAGCGCTGTAATCTTCAGCTACAATATCAACTTTTACAATTGCGTTTAATGCGTCTACGTTTTCTTTTGTAATATTCATTGTACTACTATCTTCTTAAAAAATTGGGTGCAAAATTACTATTTTTATATTTGAGAACCAAGAGTTTTATATAATTGAAAGCAAGTTATTTATAAGTTTTATTGTGTTAACTTTTTATCTTCTAAGAAAAGTTTAAATAAAAATGATCTAAATACAGATAATAAAAAGCTAAATAACATTGCAGAAAAGAAACTATACACATAAAAACCTGACACTAATTTCCCTGCTATAAGTACTATAAAAGCATTAATTCCGAAAAGGAACAATCCTAAAGTCATTATAGTTACAGGTAATGTTAAAATAATTAATATAGGCCTTACCAACATATTTAACACAGCAATAGTTAAAGCAACAAAAATTGCTGTAAAATAACTATTAATATGAATTCCTTTCATTAAACGAGAAAGGATAATTGCAGCTAAGGCTGTTAAAAATAACTTTAAAAATATTTTCATACTTAATTACAAGCTATAACTATACCAAACTTAAAAAATGGAATTTATGTCAGTTATTTATTTTCTTTTGGAAAAACAGCATAATAGAATAAAGTTATTTTTTTTAGACATCAACAATCTACAACTAACAAAACACTTGCTTTTTTTAAATTAACAAACACAAAAAAAGAAACTTTTTTCTATTAAACTAACTTTATTCTATTTTTTTTGCTATTTTTGTATAAAATATAAAAACGAGGCATTCGGGGGAATGCTTATTTAAAGATTCATGGTATACAGGTTGAAGGGTGTACCGTGTCTCTTTTTATTATTTACAGCAAATTATTTAAGATTTTCTATTATTTCTGTTACTTGGTGAGTAAGTATATTTTTAACTTCTTTATCTTCAGATAAAATTTCTAAGAGTTTTTTCTTTATATCTAAAGTAGATTTCTCATATTCAATAGTTGCTTCTCTTAAAAGATTCTCTTCCTTATTTTTCAACAACATTTCTTCTTTCCCCGTTAATAACCAAGTTGGATTTATTTCTGGAAAAGAAATTAGAATTTTGTTTAATACATTACTTTTAAACGATGCTTGTCTTCTTATAGAGGTTCCTATTGAATTATTAGAAACTCCTATAACATCCTCAAAAGATTTGATTTTTAAATTATTATCTCTAATAATTTGTTCTACCCTCTTGTATGTATCATCAATAAAATCGTTCATTTAAAATAACTTTTTTCTAAAAAAAATTAATTTTGTTTTTTATTTTAGAATTTTGTTTGTAGATTTGTAATATCTCAGGTACAAAATACGTACAAATATAAATTAAAAGTGCTTCCTTTTACTTAAAAACAACAATAGTTTTTATGATTACAACAATGCAACGAAAAGAATTAGAAAAAATAAAACCACCTAAATACAGAGAAAAAGTTCAAGAATATTTACTCGAAAACAACCACAACTTTTCTTTAGAAACCATACAAAAAGTTTATTCTGGCAAAAGAAACAACTTAATTGTAGCAAAGGCAATAATCACGGTATTTGGAAGTTATATGAAAGAAAAAGAATTTATAGACAAAGAAATTAACGACATTATTAATAAAATAAATAAGTAAATCCCTTAGATTACTTTTTCCCTAGTTAATGTAAGGACGGGGGAAACTAACGGGGTGGTAAACATAGTTTACTATCTCGTTTTTTATTTTTAATTATCTAATATTAATTTTGTTAGTTAATTAAATTCATTGAATAGACAAATTCATTAAAAAAGACTTTATTAACTTTATATCCTTCTAATAATTTATAATTTAGCTTGACACTTCGTGTTATTTCTTCTAAATTAGCCCAGAAATAAACAAAAATCTAACATGGGACAAATTATTTTCACACTATTAATGCTTGTTTTATTACAAGCGGTATTAGGATTTGATAATTTATTATATATTTCTTTAGAGTCTAAAAAAGCTCCGGAATCTGATCAAAAACGAGTTCGAAAAACAGGTATTTTAATTGCAATCGTTTTAAGAATTGTATTACTATTTGTTTTAGTTTCTATTATTGACTTTTTTCAAGATCCTTTTTCTTGGTTATCTGGTGGAATTGATAATATGGTAGAATTTAAATTTAATGGTCATAGTTTAATTGTTTTAGCTGGAGGTGGTTTCATTATTTATACTGCCATCAAAGAGATTTGGCATATGATTGGTCTTAATGATCTTAGTCATGATGTTGAAGGAAACGGAAAAAAAACAAAATCTGCAAATGCTGTAGTCGTAAGTATCGTAATCATGAATCTTGTTTTCTCTTTCGATTCTATTTTAGCAGCTATTGGTTTAACTAGTGAAATTAAAAACTCTACAACTGCTTTTATCGTTATGGCGATAGCAATTGTTATTAGTGGTTTGTTAATGTTATTTTTAGCTGATAAAATTTCTGCTTTTCTTGCTAAAAACAGAATGTATGAGGTTTTAGGCTTATTCATTCTTTTAATTGTAGGTATTATGCTTATTACCGAAGGAGGTCATTTAGCACATATTAAATTATTCGGCAACCCTGTAGAACCGATGAGTAAAACTACTTTCTATTTTGTGATTTTATTTTTAGTTATCACCGACATCGTTCAAAGTAGATATCAAAAGAAATTATTAAAAGAAAGAGAATACAACGCAAAACAAAATTCATAAAATAAGTAATAACATATTCTTAATAATTAAAACACAAATCTCTAACAAGGTTTGTGTTTTTTTTATGTACTTTTATCTAGAAAATCACTTGAATAAAAAGCTATGCAAAGAAAATTAATTATTATTTTATCTCTTATCATTATTTTACTTACACAATCTTGTAAAACTTCTGGTTGCGGTGACGACTCTATAGATAGTGTTTTTTTGTGTGAATTTCAAGATTATAAATTTTCATTCATTTTCATTGATAAATCTTCAGGAGAAAACTTGCTAGCTAACAATAACATTAAGGAAGAAGACATTAAAATCACAAATCTGAAAAACAATGAAACCCTCTTTTTTTTCATAGAAAACAATAGAACTACATTAATTGATAATATAACAGAGCCTGAAAAACAGACATTAAACTATTCCATTGAAATTTCAGGTAAGAAAACTTTTAATCTTACCTCTGATATTGAGAATAAGATAGGCGAATGTTGCAACACTGTTACTATTAAAAACATAACTGTTTTAAACTCTGACTTTGAAAAAACCGAAAACAACACCTATACAATATTCATAGAATAAAATTTAATTAAAAAACTCAATTGCTTTACTATAAAATTCTTTTGGGTTTTCTGCATGCAACCAATGCCCTGCACTTGATACTGTATCAATACTCGCTTTCGTAAAATGAGTTTTTATAAGAGGTAAATCCGTATCTAAAACATAACCTGATTTCTCACCTCTCAAAAACAACACCTCTCCTTCAAAAACATTAGAGGAAGATAACCCTATTATAACTTCCTCATAATTTTCAGTTAAAGCAATTAAATTAAAACGAAATCCTAATTGTTCTTTCGCTTTCCAATACGTGTTTTTTAGAATAAATTGACGAATACCAATTTCTGATATCAATTCAGACAACTTAGCATCTATCAACTTCCTTGTACTATGAACTGAAAAATCAATAGTATTTAATGCCTTTATAATATCTTGATGATGCGGAGGGTATTTTTTAGGAGCAATATCTGCAACCAATAATTTATTTACAATCTGAGGATATTCAACAGCAAAAAGCATCACCGTTTTTCCTCCCATAGAATGCCCTAATAAATCTACTTTCCCCAATTCATGGAATTGAATATAATTATATAAATCTTTTACTAACAAATCGTAATTAAACGCACTTGAATGAAAACTTCGTCCGTGATTTCTTTGATCTATTAAATGTACTTGAAAACCATCTTCAGCAAATTTGTTTGCATGACTTTTCCAATTATCTCCCATACCAAAAAATCCATGAAGAATTAATAAAGGTTTCCCTTCTCCTATAATTCTTGAATGCAATACGTTTTCCATAATTTACTGAAGTTTGTTTAAATACATACTTACTACATTTTGAAACCCTAAATAAAGGCTTTCAGAAATTAAAGCATGACCAATAGAAACTTCTGCTAAATTTGGGATATTCTCTTTAAAAAAACGAATATTCTCTAAATTCAAATCATGTCCTGCATTAATACCCAAACCTAACTCATTTGCTAAAATCGCTGCTTCTGTATATGGTTTTACAGCATCTTTATTTCCTAACTCAAATTGACTAGCAAATTCTTCTGTATATAATTCAATTCTATCTGTCCCCGTTTTTGCTGCAGCTTCAATCAATTTTAAATCCGTTTCTATAAAAATTGAAGTTCTAACACCTGCATTTTTAAATTCAGAAATAATTTCTTGTAAATATGATTGATGTTTAATCGTGTTCCAACCTGAATTTGAAGTAAGTACATCCTCACCATCTGGCACTAAAGTAACTTGAGTTGGTTTAATTTTTAATACTAAATCAACAAAATTCTGTATTGGATTACCTTCTATATTATACTCTGTAACAACTATCGGCTTTAAATCATAAGCATCTTTATAACGTATATGTCGTTCATCTGGCCTTGGATGTATAGTAATACCTTCCGCACCAAATTCTTGTATATCTTTAGCTACCTTCAATAAATTAGGTACATTTCCTCCTCTAGAGTTTCTTAGCGTAGCTATTTTATTAATATTTACACTTAACTTTGTCATTATTCTATTTTAGAATGCAAAAATAACCTATTAAAAGTTTTTAAACTATATTCGTAATAATGAATATCAATGATTATATACTTAAAGAAATAAAAGCACTAACATTAGAAAACACTATAATTAGTGCTTATAATTTATGTAGTGGTTTTCCTATAACACATATTCCAATAGTTGAGAATAATAAACTTATTGGCTGTTTTGCCGAAGACGACATTCAAACTATTGAAAACAAAGAAGAAAATTTAAATGTATACACACATTTATTAAATCATTTTCATGCAAATACGAAAACCTCTTTACTAGAACTCATTACTCTTTTTGCTGAAAATGATTGTAATATTATTCCTGTTTTAGATGATGATCAAAATTATATTGGTTACTATGAATTAAGAGATATTTTAGATGTTTTTGCAGGAAGTCCTTTTATGCATCAAGACAATGACACATTAATTGTTTCTAAATCGAAGGCAGATTTCTCTATGAGTCAAATTTCTCAAATTGTTGAAAGCAATGGTGCCAAATTATTAGGATTATATGTTTCTAAAGAATCTGCTGACGCTGTAGAAGTAACATTAAAAATATCTACAAAAGAAGTAAATGAGATTATACAAACCTTTAGAAGGTATGATTATTCTGTAATAACAATGCATGAAGATGACATCTATCTTGATGAATTAAAAGACAGAGCCAATTATTTTAGAAAATATCTTGATATGTAACCCCCCAATAACTAATCAAAATCTTAAACTATTACTATTGAAAAAAGCAGCTATATACGCACAATCTTATACTATTTCTGCCGAAAAAGAAATAAAAACGCTTATTAAAGCTTTAGAAAAACATAATGTTGTCATTTTTATTGAAAAAGATTATTATAACCTACTAACCTCTCATAAAGTATTAACTAAGAAATACCCTGTTTTTTCTCATTTTAATGATTTATCTAATTCCTTTGATGTATTATTTACAATTGGAGGAGACGGAACTATACTAAGAGCTGTAACTTATATTAGAAATTTAAACATACCTATTTTAGGTATTAATTCTGGTAGATTGGGTTTTTTAGCTACTGTACAAAAAAAAGAAATTAAAGAAGCAGTAGAATCTTTGATAGAAAAAAAATACACATTACAAGAAAGAACTTTACTTGAAGTAAAAACCACCCCAGAAACTACTGATTTTTCTGATTTAAATTTTGCCTTAAATGAAATAACTATTGCTAGAAGAAATACTACTTCTATGATAGGTATTGAGACTTATTTAAACAAAGAATATTTAACAAATTATTGGGCAGATGGTTTAATTATTTCAACACCTACTGGCTCTACTGGATATTCTTTAAGTTGTGGTGGCCCTGTAATTATGCCAGACTCTTCCAGCCTAGTAATCACACCAATAGCCCCTCATAATTTAAATGCAAGACCTGTAATAATACCAGAAAACACAACAATTGAACTTGAAGTAAGTGCCCGAGAAAAAGACTTTTTAATCTCATTAGACTCAAGAATTGCAACTGTTGATCAACAAACAAAAATTTTTATTAAAAGAGCACCTTTTACTATTAAAACCATACTGTTTGAAAACCAATCTTATTTAAAAACTTTACGTCAAAAACTACTCTGGGGTGAAGATATCAGAAACAAACATTCATCTTAACATAAGTAGTCAACAATAAATCTAAAAAAAGGAAGTTAATCAAAAAGACGGATTATTAACTTTTTAAAGCAAATTCAATTCCATATATTTGCACGCCATTTCTAGAGATGAGAAAAATTATTATAACATTACTATTGACTTGCATGACAAGTATTTCATTTTCTCAAATCCATGAGATTGGGATTTTTGTAGGAGGATCTAATTTCATTGGAGATATTGGTAGCACCAATTATATTCTTCCTAATGAAGTTGCTGGAGGTCTTGTATATAAATACAATTTAAACCCTAGAATCGCATTAAGAGGTACCTATACGTATTTACCGATGACTGGTATTGATATTGATTCAGACAACCTTTTTAGAGAAGAAAGAGAATTTAGTTTTTCTAATACTATTCATGAGTTTGCTGCTGGTATTGAATACAATTTTTTCGATTATAACATTAGAATTAAAGAGCAATCTTTTACACCTTATATTCTTGCTGAAGTAGCAGCTTTTAATTATAAATCTCCTGAGTCTGTTACTAGTACTTCTATAATATTAACCAATAAATTCTCTGTTTCTGTACCTCTTGGAATTGGAATTAAAGGTAGAATATCTGATCACTTAGCATATGCATTCGAATCTGCTGTAAGACTTACATTTAAAGATGACATCGATTTTTCCACAAATGAAATTCCTTCTTTAAATTTTGGTGGTAATGGCAATGATTTTTATACCTTTACCGCTTTTTCAATTGTTTACACCTTTGGTAGACCCGCCTGTTACGCTGATAGAGAATAACTTATGAGTAAAAAATTACAAAGCATAAACCTAAACAATGTTCCTAATCATATCGCTATTATTATGGATGGTAATGGACGTTGGGCTAAAAAGCAAGGTATGAAACGTGTTTTCGGACACAGAAATGCTTTAACTGCCGTTAGAGAAGCCGTTGCTGCTGCTAGCGATATTGGTTCAAACTTTATAACACTATATGCTTTTTCAACTGAAAACTGGAATCGCCCAAAACTAGAAGTAGATGCTTTAATGAGTCTTTTAGTAAGTTCATTAAAAAAAGAAGTTCCTGATTTTCAAAAAAATGGAATTAGAGTAAATAGCATCGGAGCTATAGAACAATTACCTAAAAAAGCTAGAAATGTTTTAAGTGAAGTAATAAGAGACACTAGTTCTAACTCTAAAATAACATTAACATTTGCTTTAAGTTACGGAAGCAGGGAAGAAATTGTTAATGCAATCAAAAACATATCTAAAAAAGTTGTTAATAAAGAAATCGATATAAAAAATATTGACGAAAAAATTATTAATAATCATTTATATACATTTAATTTGCCCGACGTTGATTTGATGATAAGAACAAGTGGTGAGCAAAGAATTAGCAATTTCTTGCTTTGGCAAATGGCTTATGCAGAACTTTATTTTACAGAAGTTTTATGGCCTGACTTTAGAAAAGAACATCTTTTCGACGCAATAATAGATTATCAAAATAGAGAACGAAGATTTGGAAAGACCAGTGAACAGATTGATACCAATGCATAGAAATTTATTTTTAACTGTATTATTTATTGCTTTTTTTGCAGTAGTTAAAGCCCAAGAAACACCAAAAGATAGTATTCCAAACGGAAAAGATATCTCAGGCAAAATAAATTATGAAAGAGGAAAAGATTACATACTAGGGGGAATTAGTGTAACAGGACTTCAGAAATTTAGTGAAGAAACCGTTAAAATATACACTGGTTTAATTATTGGACAACCAATTAAACTACCTGGAGATAAATTAACAAGTGCTATTAAAAAGCTTTATGAAAGTAAACAATTTAGCGATGTTGACGTTTATCTTTCTGCTATAGAAGGTACTACTGTATACCTTCAATTTGATGTTAATGAACTTCCTAAATTGAATAATATTGCAATTACAGGGGTTAGTAAATCAAAAGCTCGTGATTTACAAAAAGACGCAGAATTAAAAAGAGGAACACAAGTAACAGACAATCTAATTGTAACTACTCGTAACTACTTTAAAAAGAAATACACCGACAAAGGATTCTTAAAAACAAAAGTATCTTTAACTACTAAGAAAGATACTACCGACACCAATACTGTAGATATGTTTATACATATTGATAAAGGGGATCGTGTAAAAATTAAAGAAATCGATTTTGTTGGGAACAAAGCTTTATCTCAAAGTAAACTTAGAGGAGCTATGAAAAACACTAAACGAAAGTTTTTAGGTCGTTTTTGGAAGTCTTCAAAATATATTGAAGATGATTTTAAAGAAGATTTAAAAAGTGTTTTAGAAAAATATAGTGAACTTGGTTATAGAGACGCTAGAATTCTTAGTGATCAACTTACATGGAATGATGACAATACTATTAACTTAGAAATTGAATTAGAAGAAGGTAGACAATATCGTTTTTCAGATATTCACTTTATAGGAAACAAAAAGTATTCAGACGAACAACTTAGTCGATATTTAAGAATTGATAAGGGAGATGTTTACAATGGTAAAGTTCTTAAAGAACGAATTTCAGGTGATGGTAGTCCAGATTCACAAGACATTCAATCTTTATATCATAATAACGGTTATTTATTTTCTGCTGTTAATGCAGTAGAAACAAGAGTTAAAAATGATTCGATTACTGTAGAAATAAGAATTAGAGAAGATGAACCTGCTACTATACGCAAAGTGACTGTAGTTGGTAATGAAAGAACAAATGATCATGTTATATACAGAGAACTTCGTGTTAAACCTGGTGATTTATTTAGCAGACAAAATATTATTAGATCTATTCGTGAAATTGGACAATTAGGCTTTTTTGATGCGAATGTAACACCAGATGTAAAACCTGATTATCAAAATAAAACCGCAGATATTGAATTTTCTGTGGTAGAAAAAGGAGGTAGTCAAATTGAATTGCAAGGTGGATTTGGTGGAGGTTCTTTTATTGGAACTTTAGGTTTGTCTTTTAACAATTTTTCAATAAAAAATATCTTTAATAAAGAAGCTTATAAACCATTACCTATGGGAGATGGTCAAAGTTTATCTTTACGTTTACAAGCAAGTAGAACTAATAGTACTTATAGTTTATCATTTACAGAACCTTGGTTAGGAGGTAAACGCCCACAATCTTTATCTTTCTCTGTATTTTTCTCTAATCAATTTAGATTTGATTTTAATACAAGAAGAGTAGATCGTAGCCAAAGTTTAGACATTATAGGTGCTTCTGTTGGTTTAGGTAGACGTTTAGCTTGGCCAGATGATTATTTTTCTTTAGCTCAAAATATAAGTTACCAGAGAATTGGTTTAAATAACTTTCCATATAGAGTAGGTTCTTCCAATGCTGTTTTAAATCAAGGAAATTTAAATAATCTTGCTTATAGTCTTGTTTTTAGTAGAAACTCAGCAGGACCTAGTTTAATATTCCCTACTTATGGTTCTGAATTTACTATTAAAGCAAAAGCTACTTTACCATATTCTTTAATAAACGGTAAAAACATTGATAGTGATACTCCTGATGGATTAACAGCTCAAGAAACTCAAGATTTTTTAGCTGATAGATTTAAATGGTTAGAATACTATAAATTATCTGCTAAAGGAAAATGGTATACTTCATTAGCTAAAAAATTAGTTTTAATGTCTAATTTTGAAGTAGGTTATCTAGGTTCATATAATAGTAAATTAGGTTTAACACCTGTTGAACGTTATTTTGTAGGAGGTGATGGTATTGCTCAAGGACAATTAGATGGTAGAGAGATAGTGGGTTTAAGAGGTTATGAAAACAATAGAATTTCTTCTGCTGATGGAGGTTCTATATATAATAAATTTCAATTAGAATTACGATATTCAATCACAGATAAACCCTCTGCATCTATTTACACATTAGGATTTTTAGAAGCTGGTAATGCTTATGACAATTTTAGTACTTTTAACCCGTTTGAATTGAAACGATCTGCCGGAGTTGGTGTTCGTATTTTCATGCCTGCTTTTGGTTTATTAGGTATTGATTTTGCTCATGGATTTGATCCTTTACCAGGATTTTCACAAAAATCTGGATGGCAAACACATTTTATTATTGGTAGACAATTCTAAAACCCTAAATTTGTATAGCTATTATGTTTGGCATGGTTTTTTCTAAATACACTATAAAATGAAAAAAATTAAATTAACATTCGTTCTTTTACTTATTGTAGTAGGTGTAACCGTTGCACAAAAAAACCAACGAATAGCATATATAGACATGGATTATATTTTACAAAATATTCCACAATATATAGAAGCTCAAAATGCCTTAAATGATAAAGTTGCAAAATGGAAAGCTAATTTAGATAAAGAAGCTAGAAGTATTGAAGTTTTAAAAACTGACTTGTCTAATGAAAAAGCAATTCTTACTCAAGAGTTAATAAATGAACGTGAAGAAGACATTTTAGTTAAACAAGAAGCTTTAAGAAAACTAGAATCATTATACTTTGGCACAGATGGTGATATGTATATATTAAGAAAGAAATTAATACAACCTATACAAGATCAAGTTTATAATGCAGTACAAACGATAGCTTCAAGAAAAAAATATGATTTCGTTTTCGACAAATCTGGTGAATTAATAATGTTGTATTCTAATAAAAAACACGATATTAGCCCGCTAGTCTTAAAGCTTATTAAAATTGATGTTAAAAAACAAGATAAAATAGATAAAGTAGCTGCCAGAAAAAAATTATTAGATAACGAAAGTATATCTGAAGAAGCTAAACAAAAAAAGGCTAAAAAAGAAGCTCTAAAGAAGAAAAGAGTTAATGAACGAGAGCAAAGAATAAAAAATATTAAAGAAAAAAGAGAAGCAAGTTTAAAAGCTAGAGCAAAGAAACAAAGATTGTTAAAAGAGAAGAGAGAAGCTTTAAAAAAAGCCAAAGAAGAGAAAAGGAATAAAAAAGCACAAGAAAAAAAATAAGATAAACATATAAAATAGAAAAAAGAACCTAAAATTATTAAATTAGAATAAACATGAAACAATTACAAACGTTATTATTAGTTGCGATTTTTACGATTGGTTTAGGAGGTGTGGCAAATGCACAGAAAACTGCACATATTAATACCGATAAGTTATTAACTGCAATGCCAGAAACTAAGGCATTAAAAGCTGAATTAGAAAAATTACAAAAAACATACAGAGCAGATATTGAAGGTATGTTTAAAGCTTTAGAAGCTAAGGTTAATAAATATAAAGCTGAAGGAAAAAGTCAAACTGAAGAAACGAATCAAAAGAGAGCTATAGAAGTTCAACAAGAACGTGCCAAAATTGGGCAAGCTGAGCAAGCTATGAACCAAGAGATGGGTAAAAAATATCAAGAAAAAACAATTCCAATTTTAAAGAAAGCTGAAGACGCTATTAAAGCTGTAGCTGCTGAAAAAGGAATTATTTATGTAATGGATGCTGCTCCTGGTAAAGGATTAATCGTTTTCGATAAAGGTGAAGATATTTATGACGCTGTTAAAGCTAAATTAGGATTTTAATTAGAATTAAAATTAAATATTTTACAATCCTGCTTTTTAATTAAAGCAGGATTTTTATTTTTGTATTAATGATAAATTCTTCAAAAGACAACCCTATAGGTATTTTCGACTCTGGTATTGGAGGTACTTCTATTTGGAAAGAAATAAATTCCTTATTACCAAATGAGGATACTTTTTATCTTTCAGATAGTATTAATGCTCCTTATGGTCAAAAAACAAAAGAAGAAATCTTAAATCTTTCTATCAAGAATACCGAATACTTAATTCAGAAGAAATGTAAAATCATTGTTGTTGCCTGTAATACAGCTACTACCAACGCTATTAAATATTTACGCAAAAACTATAACATTCCTTTTATTGGAATTGAACCAGCTATTAAACCTGCTTCTTTACATACTAAAACAAATACTATTGGTATTTTGGCTACCAAAGGAACTTTAAACAGTGAATTGTTCGAAAAAACTTCTTCAACAATTAGTAATAATATCCATATAATTGAGCAAATTGGGGAAGGTTTAGTAGAACTAATTGAAGCTGGCCAAATTGAATCAGAAGAAATAAAATTTCTTTTAAATAAGCATTTACAACCTATGATAGATCAAAAAATAGATTATTTGGTATTAGGATGTACACATTACCCTTATTTAATTAAATCAATAAAAGAAATCGTAGGTGAATCTATTAAAATAATAGATTCAGGCGAAGCTGTTGCTAAACAAACAAAAAATATACTAGCACAACAAGGGTTATTAAAATTAAAAAGTTTAGGACTTCCTTTTTCAATTTTTTACACAAACAAAGACAAAAAAGTTCTTGAAAAATTACTAAAAGACTCCTCTCCTACTTCTATTAAAAAAATAGATTTTTAAAATAATTGTCCATTAATATTAGGGCAAGCTGCTAACCTTCTTTTAGCACATAATAAATTTAACCCCAAAGTAATCTGGTGAAATCCAGAATCAGAAAATAAAATTTCTCCAAATTGTTTACTGTAGGTATATGAAACCATAAACTTATTGAAGTTAACACCAAAAATTGGAGAAACATATTGAGCACTTTCAAAAGTATTACTATCAAAAGATGTTCTATAAGAAAGTCCACCCCATATTTGAGCTTTTTTCAGCCTCTTATACACCTTCATGTTTATATCTGCTACTTTTTCTCCTGTTTGTTCTTTAAATTGAAACATAAAAGAAGGTTCATATTGCAACTTAGTATTATCCCCAAAAAAATAACCTGCTCCCAAAATATAATTACGCAAGTTTAACGCATCAAACTCTGAGTTTAAACTATTTTTAGCCGATAAAAATATGTTTTTAATGGTTAAATAACTTGATAAACCTTTGTAATGATATCCAAGTCCAAAATCTGCATTTACATAAAAATCACTTTCTATAATTTGTTGTACCTGAGGATCTCCTACAAAAGTTGTTTGATCTATTTCATTTTGAACTAACGACATCGACAAACCAAATGAAAGTTGATTAAATACTTTTCCTTTATTTAAATTTAAGTGATATGCATAAGAACCTTGAACAGCTTTTTGAGAATGAAATCCATTTTTATCATTAAATAATACAACCCCATAAGCTGCTTTAGAATCTTCATTTACTTTTGCATGAAAACTTACCGTTTGTAATTGTGGAGCATTATCTATACCTAACCATTGCGTCCTTGCTGTCAATCGTATTTTTCCACATTGCCCAACACCTGCTGCTGCTGGATGTACTAAATATACATTATCAGATAAATAATCTTGATATATCGGTAATGTCTCTTGTGTATAGCTATTAAAACCTAATACAAGAAAAAAAGTTAATATAATTCTTTCACATACTGAATTCATTCCCCCTCAATTTAATTGCCAAATATATCTGATTTGAAATTAATTAACTAGAAATATATGTTAAAGACCTAAAACCATGAGTTTTTAAAAACAAAAATTCTATCTTCCTTTATTTTAATTCCTTCTATTTATACTACTTTAGCTCCATAATATTGTACTTAAATGACTAAAGTATTACGGCCTATAATGTTTGTAGGCACAGGTTCAGATGTAGGAAAAAGCATTATTGTTACTGGAATGTGCCGTATTCTTAAGAAATTAGGCTACTCTCCTGCTCCATTCAAAGCTCAAAATATGTCTTTAAATAGTTATGTTACTAAAGACGGTTTAGAAATTGGAAGAGCTCAAGCTGTTCAGGCAGAAGCCGCTGGTATAGATTGTACTACAGAAATGAACCCTGTTCTTCTAAAACCTTCAGGTAAAAATAAATCTCAAGTAGTTTTACATGGAAAACCTATAGGAGATCAAACAGCTCGTTCTTATTTCTTAGGAAATAATAAACAACATTTATTTCAAGAAGTTCAAAAAGCCTTTTCAAAACTACAAAAAGAGTACAACCCTATTGTATTGGAAGGCGCTGGTAGTATTAGTGAATTAAACTTAAAACATCGTGATATTGTAAACATGAGAATGGCACAAGTTGCTAAAGCTGATGTATATTTAATTGCTGATATAGATAGAGGAGGCGTTTTTGCTAGTGTATATGGTAGTATTAAATTACTTGATGATGATGAGAGAAAGTTAATTAAAGGAATCATCATTAATAAATTTAGAGGTGATATTTCCTTATTTGAAGAAGGAAAAAAAATGCTTGAATCTCTCACAAATGTTCCTGTGTTAGGTGTTGTTCCTTATGCTAAGGATATTTATATTGAAGATGAAGATTCTTTAGGTTTAGAGAAAAAACAAACTAATTCTCAACAAAACACAATTAATATTGCTGTTCTTTTACTTCCTTATATTTCAAATTTCACAGATTTTAATCGATTAGAAAAAGATGACAACGTACACCTTTTCTATACTAGAGACCCTGAGGATATTGAAAAAGCGGATATTATTATAATTCCTGGTAGTAAAAACACGATTGCTGACATGCAATTTTTACGGACCTCTAGGTTAGCTAAAGCTATTTTAAAAGCTCATGAAAACGACATATTTATAATTGGTATTTGCGGTGGATATCAAATGTTGGGAATGTCTATCTCTGATCCTAATCATGTTGAAAACGAGATTCAAGAAATACCTGGTTTAGGAATTATTCCTGCACATACGATATTAGCCTCAGAAAAAACTACTGAACAATGTAATTTTCAATTCAAAGAATATGAAGAACCTTGTACTGGTTATGAAATTCATATGGGTGTTACTACCTTTAAAGAACAACATCCTTTAAACATAATTCAACAAAAACCAGAAGGATATTTAATCAAAAATTGTTGGGGTACGTATATTCACGGTATTTTCGATAACAGTTTAATTATAGAAGATTTATTATCTAATTTTAATATTAAAACTACCTCAAATAGCTTTGACTATAAAGCCTATAAAGAAGCTAATTACGATAAGTTAGCAGAACACTTAGAAAAAAACATCGCTATTGATGTTATTTTAAATAATATGAAAACTACTATTTCTGAATAAAGTATGGGAATTGATTATGGACATGGTGATGATTTACATCATTATAAACAAATAACTTTTAAAGCTAATTTTAGTTCTAATGTTTGGTATAAAGGTGCACCAGAAAGTTTATTAACATATCTTACTAGTAAAATATTAAGTATTGAAAATTATCCTGCTCCTAATTCAGAAAACATTACACAATTAATTGAAAAACATCATAATTTAAAAGCTCAATCTACCATTATTACTAACGGAGCTACTGAAGCTTTTTATTTAGTTACTAATAGTTTTCACAGCAAATCGGCAACTATTTGTACTCCTTCTTTTTCTGAATATGAATTGGCTTCAAAAGTAAATAAATTGACGATGAAGTTTGTAGATAGAAAATCTATTCTCTCACATTCATTTGATACTGAAATTGCTTTTATATGTAACCCAAATAATCCAGACGGATTTGAATCTACTACTGAAGAAATTGAAAAACTATTACAGCAGTTCCCTGGTACTTTGTTTATTATTGATGAAGCTTATATTGAATTTACAAATACTTCTATTTCTTGTATTTCTTTAATTGAAAAGTACGCGAACATTATCCTAATTAAATCATTAACAAAATTATTTTGTATACCAGGATTACGTTTAGGATATATTCTTAGTAATCCAACAATCATAAAAAACTTAGCCAATCATAAAATGCCTTGGAATGTAAATAGTATGGCTTTACACGCTGCTACTTTTATATTTAATAACTACAATACTTTATATCCTGATTTTGAAACCTGTTTTAAAAACACGCTACATTTACAACAAGAAATAGATAAAATAAGTGGATTTTCTATAATTCCTACAAACACAACCTATTTCTTAATACAATTAAATAAACCAGTTTCTAAAGAGCTCAAATCATATCTTGTTAATGAACATCAATTGTTAATTAGAGATGCTTCAAATTTCAGAAACCTAGATAATCATTATATTAGAATAGCTAGTCAAACGCCTGAAAAAAATCAACTGTTAATAAACGCTTTAAAACAATGGAATTTTTAATACCAATTTTGCCATTGTTATTCGGCTATATTCTCGATTTACTATTAGGCGATCCAAGATGGCTACCACATCCTATTCGATTATTTGGAAATCTAATCTCTTTTGGTGAAAAGTATCTAAATAAAAATAAATCACAATTTTTAAAAGGCACTTTACTTACCTTATTACTAACTTCTTGTGTTTTTCTATTTTTTTATTTAAGTAATCAATTATTAATACCTTATCCTACTGCTAAAATAACTTTTGAAACTATTTTTTTATTTTATGCTTTAGCTAACAAAAGTTTAGTTGAAGAAGGAAAAGCAGTTTTTACTGAATTAAAAAAAGGAATTATTGAAGGTAGAAATCGATTGTCATGGATTGTTGGTCGTGATACCTCTAAACTCAATAAACAAGAAGTTATAAAAGCTGTTTTTGAAACACTTTCAGAAAATTTAAGTGATGGTGTAATTGCACCTCTTTTCTACTATGCTATTTTAGGAATTCCTGGTGCTATGTTATACAAAATGGTAAACACTTTAGATTCTATGATTGGTTATAAAAATGAACGTTATATAAATTTCGGGAAATTTGCTGCAAAATTAGATGATGTTTTTAATTATATTCCTGCTCGTTTAACAGCTTTTTTAATGTTACTCGTTACTTTTAAAATTCATAAACTTCCTTTTGTTTGGCAACAAGGAAAAAATCACGCAAGTCCAAATGCTGGATATCCAGAAGCCGCTTTAGCCATCATTTTGAATTGTCGTTTTGGTGGGCCTAATTTTTATCACGGTGCTTTAGTTGAAAAACCCTTCATAGGAACTAACGATAGAATTATTAAGGAATTTGAATTTAAAAAAGTTGCTTCCATTAATCATACAGTTACTTTTATATTTGTTATTCTTATAGCGATACTCATTTTTTTATTTAAGTAGTAGAGAAGACCACTCTCTAAAAAAGATTTAAACCTCTTGACCCCATTTATGAAACGATATATTATTACTGGTGCTCCTGGAACAGGAAAAACTACATTGATTGATGCTTTACGTGTTGACGGTTTTTATTGTTTTGAAGAAGTATCTCGTAGAATTATCATTTCAGAACAGCAAAATAACGGAAACAAAACACCTTGGGAAGATGTAATAGGTTTTACAAACTTAGTTTATAAAAAAACTATAGAAGAGCTTGAAATACCTATAAATAAACAAGCTTTTGTTGACAGAAGTTTAGCAGATAATATTGCTTACTTAAAATTGAATCAAAAAACTATAGATAATAAGTTTTCTAATTTTGAGTATAAAAAATACTATCACACTACCGTTTTTATCTTACCTCCTTGGAAAGATATTTATATAGAAGATGCTCAACGATTGCAATCTTTTGAAGAAACAAAAAAACTACATGAATTATTGATAGATATTTATACTGACTTAGGGTTTTCTATTGAGGTTTTACCACAAAAAACTGTTAAAGAACGACTTAAATACGTAAATGATTTTTTAAAGAAATCCTAATATAATACCTCAAAAACACTCTTCTATACCGTTAATTAAATCACTTATGATATAAATTCATAGCAATGTAAGTTTTAATAGTAATTTTAAACTAAACAAACTACTATATTATGGATATTGAAATCACATTTATAAATAATTCTAACGATATGAATAATTCTGAAATCGTTATTTTTCAAAAAAATGTAGCAACAAACTTCGATGAAGTAGCAATTGCTTGGACAGTGATTAAAAATTGTGGAAGAAATTGGTCGCATAAATTTACATACCCAATGAGTTTTGATGTAGCTGCTGCTGATTCTTACGGAAATGTATCTGACTTACAAGCTGCAACATATAGCCAAAAATGGGATCTTATTAGATCTAACTCAGGAGAAATACTTCAATTAAGTACAGAAGATGCAGGAAATTCAAATGAAATTGTGATAGAAAATGCGCTTCCTATTGGTAGTATCGATGCTCAAATTTATAAAGCTGGTAAATTATTCGCTTCAAAAACTGGTGTTTCTCCTAGTGAAAAAGCTGTTTTTAAATTTAAACCAGAAATCTATGTGGGAGTTGTTTCACAAATGAATGAAGGTGAATCTATTAATTCTGCCATATTAAGCGATATCAATCAGAAATTCTCTCTACTGGGATTAACTTCTGCAAATTTAATTATGACTGGTGGCGGTGTTGGACCAAATGCAACTCCTTTTGAATTTAATTTAGTTCCAACATCATAAACTACCAACTATTATTAATCATTTAAAAAAAATCATGATATATACATTAGATTTATGTGATAACAAACAATTTATTTTTGAGTTCTCATCTGATGAAGATGAAAATAACACATCAGAATGCGAAAATTTAAGTTCTCGTTATGTTAATTATAAACTATTCAGAAAAGATAAATCTCAAAAACCTTTTTCTTGGAAAGGTTGCTTATCTACAAGTGATGAAAATCCATTTGAACTTACTTTTCCTGATGAAATAAACATTAAAGGAGAAATGTATTTATATAAAAACCAAAATGATGGTTCTGATTATATTTTTATCAATGTTAGTTATTGTTATCAATTAGAAAATCATTTTGAAGGGAATATTCTAAAACTACCAGAAAAATAGTATCGTCAAATCTAGCTCTATTTAAATAACAATTTTATATATAAAAACTTTAGACCTCACAGGTTTTAAAAACCTGTGAGGTCTTTATAATTTATATTGATAAAATGAAGTATCTTTGCGCCATCAAATGGTTTTTTACGTTTCGTAAGAATTAAAAGGGAATTTGGTTAAAATCCAAAACTGTTCCCGCAACTGTAAAACTCATTTTAAACATTATTAACAAACCACTGTAGGTTAATACCAATGGGAAGGTAAATAAATGTTGAGTTAAGTCAGGAGACCTGCCGTTATGATAATAATTTAATAGTAACTCTCGGGTAAAGAGTTAGAAAATTATGTTTGTTTTCATCATATTTTCTTTCCTTGCCTGCTTAATTTCATTTTTAAATGCACAAAAAATTGATTTTATGCAGTCTATGGATTATGTGTATCCCACTATCCATATTCGCACAAAACAAAACAGTAAAAGGTATCATAGCTGATATAGAAACACAGTTAACAATACCTAAAGTAAAAGTACAAACAATAAGTAATGTAAGTACTTCTAACGAAAACGGTGAATTTTCAATAACACCAAGTAAATTTCCTGTTAAATTAATATTCTCCTTAAAAGGGTATATTCCTAAAACAATTACATTAAAAAAAGCAAAGCGTAATTTACAAGTTCATTTAGAAAGAGAAGCTACGCAACTTTCTGAGATAGTAATAGATTCAAAAAGTGATCGCACTTTAGGTGTACAAAAAGTATCTAAAATTTCATTGCAATTAAGACCTATAAGTAGTGCGCATGATTATTTAAGAACCGTTCCTGGTTTATTTATTGCACAACATGCTGGTGGAGGAAAAGCAGAACAAATATTTTTAAGAGGTTTTGATAATGATCACGGAACTGACTTTGCTGTGTTAGTGGATGATATTGGTGTTAATTTAAGTTCTCATGCACACGGACAAGGGTATGCCGATTTACACTTTTTAATTCCTGAAACTGTTCAAACTGCCGATTACTATAAAGGTCCGCATGAAGTTTCTTTAGGTAACTATGCAGTATCTGGGGCTGCTAAATTTTCTTCTAAAGATAAATTGAATCGTAATTTGGTAAAACTAGAATACGGTCAATACAATTTTGCAAGAGCTTTAGCTATGATTTCTTTAGTGAATCAAAATGATTTTTTAACTAAAAATGAGGAAAGCGCTTACATAGCTATTGAAGGAACATTTAATAAGAGTTTTTTTGAAAGTGATCAAAATTTAAGACGTTTAAATACTTTTACAAAATACAATGTATCACTTTCTAAAAATCATGAATTAAAAACATCCATCTCTACTTTTCATAGTGATTGGAATGCTTCTGGGCAAATTCCATTACGAGCAGTTCAAAGCGGGTTTATAGATAGATTTGGAGCAATTGATGATCAAGAAGGAGGAGATACAAAACGTATTCATCTAAATATACAATTGAATTCAGAAATTTCTGATCGTACCAATCTTACCAATCAATTGTATTATGTATCTAATAAATATAATTTATTTTCTAATTTTTCATTTTTCCAAAACGATCCTGTTAATGGAGATATGGTTCATCAAGTAGAAGATCGTAATATATATGCATATCAAGGAAACTTAGTTGTTAAAAACGCATTTGAAATACCTAATAGTGTTACAACATTAGGTTGGTCAGTTCAATATAATCAAAACGATATAGGGTTAAACAATACAGTAGGTAGGACTTTACGTAATGTTGTAAATAAATTTGAATTTAAAGAAACAAATTATGGGTTGTTTTTAAAAGAGCGCATACAAATTACAAATAAGATAACTGCATTAGCCGGTGTTAGAGGAGATTTTTTCAACTTTAATTCAACTGAATTATTTCCAACACCACAAAAAGGGAATACAACTGCTTTTAGGTTGAGTCCTAAACTAAATATTTATTATGACGCTACAGAAAATCTTCAATTATATGCAAAAGCAAGTTCAGGTTTTCATTCAAATTATAGCAATGCAGCGGTAACAAATAAAAATGTAAGTCCGTTACCAAGAGCTATTGGATATGACTTAGGAACAGAATTCAAAATTGGTAAAAACTTTGTAGGTAATCTTGCTGCTTTTTATTTACAAAGTGATGCTGAATTTGTTTTTGGTTCAGATGGTTTTGAATTTGAAAACAAAGGGAGATCAAGACGAATAGGTAGTGAAGCTTCTTTTAGATACCAACCATTCCCTTACTTTTGGTTAGATACTGATTTAAATTATAGTTTAGGAACTTTATTAGATGCTCCAAAAACTGAAAATAAAATTCCAACAGCACCAAGATTTACCTCTACAGGAGGAGCAACAATACGTTTACAAAACGGAATTAATGGTTCATTACGTTATCGCTATTTAGGAGAACGTCCATTAATAGAAGATGAATCTGTAATAGGACAGCATTACTTTATAACAGACCTTGTTGTTAATTATACAACATCAAAATATCAAATAGGATTATCTATTGAAAATTTATTTGATAATGAGTGGAGAGAAGCCGTTTTTTACGATTCTTCTCAATTACAAGGAGAACCACAACCTGTAGATGATATTCATTTTACACCAGGAACTCCATTTTTAGGAAAATTAAGTTTCACATATTTCTTTTAAATTATGGGTAAAGATGTATCAAAAGTAACAACCACTTTTCAATTTTGTGATGGTGGTTCATGTAAAAAAGCAAAAAGCGAGCTAGCAGTTAGAGAAGCTAGAGCTTATTTGCGTAATGAAAACCTATGGGACACCACACATACCATACGTACGCGTTGTAATGGTAGATGTGAAGATGCACCTACATGGATTGTACAGCCAGGTAATTTTTGGTACAAAAATTTGACTCCAGAAAAAGCAATAGAAATTGTAGAATCACATACAAAAACTAAAGAACCTATAAAAGAGTATTTACTTTATAAGGAAGGTGACGAACAGTTAAATACCGATAATGAAAAAACGATAGCTTCTGTTTTCTTTAAATCTAAAGAAGATGCTGAGTTTGGAGCAGTTTTAGCAGCAAGAGCATCCGCATCTGATCAATATATTTATCCTGTTTTTCAAAAATTATTTAAGACAGAAAATACCTTAGATGTTTTTTATAATAATGAAGAATATCACATAACCGAAATACATTCGGTATCATACTCAGATCTTTTGGATGTTGAAGTTACAGGAAATAACATCAATTTTAAATTAGCTGTTGGTCCAATTACGAAAGCAATGGAACAAGATATTGACGCAACTATATTAGATAGAAAAGTAGGTGTTTCTGAAGTTATTTGGTTTAACAACAATGAAAAACATTCAGGAGCCATTCGTTTAAAGAATAGAAAAGGGAAACATTTAATTACGCTTTATATTCGTAAAGAAAATACCGATCTTTGGAATTATATTTTAGAGATCTATTTAAAAATGGATATCAAAAATCCAAGAATACTTCATGAAGCATAAACAAATAAGTATTGTAGGCTCGGGCTGGTTAGGTTTACCTCTAGCCCAAAACTTACAATTGAAAGGTTATACTATCAAAACTTCTACAACTTCTAAAGAGAAAATTAAATCTTTGGTAGCTGAAAATTTTCTTACCTATTGTTTTAAACTCGGTATTGAAGACAATGATGTTATACTTCCTGATTTTTTAAAGGGTAGTGAAATTATCATTATTAATTTCCCTCCAAAACGAAAAATTGAGGATATAGAAAATGTCTACCCAAAACAAGTTCAAGAGCTTTTAAAACATATAAACAGTACCCAAAAAGTAATTTTCATAAGTTCTACTTCTGTATATCAAAATACAAATGGTATTATTGATGAAACATTAATAACCAAACCTGAAAAAGCTTCTGGAAAAGCGGTACTAGCTACAGAAACTATTTTAAGACAGCAATTAAAAGAAAGACTTACTATTTTAAGATTATCTGGTTTAATTGGTTATGAAAGATTACCTGGTCGTTTTTTAGCTACCAAAACTAATGTGGCTAATGGTAATGCACCTATTAATGTGATTCATCGAGATGATTGTATTGGTTTGATTAGTGCTATTATTGAACAAAATTGTTGGGGTGAAATTATTAATGGTTGTTCAGATGAACATCCTCTTAGAAGTCTTTTTTATACCTTAGCCGCAGAAAATATAGGACTTACTCCTCCTACTTTTAATAAAAGTGAAGGAGAAACTGTATTTAAAATTATAAACAATACTAAAAGTAAAGAGATACTTAAGTATACTTATAAACATCCAGATCCATTAAAACTAATTTAACAATCATGTATCATCCTATTGCTATTATTGGCGCGGGTCCTGGCGATCCAGATTTACTAACCGTAAAAGCGCATAAGTTAATTGTGGCGGCAGATATTGTTTTACATGACAACTTAGTTTCTGAAGGAATACTTTCATTAAACACCGTTGGTGAAAAAATTTATGTAGGACGAAAATTTGGAGATACTGATAACCAAATGGATCGTCAACAACGTATTAATGAATTACTATATGAAAACTACCTACAAGGTAAAAAAGTAGTTCGTTTAAAATCTGGTGACCCTTATATTTATGGAAGAGCTGCAGAAGAGGCTCGTTTTTTAACTGCTAAAAAAGCTGAATTTAACGTAGTCCCAGGTATTTCAGCTGCTATTGCTGCTGCAAATATTTGTAATATTCCTATTACTGAACGCAATCAGTCGAATGCCATGTTAATTTGTACAGCACATACTGCAGATTATTCATTTGAACAATTGAACGGAATTGCACATATGTTAAAAGCGGGGAATACTATTTCTATATATATGGGACTAAAAAGTTTACATAAAATTGTTCCTAAACTATTAGAAGTTTGTAATGACAAAACAATTCCGGTAAATGCCATTTCAAATGTTTCTAGAGAGCAACAAACAATGGTTACTGGGAATTTAGGAAATATTGAAGAAAAAGTACTGCATGCTAATTTACAAATGCCTGTAGTATTTATTATTGGTGCTACACCTATAACAAACTAAAAAACGAAGAATAATGAAGGAAGGAATCTTATTATGTGGTCATGGTACACGAAGAGAAGCGGGTGTGAAATCGTTTAAACGATTAGTGAGTATTCTTAAAGAGCGTTATGAAGGTAACTATGAAGTTGATTACGGATTTTTAGAGTTTAATCATCCTACATATGAAGCTGCTGTAGAGCGCATGTACTTAAATGGTGTTCGCAAAATTTATGCATTGCCTGTTATTTTATTTGCGGGTTCACATGCTAAAAATGATATTCCTTATGAATTAAATACGTTACAAAGCTATCATGATGATTTAACCATTTCTATGGGAAAACACATTGGAGTGAGTTCGTTTTTGTTAGATTTATCATTAAAACGTATTGAAGAAACTGAAAGTAATTTACCTAAAGTAGATAGAAAAGACACATGCTTAGTGGTGGTTGGTAGAGGAACTACAGATCCTGATGCGAATAGTGATGTTGCTAAATTAACAAGTATGCTTTGGGACGGAATGGGGTTTGGTTTTGCAACTACAGTATATAGCGGAACAGCATATCCTAAAATTGATGAAGGGTTACAATTAGTTGATAAATTAGGTTTTAAACGAACCATTGTTATTCCTTTTTTCTTTTTTACAGGAGTTCTTTTAGAACGCGTTTATAATCACGTTTCTGAAATGAATTCACAATCGGAACATGAATATGTATATACCGATCCTTTTGGTGCTGATGAATTGATTTTACAAGCTTTTGACGAGCGTTTGCATGAAGCTAAAAATGGAATTGCCAACATGAATTGTCAGCTTTGTAAGTACAGAAAACAGGTAATTGGTTTTGAACAAGATCAAGGAAAAGAACAAATGGGGCATCACCTTAATGTAAAAGGTATTTTGTTTGAAGAGGATGAAAAGCCTACTGATAAACAGAATAGTTTTGGTAGTAAGATTAAAAAAATGTTGGGGATATAATTACAGAGTGATAGCTAGTTATCAACTAATTTTTAATTCGCTTATATTTAGCAACTTGTTTAAGCTTTCCTTTTTTAAATGAATAATAGATTTTTAGTTTTCTATCTAAAATTTTGACTGTCCAAATAATATCAGATTTATCACCGTCTATATATTCGTTCAGTATATAAAAATCATTTTTTTTATGAATTTTTCCATACCTAATATTATCAGGAGAGTATTCTTTATACTTTTCCCATTCTTTTTTGTTGTTCATAGCCCAACTTTTCCATGTGAAAGTTGAATCTGAATTAATCGTAATTTTAGATACTTCATAAGAATAAGTAAAACCATAATTATGTCCATGCCTTAGATATGTTTTACTAGTTGATTGTGTAAAAACTTTAGTAACTATCGTTAATAATAATATTATAAGAATTTTACTTTTCATTTTTTTCAAATTGAGCTACCCAACATCTGATATACATACTTTCAATATTACCATTTGGATAATAGACGGAATAAAATGTATGTGCTCCATCTGAACACGTTTTACTATCGTATTGTTCTGGGTTAGAATTCCATTTTTCCTTCGAATTTAATTTTTTATAAATTATTTTTAAGTCATCTGAAACATTATTCTTTTCTGACTTTATTAAATGTTCTTTTTTCAAATATTTTATTTCATCTATTTTCTGCCCATTTTTAATACTTTCTAAAGTATACTTTATTAAAACTTCTTCATTATAAATAATAACATAATCTGCTGGACAACCATTACATATAAAATCATAACTTTCTACAATTACAATAGGTTTATGAGAGTGTATTTTAGCTATTTCAGATATATGATCAATGTATTTTTTTCTAAATGATAACTGTAATTTTAATTCATTAGACATAAAACTTGAAGAAGTAATTAAACTTTGAGAGTTATGAATCTTTTGGTTTAAATTGTTTGTTGAAGAACATCCAAACATGAATATTAAAAGCAAACCAACTATTAAATAAAATGTTCTTTCCATAATTATAATATCATTAGCTATTTAAAAAAAAAGGAAGATAGTATCTCTATTATTATTAAGTACAATTAAAATCTATTTTTAACAAAAAGATATTATCTGCAAATTTTTAACCTATTAGTTTTTTCCCTTTTGTAATCCATAATATAGGTCCAATCATAGAAATTAAAATCCAATGAGTTTTGTTTCCTTTAAATTCTTTTGTTAAAATGAGATAAACTGCCTTAAAAGTTGTTAAGACAGACCAAAAACTAATAATAATTATTAATAACACTAAGATTTGACACATTCCTTCTTTATAAATTTACTTTCTTAATAGTTTATATTTCAGCACAAAATAATAGTAAAAAAGTTCTTAATCTAAAATATATTTTGAAGAACAGAGTAATCATTCCTCAACTTTCACCACTTTACCAACAACATCTCTTAATGGAATCCATCCATTTATTTTACCAAGGTTATTACCAATTAAAACTTCTTCTTCTTTTATTTCTTTAATAATATGCAATAAATAATTCCCTTTCCATTTCACAAAAGCAACATCCTCTATTTCTTCAGTTTTTATTTTTACAATTGTAACTAATTGATCGCTTTCAATTCTTCCTTTCATCGATCCTCCTTGAGGTCTTATTTCACATCTCCCTGTCTCTGACAATTCTTTTAAAGCATCTTTAACCCAACCCATATTTTGTATTAAAATAATTAGATGAATCAAAAATAGTAATTTACTATCAACCGCAAAACCAAATATACACTACTATAAGCCTACTTTTCATCATTTCACTTACATTTGACTTACATTTTTTCCTGCTCCAATGAACATTAACAATATTGACACCTTCATTTTTGATTTAAATATGTACATTAGATTTTAATTAAAGTGCTATTAAAAATTGCTAAAATATCACAAAAAGTTAATTTACTGACAACCAGCCAAAACTCAAAAACCATCTAAGGGAAAACCCTTAGGAGTTCAGGGTAAACCCTTAGACGATATTCAGGGTGTTTGTTTTTGTTTTTTATTTTGTGCGGTTGCAATGGTTACCATAATTTAGCGAATTGTTAATAGCAAACCGTTACGTGTACTAAGGATTTAGTAAATTTGTGTTTTATTTTTAATCTTAAAACACAAATTATGAAGACTTTAAAAAAATTAGTAATAGTAAGTA
>CAKZVD010000050.1 GCA_937922085.1 uncultured Tenacibaculum sp. | reverse complement strand
TTTCCATTATGATTTATAGGTCTACTTTTTACGATAGTTGGAGCATCAAAATTTTCGGTTATGTCACCAAATTTAAATTTTATTTTTTTGCTTTTAGAAAAGTATTTTACGGATTTAAGTAAATCAAAAAAATACTTACTTCCTTTCTTGGGAAGTTTATAATCCTTTATAGAAATCCAGTTTTCATTAGGTTGCATATTAATATTTGGAGAAACATAATAAGAAACCCTTTCATCTATCATTTCATTATTAAAAGAGGTGTTTTTTAACCAGTATTTTAACCAAATGTTGAAGAAAAAATTAGGGGTAATTAATCTAATAATATTTTTAGAATAGAAAAAAAAATTATCAAGTTTAAATTTTTTAGGCTTCTTCATTAATCTAAAGATTGCATTGTTACCAATTTATAATATTCTCCTTTTTTAGCAATTAATTCATCATGTTTTCCTTGTTCAATAATCTGTCCTTTTTTCATTACTAATATTTTATCAGCATTTTGAATGGTAGATAATCTATGTGCTATTATTATAGAGGTTCTATTTTTCATGATTTTTTCTAAAGCATCTTGTACTAATTTTTCAGATTCAGTATCTAGAGCTGAAGTAGCTTCGTCCAAAATCATGATTGGAGGATTTTTTAATACGGCTCTTGCAATCGATAAACGCTGTTTTTGTCCACCAGATAACGAACCACCACCGTCTCCAATGTTAGTGTCATACTTTTGAGGTAAATCATTTATGAATTCATGAGCATTGGCAACTACAGATGCTTTCTCAACTTCTTCTAGTGTAGCATCAGGTTTAGCTAAAGAAATATTATTATAAGCACTATCATTAAATAAAATAGCATCTTGAGTTACAATTCCCATAAGAGAACGTAATGATGTTTTTGTGAATTTTTTAATATTAACACCATCTACAAGAATATTACCTTGATTAACGTCATAAAACCTAGGAATCAAATTAGCCAAAGTAGATTTACCACTACCAGATTGACCTACTAAAGCAACAGTAGTTCCTTTTTCTATTGTTAAAGAGAAGTTTTTTAAAACATAATCATCCTTATATTTAAAAGAGATGTTTTCAATTTTAATTTCTGAGGTAAAAGTATCTTTTTGAATAGAAGAGGGACCTTCAGTAAGTGGGTTTTTTGTTTCTAAAATATCTGATATCCTATCTACAGATGCTCCAGATCTTTTGATACTATACATAGCTGTAGAAATGTTTTTTGCAGGAGTTAAAATATTATAGGCTAAAGCCATAAAACCAATAAAAGTACCACTACTTATTGTTTTATCTATTAAGACCATTTGCCCTCCATACCATAAAATTACAGTAATTACAACAACTCCTAATAATTCGCTTAGTGGTGTTGCTATACTTTGCCTAAACATCAATTTATTAGAAAAATTAAAAATGTTATTGGTAGTATTAAAAAATTTATTTTTAAAAATATTTTCAGCAACAAAGCCTTTCACAATTTTTAAACCAGATAAAGTTTCTTCAACATGAGATAAAAATTGCCCATTCTCTTTTTGAACTTTATCAGAAGATGAACGTAATTTTTTTCCAATTAAAGCAATAATAAGTCCAGATACAGGTATAAATAGAAAAATAAACAATGTAAGCTTAACACTTAAAATAAACATCGTTATTAAAGTAAAAAGAATAATTAATGGTTGTTTTACTAACATTTCTAAAACACTTAAAAACGACCATTGTATTTCGTTAACATCATTTGTTATTCTAGAGATAACGTCTCCTTTTCGTTTTTCAGTGTAAAAAGAAATAGGAAGGCCAATAATTTTTGAATATACTTCATTTCTCATATCTTTAATCACACCATTTCTAATGATGGTCATAAAATACAAAGCAGCATAATTTGTTAAGTTTTTAAAGAAAAAAAGAGCTATTAAAAGAATACATAAATACCCTAAAATAACAGTTTCACCATTTGTTTTAGATTCTATTTCTAAGGTTAAAAAATAATTTAAACTATTTTCTAAATAAGGTTTAAGATTAGATATGTCTTCATATATAGGTTTTGTATATACGCGTTCATTGTTTTTGAATAATACATCAAGCATTGGTATAAAAGCTATTAAACTTAATGTGCTAAACAAAGCATAAAAAATATTACATATTATATTTATGAAAACATACTTCTTATATGGAAAAATAAATCGTACTACTTTTTTTAAATCTTTCATAATACATGGTTATTCAAACCAGTCTAAAAATTTTTCAGTTTGATTGTTTTTTAATTTTGGGTGGCTATCATTTAAATAATGATTATTTAAAACATGTTCGTATTTATCAATATATGAAATCGCCATTTTTTTAGAATTGAAATACTCCAAAGCATATTCATGACATTTTTGATTAGAAAAATCAGAAATGTTTTCTATAGCATTAGTTAATTCTTCTCTTTTGTTTGATAAGAAACCAACTTCAGTATTTACTAATTCTGGTAATGATCCGTATGGGGTACCAAAAACGGGGCATCCATAAAAAAGACTTTCTGTGATCGCTAATCCAAAGGGTTCGTGCCAAAGAACAGGAAAAATTAAGCCTTTAGAATGATTTAGTAAATCATGTTTTTGTTTACCACCTACCATACCGTAAAAAGAAGCTCTGTGTGTTAAAGTAAAGCGAAATCCCATAGTTAAGTTTAGTCTTTTACCTCCCATAACTTTTAGGTATTCAGTTTTTGTTTTTTTAACAACATTTATAGCGCCTTTTACATTTTTTATTCGCCAAGCTGCTTTTCCTAAAAAGTGAAAATAATTTTTCTTGTTGAAATCTGGTTTCATGTAATCATTCCAATCTAAACCATTATGTACATAACTGTAAGAATTATAACGTTGCGCATGGTTTTTTGAAACAAAAATAGTATTTTTATCAAGTGAAGCATTTGAATTTCCATGCATAGTGACTACATAAGGAAAACTAGTATTCGTTTGTTTAGGAGGCGTTTGGTGAAAATGAACAACATCTGTATCTTTAGGTATTTGATTCCAAATATCTTGTTCTTTATCCATAAAAATAACACTAGCAAAACTACAAAAAGATTTTTCTTCTACCAGAAAAGTTACTTTATGTCCTAGTTTTGATAGTTCATGGCCTAAGTACCATATTACTCGTTGAGTTCCTCCATATAAGTTTACAGGAATAACTCCATCATAAACAATTGTTATATTCATTAAACACCTAACTGTTTTACAATTTGTTGAATTCTCTCCTCTAATTTATTTTCAACTTCAACAATATTTTTAACTGAATCTAAAGAACCTTTAACACTAATGTAAAATTTAATTTTAGGCTCAGTACCACTTGGTCTACATGCTACTTTTGTTCCCTTTTCCGTTTCATAAATTAAAACATTAGATTTTGGAATATCAATAGTAGTTATATTTCCTGTTACTGTATTTGTTCTAGTAGAAAGTTTATAATCGTTTACATAAATAACTTTTTCTCCATTTATTTCAGAAAAAGGTTTCTCACGTAAATCAATTAACATTTGTTTTATTTCTGCTGCACCATCCATTCCTTTTTTTACAAGTGATACTAGGTGTTCTTTGTAAAAGTTATGATTTACATAAATATTTAATAATTCTTCATAAAAAGAACTTCCATTATTTTTTGCTGCTGTAGCAATCTCACAAGCGAGTAGAGTAGAAGTAACTGCATCTTTATCACGAACAAAATCTCCTACCATGTAACCAAAGCTTTCTTCACCACCTCCTATAAAATCTAGTTCAGGATAGTCCTTAATCATTTTAGCAATCCATTTAAACCCTGTTAAACTTACTTTCGTTTCAACTCCATAACTTTTCGCTATTTCATTAACTAGATTTGTAGAAACAATGGTAGAACCAACAAATTGTTTACCATTTAATAAACCTTCTTTTTGCCATTGTTTAATAAGGAAATTAGTCATAACGCTCATGGTTTGATTTCCGTTTAACAATTTCATGTTACCATCCAAATCTCTTACAGCAATACCTAAACGATCACTATCAGGATCTGTTCCAATAACTATATCAGCATTCACTTTATTAGCTAATTGAATAGCCATTTCTAATGCTTCAGGTTCTTCTGGGTTGGGAGATTTTACTGTTGGGAAATCACCATTTGGTTCTGCCTGCTCTTCAACAATATGTACCTGTGTATACCCTGCACGTTTTAAAACTTCTGGAATAGATTTAATAGAAGTACCATGTAAAGAAGTAAAAACTACTTTTAAGTTTTCTCTATTTTCAATAGTAAAAGTTCCATTTTTTACAGAAGCATTACAAAAAGCTTCATCTACTTCTTTTCCTATGTATGAAATTAATTCTTCTTTTTGATTAAAATTGATATCAGAGAACTCTAAAGAATTTACTTCAGAAATAATATTTTTATCTTGAGGAGGAACAATTTGACCTCCATCTGTCCAGTAAACTTTATATCCGTTATATTCAGGAGGATTATGAGATGCTGTTAATACAATACCAGCATGGCAATTTAAATGATTCACTGCAAAAGATAATTCTGGTGTAGTTCGTAAATCATCAAAAACAAAAGCTTGAATGTTATTTGCAGATAAAACGTTTGCTACTAGTTTAGAAAATTCTTTACTATTATGCCTACAATCATAAGCAATAACTACTTTAATTTTCTCTTGAGAATATGTTTTATTTAAAAAGTTACTTAACCCTTGAGTAGCTTTACCCAAAGTATATTTATTAATTCTATTAGTACCAGCTCCCATAATACCACGCATACCACCAGTACCAAATTCAGTATCTTTATAAAATCGATCAATTAGATCATCAGATTTAGTATCTATTAATTGTTTGATTTCGTTTTGAGTATCTGTATCAAAAGTTTCAGATAACCAAAGGGTTGCTTTTTTTAGAATGTCTTCCATTTTTAGAATTTAAATAAATAACGATTATAAGTTTACACTTTCTTTAATTGTATAGTATTTTTGGTTTAGGTTATTTTTAATAATCATTTCGCCTAAAAAACCAGCTAAGAACAATAATGTACCCAACATCATAGCGGTTAAAGCGATAAAAAACCAAGGATTATCTGTAATTAATATGGTTTTAATATGATATGCAACTCTATAAAGTTTCATTGCTCCTATAAAAAAAGCAGATAAAAAGCCAAATAAAAACATTAATGTACCCCATAAACCAAAAAAATGCATGGGTCTTTTACCAAATTTAGATAAAAAAGAAATAGTAATTAAATCTAAAAAACCATTTACAAATCGATCCATACCAAATTTAGTTTCACCATACTTTCTTGCTTGATGTTTTACAACTTTTTCACCTATTTTTTCATAACCTTCATTTTTAGCGAGTACAGGTATGTATCGATGCATTTCACCACTTACTTTTATTGATTTAATAACTTCATTTTTATAAGCTTTTAAACCACAATTGAAGTCATTAAGTTTAAGACCAGATGTTTTTCTGGCAGCCCAATTAAACAGTTTTGAAGGAATGTTTTTTGTAATTACATTATCATAACGTTTCTTTTTCCATCCTGAAATTAAGTCGAAATTATTAGTTATAATTAATTTGTATAGTTCTGGTATTTCTTCAGGGTTATCTTGTAAATCAGCATCCATAGTAATAACCACATCACCTTTTGCTAAATTAAAACCAGCATCTAAAGCTTGAGATTTTCCATAGTTTTTCTGAAAACGAATACCTTTTACAGGAGTGTGAGTTTTAGCTAATTCTGTAATAATTTTCCAAGAGTTATCTGTACTACCATCATCTATGAATATAATTTCATATAAAAATTGATTGGATTGCATAACAGATGCAATCCAATCATATAATTCTTGTAAAGATTCTTCTTCGTTTAAAAGTGGTATTACTACCGATATATTCATAATTAATTATTGCCTAATTTTAGAACTGTAAAGTTACAATTAATTTAGGAGGTAATTAATACTCATATTTAAAAAGTATCTTCTTCTCTTCTTTGCATAATAGCTCCCGTTATAGCAGAGATAACGAAACCTCCAATAGCAGCTCCAATGATACCAAATGCAGCACGTAAAACAGGGCCAGAAAATTTTTTACCCATTTCCATTGACATTTCAACTTGTTCTTCAGACATACCTCCATCTAATAACTTTTGGGCTTGAAGTTCCATCATGTCATCCATGAATGTAGGTTCAATGAATGTAGAAAAAACATATTGATAAATCATACCAATAAGAGTTGCAATGATAGATATACCAACTCCAATTTTTATAGCTTCACCAAAAGTTAAAAAATTATTATTTTTTTGTTTAAATTTTTTTATTCCTAGAACAATAGTTGATATAAACGCTAAGCTTGAAACAATAATTAGAGACCAATCTGGTTCTAGATGCTTTCCCAAAGCATACATTATTAAACTAACGAATACGTTAAAAGCTCCTAATAATAAGCCATAATTTATAATAATTCCTTTACTGTCTGTTTGATTTTCCATTTAAAATTTGAATTTGATTAGTTAAAATTAATAAAAATACTTGTAACATTTTATTAGTATTCAATGTTTTAAAAATGTTACAAAAAAATCATATAAATTTATTGTGTGTGATTAAAAAAAAGGTTGTAAATTTGCCGCGGCAAGTTCTACACAACTAGCTCCCTTTGAATCCCCCAGGGCAGGAATGCAGCAAGGGTATTAGGTTGAGCAGTGTGATGTAGGTAGCTTGCCTTTTTTTATGCTTTATATTTTCCTGTTTCTAGGATGAAAATCTTCTACTACTTTTTGTAAATACTCTTTATCTAAATGAACATATATTTCTGTAGTAGTAATACTTTCGTGACCTAGTAGTTGCTGTATAGCTCTTAAATCGGCACCTTGTTTTAATAAAAATGTAGCAAAAGAATGTCTTAATGTATGCGGGCTTATTTTTTTTTGTAAATCTGCTTTTAGAGCTAATTCTTTTAAAATAGTAAAAATCATTTGGCGTGTTAGCTTTTTACCTCTTCTGTTTAAAAAAACAATGTCAGAATCATCTTTAAAAGGAGTAATTTTATTTCTAACAGTATTAATGTAGATATTTAAATATTTAATGGTAACGGAATGTATAGGTATTAAACGATACTTATTTCCTTTTCCTAAGACACGAATATATCCTTCATCAAAAAAGAAATCTGATAATCTTAAATTAATTAATTCACTTACTCGTAAACCACAACCGTATATAGTTTCGATAATAGTTCTGTTTCTTTCTCCTTGAGGATGACTTAAATCTATAGTTTTTATTAGTAAACTAATTTCATCATCGGATAAAGTATCAGGAAGTGTTCTTCCAATTTTAGGAGATTCAATAAGATCTAAAGGATTGTCTTCTCTGTAATCTTCAAAAACAAGGTAATCAAAAAAACTACGTAAACCAGAAATTATTCGAGCTTGTGTTTTAGGGCTTATGATTTTAGCAATTTCATAAACGAATAATTGAATAGTCTCTTTTTGTATGGAGCTTGGTTTTTCATCAATATTAAACTCATTTATATAATTCACTAATTTATTTACATCTCTTATATAACTATCAATAGAATTTAAAGAAAGTCCTCTTTCCAATTGAAGATATTCACGGTAGTCTACTATTTTTTGTTCCCAGTCCATATATATAAGTATTTTATAACAAAAAAGATTAACGTTATAAAAATAATTTTAGGTTTGTTTAACAAACATACTAATTAACAAATTTAAAAATTATGAAAAAATTACTTTTAATTATAGTAATATTAAGTTTAGGAATTACGCTAAATGCACAAGATGGAAAATTTAATGTTGGAGGTAATATAGCATTACCTGTTGGTGATTCCTCAAACGCTTTCTTATTTGGATTTTCAGTAGAATCGAACTATTTATTTGAAGTTTCTGATAATTTTCAAATAGGACCTTCTGCTAGTTTAGTTTATTATTTTGGTAAATCGGAAAATGGCTTTGACGTTGAAGATGCCTCTTTTTTACCATTAGCTGCCGCAGGTAGATTTAATATATCTGATGAGTTTACTTTAGGAGCCGATTTAGGTTATGGAATAGGAATTAGTCCAGATGGTATTAATAACGGTTTTTATTAAAGACCAATGATAGGATACAATGTATTAGAGAATATGATGGTTCAAGCTTCTTATTCAGGTATTAGTGTTGATGGGGTTACTTTTGCTAATATATCTGTAGGAGTAATGTTCGAGTTGTAAAAAATGTAGCCGAATTAAATAAAAAAAAGAAGTAATTAAGCTTCCTTTTTTTATTTACGTAAATTAATTGTTAAGAAACGAGGAAGTTAGTTTAAAAAAGAATTTATTAACAGTTAAAAGTCTTTTTTATTCATAAAATAAGTTTACTTTTGCCGCCACAAAACTTAAATAATTTAATTAAAACTAAAATTAAAAAATTATGAAAAAATTATTTTTAGCAATTGCTATGGTAACTTTCGGATTGGCTTTAAATGCACAAAAAGGAACTTTTAACGTTGGTGCTAACATTGGTTTACCTGTAGGTGATGCTGGTGATGTATCTTCTTTCTCTTATGGAGGTGAAGTAAACTACTTATTTGAATTATCTGAAAAATTTGAATTAGGAGCTTCTTTTTCTTACATTCAATTTTTAGGTAAAGAAGTTACTAGAACTTTTAATACTGGTGCTGGAACTGTTACAGTTACTGCAGATGCTCCTAGTAATGCTTATTTACCTATAGCTGCTGCTGGTCGTTACAATGTTTCTGAGAAATTTGTTTTAGGAGCTGATTTAGGTTACGCTATTGGAGTAGACACTGGACTTGAAAGTGGTTTTTATTACAGACCAATGGTAGGTTACAAAGTAATGGAAAATATTACTTTACAAGCTACTTATTCAGGTATTAGTGCAGATAACTTTAGTCCTGGAGTAATTGGATTAGGTGGATACTACTCTTTCTAATTAGAGATTTACAACTTATAAATAAATTAAAGAAGCTAGAAATAGCTTCTTTTTTTATACCATAAAAATAGTTATATATTCGTATCCAAAATAAAAAGAACCATGAAAAGAATAATATTTATACTTTGTGTTTTATTTTCAATAGGATCATTTTCACAAGAGAATGAATTTAATGTGGGAGTTAATGGAGGAATTACTATTGGAAACATAGAGAATGTTTCTTCTGTAGCTTTTGGTCTGGATGCAAATTACCTTTTTGATGTTTTTGAGAATATTAAATTTGGTCCCTCTTTAAACCTATTATACTTTATAACTGAAGAGTTTAATGGAATAAAACCAGATGCTTTTATTTATTTACCAATAGGAGGAGCAATACGTTTAAATTCTTTTGGAGAGAATTTTTATGTAGGTGCAGATGTGGGTTATGCAATTGGTATTTCTCCGAATGGAGATAATGGAGGTGTTTTTATTAAACCAATGCTAGGATATCATGTTAGTGATAAAATAGAATTGAATATTTTTTATTCAGGTGTTAAAAAAAGAAAACCTACTTATAGCTATTTAGGGTTAGGTTTGGTTTTTAACGTTTTCGGAGGTAGTAACAGTAATATTTATTAATACTTTTTATGAAACTAATTATTATTAATGGTCCAAATTTAAATCTTTTAGGTAAAAGGGAACCAGATATATATGGTAATAGATCTTTTGAAGTTTTTTATGAAAGTTTAAAGGAAAAGTTTAAAAACATTGAACTTGAATATTATCAATCTAATTTAGAAGGAGAGATTATTAATAAACTTCATGAAGTAGGTTTTAATTATGATGGTATTATATTAAATGCCGCAGCATATACTCATACTTCTGTAGCTATAGGTGATGCTGTTAAAGCTATTGAAACACCTGTTGTTGAAGTACATATTTCAAATGTACATGCTCGTGAAAATTTTAGGCATACTAGTTTTATAGCTAAAAATGCAAAAGGGGTAATATCTGGTTTTGGCTTACAAAGTTACATTTTGGCTATTCAAAGTTTTTAAATTACAGTACTATTTATTGTATAATAAATACGTTATCTTTAATAGCCTATTAAAAACAATGTAAACTTAAAATTATGAGAAAAATATTACTCACTCTAGCTTTAACATCTTTAAACTTTCTTTATTCAAACGCACAAGGTAAATTTAATTTAGGATTTAGTATAGGATCAACTATAAATGATGATTCAGGTTCTTCCACTTTTTCTGTAGCTTTAGAAGCAAATTATCTATTCCACATAACAAATAATCTTAAAGTTGGACCTTCAGTATCAGTTTTAAATTATATAAATAGTATTGCAGATTACGCGCCAGTTTTTTTAGCTGCAAGATTAAATGTTTTTGATAATTTTTTGTTGGGAGCAGATGCAGGTTATGCTATTGCAATAAGAGAGAATCCTAATAATGGAGTATTTCTTAGACCTTCTGTAGGTTACAATATAGATGAGAAAACTTTATTTCAACTGTATTATTCTAATATTTCTAATGATGGATCTTCACTTTCAAGTGTTGGAGTTATAGGAACTTTTCAATTATAAATTACAAATAATTAGTACTTTTCTCCAATATTAAGATAAAACTTAATATTCAGAAAAAGAATTAAACAAAAGAAAAAGTATAGATAACGATAGATTAAAATTAGTTTTATTGATTTGCCGAAGTTATAAAACTTTTAAAATGAGAAAAACTTTTTTTGTATTGTCAATGCTTGCTTTTAGCTTCTATAGTTGTGATGAAAATTCTGAAGAGATGTCTTCTACAACTATAAATTCTCTTAAGTTTATAGGAGAAAAAGTAATTCCAGATGACATAAAATTTGAAAATAATTTGATAGGAGGATTGTCTAGTATTGATTATGCAAATGATCAATTTTATTTAATAAGTGATGATCCCAATTCACCAATTCGTGTATATACTGCAGATTTAACATTTAATGAGAGCAGTTTTTCCGATATAAAAATAACTTCACAAATTGAATTATTAGATACTAATAACGCTTCGTTTTCTACCCCTATAGATCCAGAGTCATTAAGAATAGATACTTCATTAAATAGTATAATATGGTCAAGTGAAGGAAACATTAATAATAAAGAAAATCCTTTTGTAAGAGAAGCTTCTTTAGAAGGAAGCTTTAAAAAGAGTTTTATCATTCCTTCAATTTTTGAAGTAGGTACTTCTAATGATAAAGGACCAAGACATAATGGTGTTTTTGAAAGTTTATCATTAAGTTTTAATGGTAAAGGATACTGGATAGGAATGGAGTTACCACTAAAAGAAGACGGACAAGAACCTATTTTTGCTAATGATACAGATTCTCCTGTGAGAATTGCTTATATAAATAAATCTACAGGGAAGTTTGAAAAACAATTAGCTTATGAATTAGATAAGGTAACAAGAGAAATTATAGGAAGTGGATTTAACTTTACAGTAAATGGATTGGTTGAAATTTTAGAATATGATACTAATAAATTTTTAGCTTTAGAACGTTCTTTTACAACTGGAGCCGATGATGGAGGAAATAATGTGAAGATTTATAAAGTAGATGCTACAAACGCGACAGATATTTCTAATATAGAAAGTTTGAAAGGAGCTTCTTATAAAAAAGTAGAGAAAATACTATTATTCGATTTTGAAACAATTAGAAACGAGCTTTCAAGTATTCCTGGAGGAAATTCAGCAAAGGTTGTAGATAATATTGAAGGAATTACTTTTGGGCCTAGATTAACTAATGGAAATTTATCTTTAGTTGTTGTTGCAGATAATAACTTTAGTACATTTGGTAAACAATTAAATCAATTTATTGTTTTTGAAGTACTTCCTTAATAGAATATAAAAGAATAAAATTAAAGAAGTTTAAGGATAAAAATTCTTTAAGCTTCTTTTTTTTGTATGTGATTAAATAGAAAAAGATATCTTGTAAGTAATAATATGATTATAGGAATTAAAGGATATGTGAATTTTTGAATTCCAATTATTGATACTATTGGAATTAATAAAATCAAAATTAATAATATAAGAAGGTAATTTTTTAACCAATTTTTTAATTGTTTATTCAAAAGAATAAAAGCGATAAAAAAATTAGGAGCTAATCCCCATAAAAAATTAAAATTATTAGGAGCAGTGGAATGGTTTGTAAAAAACCATAAAAACACAATTAATAAACCAACTAAACCAGTAGAAACAAAAATTACAAAATCTAATATTTTAGATCTTCTTTTGTTTTTATAGTCTTTGTAAGTAATAAATAATGATATTAATAATAAGACTGTAAATACGGTTAGAGGATTAAATGTATCTGCTTTTGCTATTTTAGTTTTGTAATCTAGTAAATTAATTGTTCTCTTTATTAAGTTTACTTCGTTTTGTTCTCTTTTTATTTTAGAATTCTTTAATATTTCAAAGAAAAACTCAGGTAAGTATGCATGTTCATTTATAGAAGCAATTTTATCTAAACGACTTCCTAAAGCAATATTAATTCCAAAACTCCCCCAAGTATTCGAATGAATTTTTTCGTTCATTAAAGTTCGTAAAGATTTGTTAGTTTTTATAGCATTCTCATTAATAATTAAGTTTTCGCCAAATATTTTTTGAATAATATTTTTAGGTCTTGTAGAACAATTATCAAAGAAAGGATCATATAGATAATTTGCATTCGAAGGTTTTGCATTATTTTCTAAAAAATAGAAAAATTCATTTTTTTCTTTATCACTAAGATTTAAAAGTTGTTGTTTTACCCATCTTTGGTCATTATTAGCATCCTTTAAAGCATAATGAAAAGGATATTTGGCAAGTTTATAATTCATGAAACCTTTTACAAAATTCATATAAAAGTTAGGGTCATTAAAATCGAAAATACCATAATTATATAATAAATCAATATTTAAAACTGGGTCTTTTACTCGAATAGCGGTATGGCCAAATTTTTCATATAAATTGTTACCCGGGCCAGAAGTAATGATACTTATTTCTGAATACGCAGATAGTTGAACGTTCTGAGAATATCCAATAAAAGATAAAAAGAAGGTGAATACTGTAATAAGCGACTTTATATTCATAATTATCTGTAAAAACTATAATCGAATTTAATAGAAAAAACATTTGAAAATAATGCATTTCCAACACTCCCTATGTTTGTTAAGGCATAATCTACTTGAATACCTTTATATTTAAAACCTAAACCAAAATTTGGTTGTACAGAAATTGATGTACTATTATCAAACTCTATTGTATTTTGAAAGTTACCCGCACCTAATCTTAAAAAAACAATTTTATCATAATCTAATTGAAAGCCGAAAGCAGGATCTATACTTAAAAAAGAAGAAGAAATAAGATCATTTGTTTCTGCAAAGCGCATATTTAAATCTATTTCTGTTAGTAAATTAAAATACCTACCAATTTTAAAATTTTTGGCAGCTCCAATTTGTAATTTTGGTTTTGTAATTTCTGTAGTTTCAGGTAATTCTTGATTTTGACCAGGAATTGCATTTTTTATTTTCTCGAATTCCGATTCATTAATAGCCCAGGTATTAAATGTAGTAGTAATATCTCTAGCCATTGCTCCAAATTTCCAACCATTTTTTTCAAATTGAATACCTAAATCAAAACCAAATCCCCAAGAAGTAGCAAAATCTCCAATAATTCGTCTAACTATTTTTGCATTCCCTCCAATTGAAAAACCATCTAAAAGTAACTTTTTAGCATAACCTATATTAAAAGCATAATCGGCAGCAGAAAATAAATTTACTTTATTAAAATCAATGTTTCCTTCGCTATCGATTAATTCAGTAGTATTTAAAATATCATCAACTCCAAAACGTATTATAGAAATTGCTAAGGCACTTTGTTTATCTATTGGCATAGCAAAAGAAGCAAAATTATAAGTTGCAATACCTGAAAAATAAGAAGCATGCATTAAACTTCCTTGATAATCTTCAATATTTACCAATCCAGCAGGATTCCAATAGGATGAATTTACATCATTTGTTGAAGCAACTACGGCTTTACTCATACCTAAAGAAGCAGCATCTACACCAATATTTAAAAATTCATTTGAATAATTTCTAAATTGAGAGTGCGAATATATTGTAAATAAAAATGAAAAGTAAAGTAATTTTTTTTTCAAAATTTGATCTTTCAATTCCAACAAATATCCTAATTACTTATCAAATAACAATTCTTTTTTAAGGTTATTGTTTCTTATGAGAAGATATTTAACTGTTTTTGAATAAAATTAACAATTCGTGTTTCAATCCAGC
This sequence comes from uncultured Tenacibaculum sp., assembly GCA_937922085.1. GTDB lineage: Bacteria > Bacteroidota > Bacteroidia > Flavobacteriales > Flavobacteriaceae > Polaribacter. The sequence continues at coordinate 2,193 of CAKZVD010000050.1, read as the reverse complement.
GAGATTCATTTTTAAAAGAAGAAACAAATCCAACGTGCCCGCCATAATCAGGAGTCATTAAAAAGAAATTATCAGAATTTTCTGCTATTTCATAAGGATAGCATTCATTAGATAAAAAAGTATCATCTTTAGCATTAATCAATAATGATTTATGAATTATTTTATCTAAATAAGGTTTACTACTCGCTTTTTTATAATAATCTTCTGGGCTTTCAAAACCAAAAACAGGAGCAGTATATAATTCTTCAAAGTCTCGAAAAGTGGAAGCTTTTAATATTTGTTTCATATCTGGATTATAATCTGAAAACTTATTAGCTTTCGCTGTAATTTTAGATCTTAATGTTCTTAAAAATTCCTTTCTATACATTTTGTTTTTTAACTTACTTAATTCTACTTGAGAACTAGTTAAATCAATAGGAACAGAAACAGCAATTCCTCCTTTTACAGTATCAGGTATTCTATTTGCGTATTCGCCTAAATATTTAAGAGTTAAGTTACCACCTAAACTAAATCCGCAAAGAATAATGTTTTTATAATCATAATTATTGTTTAAATGATTAATAATAAAATCTACATCATCCGTTTTTCCACTATGATAGGTTTGTAATAAATTATTATCCTCTTCACTACAACTTCTTAAGTTTACGCATACAACATCGTACCCTTTGTTATTTAGGTAATTAGCAGTAGATAGCATGTAGCTAGATTTAGAACTACCTTCTAATCCATGAATTAATACAACTAAAGAAAAAGAATCTGCTGTTAAAAAATCTAAATCAATAAAATCGTTATCCCAGGTGTCAATTCTTTTTCTAGTATAATTTGGGTTATCCTTTGTAAAAAAATACCTGTATATGGTATTAATATGAGCGTTTTTAAAAGGAAAAGTAGTCGTAAGTTGATCTTTTAGTAATGGCATTTTTTAAACTATTTATTTATTCTTAATCATAAAAACAATCAATATTCATACTTTCGTATAAAATGTAAAAATATGAACATCAAGAAGCACATTCCAAACATTATTACACTAGGTAACCTTTTCTGTGGTACTTTAGCAACAATTTTTGCTGTTAAAGGCGATTTTTATGTTACTGCTATGTTAGTAGTTTTAGGAATAGTCTTCGATTTCTTAGACGGTTTTTTTGCACGTTTGTTACATGTGCAAGGAGAATTAGGTAAACAATTAGATAGTTTAGCAGATATGGTTACTAGTGGAGTGGTACCAGGAATTGTGATGATGCAGTTTATGATTCATAGTAATTCATACAATGAATTAGGTATTTCATCTTGGGATGCTGCTCTAGATATGGGCCTAAGTATAGATAATTGGTATTCATATGAGTTACTAGGATTATTATTAACGTTATTTGCTTGTTATCGATTGGCTAAATTTAATATTGATGAGAGACAATCAGATAGTTTTATAGGATTGCCAACACCTGCAATGAATTTGTTTGTGCTTTCATTACCTTTAATTGCTCAATATACTTCAAGTTCATTTATATTAAGTATAGTTCACAATAAGTTTTTTCTAATAGCGATTACTTTATTTTTATCTATTTTAATGGTTGCTGAATTACCTTTATTTTCTTTAAAATTTAAAACAACATCATTTAAGGAAAATGCAATGAAATATATATTTTTAATTCTTTCTGTTGTTTTATTAATTGTATTAAAATTTGTAGCATTACCTGTTGTTATCTTATTATATGTGTTTCTATCTATTTTTAATAATGCAATTAAAAAGTAAGATGAGAATAGTACCTTGTGAGAGTAGAGAAGAAGGAGAGGTTGTTATAAATGGAATAAATGCATATAATGATAGTAAAACAGAAAGAAGCCTTCCTTTTATTCGTGAAGATATTCGTTTAGTAGCCAAAAATGAGGTAGATGAAATTATAGGAGGAATTTTTGGTTCAGTGGGGTATTATGCAGGTTTTAATATATCTACACTTTGGGTTAGAGAAGATGCAAGAGATAAAAAAGTGGGATCTAAATTATTAATAAAAGCGGAGGAGAAAGCAAAAAAACTCGGAGCTAAATTAGCAATATTAGATACTTTTTCTTTTCAAGCAAAAGATTTTTATATTAAAAACGGATATGAAGTATTTGGTGAAATAAAAGACTTTCCTAAAGTAAATCAGGAGTTTGTTTTTTTGAAGAAAATATTATAAAATAAAATGCTGTTTGATT
>CAKZVD010000049.1 GCA_937922085.1 uncultured Tenacibaculum sp. | reverse complement strand
TGTCAATTAGTTGGTCAATGGTTTGTGGAATCAAAATAGCTTGTTTTCTGTCAAATCCTTTGATATAATTCATATATTAATATACGAATTTTTTATCGTTTTTTGATTAGATATCTAGGTAGTTTTTAGACAGTCTGACGGTCTTGTATATGGAACGTAGTGTGTAAATAAACACTAACTTTTCGGATTATACACGAGCCAAATTTTTATTTTTTCTATTTATCATTTAACTCTCTAAATATAAAAAAATAAAAATTTGGCGGACTTCATAAATTAGCAGAAACCTCTTGGAAAGCTTATAATAGCTATGTTTTATATACTTTGTTGTGTGTAGTGCTTATCCCAAGTTTTGATTCGACAGTTAATATTTTACATAAATAATATCTAGTTTTAAACATAAAATCCAAATGTAAATATGTCATTTTATTATTAGTAAATACGACAATTTTTCATAATTATGACAAAATTACAGAGAATATTACCTAATAATTGCTAAAAAAACCAATTAATCGATTTTGGCATTTTATTTGTTTAAAAAGAAATGAAGTCGTAGAGATTTCAAATTTGAAATAATGTTTAATTTAAAATTTTGTAATTATGAGCAATTTAGCAACTGTTCCTAAAAATGGAAGTTTAGCGAATATCAATTCAAATCAAAACTTCCCAACTTTATCAAATTGGTTAGATGACATTTTTAATAGAGACCTACCATCAGTATTTACTTCAAATTTCAATACTGGTATTACTTTACCAAAAGTAAATATTAAGGAAACTGCTGACGCTTTTATGGTAGAAATGGCTGTTCCGGGTTTAAAAAAGTCAGATTTCCATCTTGACCTCGATAATCAAGTATTATCGATTTCTACAGAAACAAAGGAAGAAAATGAACACAAGGAAGAAAACTATACTCGTAGAGAGTTTGGTTACTCCTCGTTCAAAAGAACCTTTAATTTACCAGAAAGTGTAAACGATGAAAAGATTAATGCAAATTATGAAAATGGTATTTTAAGTATTCTTTTACCAAAAAAAGAAGAGGCAAAACAAAAGCCTGCCAGAAGCATTAAGATTTCATAATTGTTTCACTAAATTTTAGAGTAAAATATTAAGAAGGATGCTGATTTTTTTCAGCATCCTCTTAATAATAAGTTTAATTCTTTAAAATTATAATGTTATGCCAAGAAAGTTTAAATCTGGGGAATGGGTAACAGTTAAAGGAAAACTTACTTCTCCAAAAATGCAAGTTATCAAATATGTTCCAAAAAAAGATTCAATATTTGGTTTGGTTGATAATGATACTTATTTGGAATGTGTTTGGTATAAAAATGATGAACGAAATTCAAAAGTGTTCCACCAAAAAAATTTGATTAAAATGATAGAAACTGGTAGTTTGTTCAAAACATTTAAAACAAACCCGAAATTAAGTTTAACTTAAAATATAAAGTAATGAAAAAGTATATTTTATTATTTATGGTTGGCTTGTTAAGTGTTAGTTGTAAAGGGCAAGAAAATGAAACTAAAAAAGTTGAAAAAGAAGAAAATCAAACTAATATAGTTGAAGAGCCTAAAGGCACTTGGAAAGTTGATAAAGAATTTGATGAAAACGGAAACTTAATTAGATATGACAGTATTTATTCTTGGTCTTCCAACGATAAGTTCGATAATCTCTCATTTTCTGATAAAGATAGTTTGATGCAATCTTTTAAATCACGATTTTTCTCAAACTATTCAGGATTTGAAAATCAAGGATTTGAAGATGTTTTTTCTCAAGATTCACTTTTCAGCAAACATTTCTTTAATGATGATTTTTTTGGTAGTAATTTTGGAAATGACTTTATGGACATTGATAAATTAAGGCAACAAATGATTGCGAGACAGAAGGAATTTTTAGAAAAATATCAGTCGGAATTTATCAAACCTGAAGACGAAAACTAAATAGTTTTCGTCTTTTTTTCTTCCGTGTTCGGGTGTTTTTTGCATTACACACAACAATTATATAAAGAACATATCCTTTATATTCCTTGTATTTTCTTTTACAAATCTAATGGGTTTTTAATTAAAATAAAATTATTTACCGCTACTTGAGTATATAATTCAGTGGTTTTAACAGAGCTATGACTTAGTAAGTTTTGTATATACCGAAAATCGGTGCCATTTTCTAATAAATGAGTAGCAAAAGAATGCCTTAGAGTATGTGGAATAATTTTCTTTTTAATTTTAGTTTTAAACCTTGCTTTTGTAACTATAGCACTAACACTCTTTGCAGAATATTTACCTTTGCTCCCGCTAGTTAAAACTAGTGGCACACTCTAATTAACATTGTTGCTTACTCTTAACTGCTACTAGTTGAAAACTAGCAGTAGCAATAAACTATACTGTAACTGAGCACAATATTACTATAAAGTTTTAAATTCCAACACTAATAATAAATCACAAAGCCCTAGCTGAATTAGCTAGGGCCTTGTTTTATACAAAAACTATAAATAAACCTAATAATAATGTTTTTATAAGTCTTCTTTTGGGTTATTAATTTGGTTGAATGTTTACTTCAATTAAATTATAACCTCCTCTAGGGTCTCCAGACCAAGTAACACCTGGTGCACTGTTAATAACTCCCTTGTTAAATTGTACATCGTTTATTGTTCCTACTCTTCTTATTGAAGTATCAGCATCTGCAGTTCCTGTATTTGCTCCCGATTGTCTTGGTGCTTGGTTTGCTCCAAAACCAACTTCTTCATCTGCTTCTGTACCTGCATCAAAAAGATACGTTTCATCACTTTCAGAAGTACCAGAGAAAGGTGCATCGTTTGTATCAAATAATGCTACACCGTTATTGTTATAGCTAATAAACCAATCGTTTGTATCTACTAACATGGTACCAAAACCTAATTTGTAATTTAAACCTTGTGGAACTTCTATGGTAAAAGTTAACGACTCACCTGGTTTTACAGGAGCCATTTCATTACTTTTTGCTACTGGTAAACCTAAACCTTTTAAGTATTCATATGCTACTTGGTTATTTCCATCTTCTGCTATTTCTTCTACACCACTATTTGCTTTTGCAGCTTCACCTTGAGTAAACCATGGATCTTTTGCTGTACTAAATGCATACAATACTGCTGGAGAAAATACACTTAACGATGATGATAATCGTAATGGCGCTCCTTGCGATCCTGTTTCATGAAACCAGTCGTATAATGGTTTTGGATTTCCTGCTTCTGCTAATTCTTTTAATCCGTAACCTCTATCTGGGTTACCAACTGTAAATAAAGGTGCATTTTGTGCATGTAATACTGCTACACCAGGAGTTAATACAATCGATTTACTTCCTGTACTTCCTACTAAATTTGTTAAAGTAAGTGTAAAGTATCTTGTACTACTATCGTATGCTAATTCTGTTTTTAAATAATCTGTTACATTATCAGAGACTACACGAACGGTATTGTCATCATCTGGGCTTCCTGCTGTTCCACCATTTGGCTCTGTAGCAATTGTTGCAGCATCTTCTTCTTCAGTACCTGCATCCCATAAATAAATTTGATTACTAATATCTCCGGTAATTGCAGAACCACTGGTATCAAAAAGATCAATTCCTGTCATTTTTGGTCCAAAAAACCAATCGTTAGTAGCAGCAGACATGGTTGCAAAACTTAACTTTGTACCTGGTACTGCTTTAAATTTTAGAGAATAACTTCCATTAGCATTTGGTACTGGCCCTGGGTTAGTTGCTCCGTCTGGTGTATTAAAAACATAAGCTCCTAAATAATTAATTTTATTCGTAATAGTAACTGTAAAACTTGTTTTAGTTGCTACTGTTGAATTACCTTCTCCAAAGGTAGCATTTACAGCTTCTTCCCAATCAGATGATGCATCACCTTCACCATCATATGCTAAACTATTGGTTGACAATTGTACATTTGGCACAAAATCTCCTGCAGTCCAAATTCCAGCAGCAACTGCTACATTTTCTCTAGCACTTCCTCCAGCTCCCCACTGAACAAAATCAATAATTGCATTTGCATCTGTAAATGAATTGTTAGAATAAAAACCTAAACCTCCGCTTGCACTTAATTGATCCCAATTCACTACTAAAAATTCACCTGGTTGTAATTCTGCAGATCCACTTTTTACAGTAGCTTCTTTAACTTGTACATATTGACCAGGTCCTAAACATAACCAGTAATCAGATATATCTACAGCAACATCACCATTATTCCATAATTCTATTAACTTATTTTCTCCATAATTTACCTCATTTAAAACTACAGATCGTACATCGTCTTTAGGCATCATTAATACATTTTCTGCACCAAATGTTACTTCAGTAGTTTCTGCCCAGTTTTCAACACCGTTTCCTTCACCATCAAAAATAATACTGTTGTCTCCACTTTTTAAAGTAGGCACAAATTCTCCTGCAGTCCAAATTCCAGCAGTAGCAGCTACATTTTCTCTAGCACTACCAGCAGCACCATATTGAACAAAATCTACAATTGCATTTGCATTGGTAAATTCATTTGTATTATATAATCCTAATCCTCCTTTATCGTTTGGTAAATCGTAACTTACTACTAAAAATCCTTTTGCTGGAATTACTACATTTCCACTTTCTGGTGTTAAGTCTCCTATTTTTTGATAAGCACCTGGTCCTAAACAAAGCCAATATTCTTTTAAATCTGCTGGTTGTTCACCTGCATTATATATTTCTATTAAATCTTTGGTTCCGTTATATTGTACTTCGTTAAAAACTACATTTATTTCAGTAGATGGGTTTTCATTACCATCTGGTTCTTGTTGCCCGACTTCTTCGTCATCGCTACAAGAGACTATCAGTAAAATTATTGATAGTAAAAAAAGGTTAAATTGTTTCATGATATATACTTTTATAAATTATACCACAAATCTACCTTAAGTCCCTATTTTAAAAACAATTAAAGTATATTAAAGGGAAAAAAAATAGGTTAAAAGGGAAAAAAAACGCTTAAATAAAACTGTAAAAACAGTACTTTTAGGTATCTCTTACTTTTTTAAAAGGTTTTAGAGTATTTAATTTTTTTCAAAAACCTACTCTCTTTAATTATTAAGCATATTCCTTTTAAGACATTTATTCTTTTCATTTTTATAGTATATAAAAATGAGGATTTCAATTTATTTTTAAGAAAATAACATTTTCACTTTTAAAAAAGAACACTTAGGAAGTTTAAATCGTTATTTGGGAAACCCAAAAACTCAGTAGGGAAGATAACAACATTTTTAATTGCTCTTTATAATACATTTGCCCCTAAAAAAGTATATATCATACTTGTTAACAAACAAATAGTTAAAAGTACGTATTATGAAAATGAGAAGCTATTTATTTTTAGTGTTATTAACGATTTCTTTTTCTTTAACTGCACAAATTAACAAAACAGATGTACAAGCTTTTTTTAATGAAGCTGATGTAACCTCGATAGATCATATTTTGATAGTTGCAGAAATACGGTTTGATAAAAAAACACAGGATTATTTAACAAAAAAAACGTGGTACACAGCTAAAGAAATTACTATAAAGTTTAATGAAACCTCCTTTAGTTTAAAAGATAATGAAGATCTAATTTATATTCCATATTCAAGTATTAGAACCTTGTATAAAGGAATGGATGATTGGAGTAAAGAGCAAGCTAAAAAACCAATTATAAAAATCGATTTAATAGGTAATTCTAATCTAAGAATTGATTAATCTTAATTTCTATTTATCTAAAAGGGTGGTATGTTTATATTAAGTAAAAAAATAAGTGACAGTAAATGGTTTCAAAATTTTGTAACCATCGCTATTTTAATTGCTGGTGTTTTAGTTGGTGTTGCTACTTATGAAGAGTTTTCTGTAAAAAATGAAACTATTTTAAAATTATTAAATAATATAATTCTAGGAATTTTTATCGTCGAAATACTTGTAAAGGTTTTAGCAGAAGGAAAAAAACCTTGGTTGTATTTTACAGATGCGTGGAACATTTTCGATTTTGTTATTGTAGGTGCTGCATTTCTTCCTTTTGGAGGTAGCTCTATTGCCATATTGCGTTTACTCCGTTTATTAAGAGTTTTAAAACTAATTAAAGCATTACCAAAACTTCAAATGTTGGTAGGTGCTCTTTTAAAGAGTTTACCTTCTATGGGTTATGTTTCTATATTACTTACGCTATTATTTTACATTTATGCAGTTGCTGGTGTTTTCTTTTTTGGTAAAAATGATCCTATTCATTTTGGTGATTTACAAACTTCTATGTTGTCTCTTTTTAGAATAGTAACTTTAGAAGATTGGACAGATATTATGTACATAAACATGTATGGTTGCGAAAATTATGGATATGATGGCAACTTAAATTTATGTACTAACTCTACTGCTGCTTCTGCACTTTCTATTACCTTTTTTGTAACGTTTGTATTAATTGGAACCATGATTTTTTTAAATCTTTTTATAGGAGTTGTTATGAATGGTATGGATGAGGCTAAAAATGAAATGTTATTAGAAGAACAAATGAAACAAGAAGGAAACGATGTAAAAATAGAGGATGTTGAAAATAAAATTACGGAACTAGAGGAAGTATTATCTCTTTATAAAGTGCAACAGAAAATATCTAAAAGCTTAAAGTAAAAATAATTAAACATATAAAAACAAGTAAAATTATGGGAATTTTCGGTGTCATTAAAAACAAATTAGGTATTGGTGGAGTAAAGGCAAAATTACAAGTACCAGGGCAAGTAGCTAAAGACAGTAATTTAATTGAAGGCGTACTAACATTAACCACAAAAAGTGAACAAGAAATTGTAGATACCGAAATAAAATTAATTGAAGAATTTACAACGGGTAGAGGAGATAGTGCAAAAACAAAAACCTTTGAATTAGGGATTGTAAAAATTACTGATACTTATACTATGAAACCTGGTGAAGTAAAAGAAATTGCATTTAAACTTCCTTTTGAAATTATAAAATCTAACGCAGATTCGTTAAAAGAAAAAGGTGGTGCAATGGGCGCTATTGGTAAACTAGGAAAGTTTGCAAACAACGAAAAGTCTAATTACTATGTAGAAGCTGATGTAGATGTGAAAGCTGCTGCATTAGACCCAACAGATAAGAAAGATATTAAATTAGTATAAATCATAGATAATTTAAAAATAAATGAGAATAGAAAAGGAAATTTAATTCAAATTATTCTAATACTAATTTTAATGAAGGCCGCTTTACATACTAGTTATGTAAGGTGTTTTTTTTGTTTGTTAAACTTCTTACCAAATGCTAATAAACATAATGTTACTCCAATGCTAATTGCAATTCCAACTTTAATCTGTTTACTTTCAGAAACTCCTGTTAAGATTTCATTTACAAAATGTTCACAATTATATTTAATAAGAGAATAATTTGTTCCTATTTTTTTATTTATTCGATCAATTATTTTTGTTTGAGTATCATCATCGTAATTATTGTATTCTACTTTATCTAATTTTCCTTCATTTAAAAACTGATCTAATAAAATATATCTTACACCAAATCCTAGTTGGTTTTCGGCAACTATGTGTTTATTATCCCAAAAACCAGCATATAAAGCATGGTGCTTAGATAATATTCCTCCTTTTGTTCTTACTAGTCTATCTCCAATTCTAAGTTTTTGATAATTAATTTCTGTCATTCTTTAGTTTATTTATTTTTACCATTTCATCTTATGACACATTAAAAGTATTAATTTTCTAATAGTTAAGTTTAGAACTTATATAGTTCTTTTTAAAAAAGTCATTTTTAATTATGTGCAATTTTTAATAAAAAATAGTTTCAAAGATTATTTCTTAATCTTTTTTGAGATTTAAACTTACAAAATTATTAGTACGAATGCTTTTTTTTAATAATTACATTTCTCTCATAAATACAATTTCGTCTTCTTTTAATTTACTATAATTATTTTTTATAAAACATCCCGTTATATAACTCATTTTCAATTTAAAAAAAACAGAAAGGAATCCCCATTAATCATTTTAAACCTTTGGTTTTCAAAAATTGTACTAGATATTTCGATGTACTAGTGACTTTTTAGCGAATTTCTACTCTAAATAAGTAGAACAATTATTAATTTTACAAAAAATTAAAAAATTAAAACTATGTCGATATCAGATTTATATGCTAGCGGAAAACACAAACAAGAAATTGGTCATTTTGCTAGTGTCGTTAAAGTTGCAATGGTAGATGGTATAATTACTGACGGTGAGCAAAAATTATTAGATAGAACTGCAAAAAGATTAAATATAAGCGAAAGCGAATATAAAGAGGTTCTTAAAAATCCTGATGCCTTTCCAATAAACCCTCCAATTGGTTACGATGAGAGTATAGAACGTTTATACCGTTTAACTAAAATGATCTTTGCAGATGATAATATAGATAAAGATCAGGTGCTTTTAATGCACAAGATTTCAACTGCTTTAAGCATCCCTTTAGACAACATAGAAAAGGTATGTGACGAAGCTATTCATCTGGTAATGAATGATAACGATTTAGATACTTTTACAGAAGCGATTAAAAAAGTAAATGCTGTATAATATGTAATAAAATAAAAAATTAGTAGTTTAGTAATTTATAATAATCCCCATTAACCCCAATAATATTATGATTATGAAAAAAACTATCTTTATTTTATCTGTTTTTTTTGCTGCCTCAATTTTAGCTCAATCTAAGAGTAAAAAATGGCAAATAGGAATTGGAATCGGTATTGTTCAATTTTCTGATGAGGATGCTTCTTTTATCGGAGATAAGTATCTTTTTCAAATTCCTAGATTAAATTTAACGGTTCCTATTACCGACAATTTATCGGTAGATGGTGCTATGTCTTTTAATACATTCGATCCTGGTTTTATAGAAAACTCTGTAAAGTATTTTTCTATGGACGGATCTTTGAGATACAGTTTTAATCAAGTTTCTGAGAAATTTTTCCCTTATGTTTTTGTAGGGGGTAGCTTGGTTGATTCTGAAAGAAAAATGACACCGACCTTTAATTTTGGAGCAGGAGCAACTTATTGGATTTCAGATTCGTTTGGTTTAAATACACAATTGTATTACAAGTATTCTTTAGAATCGTTTGAAAGCATGCGATCACATATTCAGGTTACCGGAGGTATTGTATATGCATTCGATGGTCTTTTTGGTGGCGGTGGAGGAAGAAGTGCTTCTTCTATAGGTGGTGCTTGTTATTACAATCAGCATTAAATAGTTATCATTGATCAATGTTTTCAATAATCTGTTAATGTTAATCAATGATTACTATCAATGCTTATTATAAATTGAAAAAAAAATACCGATAACTAAAGTCAGCTGTATGGAGTGATATGGAAACATTCCGTAAACATTTTTAAATTCAATATATTAGCTACAAACTCGTTGCACACTATATTTTTTTAGAAGCTAAAGCGAAATACACTAAAATACATAGTTTGAACTACATTTATGATCAATCAATGATCACTGTTAATTGATAAATGTTAACTGACATCTTTGTTTTAAAAAGAATACACAATTCCATTTGTTAAACGATATTGTTCTTTAGGAATTCCTAAAACAGGAAACTCATCATATTGATAAGTAAATGTGGTAGAAAAAGACAAGTTTTTTACAATTCTTAATGCTAAAGTAGTTTGACTTGATAATCGAAAGTCTGAAAATTTATCTAACCTAGGCTGAAAATACGTAGTACTTACTAATGAAATGTTGTTTTTAGGAAACAAACTCATAGAAAAATAAGAACTACTTCTCCAATCATTATTTGTTTTTTCAATATCTGAACTTACTTTTTCATTTTCATACATTACCAAACTTCCTATATACAATTTATATTTTTCTGAATTTGTTAATTTATATCGAATTCCAGACCCTATAAGTCCTCTAAAACGAATAGCCGCTATTTCATTTTGTTGAGATTGTAAGAATGTTTCTATTGCAAAATTTTTATGAAATCGGTAGTTATGCCTAAAGTGTTGTGAGTTTTTACTTACAAACTTCTCAGAATTCGCTTCTCTAAAATCTAAATCATTTACAAAAAGCCATAAGTGCTTCTTTGTTCTATATTGAATTCTCACTCTATTTGAAATTCCGAAAATAGAATTCTTGTTTTTTATTAAATGTAAGTTTAATCGAATATTACCTCTCCAACCTACAGTATCTGTAACTTTACGTAAACTTTCTACATTTATAATTTGTGCTATTCCTAGAAACGGAATAAATAAAAGAATAATAAGGTGTTTTTTCATACTGTTTTTTTCAAGCTACCAAAAATAGCTAGTTTAAATCTGTTTTCTTTTTTTAACAAAAATCAATAGAATCAACAAAATATTAAATAACAGAGATAAAACAAACCAAAATCTATTTGTATCTTCTTTCTTTAGGTTGTTTTTATTTGTTTTAAGCGTTTTTTTATTTTTATTGATACTTGACAGTGTTTTAATACTGTTTGATGCTTTATTTTTATTGTATTGCAATTTAAAATAAGGAAGCGTTACATTTTTAATTGTACAAACTTCTTCTTTATTTAAAAAACGAAAAATAACTTTAGTAAAACCATTGTTAATTAAAGAAGTAATAATTTCATTTTTTACTATTTGATTTTCCTTTATTTCTTCTTTAATTGTAAGTGTTATTTCATTTTCTTTTTCTGCAATTTCATATTCGAAATTATAAATTTCAGGTTTCTTTTCTTTTAATCGGAATACTATTTTTTTGGCAATTTCAATATTTTCAGAACCAAACATTTCGCTATATGCAACCGGAACTAAATATTTATAATTTGTATTTTCTATAATAGCAACTCCTATCCATGGTCCTTGGTCATATTCCGTTTCGTGGTATACATAATATGTTAACCAGTGTGTAGCATTTGCATTAAAAGCAAAAAATAAAAGGAACAAAATAAATATTTTTTTTATTTCGTTCCTTTTAATCATTCTTAGTATTTTAAAATTATTTTAAGATAATGCTGCAATTGCATTTTTAATTCTTTTTATGGTTGCTTCCTTACCAATCATTGTCATAATTTCAAACAAATCTGGTCCTGCTAATTTACCAACTAAACTCAATCGAAGTGGTTGCATTACTTTACCAAAACCAATTTCCTTAGAAGTAATCCATCCTTTAATATCCGTTTGTGCATTTTCAATAGAAAAATCTTCTATAGCTTCAATTACCGATACCAATTCTTCCATTAAAGAACCTGTAGTTTCTTTCCATTGTTTTTTAGATGCTTTTTCGTCATACGCTGTTGGGTCTTCAAAGAAAAAACTAGACAATCCCCAAAAATCATTCACAAAAACAGCTCTCTCTTTAATTAAAGAAACTACTTTTTGAATGTATATTGCATCTGATGACACATTATTTTCTTCTAAAAGAGGTAAAAACAACGTTGCTAATTCCTCATTTGTTTTTTGTTGTAAATATTGTTGATTGAACCACTTTGTTTTATCTGGACTAAATTTTGCTCCAGACTTACTTACTCTAGCTAAATCGAACGTTTTTGTAAGTTCTTCTAATGTAAATAATTCTTGTTCTGTTCCAGGGTTCCATCCTAATAATGACAACATGTTTATAAAAGCATCTGAAAAATAACCATCTTCTTTATATCCACGTGAAACATCTCCTGTTTTCTCATTCGTATATTCTAACGGAAAAACTGGGAAACCTAATTTATCACCATCACGTTTACTTAATTTTCCTTTACCTACTGGTTTTAAAATTAAAGATAAATGTGCAAATTTTGGAGACTCCCATTCAAAAGCTCTGTATAAAAGTGTATGAAGTGGGAGAGAAGGCAACCATTCTTCACCACGAATTACATGTGAAATTTCCATTAAATGATCATCTACAATATTTGCTAAATGATATGTTGGCATTCCATCCGACTTAAATAATACTTTATCGTCTAACGTATTCGTTTCTATTTTAATTTTTCCTCGTACTTCATCTTCTAATATCAATGTCTCATCTTGAGGTGTTTTAAAACGAACTACATATTTTTCTCCAGCAGAAATTTTTTGTTGTACTTCTTCTTCAGAAAGTACTAAAGAATTTACTAACCTTCCTTTTTCTCTATTGTGCCAGTTGTAAATAAATGTTTTACCATTTGCTTCATGATCTTTTCTATGCGCATCTAATTCTTCCGAAGTATCAAAAGCATAGTATGCCCATCCTTTTTCTAGCAATTCATCAGCATACTTTTTATATAAATCTTTACGTTCAGATTGTCTGTACGGACCAAATTTTTCATTCTTTCCTGGACCTTCATCAAAAGGAATATTACACCATTCTAACGCATCAACTATGTATTGTTCTGCATTAGCAACATACCTTGTTTGATCGGTATCTTCTATTCTTAAAACAAAAGTTCCATTGTGTTTTTTAGCGAATAAATAATTGAATAATGCGGTTCTTACACCTCCAATGTGTAGTGCTCCTGTAGGACTTGGTGCAAATCGTACACGTACGTTTTCTGACATTTTTTTACTTTTTTAATGCCGCAAAGATAGTTTTATATAGGCATAAAAAAAAGAAGTGAAACTAGTAGGTTTCTACGAAAATGTGTGTAATAATTAAATCTATTTTAAGTTTTTAGTATAAATGTTAAAGTTTTATACTTTTTTGTCAAAAACTAATAATATTCAATTTTATTCAACAAAACATTGGTTCACTATCACTTACCCTAAAACACGAAAGTAATTAACTCTATTTTTTAAAACATAAATAATTAAAAATAAATCATTTAAGGTTTTTAAAATAAATTCTAACCTTATGTTAAAAAAAGAAGTTTCAAGAATATTTAAAAAAACAGGCCGTTCTGTTTTCTGTAGATAAAAAAGTTTGCGCAGCTACTACAAAAAAGTCTATTTAATATTAAATAATTGAAACTAATTTTAATTATAAAAAAATGAAAAACTATTTTAATAAACTAGCTATTACATCAATGTTAACAGTATTAGGTACTATTAGCACAATGCAAGCAAACGAAAAAGCACTAAACACAAATATTACTGTTGTTAACCAAGAACAAATGGTAGTAGGAGAATACAATGGTTATACTGAAGCTGAAGGTTATAAGTTTACCTTAAAAGATGGTAAAACTATACATTTTAAATCTGTATCTGAAGAAATATTAAAAACACTTGATTTAAAATCAGATAGTTTAAAAGGAAAGTCTTTTGAAGTTACATATAAGACTTCTAAGAAAAATGGAAAGGAAGTAAAAGAAATCGTAAAGTTAAAATAACCTTTATCTGTTTTTTATTAAAAAACCCAGTAAGACTTTATTGTTTTACTGGGTTTTTATATAATTATAGAATGTTATTATAATTTATAATATACACCAAATGTAATAGCAGGAGCTACGGCAACTCTACGTCCGTCAAATGCACCACCTACACCTATATTTCCTCCAAAATTATCGTCAAAATCACCTATAAGTTTCAATCCAAAACCAGCATAGCTTTGGTTATTTACATATAAACTTGTTAATGCATTGGTTAATGGTGTTTGTACATCTCCATTTTGAAATGAAGCAACTCCATCTAAAAATCCAGCTACCCATAACCAATCTAAAGCTTTATATCCTAACTCTCCTCCTAATTTAAATGCAGAACTATATTCATTACTTCTAATATCTACACCTGTAAAAGCTTGAATATACCAAGAATCAAAACCTCTTCCTGCAAGAATTAAAGGAGTAACTGTCCAAGCATCATAACCTGTTCTTAAACCTGAAGTTTCTTCAAAATCACCTGTATTTGCTTCAATCATTAATTGACCAGAGATTAACCATTTTTTATTATAAAAGTTATGCTTAACTCCTAATTGAATGTTTCCTAATGATGTTAATGAACTTTCTGTGGTAAGGTTAATTGCTGAATTAACTAAATCTCCAGACGAAACCAATTTAAGAGGCAAACTAGCCATTAATGTTGTTTTATCTGTTATACCATATTCAGCATATAACTGTAATGTATTATCATTCATTTTCCTGTTTGTTGGCACAGGATCATCTTTAGCAAACAACTCGGTATAACCAGAAATAGTTGTAAATGATAATTGTAAATACGTTTCATTTTTCTTCTTAGTCCAAGGACTTTGAGAAAATGCCGTTGTGGCAACAAAGATTAAAAGACAAGTTAATTTTTTCATTTTTTTAAATTATTTTAGAACTTAGTTTATCTCAATTAAAATACCTTACAAAAAGATTGGTATATTTTATTAATTACGAAGTTATTAAATTTAGAAAACTATTTTTAATAAGTGTCACAAAAAATAATGTCTTTGGTCTTTAATTTAAAATGAAATTATGAAACATCTTTTTTTTATTTTAATTTTTTGCTCAATTTATAGTTCAATAGCTCAAAATAAAGAGTCGTATTTGACTAAAAATCGTTTTGATTTAAACTCTAAAAAATTTATTTTTCCTCAAAAAAATTTTAAAATTATTGGTTTTGGTGCTTACCACGGTAGTGCAAAAACTGAAGATACTGAATTAAAGTTATTATCATCTATTACTAAAAATAATACTCTTAAATTTTATTTTCATGAAGTAGATAATAGTACTGCATATTTTTATAA
>CAKZVD010000048.1 GCA_937922085.1 uncultured Tenacibaculum sp. | reverse complement strand
CTATTGATTTCCATTCATAACTAACAAAGAGTATGCAAAATAAGTGTTTGAAGACTTTATAATACTGTTTGTTTACGTATGTTTGTATTAATGAAGTTAACTTTAGGAAAAGAAGAACGGTTAAAGAGTAGAAAACTCATAGAAAGATTATATACTGAAGGTAAAACGATTAAAAAATTCCCTTTAAGAATGGTTTTTTTACAAACAGAACACACTTCTAAGTATCCAGTTCAATGTGGTGTTTCTGTTCCGAAAAGAAATTTTAAAAAAGCGGTAGATAGAAACAGAATAAAAAGATTATTAAGAGAATCTTACCGATTACAAAAGCAAATCGTCTATTCTGGAGTAGATGTTCCTTATGTATTTATGATTTCTTATCTTGCAAAGGAGGAGTGGAAGTATGAAGATATTGCTCATAAAATGGATAAATTACTAAAGTTGTTTATCGAAAATATTTCTGAAGAATGAAGAATAAAAAAATACTAATAATATCATTAATTACCATAGTTATCATTTCTTTTTCTTTTCAGTCTCGTTTTTTTGAGATTGCAAAACAAATAGAGATTTATAATAATTTATATAAAATATTAAATATAAATTATATAGATGAAATAAACCCAGGAGATGTAACGAACAAAGCCATAAATAATACGTTAAAAAATTTAGATCCGTATACTCGTTTTTATAACGAACAACAAGTAGAAGATGCTAAAATTAGAAGAGAAGGAGAATATGGAGGTATTGGTATCTCTTCTTGGTATACTAAAAAAGGAATTACAATAGTATCTGTAAAAGAAGGGTACCCGGCAGATAAAGCAGGTTTAAAAACAGGAGATATTATTACGATTGTAAATAGTCAAGAATTAGGAGGACTAGAAAATGATCAATTATCACAAGTATTAAAAGGTCTTCCTGGAAACGATGTTAGCTTAACAGTGAAAAGAGCTGGTGAAACAATTCAGTTTAACTTAAAGTTAGATAAAATTATAGATAACCCAGTTCCTTTTTTCGAAATGATAAACGAAGATGCAGGTTATGTAATTCTTACAAGGTTTACTGCCAGAAAAGCAACAGATGAATTAAAAAAAGCAATTGTTAGCTTAAAAGAAAAAGGGATGAAAAAGTTAGTATTAGACTTAAGAAGTAATCCTGGAGGTTCTTTGTTTGATGCAGTTAATATTACTAATTTATTTATTCCTTCAGGAAAAAAGGTAGTAGATACAAGAGGAAAAATAAAGAAAAATACAAGAACATATACAACAAGTCAGACTCCTTTAGATACCGAAATGCCAGTGGTTGTTTTAATTGATGGAAGATCTGCTTCTGCTTCAGAAATAGTATCGGGTGCATTACAAGATTATGATAGAGCTGTTGTATTAGGAGAACGTTCTTTTGGGAAAGGTTTAGTGCAACGTTATTTTGATTTAACGTATGGAACGCAAATGAAAGCAACAATTTCTAAATACTATACACCTAGTGGAAGATGTATTCAAGAATTGGATTATGCAAACAGAGATTGGAAGACTGGGATAGTTCCTAAATTTTCTGACGGACCTGTTAGTACTTTTAAAACAGTGAATGGAAGAACAGTGTATGATGGAGGAGGAGTAACACCTGATGTAAAAATAAAGAGATCTAAAAAAACGGAAGAAACAGATAAATTAATTTCATCTAGAGCAATTTTTAATTTTGCTACAGAATATGTTCGAAAAAATCCTTCTACAACGCTAGAATCTTTTACTTTCTCAGATTTTAAAGGATTTAAAAATTATTTAAAAACAAAGGATACTACTTTTGTTACAGAGCAAGAAAAATTATTTAAAGAAGCGTATAAATCGGTTACTAAAGAACAAATTATTTCATCAGAATATAAAGAGTTGGTTACTAGATTAGTGGATTATAAGATTAATGAAATTGATAAAAATGAAGATCATATCTCTTTAAAAATTCAAGATGCAATCTTAGAACAGTATTTTTACAAAAAAGGAATGTATCAATATCATTTAAAAAATGATAAAACGATAAAAGAAGCTGTTGAAATATTAAATAATTCAACAAAGTATAATAAAATATTAGGAAGAAAATAGATGTCTGAAATATATAAAGAACGTACAAGAGCACAAGAATCTACCAATGCCATAGAAAAATTATACATTTCTATGCGTCACTTATTTAGTAGAGGTTTTTATAAACCAATGGGAGTTTCTGGAGAAACCTTAAGAAAATCATTATTGCTTTTAAGGCCAGAAATATATGGGTCGATTGCAGAAGATAAAACAGAGTTAAACGGACTTACATATGTAATAGAACGTTTACCAGAAGGAATTGAAGAGTGTCAGTTTATTAATCTAACGGCAGAAGAAGGGTATCGTAATTCGCACTTTAAAGTAATAGTTCCTCCTAAGAGAAGAAGAAATTGTTATCGAATAGATAAGGATCAAATGAATATTGAAATTACCAGAGGAAGATCTGATATTTATGATATTCTTACGCACTTAACATTCTTATTTATTGAATCGCACAAAATAAAAGAGCGAGTACTTATTAGTGATGGTAAAAAGACCACCAGAGAATGGAAAAATTTAGAAGAGGTTGTTTTACACAATAAATCTCTTTCTGATGAAGAAAAAGATGTTTTGATTGTTCATTTAGGAAGCATTTTAGGTAGAACTTACAATGAAGTACATCAATCTTACAATACATTTGCTACAGAAGAGAATCCGTATCGTTTTTTCCATTTAATTTATTGGTTAGGAAAACTGGCGATAAATGAAGAACTTCATGATCAGAAAAGATCTGTTCGATTTAGTTCTGTTTTATCAGAAGAAATAGGGCGTCATTATCATGGTGAAACATGGGCGAATGATATTAAAAAATCACTTTCTGACCAAGGGTTATTAAAAAGACCAATTCATATTATTAGTGCAAATATGCATAGTGTTTTAAACAGTGTGTATGCAGAAAAAGCGTTACCTAACGAAGCAAAACAAAACGAAAAATTTGGTTTGTACGAGCTATTAAGTAATAGTGATAGTAAAGCATTACAAAGTGCGGTTAAAAATTATGCTTCAGAGAACGGATTGACTTATTTAAAAGATGTGTCTGGTACCAATATAAATGTACAGGTAATTGATACTGCTAAAGTAGATTTTAAGGATACGAATTATAAAGATTTTAAAAAGAACAATGAGGCTCCTGTAATTATTGTAATGGATTATGCTTTTGGTGAGCAGGCCTATGAAACAATGGATGAACTTTTGAAACCTTATAAAACAACAAATGATGTAGTTCATTTAGATGTAAAGTCGGTTTCAATAATGGGGAAAGCTGGAATTTTAGAAGGAGGAAAAGGAGATATAATGATTCCTTCTGCACACGTTTTTGAAGGTACAGCAGATAACTATCCGTTTAAAAATGAATTAAAGAAAGAAGATTTAGAAGGTTTTGGAGTAGAAGTTTTTGATGGAACTATGGTAACTGTTTTGGGAACTTCTTTACAGAACAAAGATTTACTTAAGTTTTTTCATGATTCCACGTGGAACGTAATTGGTTTAGAAATGGAAGGAGCTCATTATCAAAAAGCAATACAATCTGCATCTAAGATAAGAGGAAATATTATGGAAAATATTGTAGTGCGTTATGCATATTACGCATCGGATAATCCTTTAGAAACAGGAGCAACATTAGCTTCTGGTGGATTAGGAATGAGTGGAGTAACGCCAACCTATGCTATTACACAAAAAATATTAGAACAGATATTAAATAAATAAGACATATTATGTCGAATGAAACAAAGGAAAATGAAGAGGTAGATTTAGGTTCTTTATTTGTTATTTTAGGAAAGGGATTTAAGAATTTATTTCATTTTTTTGGTACTCTTTTTAAGAATTTATTTCATTTTTTAATTCAAATATTACTCTTTTTAAAAAGTAATATTATAAAATTAAGTATTGCAACTGTCGTTGGTGCTTTAATAGGGGTTTTTATTGAGTTTAAATCTGAAACGAAATATGAAGGTAATTTATATGTAAAACCCAATTTTAGTAGCTCTAGACAATTATATAATAACATTCAATTTTATAATGATTTAGTAAAACAAAAAAACAATGTATTACTAGCTTCAATTTTTAAAATTTCACCTGAAGATGCAAAATCTTTAAAAACATTTGCAATTCAACCTGTTATTAATGAAAATGATATTTTAACTTCTTATGATGATTTAACCCAATCTATAGATAGCTTAACGGTAAAAAGTTATTCTTATATTAAGTTTCAAAATGCATTTACTAAGTTTGATTATAAAATTCATGAAATTTCAGTAACTGCAACTAAAAATAATGTTTTTGAAAAACTAAGTACATCAATTATATCTTCTATTATTAATAATGATTATTTTAAAAACCTAAAGAAGATTAATAAAGCAAACTTATTAAGAACAGATGCATTGCTTAAAAAGAATTTAGAACAAGCAGATTCTCTACATTATGTTTACAAGAAAGTTTTGATAGAAGAATCGAAAAAATCAAATTCTGGAACTTCTATAGATTTAGGAAATAATGATGTTAAATCATCAAACAGAGAATTAAAACTTTTTGAAGCTAATTTAGAATTAAATGAAAGTTTAATAGATGTTAATAAAGATTTATCAGAAAAATCAGAGGTTATAAATATCGTTTCTAATTTTCAACCAATAGGACATAAAGTGAAAGAAATTAAAAAGAATAAAATCTTTCAGTTAGGTTTATTAGGTTTTTCTTTTATGGTTGTTTTTCTATTGTTAATAAAATTGAATTATTTTTTAAATAATTATAAAAATTAAATTACTTCAAAGCATAGAAAATGAAGGTAGAAGAAACAAAATTAAAGGATTGTTTTATAATAATTCCAAAAGTATTTGGTGATCATAGAGGTTATTTTTTTGAAAGTTT
>CAKZVD010000047.1 GCA_937922085.1 uncultured Tenacibaculum sp. | reverse complement strand
TAAATGAATATTTAGAACATCATAGGAAATCCAGTAATGATAGTGATAATTTCATATTAGAGTGATCACATTTGATTTCGAACTGCTGACTTTAGTCAGATTTTATAACCTATGGACTTCTAGTCCATAGTGGTTAAGTTTTTAATTAAAAGTTGAATTTTCTTCAATTTTTTTTAGACCTTTTTTCAATAGCTTGCTCATCATACCAGGAGTTACATCTATTTTAAAACTACCACCAATATCAGTTCCTTTTTCTTTATTCATAAAACCGATCACTCGTTCACTAAGTATAATTTTTTTCTTAGCTATATCGTATACATCGATGAATATTTCAGATTCTTGTAATTTTCTGTTATTAGTATCTCTTTCTAAATAAATATTAACTAGATGTTTGTAATTAGTTGTCTGATCTATAAAAATTAAATTTTCCGTACTAGGATGGTATGGTATATTAAAAAAAGCTTTTTCACCTTTCTTGTCTTTCATATTTTCTTTTTTGACTATTTTTTTATGAGTCCAATCTGAAAATTTATTAAAAGCAATTTTTTCTAAACTTCCTTCTTCACGCTCTGGTAAATTCATAGTGTTTAATAACCAATTTCCAGATACTTGTTTAAAATCAATTCCTTTTTGAAAAGTATTAAACTCATGTGTATAACTAATGGTTTTAAAAGAGCAAGAAGTTAAAAGAATAGTAGTAATAATGAGTAGTGTTTTTTGTAACATTATTTTTAGATTTTTGGTATAACGATTGTATCAAGTTTTATGCCAATTTAAAAGAAGGCTGTTTTAAAAGTAATAAAGAGAAAGTTTATAAAAAAGTAAAGCTTTTTATTATAGTAAAAACCCTGCAACATTAAAGTTACAGGGTTTTTGTGAGCGGAATTACTACACGAATAATTCCTAGTTAACAATGTGGGGATTATTAAGTTATATATTTACAATACTTTTATGATAGTAATGGTATGACATTGCATGTATTGCTATCAATATGAATAATAACATTGTAATAAAAATTGAATCTTTATGTGCTATGTGAGCTACTAATGCTGTTATGAAAAAAAAAGTAACACCAGCATAACTCCATTCTTTTAATATTATTGGAATATTAGGAACAATTAGTAGAATTGCAGCGATCAATTTTAAAATACCAAGCTGAATTCTAAAGAAATTAGGAAAACCTAATGTCTTTAGCCCTTCAATAGTTGTTTTACTAAAGAAATAGGTATAGGAGCTTAATAGTAAAAAAGCGCTAATAATAATAGTTGTTGTCCAATATATCTTGCTCATCAGTTATAAAAAATAAGAATTTACTTGGTCAACAAGTTTTGTTCCGTCAGGATCCATTTGTGTTTTTAAGCTACTTAAATTTTCTGCCCAATCAGAAGTTCTAACTCTAAGTGGAGGTTTTTCAGTTTCAGCTACTTTTAAAATTACTTCTGCAACTTCTTTTCCTGTTTGATATGGAGAAACATCTTCTTTTTTAGCTCTACTTTGTGCTCCACTTAAGTATTTATGAAAAATAGGAGCATATTCACCTGTAGCTAATTCTCCTTCTTTATTTTGAGTATTTTTAACTGCACTCGTCATAAACTCTGTAGCTATTCCACCTGGTTCAATTAAAGAAAAATGAATGTTAAAAGGTTTAGAGACATAGCTTGCTAAAGATTCAGTAAAACCTTCAACTGCAAATTTTGCTCCACAGTATAATTCATTAAATGGCTGACCTACAATACCACCTATAGAAGTAACATTAATAACATGACCCGATTTTGAAGATCGCATATGAGGTAAAACAGCTTTAGTAGTTCTTACAACCCCCGTATAATTAACATCAGTAACCCAATCTATTTCTTCTTGATTCGTTTGCTCTAATGTTTTAGCAAATCCAGCACCTGCATTATTTAATAGAATATCTATTTTACCTTCTTTTTCAATAATTGTATTTATTGTAGAGATAATAGAAGTGTTATCGGTAACGTCTAACTGTAATATTTCAATAGATAAATTGTTCTCTTTTATAACTTTATTTAAAGTTTCTGCTTTCTCCAAATTACGCATTGTAGCGTAAACTTTATAATTATTTTTAGCAAATAATATCGCACTTTCTAAACCAACTCCTGAAGAGGTTCCAGTGATAATAATATTTTTTTTCATGTTTAATTTATTTATGGAATAGAATAGATTGAATATTCACTCCAAACCTCTTTTTATTTTTTTATTCCGTCCCAAACAAGTTGAACTAAATTAGATACGGATGCTTTTTCATCACTTTCATCTCTAAAATGCCAACGTAAATGGGCAATTAAAGAACCTGCTATAAATTGAAGCAGTTCTTTAGTTTTTATATCTTTTACAATGCCTATTTCTTTTCCTTTTTCTATTAAATGAAAAACATTTCCAATTGCTTTTAAACTAATTTCTCTGCTTTCTTCTGTTATTATAGGAGATGCATGTAATTGCTCTATAAATTGAAAATACTGAACATTATCTTTATAAAATTGAATAGCAACACTGTAATATTCTTTAAACTGTGTTTTAATATCTTTAGTGGCAATAAAAGTATTGAACAGCTTTTTTTCTTCGTCTTTTATATAAACAAAAATGTAGTTTATAAGTATTTCTTTGGTAGGGAAATAGTTGTAAATAGTTCCCATTCCTGTACCCGCTTCTTTTGCTATTGCAGACATTGGCGTAGCATGCACACCATTGTTACCAAGTAATGTTAAAGCTGCTAAAACAATATCTTTCTTTTTTTGCACAGAGCAAAAGTAATGAAATTAGAATAAACATTCCAAAAGTATTTTTTAAGATAAAAAAAGTAGCCAATTCTAAA
This sequence comes from uncultured Tenacibaculum sp., assembly GCA_937922085.1. GTDB lineage: Bacteria > Bacteroidota > Bacteroidia > Flavobacteriales > Flavobacteriaceae > Polaribacter. The sequence goes on along the minus strand of CAKZVD010000047.1, from coordinate 9,465 downwards.
ACGAATTGGCTACAAAAAATCAAAAAAAATTCTCCCGACTTTCTCTGATAAAATTATCTATTTCTTAATTAATGTTTGAGTACTTAATAATTGTTCTCCTTGTTTTATAATTAAGATGTACACACCTGCTGTTTTTACATTAGGTGTTATTATTTTACTAGTATTATTAACTGCAATAAATAGTTCGTTATAAACCTCTTTAGCATTACTATCAAATAACTGAACCGTTATTGGCGCGCGAAAGTACGATTTTTTAATAGAAATATTTATGTTTTTTGAAAAAGGATTAGGATAAACTTCAAAATTATTGTTTTCAAATATTGGAGGAAAATAGATTGTATCTTCTAAAGATTTTCTTCTTGCTCCACTACCACATGCCCCCAGGTTTGTCCAACCAGAAGAAGTTCTTTCAAATAAATTACCTTGATAAACTACTTTTTCTCCAGGAGAATATCTTACGCCACTTTGCCATGCAGCAACACCGTCACAAATATCTGAAGGAGGAGAAGTCCCGTTTTTGGTGTAAGAAACAATAAGCCTTGCAGCTTTACTAGCACCGCCTTCGTAAGAATCTGCTACACGTTTAGCAGAAGTACTTGTTAAGCTAACTCCTTTACCTTTAATAATAAAACTTGCACTGTTACCAGAAATCCAATCGCTTTTATTAACTAAACTCTGTACCATAGTTTTTAAACTAGGAGATTGTTGTGAATTTCCACTTTGATTACTAGACCAGCTATTTGGATTCCATGTTACTTTAGAAGAAAAAGTACTTCTGTTCGAAACATTATTAGTGTTTGAAAAAGCAGGAGAATTTCCATTATTATGCAAACTTATTTCTAATTCAGTACTAGCACTATTACTTTCATCGGCAGTAAATTGTATATATGCATTAGTAATCGTAGCATTTTTAGGTAAATTAACACCTCTAAAACGTAATCCTACTTTTTGATAACCATTACTATTATGACTGTCATACACCATTTCTAAATCACTACTATTATCATAAATAGTTCCATTTTCACTTTCTTCAACGTCATCATCTCCGTTAGAAATAGCAACATCTATGGTTCCGTTATTTGAACCACCACCACCTGTAGAGGAATCTTTATTTATAGTAACTACACTACCATTTGATGGATTCCAAATATCTAAATTAGAAGGTATTTGAAAAACATTATTGTTAGATACTTGTCCTACATTAGAAGCATTATCTACTTGTATTGTTCTAGTTTCAATTTTATCTTCATCAACGAAAATCCATTTAAACTGATTAAACCTACCAGAATTACGAGTCCAGTTTTTAGAATCATTATTAGAACGTAAAGGAGCTCCCCAACATCCTTCTCCAACATATACAGTTCCATTGGTATTATCTCTAACAAAACCTTCATCACTTCCAGAACTTGTAGAAGGTCTAACTGGCCAAGTAGTTTTTACAGTATGTGCATCACATTCTACGACTAACTTTACTTTATTGTCATAAAATAAACGTGCCCAACTACTATACTGACTATTACCTTCTCTTTTAGAAGATACATGTGGGCGCATAGGCTTATGATATTGTGCCATTTTCCAAGTAGTGTTAGGGTTAGAGGCTAAATCATTTCGTAACCATGTTGTTTGATTTCCAGAGATTGAAATTTCTGTATTTAATGTATAGGTTCTTATTAAATTATTACCAAAAGTAATAGCATAATATGCACTAGAAGATGGAGTGTCAAATAAATTATAAATACTGTTGTTACTCCCTTCATGGTTTCCTCTAGCTGCAATAATAGGAAACATTCTTCCATCATTAGCGATCGTTAATTGCCAATCGTTAAACCAAGTTTGCCATTGGCTATTAGTATCATTATCTGTCATATCACCACCAAATAAAACTGCATGTGGTTTTAATTTTGAAACTAATAAATTAGCATTTCTTCTTGGTGTTCTATTATTTCTTGAATCTCCACCAGCTATAAATGACAATTTACTATTATCAGCAGGTGCAGTTTTAAACCAAAAGCGATTACTAGTCCCTTGGCTGTCTCTTACTACAAAATAATAAGCAGTATTTGGTTGTAAACCTGTTAATCTAACGAAGTTATTATTCATTCCTCTATAAGACACAGTTCTACTAGGAGCTTGTGAATTCGGATAATTATTATAACTCGTACCAAAGTCAGTAGTACCATAATATACTCTTGGGTTGCTTCCCGAAATTTGATTCCATCCTATAACAATAGAAGTAGCAGGATTTCCTCTTAAAGTCAATCGATATTTGTCATTAGATGCGTAAGAATTAAACCCTATAATAAGGAGTAACAATAGTGTAAGTGTTTTTTTCATGATAAGGAAAGGTTGGTTAATTTTTAATGTAGCGAAAGTAAAAAAGTTCTAGATTTTAAAGTTACAGATTTCAAATGTTAATTATAAATTAAACCACTTAACTATTCGTTTAAATTATAATAACAATAGAGTTGATATTAGTTAATATATTATATGTTTATTTTGCGGTCATGAAAAAAATAGACCTCCTTAAAATTACTGTTTTTTTAATTTTTATTGGCCGTGCTTGGCAACATTTATTTTGGGACGCGCCATATCGTACTTTTTTTTGGGACGAAGCTTTATTAAAACCAATAGTAGAAGGTTGGTTTAATGTTTCATGGAGAGAGTATGCAACAAGTGCTAACACAGATGCTTTTGTGCAATCGTTTATTCGAGGTAAAGGAATCTTATATTTATTAGCAGCTATTTGTACTTTACTAATAAGTAAATTAAATAATAAACGATTGTTTCGAATTCCTATTTTTTTAGGAGGAATTAGTTTAATTATTTTATCAATATTATTAACGAAAGAGAAGTTTTATCATATAGCACAGTTTTTTGAGCATAGTATTCAATTCGGGTTGCCTTTTGTTTTCTTGTATACACTAAAAGAAAACTATAGAGAAAGTAAAGGTATTTTTATCATTAAAACATTAATAGCTATTACTTTCTTTTCACATGGCTTGTATGCTTTTGGAGCGTACCCTGTTCCTGGTAAGTTTGTAGATATGGTAATTAATATATTGGGTTGCTCAGAATCTATAGCAATTACACTTTTATATATTGCAGGGATTCTCGATTTTATATTAGCAGTATTAATTTTTATACCTAAGGTAGCTAAATATGCATTAATTTATGCAGTTATTTGGGGACTATTAACTGCATTGGCAAGAATAGTAGCAAACTTTTACTTAGATTTTCCGTTACAATCATTACATCAAAATTTATATGAAGTAATTTATAGATTACCTCATGGATTAGCACCTTTAATAGTTTTATTAAGAGTTAAAATTAATTTAAAAGATAAATAAACCGATCTTATATTTTGTACTAATTTCAGATAGTAAATAAAATGACCTCAAAAACAGGTAATAGAAAATTAATTGAAAGAAGTTCAGTAGGTTTGTTGTACCTTTCGTAAGGTATGATACTGCTAAACGACTTATTTAGTAATTGAAGGTATTTGATATTTAAGGAAAGAGTTACGGGGGAATAAGTATTCTTTTTTAAAACAAATTTAAAATTTAAAGATATTTAATGTACTATGATAAAATGTGTGTAAAAGACACTCTAAAAAGTACTAGTTATTTTGTTTTAATCGTATTCTAAGTTAATGTTGACGTCGTTTTGTGTTCATTCGTCTATAATTCCATTTTTTTTCTTTTTATAAATTATAACTTTAAAATGTTTAAAATTAGTTTTATAGTTCTTCAACTATAAAAGTAACGATGAATAAAACAAAAATCCCTAAATTAAAGATGATGAAAACCAATACATTATTAATCGAAAAATTAAGTTTTAAAGAATTAGATCCAAAAACAATCATTGAATTAACGCTAACTAATTATGTTTTTAAATGTGAAGATAATGAGTGTTTAAGTGAAAAAGACCTTGTACATTTAGATAGATTACAGTTTGAGAATTAAAATATAAGTAAGAAAATTATATTATAATTTTAAAAATAATTTCTTTTTATATAAAATATTTAATAGACAAAAAAGGAATACTAAAAAAGTACTCCCATATAAAAAAGAACTCCATTCTTGAGAGGGAATTATTGTATTAAAAAACTCAAAACCACCTTGCCTTGTAGATATTCCATTAATTAAAGGAATATCCATAATAGGCATTAAAGCATTACTAATTATAAAAGCTAATAATGCATTAGATCCGTATACTATAAAAGGATAAAAAACACGCTTAAATACTACATGTTGGGTTATTAAAAGTTGAATAACACTTAAAATTAGTAAAGAAAATCCGCTACTAAATAAAGCAAAACTACTTGTCCATATTTTTTTAATTATTGGCATAATAGAAAAATAGTTTAAGAAATATCCTACAACAAGCAACAACACTCCAAATAACATTATATATTTTAGATTGTACCACTTAGAATTTAATATATAAAGTTGTCCAAATACAACACCAAAAATTATATTAATAGAGGCAGATAAAGAAGCTAAAAGTCCTTCAGGATCATACGTTACTATTCCATCAGTAGTACCATACATCCATAAATGTTGAATACCAAATATATTTTGATCAATATAAGATGGCCAACTGTGAGCAGAGCTATGTCCAGTAATACCAAAAGAAGGAATAGGAATATAGTATAAAAGGATAAAATAAAAAGCACCTATAAAGAACGCTATTGATAAAAGGAAAGTTAATGGTAATAGTATTTTTCTCGATTGTATAAAAAGCCAAATTAAAGAGACAATACAATAGCTAATACCAATTCGTTGTAAAACCCCAGGAATGCGTATATGTTGCCAATCAAAAGAAGGGAAACCATTTATAAACACTCCAATTAAGAAAAGTAAAATAGTACGAATTAGTATTTTCTTTATGAGTACAAGATAAGGTACGTTGTGTTTAATTTTCTTATGAAAAGAAATAGTAATAGACATACCTACACAAAATAAAAAAGTAGGGAATATCATATCAGACAAAGGAAAACCTATCCATTCTGCATGATTCATCCAATGAAATCTTTTAGACCAATCACCAGGAGTAATCACTAATATCATTCCTAATATACTTAGTCCTCTTAAAATATCTAATTCTAATAATCGATTTTTCATAAAATTGGTTGTTTGTCAATTAAATTACTCAAAAAATATTTTTTAAAGAAAAGTTTACCTTCTTATTGTTTGTCTTATTTTTTCATAAATAAATACAATTGTATCAATAAAGAAGAATGTTTGTGTTTTAAGAATATTGTAAGGATAATTTCAACCTTTCTTGTTAGTATAGAACATATAATTTCTGAATATTATGTATTGATTAAAATGATAATACCGTTGAGGGTATTGAATTTACCACTTGTCATAATTGTATTTTATTCTTGTTGTTTTCAAATTAGTTTTGAGCTATAATTTTAAAGTATAAAACGAAATGAAAAATAAATATATGATTACAATACTCTGTTTTAATTTATTGATAATGATAAGTTGTAGATTAGAAAAAACAGCAGACATAGATATAATAACAGACGATATAACTAATTTTTGGACTGCCTATGATAAAATGCAAACCACTCAAGATTCAGTTCTGAAAATGAAGTATTTAAAAGAATCATTTTTAGATAAAGGAACCGATGGGTTAAGAGGAATGATGAAAGTAAAAGGAAGTACATTAAAAGATTATTTTAATGCAATAAATAAGTATCCTAAATTTTGGAACTCAATTAGAGAGAATACAAATAAAGTTGATGAGTTTAGTTTGAAGCTAAGTGAGGGAGTTGAAAAACTTCGAAAAATATATCCGAATTTAAAACCCGCTAAAATCTATTTTACAATAAGCCCATTAAAATCAAATGGAACAACTTTAAATAATTTAGTTTTTATAGGAAGTGAATTGGCGATGGCAGATGAAAATACAGTATCTTCAGAATTACCAGGAAGAGAAGGGAAGGGTAGACGTGCGTTTTTTGATTCAAATCCAATACATGATTTAGTATTATTGAATGTACATGAATACGTACATGCACAACAAAATGTAGCAGTAAATAATTTATTATCTTATGTTATTAGAGAAGGTGTTGCAGAGTTTGTTTCGGTAAAGGCAATGGGAATTCCTTCAGCAACACCAGCAGTTACCTATAGTAAACAAAATGAAAGAGTAAGAGAATGGTTTGAACAAGAATTGTTTTATGGAAATAACTTATATGAATGGTTATGGAGTGATGCTACTAACGAATTTGGAGTTCGTGATTTAGGGTATGGTATTGGTTATGAATTATGCGAAAAATATTATGAGCAAGCACCAGATAAAAAGAAAGCTATAGAAAAAATGATAATATTAGATTTTACAAATAAAACTGAAATAGAAAATTTTGTTGATGAAGCAGGGTATTTTTCAGAGACACTTGAAAACCTATATCAACAGTTTGAAAATAAAAGACCAAAAGTAATGAGAGTTAAACCTTTTGAGAATAATCATCAAGAAGTGGATTCTAAAATAAATAAATTAACAATTAAATTTTCAGAGCCAATGAATCAGGAATTCAGGAATTTTGATTTTGGTCCATTAGGAAAAGATGCTAGTATAAAAATAAAAAAAATAATAGGTTTTTCTGAAGATGGAAAGTCGTTAACTTTTGCAATAGAAGATTTGAAACCAAATAAAAGATATCAATTAATAATAGGATCAAGATTTCAGAATTTAAATAATGTTCCATTAAAAAGTTACTTGATAGATTTTAAAACGAAGGACTAAAAAGAATTGATAAATTTGTGTAACTCTAAAAATTAAAATGAATTATTTCTTTTCTAAAAAAGCAATTCCTAATTATGGTGTTTGGGCAATTACAATTTTGTCTTCCTATGTTATGAAAATTAGTGATTTAGGAACTACTAAAGAGTTAGTGTACTATTTAATTTTAGAAGGTTGTTTGTGGTTTTTTCTTGGAGTTGTATTAACAGCGAGTATTCAGTTTTGGTTAGAGAAATTCACAATAAAAATAAAATTTAGGTACTTAATACTATTTATGTTTTTAGCATCTATAGTATTTAACGTTGTTTTTTGGCCAATTATAGATGTTTTGTATGAATATTTTGCAAATAAGAAAAGTTATCACGGAAAGTTTGCAACTCGAATTTTTAATTGGCTTAATTGGATGATTTGGTTTGTATGTTATATGGCATTCAATTTTTATGAAGAAGTAAAGAAAACTAAAATAGAAAATTTAGAATTAGAAACTACTTTAAAAGAATCTCAATTAAACATTTTAAAAGGGCAGATTAATCCACATTTTATGTTTAATAGTTTAAATAATATACGTGGATTAATGTTAGAGGATGTAGATAAAGCTCGAAATATGATTACATCATTATCAGAAACATTACGTTATTCATTTATGCAGAATACTATAGATTCTATAGCTTTAGATGATGAATTAGAAATGGTAACCAAATATATAGATCTTTCTAAAATTCAGTTTGAAGATAGATTACAATTTGAATCGAATATTGATAAAGAATCGCTAAGTATTCAAATTCCACCAATGCTTATTCAAATGTTAGTAGAAAATGCAATTAAACACGGAATATCTAACTTGAAAAAAGGAGGACTGGTTAAGATATTCACTAAAGTAGAAAATAAAAAATTGTGGATTAAAGTAACCAACTCTGGAAGTTTAAAACAAAATGAAAAAACGACACAGGTAGGACTTCAAAACATAAAAAAACGATTGGATTTATTGTATAATAAAAAAGCCTTTTTTTACCTAAAAGAAGAAGAAAATAAAGTAATTGCAACTATTCAAATTCCATTATTATGATTGTATTAAAAGCTGTAATTGTAGAAGATTCTCGTTTAGCTAGAAACGAATTAAAAGAGCTCATTAAAATACATAAAGAGATGCTACTCGTAGGAGAAGCTGAAAATGTAGATGCTGGTTTTGAATTGATAAATGAAAAAAAACCTGATTTGTTATTTTTAGATATTAACATGCCTGAAAAAGATGGTTTTGAGCTTTTAGAAATGTTAGAAGAGGTACCTATAACTATTTTTACAACTGCTTTTGATGAGTATGCAATAAAATCTTTTGAGTACAATGCGTTTGATTATCTATTAAAACCCATAAACTCAAAACGTTTTTCTAAAACAATAGAGAAAGTTTTAGAACAAGTAAATAAAGAGCAACAAATAGAAGAAAAAAAGGAAGGTGAATTAAGTATTGAAAAGCAAATTTTTATAAAAGAAGGAGAAAAATGTTGGTTGGTGAAAATTAAAGATATTGTTTTATTTGAAATAGTAGGGAATTATACACGAGTGTTTTTTGATGATAATAAAGCTTTAATTTATAAATCATTATCGCAGATAGAAGATAAACTGCCAACGGCAATGTTTTTTAGAGCAAACCGACAACAAATTATAAATATAAACCATGTAAAAAAAGTAGTTTCTTGGTTTAATGGTAAGTTAAAAATAGAAATGCATTCTGGAGAAGAAATTGAAATCTCCAGAAGACAATCTTATGTTTTTAAAGAACAATTAAGTTTGTAATTGTATTAGATGTGTAGTACTATTTTTGTTTTTTTGAATAAAGGTAAAGAAGAGAGAGATTGTTGTTTTGTAAAAGGCTTAAAAGTATATGAATAAGATGATTTTGAAAAATATATATATAAACATAATGTTAATAACACTTTGCTTTTTTTATATAAAATACAATCGATAACTATAGTAGAAAACATGAACTAAAATCAAGATAATGAATAAAGGAAAAGTAAATAAGTGGAAATTTCACCAAAAAAGGTATTGATTATAAATTTGTATTAAAATCAATAATTTTAAAATCAATCCTTCTATTATAAAATCTTCCTATTTTAGAATTTTCACGCATCGGTAATTCATTTTTAAGATCTTTAATTATAATTCTATTTTCACTAATTCCACATTTTTTTAAAATTTCAAAAACAAATTTAATACGGTCAAAAGAAATATTAGGTGTTTTAATTAATTCTATGTTGTCTGAATTTCCTATTATTTTTAATTTACTTTTTTTATTATCTAATAAATAACCAATAACTCGGTGTAGAGGTTTTAAATATTTAGTATTTGAACAAAATTGATTAAAATAAATAGAATTTGAAATAAAAATATCTTCTATTATACCATACTTTTTTTCATTTTCTTTTTTTTGATTCCAGGCTTTTTTCCATTTATTATAAGCAGTGAAACTTTTGATAAGATGATCTTTTTTTGATTTTTTTTTATAAATACATTGATTCTTTATTACAGAGCAAGAGATGAATAAAGTCAACGGTATTATTAAAAAACTTCTAAGTACATGACAAAAATTTATAGATATTTATATTATTTTGATTTTTAGCGTTTAAAAATATATTAGCAATGAAATTCAATCCATATTTGAATATACTTTTAGCTCTTCTATGATGTTTTTTAATTTTAATAGGCTTA
>CAKZVD010000046.1 GCA_937922085.1 uncultured Tenacibaculum sp. | reverse complement strand
TCATTATCATAATCAATAGCAGATTCTATAGATAAAGGGAAAAGGGAGGACTGATTTCTGTTGTTTCCTTCTATAAATTTCATATATATAAGATACGAAATTTATAGGTAAGGTAAAAATGTTTTTAGACAGTCTGACGTTTCGTATAATGATTTTAGGATAGAGGATGAACACTACATTTAAGGTTAAATATAGTATATACTTATAGAGTATCAAAAGATGAATATTAGATGTATTGTTTTAAGTATGTCTTTAAAACAAATAAAAACACCATTCAATTTGAATGGTGTTTTTTATAATTTATATTTTTTTATTAGATGCTTTTAACAAAGTCTATAAATATTTTTTTATGAAGTTCAAGATCTAGGTTAGGAGAGAGGGATGCTCTTACAATATAATCTTTATCACCTTCTTTAGTAGTTCCTTGGGTAGAAGTAGCAGGAATTGTCCAATAGCAACCTTTTAACTGCCCATAACTTACGCAAAACTTACTTTCGTTAGGTATTTTAGTGATCATTAAATTAATTAATTTTAAATTCAACGCTCTTTTATAAGTTTCTTTTTCTTCATCAGTATCTCCTTTAGTAGGAAGATCTAATGAAAATACAGAAGGAGTAAACCCTTGTTGTGCTAATTCTTCTGATACAAAATTGATTTTTGCTCCAGGTAGAGTATTGTTAATAAAAGTTACAAATTCACGGGTGTTTTTATAAGCATCATGAATTCGTTGATTCATAGAAGGCAATTGTTTTGCTAAGATGTCATATTGAAGATCTGTAGCTTCATTATCGCAAAGATTTAGATGTAATTCTATTTTTTCCATTAAATCTTCTGTCTTAGTATTTCCTACACAATAACCAGCCGTACATAAACCACCACTAGGAAATTTAGATCCACTAGCAAAAGAAATGGTTCTAACAGTTGATAGTATTTCATTTTCACCTAAAAAGTGAACATTAGGACAAAATGTTTGATCTAAAATAAAAACAGGATCAATAGCAATATCACCATTCTTTGTAGTACGTTCTTTACTTAAAACTTCTTTTAATTTAATAAGATCTGGAACTTCAACTCTTGGGTTTGTAGGAATTTCAGCAATTATATAAGGTACAGAATCTTCAAGAGCAGTTTTAGATAAAACAATATCTATACTCTTAACCATATCATTACCACCATCTACAGGTAAATCTACAATTTCTACATTATCTATACAAGCAGCAACACGCCTTGCTTGATCATTGGTTCCACCATAACAATTTGGAGGAACTACAATTTTTATAGCTTTTCCTTTATGCTTTTCTACAGCATTATGAACAAGTCCCATTAAAATGGCATATTGAATAGACAATCCGCTAGAAGCTACTAATGGTTTTGTGTTTACACCGGTAACGTCTTTAATTGTTTTTAAAACAAGTGATTTGTTTGTGTCTACTTTATTTATAGTATTTTCAAAAGAAGATTTTTCTATTAGAATATTTAAAGCAGTAAAACAATTTGCAGGAGTCATGGCAATAGTTTTCCTTCTTCGAACATGTTGAATTTCTGAAATATAACTTTCATTTTGCTCCCCATTTACTAATAAAACACTTCCAAAGTGTTCATGAACATTAATAAAAAAGTCAACTTCAGGAATAAGATTAAAATGACAGATATCATTTTGTTGCGAAATATATACAGTACTACCATTAAATTCAGGAATAGCAGATACTTCATCAATATGTTTTAAATCAAATTTATAACCATAAACATTTCTTAATATTTCAGCATCAAATACATCTGGTAATTTACCTGTATAAACAATTTGAGTGTTCTTATTTTCTAATAAGTTTTTTCTTAAAACAGCTAAAACAGGAACAGTTTTTGACGAAAAACTAATTACATTATCTGATTTTATAGTATTTAAATTGGCAATAACCCATTCTAAAATACAAGATAAAGGATGACCTAATCGAATATAATCAAAAGCAGTAGGTAATTCACTTAGAACAGACGTTGCTGAATTATTATTGTTAAATAAAATTTCAAACTGTTCTAAAAATTGAGTTTTGGCTAATTCTTCATTATAAATATCTAATCGATGAGTAGTTAGTTTTACCCAATCTGTAGGGGTGTTTTTTAACACCTCTTTAATATAGTTTAGCACTTTATTCGCTTGCATAATATTCATCTTTAAATAGGGGAGCAAGTTACATTAATTAGTGCTATTTTAAAAGTAGTAAAATACGTTTTCTTACTATTGTGCTATACATAAATTAGGGTTTGAAAAAGTATTAATTCCAAGGGCCTTCTGTAGTAATATTAATTATAGTTTTACCATTAAGTTGAAAGAGTCCACCAGCACAACCAATCCAAAAAACACCTTTACTATCCTCTAAAATACTGATAATTGCTTTAGGTGTTTTGTTATTAGGGTCAATAACAGGATAATTAATAAAACTTTTTCCATTGTATTTGTAAAGACCTTTATTTATAGTACTTATCCATAAGTTTTCTTTAGAATCTATATAAATTTGATAGACATCATTATTATGTAAACCTTCTACATTTGGAAAGCTTTTGAATTCTTTTCCATTATATTTTGATAATCCGCCAGAACCATGCCTTTTATTAGTATCAAGGTGGTCTTTTTCTGAAACCCTAGTGCCAATCCAAATATTACTTTGTTTATCTTCTATAATATCTTGAACATTATTAGAAGGAAGTCCATCTGTTTTAGTAAAATGAGTAAAATTTAAACCATCATATTTACATGCGCCATAACCATCTCTACCAAACCAAATATTACCTTTATAATCTTCATAAATTTCAGTGACCCAGTCTTTGGTATCTTTATTTATTGAAGTCGTTATTTTGGGATAGGGCAAAGGAAAAGAGGTAAACTTTTTTCCATCAAATTTACAAACACCTCCCCAGGTTCCAATCCAAAAAGTGTTATTACTATCAATAAATAAATTGCTTACCATATTATTTCAAAGACCCTCATTTTCTGAAAAATTAATAAAACTATTCCCATCATATCTAGAAATTCCGAAACCTGTACCAAACCATAAAAAACCATTTCTATCTTCAATAATTTGAACAACCCTGTTAGAAGGTAAACCATTATTAGAAGTAAAATATTCTAATTTTTTGCCATCATATTTTGCTACTCCATTTTCAATTGTACCAAACCAAAGGTTTCCTTTAGAATCTTCAAAAATTTCAACAATATAATTACCAATTTGTGTTTTTATGTTTTTAGGTAATTTATTAATATGAGTATTGGTTGTTGAATTAGATTGACCTATACAAGAAGTTATAAAACAGAAGAATAAGTAAGTTAATAATAATGAATATGATTTTTTCATGGATGTTTTTTTTCAAACTTATAATGAAAAAAATTATAAAGGCATTATCAAATGTAAAATTATGTCAAAAAAGTATAAAATTTTAATAATAAATGTACAATACTATTTATCTAAAATAACTTAAGATTTTATTTTGGGGTTAGCTTTTTTAATTGTCTTTTAGAACTTCTGTTTTCAGGATTAATACTTAATGCTTTTTTATAAGCTTTAATGGCATTAAGAGTGTCTTTTTGTTTAGAAAGAGCATCTCCTAAACTATCGTAGGTATTTGAACTTTTAGGATATAATTGTGTATTGATTTTAAAAATATGAATAGCTTTTTCAAATTCATTATTTGCCAATAATTTATAACCAGTTCTATTTAAATTTCGTTGTTTAATTACAGGGTTTAAACTATCCTTTTCTTTAATTGCTAAATAACCTTTTAAAGCCATATCATAATTATTGTTCTCAAGGTATTCACTAGGTGTCTTTTCTTTACCATTAAGTTTTAGGAAAACATATTTTTTGTTTTTATGTTCTCTTTTTTTGGCAAGTTCAATTTTGTTTTCAGAAGTAATAAAAATTAATTTTTCATTCAATTCTTTTGCATAAAAAGTACTGTCATTAATTTTAAGAGGTTTTAAATCGGTATTTCTCCATTTTAAAAACAATTCTTTTTCTTTAAAATGTACTTCAATAATTTCATCTGCATTAAAATAATACCTACCAGTAGTTTTTTCTATAAACTCTAAATTATTGGTTTTACTACCACAACTTAAAATTATAAAGAGAATAATTAAAGTTAAAAAGTTAATTTTCATAGTTATCTAAATTAATGTTTAGCATAAGACGCTATTATTTTTTTAATGTTACAAATATATGTTTTAGTTGGCATAACTATTGAAATCATATAAATGGAATGAAGTTTTTGTTTTTGTTACTTATCTGTAAAACAGTGTTTTAATTTGTTTTTGTTAAGAGGTGATAAAAAGAGTATAATATTTTAATGTCATAATGACAGATAAAAAAAGAATATGAGTAAATCGAAGATAATACATTTAGACAATTTGTCTCTTCATGATATGTTGAATGAAGATTCTGAGTTAATACCATTATTAACGCCTGAAGACGAGGAGATTATAAACAAGGAAGAAATTCCTAGTGAATTACCAATATTACCACTTAGAAATACTGTTCTTTTTCCTGGAGTTGTAATTCCTATTACAGCAGGTAGAGACAAATCGATACAATTAATAAAAGACGCTAATAAAGGAAATAAAACAATAGGAGTAGTTGCTCAAAGAAACAGTGACGTTGAAAACCCTACGTATGAAGATATATATCATACAGGTGTTGTTGCACAAATTTTACGTGTTTTAAAAATGCCCGATGGTAACACAACAGTAATCATTCAAGGTAAAAAGCGTTTTGAAATTGATGAAATGACTCAAACTGAACCTTATTTAAAAGCGAAGGTAAGTGAGGCAAAAGAAGAAAGAGAAATTGATGATCAAAAAGAGTTCGACGCAATAATAGAATCGATTAAAGAACTTGCTTTAGAAGTGATAAAAGAGAATCCGATGTTACCATCTGAAGCTTCTTTTGCAATTAAAAACATACAATCGAATTCATTTTTAGTGAACTTTATTTCATCTAATATGGATTTAAGTGTTTCTAAAAAACAAGTAATACTTGAAAAAGATAATTTAAAAGAAAGAGCTTTATTAACACTTAAAAATTTAGATAAAGAACTTCAAAAATTACAATTACGTAATGATATTCAATCTAAAACAAGATCTGATTTAGATAAACAACAAAGAGAGTATTATTTAAATCAGCAATTAAAAACCATTCAAGATGAATTAGGTGGTGTTTCGCATGATCAAGAATTAGATGAAATGCGTACTAAAGCTAAAAAGAAGAAATGGAATAAAGAAGTTGCTAAAAGTTTTGAAAAAGAATTGGCTCGTTTAAAACGTATGAATCCGCAAATGGCAGAATACGGAGTACAACGTAATTATTTAGAGTTGATGTTAGATTTACCTTGGGGAGAATTTTCTAAAGATAAATTTGATTTAAAGAAGGGACAAAAAATATTAGACCGTGATCATTTTGGTTTAGAGAAAGTAAAAGAACGTATTATAGAGCATTTAGCTGTATTAAAGCTTAGAGGTGATATGAAATCGCCGATTATTTGTTTATACGGGCCTCCAGGTGTTGGAAAAACATCTTTAGGGAAATCTGTAGCTGAAGCTTTAGGAAGAAAGTATGTTCGTATGTCTTTAGGTGGTTTACGAGATGAAGCAGAAATAAGAGGGCATCGTAAAACCTATATTGGAGCAATGCCAGGTAGGTTAATTCAAAATATTAAAAAAGCAGGTACATCGAATCCAGTTTTTGTATTAGATGAAATTGATAAGTTAGCACAAAGTAATCAAGGAGATCCTTCTTCTGCAATGCTAGAAGTATTAGATCCTGAGCAGAATACGGAGTTTTATGATAATTATTTAGAGGTTGGTTACGATTTATCTAAAGTATTATTTATTGCTACAGCAAATAATATTAATCAAATTCCATGGGCATTACGTGATCGTATGGAGATTATTAATGTTACTGGGTATACGATTGAAGAAAAAATGGAAATTGCTAAAAAGTATTTATTACCTAAGCAATTAGAAGAGCATGGACTAAAAGATAAGCATTTAAAGTTAGGAAAAGCTCAAATAGAAAAAGTAGTAGAAGGATATACTAGAGAATCGGGAGTTAGAGGTTTAGAGAAGCAAATAGCAAAGGTGGTTAGATATGCTGCCAAATCTATAGCAATGGAAGAAGAGTATAACATTACACTTACTAATGAAGATATTGAAAGTATTTTAGGACCTGCTCGTTTAGAACGTGATAAATATGAGAATAATGATACTGCCGGTGTAGTTACAGGGTTAGCTTGGACAAGTGTAGGTGGAGATATTTTATTTATAGAGTCTATTTTATCTAAAGGAAAAGGAAACTTATCTATTACAGGTAATTTAGGAAAGGTGATGAAGGAATCTTCTACCATAGCAATGAAGTATATAAAATCTAATGCAGAAGACTTTGGAATAAATCCGGAGGTTTTAGATAATTATGATGTACATATACATGTACCAGAAGGGGCTACTCCAAAAGATGGACCTAGTGCAGGTATCACTATGTTAACTTCTTTAGTTTCTGTTTTTACACAACGTAAAGTGAAGAATAAATTAGCAATGACTGGTGAAATTACACTTAGAGGAAAAGTATTACCAGTAGGAGGGATTAAAGAGAAAATATTAGCAGCAAAAAGAGCTAATATTAAAGAAATTATACTTTGTGCAGATAATAAGAAAGATATTGATGAAATTAAGAAAAGTTACTTAAAAGGAATGAAATTTCATTATGTAACTGAAATGAGTGAAGTAATTGATGCAGCATTAACAAAACAGAAAGTGAAAAATGCTAAGAAATTAGTATAGAATAACAAAAAAACTCCCAATTTTATTGGGAGTTTTTTGTTTGTTGTAAAAAGTGAAATTACTAATCTTTAGCAGATAGTAATTCTTTATTGTTTGTGTTGTGAAAAGAATTTGCAATCACATTTAATTTTGCTTCTGTTAATTTTGATGTCTTTCTTATTATTTCAATAAATTCATCAACACCTTCTTTTGTTGTTGGGTATCCAATATTTTTATCATCTTTTAAAGAGGTTCCAATATAGTTACCAGAGTTGTCTAAAATACACCAAAAAGGAAATTTCATTTGATCACAGTTATTTTCTCCCATTGATTTAATAGGGTTAGAACAATTAAAGTATTCAGAGGTTTCTTCTTTAGGTATTACAATGTTAACAACAATATAATTAGAGTTAAATAAAGGTTTGAAATCATCATTTTTCATTTGTTTTTTCATCTTCTCGCTAAGTTCGCTTGAAGCAGACAAATAGTTTATGAAAACATGTTTGTTTTCTTGTTTAGCTTTAACTAAGGCTTTATCAATGACTTTAGCATCATTATTTTGAGCATAAGAAAAATTAAATGTAATAACGATTAAAAATAAGCATAAAGACTTATACATAGATAATTGGGGATATTAAATTAATAATATTAAAAGTACCTAAAATTTTGTTTAAAAAGGAGTTGTTTCGTCTACAGTTATTTGCATTTGAACGTAGGATATCTTCAGAAGACTGTTAAAGTTTGGAATTATGAAAGGATTTGAAAACTAAAAACGATCAATATTATATATAATATTGATCGTTTTTTATAATAAGGAAATAATAAAAGTTAAAAACAAGGTTTACTTCCCCATGGATTTTTTTCATGATCGATAGTAAATTCAAATTTTTTATTATCTTTTCCTCTAGTATATGTAACATAATCCCAGTTACCTACATGTGTAATTGTGTAATTCCCATTTATTTTGCCTTCATAAAACTCATTATAATATGAAGTAATGGTACGGTCATTATACTCAGTTTTTATATAATGTAAATCAATAGCTTTATCTTGACCTTTATATTTGACTTTTAAAGCTCTTCCACCTTCAGTATAACTAACCCATATTTTTAATTTTTTATTTTGGTTTTCTGTAAAACAAACATAACTATCATTCGTATTAGTTTTGGTAATTGGTTCTTTACAAATTTCTAAATAGTTGTTATTTACAAAATCACCACAACCTAAGTAACGCTTTTTTACATCGAAATGAAAATCTAGAGAAGTATTATGAACATTACCAGCTACATCATTACATTTTTCATTAACAAGCTCAATTTTTAGAGGTAATTTGTTTTCTTTTTTATGAAGTAATAATTGAATTGTTTTTGAATTTTTAATTTTGATTAATTCAGCTTTTCCTGTTAACCTTATAGAATCATAATCTAACTTTAATTCATAATTTAAATCATTTCCCTTTTTTTTTATAAGAAGCCCCCAAGCTGGTTCATTACCATTAGCTTTATAAAAAACTTCTTCAATATTTTTTTTTGATACAGTTTCTTTTTTGTCTTCAGTATTAATGTTCTCTTTTTCTTTACTTTCTTGTTTACATGCAATTAAGCATACTAAAAACGTATATATTAGAATGTTTTTCATGGTCTAGAAATAAAATTGTTAATGTAGTAGTATGTTTTAAAGAATAATTTTAAAAGTTCTCTATTTTTATAACGAGTAAATTACTACTATAAGTATATTAAAGTAGAAAGGTTATAGTTTTTAAGCTTATTTTAGGATTATGTTATAATGAAAATACTAAATAGATGTTACTTCCATTTAATATTACATCCAATACTTGGTTTTTGAAGGTTTATATTAGATTCCTTATTAAGTAAAGCATCTATAGCACTTCTAAAATCTTTTCCTGTAACAGGAATGTCATTTCCTGGTCTAGAAGTATCTAATTGACCATGGTATACAGCTTCTAAATTTTCATTGAATAAATATAAATCAGGAGTACAAGCAGCATTGTATGCTTTAGCTACACTTTGAGTTTCATCATACAAATAAGGGAAAGGAAACTTTAAATTTTTGGCAACCTCTTTCATTAACTCAGGCCTATCTTGAGGGTAGTTAATGATATCGTTACTACTAATAGCAATACAATTAACTCCTTTACTACTATAGTCATTCGCTAATTTTACTAATTCTTCATTCACATGAATTACAAACGGACAATGATTACAAATAAAAAAAATAGCAGTTCCGTTTTTACCTTTTAAATTAGAAAGATTAACCAATTCATTATTAATAGTATTAATTAATTCAAAATTAGGAGCAATAGTTCCGATTTTAAATTCATTAGATTCAGTTAAAGCCATGATTTTTTAATTTATGATTGAAGTATTTTGTATAAAAATGTAATTATTATTGAAAAAATTGTTTAGATTCTTCCCAGTAAACATCCATTTCAGATAAACTCATTTCAGAAAGTTTTTTACCTTCTTTTTTAGCTTTTTCTTCTAAAAATTGAAATCTATTGATAAACTTTTTATTGGTTCGTTCTAATGCGTTTTCAGGGTTTACATTAATAAAGCGAGCATAGTTTATCATTGAAAACAATACATCACCAAACTCTTTTTCTATATTTTGTTGATTCCCTTTTTTTATTTCTTCATTTAATTCAGAAAGTTCTTCTTGTACTTTTTGCCAAACTTGATGAGGTTCTTCCCAATCAAATCCAACACCAGAAACTTTATCTTGAATTCTATTTGCTTTTACTAAAGCAGGTAAGCTTTTAGGAACTCCTTCTAAAACAGAACTTTTACCTTCTTTAAGCTTTAATTGTTCCCAATTTTGTTTTACTTGTTCTTCATTTTCAACAACAACATCTCCATATATATGCGGATGTCTATCAATTAATTTGTCAGAAATTGAATTTGCAATATCAGCAATATCAAAAGCTTCCTTTTCACTACCTATTTTAGCATAAAAAACGATGTGCAAAAGCACATCGCCTAATTCTTTTTTTAATTCTTCTAAGTCGTTGTTTAAAATTGCATCTCCTAGCTCATAAACTTCTTCAATGGTTAAATGTCGTAAGCTTTCTAAGGTTTGTTTTTTATCCCATGGACACTTTTCTCGAAGTTCATCCATAATATCTAACAAACGATTAAAAGCTTCTAATTGTTGTTTACGAGTATTCGACATAATTTTTATTCTTCTTCCTCAGATGAAACAGTTTCTTCTTTGTTAAGTGTAGTAAAATCAAATTCTGCATTCACTAATATGTTATACCATTGTAATACTTTTTTAATATTAGAAGTATATACTCTTTCCTCATCATAATCTGGAAGTACTTCAGAAAAATAAGCAGTTAACTTATTCGCACTTTCTTTATGAGAAATAGCTTCTTTATGATCTTCTTTTTTAGCAATATTTATAAAAATATCAGCTAAAGGAACATCTTCTTCGTACGTGAAAATTGCAATATTTTCTAATAAACTCACATTATGAGTAGCCGTAATAGGCACTCTTTTTCCATCTAATAGAGATTTTACAATTACCCCTGTTTTAGTTTGTGATAAAATTTCAAATAACCCTGGTTTACCAGAAACAGCTATTATTTTACTAAATTCCATAAATTATTATCTTTTTAATTTAGGAAAACGCATTCTATAGTCAGAATTTATTTTTCCTTTTGAAATATTTTCTAATTTTTTCTTAATTAATCGTTTCTTTAAAGAAGACAGTTTGTCTGTAAATAGAACTCCTTCTATATGGTCATATTCATGCTGAAAAACTCGCGCAGCTAAACCAGAAAAAGTCTTTGTATGCTTTTCAAATTTTTCGTCACAATATTCGATAGTTATTGTAGGTTTTCTCCAAACATCTTCTCTAACATCAGGAATACTTAAGCATCCTTCGTTAAATACCCATTCTTCACCTTCTTCTTCAATAATTTTTGCATTGATAAAGACATGATTAAAATCTTGTAAAACTTTGCGATCTTCTTCACTAAGACTTTCATCTTCAGCAAAAGGAGAAGCATCTATAATGAATAAACGAATCGCTTTTCCTATTTGAGGAGCAGCTAATCCAACACCAGAAGCATTATACATGGTTTCTTTCATGTTGGTTATCAATTCATCAAGATTAGGGAAATCTTTATCAATTTCTTTTCCTACTTTTCTTAAAACCGAATCGCCATAGGCAACTATTGGTAAAATCATATTGCTATTATGTTTTTAATGCATGCAAAAGTACAAATAAGGTTTTTTACTTTAAATTATTTAGCATACAAATATGTTTGTAAAATAATAGTAGCACTAATTTCATCTACTAAAGCCTTATTTCTACGCTGTTTTTTTTTAAGTCCGCTATCAATCATTGTTTGAAAAGCTAATTTAGAAGTAAATCGTTCATCAATTCTTTTCACAGGTATTTCTGGAATAGCAGAAGCTAGTTTTTTTAAAAAACCTTGAATCAAAACTTCACTTTCACTATCTGTATTGTCCATTTGTTTTGGTTTTCCTATTATAAAAAGTTCTGTTTTTTCTTTAGAAGTATATTCTTTTAAATAAGAAATTAAATCTTCGGTATGAACTGTAGTTAAGCCAGATGCAATTATTTGTAACTCATCTGTAACTGCAAGCCCCGTTCTTTTTAAACCGTAATCTATAGCAAGTATTCTAGCCAAATTATTTTATTTTAATGCAAAATTAATGAATTTAAACAAGGAAAAATTTTTTGTTTAAAAAATGTATTTTCGTGCTAACAAATATACCACACTATTATATTTGCATAAAATATATAATCAATGACAGAAATTCAATCTATTATAGAAAAAGCTTGGGAAGATAGAGCCCTTTTAAAACAGGAAGAAACTACATCAGCAATAAGAAAAGTTGTTGATTTATTAGATGCAGGAGAATTGAGAGTTGCAGAGCCTACAGATAATGGTTGGCAAGTAAATGAATGGGTAAAGAAAGCTGTTGTGTTATATTTTCCTATTCAAAAGATGGAAACGTTAGAAGCTGGTATTTTTGAATATCATGATAAAATTCCATTAAAAAGAAATTACAAAGAGAAAGGAATAAGAGTTGTGCCAAATGCAGTTGCTCGTCATGGTGCTTATATATCTTCAGGAACTATTTTAATGCCTAGTTATGTGAATATTGGGGCTTATGTAGATGAGGGTACTATGGTTGATACTTGGGCTACAGTAGGATCTTGTGCACAAATAGGAAAGAATGTACATTTATCTGGAGGTGTAGGAATTGGAGGAGTTTTAGAGCCTTTACAAGCAGCACCTGTAATTATAGAAGATAATGCTTTTTTAGGTTCTCGTAGTATTGTAGTAGAAGGTGTTAGAGTAGAAACAGAAGCTGTTTTAGGAGCAAATGTAGTATTAACTGCATCTACAAAAATAATAGATGTTACAGGCGATGAACCAGTTGAAATGAAAGGAAGAGTACCAGCTCGTTCTGTAGTAATACCAGGTAGTTATACAAAGAAATTTGCGGCAGGTGAATATCAAGTGCCTTGTGCTTTAATTATAGGAAAACGTAAAGAAAGTACCAATAAGAAAACATCTTTAAATGATGCTTTAAGAGAGCATAATGTAGCTGTTTAATCGCAACGCGATAGCCAAGAATTTAATTTTCTATGCTTTTATTGGAATTGTTCATTTTCTGAAATTAGAAAATAAAGATTTTAGTATTCAGACCAAATATAGTTTTATATTTGGTCTTTTTATATAAATAAAAATTATATTTTCGCGGAAAATTAATAAACCAAAAAATATTTACTTATGAAAAAATATCTTTTTACTTTAGGGGTTATCTTGTTTTTTAATTCTTGTAGTACGAATGATGATTTAGTGTTATCAGAAGAAGCTAAATTAAATAGAAGAGAATCTCTTCAGTTAATAGATGATCTAACAGATGGTGGTGGATCAAGTAAAACAAAGTTTAAAACGCCTCCATACAATAGTTTAAATACTATGTTCTTTTATAACAATGATTCATCTGCGGATATATTTAAATTAAATTCTGATGGGACTATAGGAAATAGATTATATAGAGCAGCATCTTTCTCAGATGATTGGACAATAATAGAAAGGTATGAGGTTAATGGAAAGCCTTTTATTTTGTTTTATAGTAAAAGAAGAGGGGACGCAGCTATATATAATATTGATAGTAATACAGGGAAAATATTAGGATTAGTCCAAAACTATACTGGTTGGAGAGGTGGAAGATTTGTTTGGAATGAATACTGGGAAAGAATACAATCTTATAAAATAGGAGGGACATCATACATGTTTTTTTATTCAGATGAAGGTGCTGTAGAAATTTATAAAATTAATTCTAATGGAATTCTTGGTGAACGTGTTTATTTAGCTTCTTGGTCAGATGATTTTACATCTGTTAAAGTTTATGATGTAAATAACAAACATTATGTACTGGTTTATAATACAAAAAAAAGCTCGTTAGATATTTATAATATTGATTCTAATACAGGTAAAGTAGTAGGGTTAGTTAAAAAGTATTCAACAAAAGGCGGGATTTTTAAATTTAATGAAGCTTGGGATATAATAGAAACATATAAAATAGGAACAATAACATATATGTTATTATATTCGGACGATGGGAATGTAGAAGTTTATAAAGTTAATTCTGACGGAACTTTAGGTCAACGTGTTTATTTAGCTACTTGGTCAAATGATATATCATCTTTAAAAATTTATGAAATTAATAACAATCCCTTTATATTAGTATACAGAAGGGGAGAAAGTAAGGGGGATATCTATAATATTGACCCTAACACAGGAAAAGTGATAGGATTAGTGAAAGGATATACAGGTTGGAGAAAGAAAATTATTGATTAAATTTAAATAAGAAAATATAATATAGCTGTTTAATTTTTTGAAATAGAAAATAAAGATTTTAGTATCCAGACCAAATATATTTTTATATTTGGTCTTTTTATATGAATAAAATAGTAGTATACACAGGAGCTTTTGGAGAGGGGTATGGTTTTGTGCCTCAAAAAAAAATAGAAGGAGTAGATTTTGTATGCTTTACGGATAGTGTAAAGAAAGTTCCCTATCCATGGAAGCCTGTAGAGTTAAAAGATGAAAAATTAAGTAATCATTTAAGAAACAGACATCCAAAATTATTACCACATTTATATTTTAAAGAGTATGATATCAGTATTTATATTGACAGCAATTATTTAATAGTTGGTGATTTAAACAAATTGATACATAGTTTAGGCGATTTTAAAATGGGAATATTTGATCATAATCAATGCGATGATAAAAGAGATTGTGTTTATGATGAACATAAGGCTATTTTAAAATTAGGAGAAGAAAGAGGTACGTATAAAGATGCCCCAGAAGCAATGCAAAAGCAAATTGACTTATTTACTAAAGAAGGATACCCTAGACATAATGGATTAATATTCGCAGCTGTTTTAATTAGAAGACATAAAGACAAACAGGTTATAAAAGTAATGGAAGATTGGTGGGAAATGGTTTCTACTATGAGTAAAAGAGATCAATTAAGTTTTAATTATGTAGTTTGGAAAAATAATTTTAAACCAACAATTATAAATGGAGATTTAAGAAAAGGAAACCCTTATTTTTATTTTCTTGCTTCTGCACGTAAAAGTTATACAATGAAACTTTTAAAATATAAACTAAAGAAATTCTTTGGAATTAAAAAGCATCCATAAATGATAAAAATATCGATTATTATATCCTATTATAAAGCATTAGAAAATTTAAAACTAATATTGGCTGCTTTAAATAATCAAAGTTGTTTTGAGTTTGAAGTAATTGTTTCTGAAGATGATAACAATATTGAAACTATTGAGTTTTTAAATTTGAACAGAGAAAAATATGATTTCAATATACTACATGTAAATCAAGAAGTTGATAATGGTTTTAGAAAAACTCAAATGCTTAATAAATCAATAAAAAAAGCAACAACAGATACCTTAGTATTTATAGATGGAGATTGTATACCACATAAACATTTTGTAAAAGCTTATATAAATAATATTGAAGAAGGAGTAATGT
>CAKZVD010000045.1 GCA_937922085.1 uncultured Tenacibaculum sp. | reverse complement strand
GCCTATTAAAATTAAAAAACATCATAGAAGAGCTAAAAGTATATTCAAATATGGATTGAATTTCATTGCTAATATATTTTTAAACGCTAAAAATCAAAATAATATAAATATCTATAAATTTTTGTCATGTACTTAGATGATTTTTACTTCAGTATTAATAATAAAACTCAACCAATCATGAAAAAAATGTACCTCTTTTTAATCACTTTAATGATTTTTACACTTACCACAACCAGTAAACTATCAGCACAAAAAAACACTAAAAACCTTATTAATTCTAAATCAAATAGCACCTGCCTTAGTTTTGACGGGAATGATGATTATTTAGCATCAACTAGTCAAGCTCTTAACAATATTGGAAATGGTGATTTCACCATAGAAGCTGTAATAAATGGAGATGAATCATTACAACAAGCACATCCCACAATTTTTTCTAATAGATCAACATCTAGAAACGGAATTTTATTTTCATTTCATAATAGATGGAATGGATCTAATGTCAAAATGTTAAATGTTCAAATCGGAGGTGTAAACTACCTTGTTTTTAATAATGGTACCTATAACAGTAGTTTATTAGATGGGAATTGCCATCATGTTGCTGTTACTAGAAAAAGTAGTGAACTACTATTTTACGCCAATGGTCAATTATTTGGTAAACGAACCATTTCAGGAAACCCTAATATATCTTCATCTACTTTTGTTTCAATAGGAAAAGATTTTGTTTCTCCTAACAACACTAATTTTGAAGGAAATATTTCTCAAATAAGAATATGGAATACTGCTCGAGAACAATCTGACATTAACAAATATCAATATTCAAGACTTCCACAAGGAACAAATAATTTAATGGCATACTGGGAAATGTATAACGGCCCACAACAATCATATGTTACTGAAAAAATCAATAATGACCATGCATATTGGATATCTACTAATACAACACCTGAATGGATTGATAATTGTTGTCCAAATTACAGCAATGCTTGCTTAAATTTTGATGGTAACGATGATCATTTAAAATCAAGCAGTCAAGCTCTTAATACTATTGGAAGTGGTAATTTTACAATTGAAGCTGTAGTAAATGCAGATGAATCGTTACAACAAGCACATCCAACAATTTTTTCTAATAGATCAACATCTAGAAACGGAATTTTATTTTCATTTCATAATAGATGGAACGGATCAAATGTCAAAATGTTAAACGTTCAAATTGGAGGTAAAAATTATCTAGTTTTTAACAATGGTACTTATAACAGTAGTTTATTAGATAAAGACTGTCATCATGTTGCTATTACTAGAAACGGTAACGAATTATTATTCTATGCTGATGGACAATTATTTGGAAAACGAACTATTTCAGGAAATCCTAGTGTATACTCATCAAATCCTACAACTATAGGTAAAGATCTTGTTTCTCCTAATAACACTAATTTTGAAGGAAACATTTCTCAAATAAGAATATGGAATATTGCTAGAAAGCAATCTGATATTAACAAAGATCAATATACTAGTTTACCTCAAGGAACAAATAATTTATTAGCATATTGGGAAGTCTATGGTAACCCTAATCAATCGTATGTAACCGAGAAAATAAATAATGATCATGCTTATTCAACATCTTCATCTACAAATCCTAAATGGGATACTAATTGTTGTAACAAATACTACGGTAATCGAACTACTTCACTAGAAAAGGACACACTAAAACCTAACAAAGTAGTATTTGAAAATAATATTACGATTCAACCTAACCCTAGTAATGGTGTTTTTGAACTTAAACTTAACACAATTGAAAAAGAAGTGATTATTAAAGTTTTTAATAGTACTGGTATACTTATTCATAAATCTAATAATTTAAATAGTGAAAGAGCAAGAATAGACTTATCTAATTACCCAACTGGTATATATTTTGTTAAAATTAGTGATTCTAACAGTACAATAACCAAGAAAATAATTAAGAAATAATTATTTCTTTTATTTAATACTAAATAATTATATTTTAAAGTTCAAGGATAATAATATGTATCCTTGAACTTTTTGATTTATATTAAATCAATTTACTTTTTTCTTTATACTTTTTCCAGAACTAAGTATTATGTGAATTATTTAATAACACCTTAAAATCACAATAACTCTATTGAAAACTTAAGTGTTTTATATTCTTTATCAGTAAGTGACTCTCCTTCTTTTTTAAACATTCTTTTTAACTCAAAAACCTGTTTATTAATTCTTGAAGACCATCTCTCTATTCTTTTCTTTAAAAATTAAAAACGTTTTTTTTCAATCACCATAAAAGTAATTACTAGAAACAAAAAAAGAGTTATTTTTCACAAATAACTCTTTTATATTTATTTAAATAAATATTACTTATCAAACTCTAAAATTGTCTTTTTTATAATTGAAATACAATCTTTTAATTGCTCTTCATTCATTACTAAAGGCGGTGCAAAACGAATAATGTTTCCATGTGTAGGTTTAGCTAATAAACCATTATCACGAAGTCTCATACATATATTCCAAGCAGTATCACTATCTTCAGTATCATTAATTACAATAGCATTTAGTAAACCTTTTCCTCTTACTAAATTTACTAATTTCGTTTCTTCTACTAATTTGCCTAATTCTTCTCTAAATATTTTACCTAGCTTATCTGCATTTTCTGCTAACTTCTCATCTCTTACAACTTCTAAAGCTGCAATAGCTACAGCAGCAGCAACAGGATTTCCTCCAAATGTAGAACCATGATTTCCTGGTTTAATTACATTCATAATAGCATCATTTGCTAATACAGCCGATACTGGATAAGCCCCTCCACTTAAAGCTTTACCAAGAATTAAAATATCAGCTTTTACTTCAGGCTCTCCAGAACAATTTTTATTTTCACAAGAACAATTACCACAAGTAGCTAACAACCTACCTGTACGTGCAATTCCAGTTTGTACTTCATCTGCTATAAATAATACATTATGCTTTTTACATAATGCTTTAGCTTCTGCTAAATATCCTTCAGAAGGTACATAAACTCCAGCTTCACCTTGAATAGGTTCAGCCATAAAACCTGCTATATTTTTATTACTCTCTAAAGCCTCTTCTAATGCTTTTAAATTATCGTATTCAATTTTTATAAACCCATTTGTAAATGGACCAAAATTCTTACGAGCTACAGGGTCATTAGAAAAAGATATAATTGTTGTTGTTCTACCATGAAAATTATTTTCACAAACAACTATTTGTGCTTCGTTTTCATCAATTCCTTTTACTTCATAAGCCCACTTTCTACATATTTTCAAAGCAGTTTCTACAGCCTCTGCACCAGTATTCATCGGTAATAACTTATCAAAACCAAAAAAATCTGTTGCAAGTTTTTCATAACGCCCTAACATGTCATTATAAAATGCACGAGAAGTTAATGTCAATTGTTTTGCTTGGTTTACCATTGCATCTACAATTTTAGGATGACAATGTCCTTGATTTACTGCTGAATATGCGGATAAAAAATCATAATATCTTTTACCTTCTACATCCCATACATACACACCTTCTCCCTTACTCAAAACCACTGGTAGTGGATGGTAATTGTGTGCTCCATACTTGTTTTCTAAATCGATCGCCTGTTGCGAAGTTAATTGTTCTAAAACAGCCATTTTCTAATATTTTTAATTTATAAAATAACCATTCCTTATCTACCTTTATCCTTTCGAAGAATCGAAAATTCAGCGTGGGAAAGAAATCATCCCTAAGAGTTGTGCAAAATAACACTATTTACCTATTCTTAAAAAGCTTTTAGAAGCTATTTTTATATAATTTCTGAAATTAATAAACCCCATACTTTTTTTAAACCTTCAAAACACTAACAATACTTTTTAAAACGGCAAATCGATATTTTATTCGCAATAATAATTTAAAAAAATCAGTTTTAAATTATTAAAATTTATTTTTTTAACAAAAAAACACAATAAAAAATAAAATTTTAAGTAAATTTAAAGACAGAGAGTTAAACAGTAAAACTACGACTTCTCTACCTAATTAACCTTTTATTAATCTTATTCTTAAGTGACTTTTATTTACTAAAACGGTCTAATTAAGTATAATAACAAAAATCAACTATATCATGAAACAAATTTTAGACATCTTTAATGACATTACAGGTTCCTTTGGCGGACCTATTAGCGCCATACTTATTATTATACTTGGATGGTTTGTAGCTGGACTTATTAGAAAACTAATAAAAAAAGTTTTTCATAAATCTCAAATAGACCAAAAGCTAAATAATGACAAAGTAAATATTGGTACCTTAATTAGTAAATTAGTGTACTACCTAGTAATGATTTTTGTATTCATGCTTGCTTTACAAAAATTAGGTATGACAACCGTACTAGAACCTGTAAGAGATCTTTTAAAAGGATTTACAAGCTTCATTCCTAATATTATTGGTGCTGGTTTAGTTGGTTATATTGGTTATATGTTAGCAACTATAGTTTCTGAATTAGTAGAACTTTCTGGAGAAACTATTAAGAAATTTGCTCCTAAATTAAGGTTACCAGAAAACTTAAATTTAGTACTTATATTAAAGAAAATAGTTTTTATTTTCATCTTTATACCATTGTTAATTGTTGCTTTAAACATTTTAAATTTCGAAGCAATCTCTGCTCCTGCAAGTAATATGTTACAAAGTTTCTTTGAGGCTATTCCTAAAGTATTAGTTGCTACTATTATCATGATCATTTTTGTAATTGGTGGTAGATTTTTAAGTGAATTAATTAGAGATTTATTAGATAGCTTAAATATTAATCAAGTAATGCAAAAAGCAGGTTTAACTTCTTTAACTGGAAGTACTAATATTGAAAAATTGATTTCAAATATTGTATATGCTTTTATTGTTTTATTCGGTTTAATGACTGCTATAGATAAATTAGAATTTACAAGATTATCTGAAATGATGAATACAATTGTAGAATTAGGTGGTAATATTTTATTCGGATTATTAATATTAGCAGTTGGTAATTGGATTGCTAATGTTGCTTCTAAAAACTTCTTAAAATCAGATAACAATCCTTTTATTGGTAACATTATTAGAGTTGCAATCTTAGCTATCTTTTTAGCAATTGGTTTACGTAGAATGGGTATTGCAGATGATATTATTAACCTAGCATTTGGTATTACTTTAGGAGCTGTAGCTTTAACTGTAGTTTTATCTTTCGGTTTAGGTGGTCGTGCTGCTGCTGGTAAGCAAATGGAAAAGATTTTAGACAAGTTTAATAAGAAATAAACTTTCAAAAATATAAATAAAACACACCTCTTTTGAGGTGTGTTTTTTATTTACAATTACTTTAATAAACTACTTAACTTTAAGTATACAAAGTATCTGTAATATTTTTTCCATTTTCAGTCAAATCTCGAGGATTTAACCCTTAACTATCGTCCTGCGATTAAAACAATTTATTTCATTTGCATTGAAATCACCAACAATTCAAGTCGTTTAACTTCTCTTAAAATTGCTTTTTTATCCATTTGCATCCAAGTATACAATTTCAATAAACTAGATGCCATAATACTAATGGCGCCTATTACTCCCCATTTTATTAATTCATTTGTTTCTTCTGTTTTAAAAAATTGAATAGCACAATACACAAATACTACAAAAAATAAAACTTGAACAATACTCATTAGTATGTTTACCCATTTATTTTTACCAGAAAAAATTCCGAATATCATTTCAATAATATTTTGTTCTTCTAACTGATCATAAAATTTAGCCTCTTCTTCAGATAATGTTTCTTTTATTAATTTATCGATGTCTTTTGTTGTATTCATGTTTTAATGTTTTAAAATTGATTTTAACTTTTCTCTTGCATGAAACAATCTAGATTTTGTTGTTCCAATAGATATTTTTAGTAATTCACTTATTTCTTTTAAAGAGTATTCTTCTAAATAAAATAGTTTAATGATCATTTGCTGGTTATAAGACAACTTCTCTATTTCTTTCTTTAATTGCACTTTAATCCTTATTTGTTTTTCTATATCTTCATTTTTATCTTCCTCTAAATTCAATGCGCTATAGTTTTCACGATAATACGAAGTTAGTTTCGTACGTTTTCTATTCGATTTTCTTAAAAAATCTATTGCTTTCCTATTCACTATACTTATTGCCCAACTTTTAAACTTATTTGGATCTTTTAAGGTCTTTATTTTATTTAAAATACTCGTCCAACTTTCTTGTGCTATATCTTTAGAGAGACTTGCATCTTTAACATATCTATATGCTATTTTACAGAATATTAAATGCCATCGTTTTACCAAAACAGCAAATGCTTTTTTATTTCCAGATTGATATTCTATCACCAAATCTGCATCTATTAAATCTTCCAAATTAATCTTCATTGATTTCAATATAGAGACGTTTAATTTCTTAAAAGGTTCATTTTTTATTAAAATAAATATTTTATTTCTAAGATTAAGGGATTCAAAACATAACTTTTTCTAATTTTGCAGCTTAATAAATTTCAGAAGAATGCCACGTAGAGAACGAAATAAGTTTGTAAAAAGAGGAGAAATTATTGAAATCTTAATTGAAGATTATGCTTTTGGAGGAAAAGGAATTGGTCGTGTTAGAAATGAACATGGTGAATTTGTTGTCTTTATTCCTAATACACTTCCTGGGCAATTTGTAAAAGCACAAGTAAAAAAATCGAGTAAGAAATATGCTGAATGTAAACTTATAGATGTTTTAAAATCTTCTGAAGATGAAGTTCCAGTTCCGTATCAAGAAATACCTGGCGCTCCTTACATTCAACTTCCAATAGAAAAACAACATCAATATAAGTATGAAAGTACCATGTCTCTTTTTAAGAGAATAGGAAAAGTTACTAATATAGAAGATGTGTTTGATGAATTTGTAACCTCTCCAAATGTATTTCATTATAGAAATAAAATGGAATATGGTTTTTCTGCCATTGGTTATGATAAAAATTTAAAGACAGATGTCGATGAATTTACATTAGGTTTTAAAAGACGTGGTGTATGGTGGATGGGTGAAAACTTGGACAAAGACAGTGGTCTTTTTGATGCTCAATTTGAGGATAATTTAATAAAGATTAGAAAATACTGTCAAGATACTGGTTTAAACCCATGGCATGGACCTAAAAGAGAAGGTTTTTTTAGATACTTTGTAGTTCGTAAATCTTATAAAACAAACGAACTTCTATTTAATTTAGTAACTACATCTGGTGATTTACCAAAATTTAACTTAAACACTTTTGCTAGTTTCTTAAAAGATATTTTTGGCGAACGATTAGCTGGTTTATTACATACTATTAATGATGAAGTTGGTGATAGAACTATTGCTACTTCTGGTAGTATTGATTTGGTATACGGAAAAGACAAAATTGTTGAAGAATTATTAGGCTTAAATTTTGAAATTAGCATGAAAAGCTTTTTTCAAACAAATCCTAAATCTGCTGAAAAATTATACACTAAAGTAATTGATTATGCTTTAGAAAACAAAGAAGCTATTGACAATACTGTGGTGATGGATTTATTTTGTGGAACAGGAACTATTGGACAAATTTTAGCTTCAAAAAGTACAAATACTAAAATTATTGGAGTAGATATTGTTGCTTCTGCTATAGAAGATGCAAAGAAAAATGCCAAACGAAATTCAATTGAAGGTTTAGAATTTTATGCTGCTGATGTTGGTAAGTTTTTGACTGAACATGCTGAATACAAAAATAAAATTAGAACTATTATTTTAGATCCTGCCCGAGCAGGAATAGCTCCAAAAACACTTAAAAAGATAATTCATTTAAATGCCGATAGAATGGTATATGTATCTTGTAATCCTGCTACACAAGCTAGAGATACAGAGCTCTTAAATGAAGCTGGCTATACGATTAAAAAAATAAGTTTGGTAGATCAGTTTCCACATACAGCGCATATAGAAACAGTCGTGTTATTTGAAAAATAAAACAACAAAAAGAGCTCCATGTAAGGAGCTCTTTTTTTCTCATCTTTTTTAATTCAGCAAATATTTCCCTTATTTAACTCTCGCTTGAAATTCACTTATTACATCTGAATACGATCTTAAAACACGATCCCACTCCTTATATAATTCATCACTTTTTACACTCGTTAATGGTAATCCTGAAGATTCAGAAATTAATTTTACTTTAAAAATTAAAGGCTCAGAAGAAGATTCTTTTACAATCATTCTAGTTCTTACTGTATTTTGAATAAACGATTTTAAAGACCAAGCGGTTCTTAAATATCCTGTTTCTTTATCAGTCATCTCTATAACATCTATGTAGGTTAAAACAATTTGATTAATTAATTTCCATGCCTTATCCTTACTTAACCGCTCACATTTCAATTCTATGTCAATGTTTGCGATATCCGTTTGTACAGAAGCATCATAAGCATCATCTCTCTTCATCTCTACATAATATGATTTTGGAGGCTTTGTCATATTTTTTTTATTACAAAACTCAATTCGTTCTGTTAAATACCCCACTTTTTTAACAATTACCATTACACAATCTCCTTTAGGCACCGTAACTATTGTTGTTCCTTTACCTACTAATTTCCCATTTATAAAAATTTCTGCATCACTTTCTGAAACTCCTAACTCTACTTTTTTCTTTCCGAAAAAAGATTCTTTGGCGTTTTTAACGTCATTTTCTACTGCATTAATTGTTAACATGCTTACTAGCATAAATAAAAAAAGTATATTTTTTTTCATGTTTAAAGTTTTTATATTTCCCTTTTGTAAATAAATAAATTATTAAAACGTTTAAGCATCCCTACTATTAGGTATATTTTAACCATTAACTATTCGCAATTATGCTTACTTTTGAAGCGTATTGTTTTAATTTAAATAATGAAAAAAAGTTTTATAGCAATTTTAATCCTATTTTCCATCATAACTAGTTGTGATAAAGATGATTTTTGTACTCTTAATCCTATTACACCAAATCTTGTATTAGAGTTTTATGATAAAAGTAATGTAGATGAGCTTAAAAATGTCACCCACTTTTCAGTTATAGCACAAGGAAAAACAGATAGTTTATTTATGAATCGTTCTGAAAATAGTATTTCTATTCCTTTAAATACAAATGCAAAAGAAACTGTATATATATTGAAGAGAAATGAAACTGAAACTGGCACTTTAGCTGATAATGAAATAGCTACTTTAACTATAAAATATGATACTGAAGATGATTTTGTTTCTAGATCGTGTGGATTTAGAGTCATCTTCAATAATGTTTCATTTGAAAAAACAGGATGGATAGATCGATTATCTGTAGACCAAGTTGAATCTATAAAAACACAAGACAATGCGCACGTTAACATCTTTCATTAATTTACTTCTCTTTTTTTGTTTTGTTAATGGAGTATCTCAAAATGGATTTTCTAAAAAAAAACCTGCAAAAAAAGATACCATTGTATATAAAACCGGTTATGGTTTACGCATAGGTATAGATTTAAGTAAACCCGGTTTGGGTTTTATTGATAAAAGTTATACTGGTTTAGAATTAGTAGCTGATTACCGATTAACAAGAAGATGGTATGCAGCTGGTGAAATAGGTAGAGAGAAAGAAATTACTTTTGAAGATTTTACTACTTCTACCTCTAAAGGAAGTTACATAAGATTAGGTGCTAATTATAATACTTATAATAATTGGTTAGATATGAATAATGAAATTTATGTTGGAGGTAGATACGGATTTGCCATTTTTGAGCATACATTGAATAACTATACTCCTAATCTTTCTACCGGAGATAGTGATGTAGATATTGAATTTCCAACAGAACGAATTACAACACCTATTTCTGAAAGCGGATTAAAAGCACATTGGTTTGAATTTCAATTAGGAATTAAAGCTGAAACGTTTAAAAATTTATTTATGGGCTTTCATGGTTCTTATAAAATAGCTTTAAGTATAGATGATCAGCCTGGTTTTAAAACACTTTATGCTCCGGGTTTTAATAGAGTATTCGCTAGTAATACTGGCTTTGGTTTTAATTATTCAATTTCATATTTAATTCCTTTTTCAAAAAAATAACTATTACAAATAACACTTTTTTAGTAACTTTATACAATAGAAAAAACTACTACAATGAATAAAATACCAAGTGTAGACCTAAGAGATTTTTTATCTGACAATAAAGATCAGAAGCAAAAATTTATTAACGAAATAGGAAATGCATACGAAACAATTGGTTTTGTAGCTTTAAAAGGTCATTTTTTAGATGATACACTCGTAGAAAATTTATATACTGAAATTAAAAACTTCTTTGAGTTACCTGTAGCAACAAAACAGAAATATGAAATACCTGGTATTGGAGGACAACGAGGATATGTTTCTTTTGGAAAAGAAAGTGCTAAAGGAAAAAAAGAAGGGGATTTAAAAGAATTCTGGCATTTTGGTCAGTATGTAGAAAATAATCCTTCATTAGAAAAAGAATACCCAGAGAATGTAACTGTAAACGAATTAGCTGAATTTAATAAGGTTGGAAAACAAACTTATAAAATGCTAGAAAAAACAGCTAAATATGTCTTACGCTCATTAGCATTACACTTAGGTTTAAAAGAAGAATATTTCGATGAATATATTTTAAATGGAAATAGTATTCTAAGACCTATACATTACCCTCCTATAACTGAAGAACCTAAAGGAGCTGTTAGAGCTGCTGCCCATGGAGATATTAACTTAATTACTCTATTAATGGGATCTCATGGTAAAGGATTGCAAGTACAAAACCATAAAGGAGAATGGATTGATGCAATTGCACAACCCGATGAAATAATGATTAATGTTGGAGACATGCTTTCTAGACATAGTAATAATAAATTAAAATCTACAATTCATCGTGTTGTAAACCCTCCTAAAGAATCATGGGGAACTTCTAGATATTCTATTCCATTTTTTATGCATCCTATTTCTGATATGAAATTAGATGTTTTA
The DNA here is from genome assembly GCA_937922085.1 of uncultured Tenacibaculum sp. Taxonomy (GTDB): domain Bacteria; phylum Bacteroidota; class Bacteroidia; order Flavobacteriales; family Flavobacteriaceae; genus Polaribacter. Next base: position 9,032 of record CAKZVD010000045.1, on the reverse strand, counting down.
GAGAATTGTATTGACGATAAAAACCCAAAACAATTTGAAGATATTTCTGCAGGAGAATTTTTAAATGAACGTTTACGTGAATTAGGCTTAATTAAATAAAATGGACTTAAAAGATCAATTAAAAAATTTATTCCCAGAGCATAAATTTGAAACTCCTAAAGCAGAAGAAAAACCAGATATTTGGTTACAAGATGAACCACTTATTTGTAAATATGAAAAAAGAAAAGGAAAACCTATTACGATTATAGAGGGTTATAATGGAGCTGTAAGTGATTTTAAAAAACTAGCAAAAGAGATAAAAACATTTTTATCTGTAGGAGGAAGTTTTAAAGATGAAAAAATAATAATTCAAGGAGATTACAGAGACCAAATAATGAAGTTACTTAAAGATAAAGGCTTTAAGGTTAAAAGAGTGGGTGGTTAATTCATATTATAAACTATATTTTCAACCAAACACTATTTAATAATATTTATTTTTTTAACAATAATACAGCAAAATACCTAAAAATAAAATAGTATCGAAATAATATTCACAAAGTATTGTTTTTTTTTATTATTATTGACAAATATTTTTTAAGCCCCTTTCATGAGTTCTCATTTACATATTACTAACGGCGATATAACTACTAATATTTTAAACAACTTAAATATTGAAGGTGAAATTATAACATGGCGTGAAATGCTTTGTGAAGGACGAACTACTACAGATGTTGGTAGTGAAGATTTTTGGAAGACACGTTTTGATTTTTTAAACACTTCCTATAAGATTACTAAAAAAACTTTTATTGATTTTACTTTAAAAGAATACAGAAATTTATGTAAACAAAACCAGGATGAAATTATTTTATGGTTTGATTCTGATTTATTCTGTCAAGTAAACATGATTGCTGTTGTTAGTTGGTTAAAACGTTATAGAAAAGGTAGAAAAGTAACACTTGTTCAAAGTGGAAAAATTGATGGTAATGAAAATTCAATAGGTTTTTCTGACTTAACAAAACAGAAGCTAACTAATTTATATAAAAATAGAGTAGAGCTTTCTAAAGATGATATAGAATATGCTGATTATATATGGCAATTATATTGTTCAGATAGTCCTTTACGTTTAGAAACTGTTTATAAATTCAACCCTTCTTCTCCTTTCATTTATTTAGGCGACGCTATTAAAGCACACTTACTAAGATTTCCTTCTATTGAGAACGGATTAAATCAAGTGGAAAATCGAATTATTGAAACAGCTAGTCAACAAGTATTTGAGAACAAAGATTTATTCTTAAAAAAATTACTTGAAAACGAAACCATTTATGGTTTTGGAGACATACAATATGTCAATAAATTAAATGAGTTAAAGAAACTATTTACCTCTTTTTCTCCTGTAAAACTAAGTAGAACAGGAAAACAAGTATTAAAAAAGCAATTAAACTACTATAGAGATATTCGTTCTGATTTTTCGTATCTTGGCGGAGCAAAAAAATACAGCTATTTATATGTAAATGCAAATGATAAGCTGCTGAAATTAACATCTTAATGAATATTAAAAATTCTGAACTTATTTTAAATTCAGATGGAAGTATATACCATTTAAATTTAAAACCAGAACACATTGCTAACGACATTATTTTTGTTGGAGATCAACACAGAGTTGATAAAGTAACCAAACATTTTGATAGTATTGAATTTACTACCCAAAAAAGAGAATTCAAAACTACAACTGGTGTTTATAAAGGAAAGCGTATTACTGTTATTTCTACAGGAATAGGTCCAGATAATATAGATATTGTTTTAAATGAACTAGACGCTTTAGTAAATATCAATTTAGAAACTAGAGTTATTAAAGAAAATCATACGCAATTAAACATTACTCGAATAGGTACTTCTGGTTCTTTGCAACATGATATACCTATTGATAGTTTTTTGATAAGCTCTTTTGCTCTAGATTTAAATGGAATGCTACATTCTTATCAAATTGAAAATATTTCTCATTCAGAAATAGAAAACGAATTCATAAAGCAAACCAATTGGTCTTCTAAAAAATCTGATCCAATTGTTATTTCTTCTTCTAATGAATTAGAAAGCAAATTATCTTCAGAAAAAACTTTTAAAGGAATGACTGCCACTGCTGGTGGTTTTTATGGTCCACAAGGCCGTGTATTAAGACTTCCTTTGCAAGATAAAGACCTGAATCGAAAAATTGATTCTTTCTTATTTAAAAATACAAAAGTTACCAATTTAGAAATGGAAACTTCTGCTATTTATGGATTGTCTAAATTACTAGGACATAATGCTTGTTCTATGAATGCTATTATAGCCAATAGAGCTAATGGTACTTTTAGTAAAAACCCCAATAAAGTTATAGAAGATTTAATCATATATACTTTAGATAAATTAGTAAAATAAATGTTGAGTTTAAAAGTTGGTGGTGTTCCAGAACATTTTAACTATCCATGGTACATTACTTTAAAAAATAAAGAATACACAAAACAAGATATTAATTTAAGATGGCAAGATTTTCCTGGCGGAACTGGAGCTATGTGTAAAGCCTTGCGAGAAGGAGAAATAGATATCGCTATTGTTTTAACCGAAGGAATTATTAAAGACATTATTAATGGAAATCCTTCTAAAATTATTCAAACTTTTGTAAAAAGCCCCTTGATTTGGGGAATACATGTAGGCGCTAACTCTAAATTTAAAAATATTGATGATTTAGAAAATGCGACTGTGGCAATTAGTAGATTTGGATCTGGTTCTCATTTAATGGCGATTGTAAATGCTTACAACAATGGTTGGGATCTTAGTAAATTAAAATTCAAAGTCGTTAAAAACTTACAAGGAGGTATTGATGCGCTTACTAACGGAGAAGCTGATTACTTTATGTGGGAACACTTTACAACAAAACCTCTTGTTGATGAAGGTACTTTTAGAAGATTAGGTGACTGCCCTACTCCATGGCCATGTTTTGTTGTGGCAATTAGAGATGAAGTTTTAAAGAATCATCCTGAAAAAATAAAACAAGTACTAGATATTATTAATAATTGCACAACAGACTTTAAACAAATAGACGATATTGATAAAACACTCTCTATTAGATACGAACAACAATTAGAAGACATTCAAAAATGGTTATCAATTACTGAATGGAATGATGGTAATCCTATTACTGAAGATTTATTAACTGACATTCAAAATAAGATGGTAGGTTTTAACGTTATTGAAGAGAAGATTAATTCTGATAAATTGATTAAAATTTTGTAAATTTAGCATCTAAATTAAAAACAACATGAAAAAAGTAGTATTTATTGCAATTTGTATCGTTGGTTTCTTAGGTTTAACATCTTGTGGTAGCACGGCTCCTTGTGGTTTATCTCAAAATACAAAAACGAAGAAAATTCAACAAAACCATCAACCAGAAGTTATTGTTGCAGATGCAACAGTTGAATAATTGATCGTTTCATACCAAATTCAATAAATCCGCTTGTTTAGCGGATTTTTTTTTATAATAACAATTTATTCTCTAGAAAGATGTTATTATAATTTATAAATATTTAAACCATGTATTATTGGTTCTAATTACATAGGATATTAATTTTTCACACAAAAGTTTATCATAAAAAAATTGTTCTATTTAAATAATGAAAGAATTTGACTTATATCAACAAAGAAGTATTTCAATTGTTTTTAGTATAATTTACGGTCTTATTTTCTTATTTCTTTTATCAATCACTGTTTTATTCATAAGTGGTACTTATAATGGCTTAAACTCAATAAAAGATTATTACAATTTTATTGAGTTGTGTTTTTAATTCTTCTTCTGTAATATAAGTCCAAAATTAAAATCTTTTAATTCATGTTTTTCAATTACTCTACATAGTTTTCAGTGCCAATAATCTATAGTTAAATCAAAATAAAGCTAATTCTACAACTGAATAAAAATTAATACACTGAGAGTTTAACTCATTTTACAACTATACCCCATAGATTAAGATATTAAAACTTACGGGAAGGTTTAGAAAAATTAAGAAACAATTTTACTTCAGCAAAAAAAGAATTACATTAAAGTTTTTTAACCTAATACAATATGAAAAAAGTATTTAAGTATGTATTATTCGTTACTTTATCAACTATTTTATCTGTCTTGTTTTTTTATATATACATAACTTTCAAAACTAGGGGTTGGGGTGATGGTGCTTTATTTTTTTATGTATCACCTACTCTTGGAGCTACAACAGGTATTTTATTAATCATAACACATGAGTTTTTACTTAAGAACCATGATGATAAAAAAAAGTTTTATGCCGTAAGAATATTAGTTTTCATTTTAATTTACATTTTTTTTTATTTAATATTTATGCATGTAAATGACATGCTTTTTAAGGTTCAAAGTTATTTTGAGTTAGTGTAAGTTTTTTAATCATATGAGGAGTTAACTGGATCTATAAAGAAGAAAAATGAAATAAGAAATAATTTTAATTCAAAAAAAGAACTAGACCAGTCCTATGTTTTTAAATCTGATTAAAGTCAGCAGTACGCAATAATTCGAAAATATCGTGCAGCAGAATTTCAAATTCAATGTGTTAGATACAAACTCGTTTTATCCCATAAACTTTTTAGAAGTTAAAATGAAATACACTAAAGTTCATATTTTCAACTATTTTGTGAGATTAATAAAGATAAATTACTATCGCTTCTTAACTAATTTTATTTTTCAAACATAAGGTCAAATTTAAAATAGATTATTTTGGCTTTAGTTTTAATTATTATAAAATCAATACATTTAAATATTTTTACACAAAAATATCTTATTTTAAAATGGAAGAACTGAGCTTACATCAACAAAAAAGCACTTCATTTATTTTGGGGGGCATTTATGGTATTTTCTTTTTATTTCTTTTATCAATCACTGTTTTATTCATAAGTGGTACTTATAATGGTTTAAACTCAATAAAAGATTTTATTTTTTATTTGTTTTTTTATGGACTTTTTTTAATTCCTACAATCATGTTTATGGTGCTATCTATTAATAGCTTTACAACAAAAAGAATAGTGTGCACTTTAAATAAAAGGCAGCTAATTATTAATGAATTTACCAATAGATATGGAGGTACATCAAATAGAATACTTGATATTAAAGACATAAAAAAAATAACATTATCTAAATCAATTTTTAAAGAATTAAGTTTGAAAATTGAACTAAAAAACAATAAAATATATCCTGTTATTTCTTTAAACACATCTCTATCCAATAAAGACAAACTTAAACTACAACATGAAATTGAAAAAATAATTAATAATTAATTTTTTTTCTCTAGCATAGGCACAAACTTAAAGTCACCCAATTCATGTTTTTCAAATTCTTTTAATGATTTTCTAATAAGTAGAGTCATAATCTGAGTTTTGTCTCCAACTGGAATCAATAACTTACCTCCTACTTTTAGTTGGCCTAATAAAGGTTTTGGTATAAATGGTGCACCTGCTGTAACAATTATTTTATCAAAAGGGGCCTGTTCTGGTAATCCTTTATAACCATCACCAAAAATAAATCGCTTCGGTTTATATCCTATTCTAGGCAGAAACAAAGAGGTTCTTTTAAACAACTCGTGTTGTCTTTCAATAGTATATACTTCTGCATTTAACTCTAGTAAAACAGCTGTTTGATAGCCAGAACCTGTACCTATTTCTAAAACTTTCTCACCTGGTACTATTTCTAGTACTTGTGATTGAAAAGCTACAGTATATGGATGAGAAATGGTTTGATCTGCTGCAATAGGAAATGCTTTGTTTTGATAAGCATGATCTTCAAAACTACTATCAATAAATAGATGTCTTGGAATTTTTCTAACTGCGTTTAATACATCTTCATCTACAATTCCTTTTCTCATTAAAACAGTAGCAAGTTGATTTCTAAGTCCCTGATGTTTGGTTGTATCTTTCATGGTATAAATAGGTGCTCAAAGATACTTTAATTAAAAAAAACATATCTCTTGTATGAGACACATTTTATTGTATAAAGGATGATTTTGTTAACAATATTACGGCATAGTTACACCAAAATTCCCATCTAACTTATTGCTATAAAACTTAGTTCTCTCAAAGAAACATTATTTCAAAATAAAATTATCTTATTTACTGTTAAGTATTTCTCACAATATTTGTTTCACTTCAAAGAAAATTAAATAATTCAGATTCTTTTATCAGAACTTTAAGTTCAAAAAAACATATAAAAACTGCATTAAACTACCATCAATTAAAGAAAAAAGTAAAAAACATTTAAAGTCTTTACCTAAAAAAAGGAACCTCCTCATAAAAAACCTATTAAAACACTCAATAACAACACTTAAAACATCAACTACAATAAATTTCAACTAGTAACTTATTCACTTTAACTAAACATAGAAATCATCTATTACCTAATTTAATTCCTTGAGCAAGTTTATTTATGAAAATCATATAAAATAAAAATAAACTTTAAAAAAATGTATCTTTGTTTCCATAGACTTTACAAAATTAGTCATCACTTATAACTTTATTATTTATGCTAAAAGCTGGAGTGTTAGGTGCAGGTCATTTAGGAAAAATTCACTTGCGTTTATTACAAGAATCTGAAAAATATGAATTAGTAGGATTTTACGATCCAGATGAAACAAATGCTGAAAAAGTTTCATTGGAATATGGATACCATTTATTTGATTCTATTGAAAGTTTAATTGATGCTGTAGATGTAGTAGATATTGTAACTCCTACGTTATCTCATTTTAATTGTGCCAAACAAGCCATAGAAAAAGGGAAACATATTTTTATAGAAAAACCTATTACCAATACCATTCAAGAAGCTGAAGCAATAAAAACTTTAGCAAGTCAAAATCATGTACATGGTCAAGTTGGACATGTAGAACGATTTAATCCTGCTTTTACTGCTGTAAGAGAGATTATTGATACTCCAATGTTTATCGAAACACATCGATTAGCTGAGTTTAACCCAAGAGGTACAGATGTTCCTGTTGTTTTAGATTTAATGATACATGATATTGATATTATTCTTTCTGTAGTAAATTCAAAAGTAAAAAATGTGTACGCTAGTGGTGTCTCAGTAATATCTGAAACTCCTGATATAGCTAATGCTAGAATAGAATTTGAAAATGGTTGTGTTGCTAATTTAACTTCAAGTAGAATTTCTATGAAAAACATGCGTAAAACACGTTTTTTTCAGAAAGATGCCTACATTTCTGTTGATTTCTTAGAAAAAAAATCTGAAGTAGTAAAAATGAAAGATGCTCCAGAAACAATAGATGATTTTGCTATTATATTACAAAATGCTGAAGGTATTAAAAAACAAATCTATTTTGAAAATCCGAAAATACATCAAAACAATGCAATTTTAGATGAATTAGATTCTTTTGCTAATGCAATTAACAATAATGTAACTCCGATTGTTTCTCTTTCACAAGGAGCAGAAGCTTTACGAGTTGCACATCAAATAATTGATTGTTTTTCTAAATAACAAACAACTATCAAAATTTAAATTTTACATGAAAAATATCGCAATAATTGGAGCAGGTACTATGGGAAATGGTATTGCTCATACATTTGCTCAATTTAATTATACTGTTCAATTAATAGACATCTCTCAAAAAGCTTTAGATAAAGGAATAGCTACAATTTCTAAAAACTTAGATAGAATGGTAGCTAAAGAGAGAATTACTGAACAAGATAAAGAAAACACCCTTAAAAACATTACTACTTTTACAAGTATTAAAGAAGGTGTTGAAAACGCTAGTTTAGTGGTAGAAGCTGCTACTGAAAACATTAATTTAAAGCTTAAAATTTTTAAAGAATTAGACGAAACTTGTTCTGAAGAAACAATATTAGCTACAAATACTTCTTCTATTTCTATTACTCAAATAGCAGCTGTAACTTCTAGACCTGATAAGGTAATAGGTATGCATTTTATGAATCCTGTACCTATTATGAAATTGGTTGAAATTATTCGTGGTTATAATACTTCTGATGCTGTAAACGATACTATTGTTGAATTAACAGAAAAGATTAATAAAGTTCCTGTAGAAGTAAATGACTATCCTGGTTTTGTTGCTAACAGAATTTTAATGCCTATGATTAACGAATCTATAGAAACTCTATATAATGGCGTTGCAGGTGTTAAAGAAATAGATACTGTTATGAAATTAGGAATGGCACATCCTATGGGACCATTACAATTAGCTGATTTTATTGGTTTAGATGTTTGCTTGTCTATTTTAAATGTGATGTATGATGGATTTAAAAACCCAAAATACGCTCCATGTCCTTTATTAGTTAACATGGTTAATGCAGGTAAATTAGGAGTGAAATCTGGTGAAGGTTTTTACGATTATTCTGAGAGTAGAAAAGCAGATAAAGTTGCCAAAATGTTTAGTTAATAAATACTATATTTTTAAGGCTACATATAAAATTTAAAAAGGAACTCCTAGGAGTTCCTTTTTGTTGGGGATTATATCGATTTACTACTAATAAAAGTAATAAAGGGGTATCTAAGATGTTGGGGGATATCTTTTATTTAGAAAAGGGACTTCTATTTTTTTCAACATAAACAGGAATTTTCTCAGCTTTTAATCCTGCATTAGCTATGTTTGATAAACTTGTTAAAATTAAGTTGATTAATTGAAAAACTTTCATATTATATATATTTTGGGATTATTTCTTAATTACTTATTAGTTACACTGCTAAATTACACTTCATTCATGTCATATAATTATTTTTTAGGTCGTTCGAAGATAAATGGTCGATTAATGGTCGTTTTTAACCGTTGAATATAAAAAACTTATAGAAAGAGTTTTATACCAACTATTTTCAATTCTTAAATAACATTGAACTACCTAAAACATAAAACACTCACTTGAAGTATAATCGCGAAAATGAAAAGTACAAGGTGTTTCTATAAAAAGTACATTTTTTGAAATTTTTTATCACATTCAAAAGTAAATAAAAAAACGATATTTAAACAGTGTTTAAATATCGTTTTAAGGCTTTTTTATAAACTGAA